>QHSL01000031.1 GCA_003220435.1 Candidatus Rokuibacteriota bacterium | reverse complement strand
TGGGCTCAAGCTCATGCGCTCCGACCGACTTGCTGGTACGCTTTCTCACGGCGCGTTCCTCCGGTGGCCGCCTGCCAGGGCGGCCGGCTGGTCGTGCACTTCACCAACCGGAAGAATGCGCCATTTCCTTTTTCCACATGAATGGGGACGCCACCGATCAAAGTCGGCATGCCACTCACGATGACGACCTCATTGTTCTCCGAGGCGAATATGGATACGAGCTTGTCCTGAAACGTCGTGATCTGAGAGTCACTCAGGTTCTGAAAGCAGCGCTGGCCGTAGAACTTGGTAAAGAAATCGTCTTTGACATGATAGCGCGCCAGGATGGTGGTGAACAATTCGCTGGTGCTGTTTCGCGCCGCCATGATGGTGACAAGCGCGACTTTCCTGTCGAGGTCGTCCGTTGAGCGTAACAAGGCGACGAGGGTCGAGATCGAAGGCGCGGTGTCTTTTACGAGAAGCGACTCCGCTTTGGCTCGCAGGTCGTAGTTCTGCGAGAAGGTGGCCTCTGTCGCCGTCTGGAGCATGAGTGCGTCCGCGTCGATATAGCTCCTCGCATCGATGAGCCACGGTTCCACGTGAGGGCTTTGGCGACAAGCTATGGCGGCAAATATGAGCGAAAAGAGCATGACGCCGGCGGTGACGTTTCGAATTCTCACCTCATCCCACATGCGAACCTGGACTGCCGGGGCTACTCCATGTCAAACACGCGCCGGCTCAGCAACGGAATCCCGCAGCGCCAGGCAGAGCGGGATCGTCGTCAGCACGATGGCGGCGACGATCACGAGCGTGAGCGTGACGCCGGCGAGGTCGCCCAGGATCCCGTAGAGCGAGGGCGCCAGCGCCGACGCCGCGATGGTGGTCGTGTAGTAGAGCCCGTACGCGCGCGAGCGCCGGTCGGCGTTCACGAGATCGGCGACCGTGCCGTAGAGGACGGACGAGGTTCCGTTGAGGGCCACGCCGATCAGTGGCAGGATCGCGAGCGCCAGCGGCAGCGGCGACGCGATGATCGCCAGGATGCCGAGCGCGGTCGCGCCCTCGGTGAGCACGACCGTCCGGATCACGCCGAGCCGCTCGGCGACGAGGCCGCAGGCGAACTTGCCGGCGGCGCCGCCCGCGAAGAGCAGCGCGAGCGCCGTTCCGACCCCCGCGACCGAGGAGCCCTTCGCCATCAGCGCGAACGGCAGGAAGGTGAGGAAGCCGGTGCGCGTCGCGTTGTCGATCATGCCGATCGCGGTCAGCGCCTGGAAGCCTCGCCGGTCGCGGATGCCCCAGCCCGAGCTCACGGCGCCCGGCGCCGTGGAGCCGTCGTCCACGCCCGGCATGCCCGTGTCGAGGCGCGCCAGCGCCAGCAAGATCGCGATCGCCGCCGCGATGCCGAGGACGCCGTATGCCGCGCCGGCCCAGCGCCACCCGACGACGCTCGCCGCGAACGCGACCACGAAGGGGACCGCGACCTTGCCGAGGTCGCCCGAGAAGTTGTAAGTGCCCAGCGCCGCGCGCCGCGGCCCGGTCTCGTACGCCTTCGCGACGATGGAAGAAGACAACGGATGCTGCACCCCCGAGCCGAGCCCCGCGATCAGGAGCACCGCCAGCAGCGACAGAAAGCTGCCCGTCGCGCCGGCCACGATGAAGCCGCCCGCGGTCACCGCGGTGCCGAGCGCCAGCAGCCACCGCTCCCCGAAGCGCTCGGCGAGGAGGCCGGCCGGGATCTGAAACGCCGACATCCCGCCGCTGTAGGCGGTGCGGATCATCCCGACCTGCGCGAAGCTCAGCCCGAACTCGGACGCCCACAGCGGTAGCAGCACGTAGAGGATGTCGGAGAATCCGTCGTGGACGAAGTGGATGCTACAGGCGGCCGCGAGCACCGCCCGCGCGCGGGATCTCACGCCACGATCATCCCCGAGCCTCCCACTCCGTTCAAGTAGAATACCGACAGGCGGCAGTGGCAGTACGAGCCGAGCCGGTTCGACCGGCGAGGCGAGTCTATGATTTTCCAGGAGGTCCTATGACCATCAGCATCACGCGCGTGTACACGCGAACCGGCGACAAGGGCGAGACCGCGCTGGTCGGCGGCAAGCGTGTCCCCAAGGACTCGCCGCGGATCGTCGCCTACGGGACCGTCGACGAGCTGAACGCGGTGGTGGGGCTAGCGCGGGTCTTCAACGCCGAGCGGCTCGCCGAGGGCGAGCGGCACCGCTGGCTCGACGAGGTGCTCAGAAAGATCCAGAACCAGCTCTTCGACCTCGGCAGCGAGCTGGCGACGCCGCCCGACGCCGCGTACGAGGGCATGTTCCGGATGAGCGAGGGCGAGGTGAAGGAGCTCGAGGCCCTGATGGACCGGTGTCAAAAAGATTTGCCTCCGCTCAAGTCCTTCATCCTGCCGGGCGGCGGTCGGATCCACGGATTTCTCCACCAGGCCCGCACCGTGTGCCGCCGCGCTGAGCGCGAGCTGCTGGCGCTCTCGCGCGTCGAGCCGGTCGGCGAGTGGACGCTCCGCTACCTGAACCGGCTGAGCGACGCGTTCTTCGTGCTCGGGCGCTGGGTCGGCAAGCACCTGGGCGAGCAGGAATATCTCTGGGAGCGCGGGCTATCGAGCCATGCCCGCGCGAGGAAGACACGCGCATGAAATTCGGCCTCTTCTACGAGCTGTCGGTACCGCGTCCGTGGACCCGTGACTCGGAGCGTACCGTGTACGAGAACGCCCTCGAGCAGGTGAAGCTCGCCGACGAGCTGGGATTCGACCAGGTGTGGGCGGTCGAGCACCACTTCCTCGAGGAGTACTCCCACTGTCCGGCGCCCGAGTTGTTCTTGACCGCGTGCGCGATGCTGACCAAGCGGATCCGCGTCGGGTTCGGGATCGTGGTGTGCGTGCCGCAGTTCAACCACCCGATCAAGATCGCGGAGCGGACGGCGGTGCTGGACATTCTCTCCGGCGGCCGCGTCGAGGTCGGCACCGGCCGCTCGGCCACGTGGACGGAGCTGGCCGGGTTCAACGCCAGCCCCGACGACACCAAGAAGAGCTGGGACGAGTTCGTGCGCTGCCTGCCGAGGATGTGGACGTCCGAGAAGTTCGAGTTCCAAGGAGAGTTCTGGTCGATGCCGCGACGGATGATCCTGCCCAAGGTGTACCAGCGCCCGCACCCGCCGATGTGGGTGGCCGTGACCAGTCCGGGCACCGAGCTCGACGCCGCCGACCGCGGCCTCGGCAGCCTCGGGCTCACGTTCGGCCAGTTCGCCGAGCAGGAAAAGCGCATCGCCGAGTACCGCCGGCGGATCCAGCTCTGTGAGCCCGTCGGCGAGTTCGTGAACGACCAGGTCTCGACCGTCAACTTCCTCTACTGCCACGAGGACGAGGCCGCCGGCCTCAAGACCGGCCGGCGCATGGCGGACTACTTCAACTATCTGGCCACGCAGCTCATCTCGGTCCGCGAGACCTATCCATCCAAATCCTACCCGTCGCTGGGGCTCCTGCCGCAGCTGCGCCGTCAGGCGACCGGCCCCGACAGCGGGGAGCAAGCCGGCGAGGGCCTCTGCCTCGGCGGCCCCGAGCGCATCATGCGCGCGCTGAAGCGGTGGGAGTCGGTCGGCGTGGACCGCGTGAACTTCCTCGTCAACACCGCGGAGATGATCCCGCAGGCCGAGGTGCTGGCGAGCCTCCGGCTCTTCGGGCGCGAAGTCATGCCCGCGTTCAACGGGCGCAAGGACTGATGCCGCTCTTCGGCGAGCTCGAGCTCGACGCGGTCGCTCCGGCGCTGCCGCGGCTTCGCGACCTCGACACCGAGGCGTGGGAGGTCCCGAGGGCGGAGATCGTCCAGCTGGCCTACGAAGTCGCCGACGGCACCCGCACGCTCCTGCCCCGCGCGCTGCACCCCGCGATACCCGAGTACGTGACGTTCGTGGTGACGCGGTATCCCGAGAGCCCGGTCGGGCCCTTCGACCTGGCGCAGCTGCGGTTGATGGCGCGCGCGGGCGTTCATCCGCGCGGATACGTCCTGGGCGCGGTCGCCTCGACCGAAGCCGCCGTGGCCGCGCTCCGCGAGCGCTGGGGCTACCCGGCGGTGCGAGGCGAGATCGCGCTCCGGCGCTATCACGACCGGGTCGCGTCGACCGTGCGGCGCGGCGGGGAGACGATCCTCGAGCTGGCGGTGGTCGATCCGGAGGTCGTCGCGGGCGGCGATCTCCAGTACATCCACGCCGTCACGCTCGCTCGCGTGGACGGAGCCACGCAGCTCATCCAGGTGGATCCGCACTACACGATCCACCACGCCGCGCGCGGCCGGGCTCAGGTGGGTCGGTTCGACGCCGCTGCCTGGAACGCCGCAGCGGTCAAACTGACGACGCCGATCTCGGCGAGTGCCTCGACGTGCGACACGGACCTGCCGCGGATCCGTTTCGTGATGGACCCGCAGGCTCCGGTCGTGGGCGGGACGAAGAGGGTCCGCTGAGTCAGGCGCCCGGGGCCGGCGCGTCGAGCGCCTGCCGCAGGCCCCTCAGGAGCCCGTCGGGCGTGAACGGCTTGGGCAGCAGGACGATGCCCGGGTCCAGCACGCCGTGGTGGCCGAGCGCGTCGTCCGTGTATCCCGACATGTAGACCACCTTGGTGCCCGGGCGGATCTCCTCGACCTGACGCGCCAGGTCCGGCCCGCTCATCTGCGGCATCACGACGTCGGTGAGCAGCAGGCAGATCTCGTCCCGGTGCTGGGCGCACAGGCGGAGCGCGTCGGTCCCGGTCGGGGCCTCCAGCACCGTATAGCCCGCCATCTCGAGGATCTCCCGCGCCAGCTCGCGGACGTCGGCCTCGTCCTCGACGAGCAGGATCGTCTCGGTGCCCTCGGTGGTGCTGCGCCGCTCGACCTCCGGCTCCGCCGGCTCCACCGTGCTCTCGTCCACGTGCGGCAAGTAGATGTCGAACGCGGTGCCCTTGCCCACGACGCTCCGCACCCCGATGCATCCGTTGTGCTGCTTGACGATGCCGTAGACCATCGAGAGCCCGAGCCCGGTGCCGCGCCCCTTGTCCTTGGTGGTGAAGAACGGCTCGAAGATGCGCGCCACCACCTCGGGGCTCATCCCGATGCCGTCGTCGGCGACCGAGAGCCTCACGTGGGGGCCGATGCTGGCATCCGGGTGCTCGCGCACGAACACCTCGTCGAGCTCCGCCTCGGCGGTCTCGATGACGAGCCGGCCGCCGCGCGGCATCGCGTCCCGCGCGTTGATCGCCAGGTTCATCAGCACCTGTTCGAGCTGAGTGCGATCCGCCTTCACGCTGTCGCGCGGAGCGCCGGGCAGGGTCACCAGCGTGATGTCCTCGCCAATCAGACGCCGCAGCATCGACACCGAGTCACTGACGGCGGCGTTGACGCTGAGGATCTGGGGCTGGAGGACCTGCTGACGGCTGAACGCCAGGAGCTGCTTGGTGAGCGCAGCGGCGCGCAGCGCGGTGCGCTGGATCAGCTCCATGTCCTGTATCGGCTTGGTGCCGGGTTCCAGGCGCTTGAGGAGGATCTCGCACCGGCCGTGGATGATCGTCAGCAGATTGTTGAAGTCGTGGGCGACGCCGCCGGCGAGCCGGCCGATCGCCTCCATCTTCTGGGCCTGGAGCAGGGCGTCCTTGGCGCGCGACACCTCTTCGGCGGAGATCTGAACCTGCTGGAAGAGACGCGCGTTGTCGAGCGCGGTGGCCGCCTGCGACGCGAACGCCGTCGCGGTCGTCTCGTCCTCTTCGGAGAACCCCTCCGGCCGGCGCGTCCGGATCGAGAGCACGCCGACGACCCGCTCGCCGACCTTGACGGGCACCCCCAGAAACGAGCGATAGCCGAGCTGACGAGCCGCTCGGATCCGCTCGGGGTTACCGCGCGGATCGCTGCTGAAATCGTTGACCCGTAGCGGCGTGCCGAGCGTGGCGACGTGCCCGCTGAGACACTCGTTGATCTTGACCCGCTTCGTCGTCAGCGTGATGTCCGTATCGCCCCACACCCCCGCCTCGACCAGGTCGTCTCCTTCCACGAGCCCGAACCCGACGGACTCCGAGCGGAGCACCTGTCCGCACGCCGCGGCAATCGCCCCCAGGAGCTCCTCGGTCGGCTGAACCTTCGACAGCTGGCGGCTCACGTCCAGCAGCGCCTCGAGTCGCCCCTGGTGGACGCGCTGGGCCTCGACGAGCTGGGCGTTGCGGATTGCGATCGCCGCCTGCGCGGCCAGTCGCGTCAGGAGCTCCTCGTCCCGGTCGGTGAAGGGGCGCGCCATTCGGTTCTCGACGTAGAGCAGCCCCTCGATCCGCTCTTCGGTCTGGATCGGCACGACGAGCACCGCCACGACCCCCTCGCCCGCCGCCACCGTTTTGAAGTGATCGCTGACCCGTGGATCGTTCGCGTAGTCGGTCGTGCGGAACGGCTTGCCGTGGAGGAGAGCCTGCCCGCCGGCGCCGCGGCCCGGCTCGATCCGCGTTCCGAGGTGGCGCTGACGGGTGCCCGACGGACGCATGACCATCGCGTTGTCGTCGCTGTCGCGGATCGCGATCTCGCTCAGATCCGCCTGGCACAGCTCGCGCGCGCCTTCGCTGACGCGACGGAGGATCGTGTCGAGGTCCAGCGATGCGGTGATCTGGCTCGCGAGGTCGGCGAGGACCTCGGCTTCCCGTCGCCGCTGCTCGGCATCCCGGAACCACCGCGATCGCTCCAGCGCCATCGCGGCTTGATCGGTGAACGTCTGGGCCAGCCGCATCTCGTCGACGTCGAAGACGCGCCCTTCGCGGTCGCCGACCGCGATCGCGCCGACGACCCGATCGTGGACGATCATCGGCAGCGCGAGCACCGACCGGTACGGGCGCGTCTCCATGACCGCACGCTGCTCGGGTGTCAAGGTGATGCGCGGGTCGACGAGAATGTTGGTGGTGGCGATCGGTCGCCTGGTGGCCACGGCGCGGCCGCTGGCGCCGGTGCCGGGCGGGAACGCCATCTCGCCGATGACGCCGTCGCCGGAGACGCTCCGACCCACCAGCGCTCCCGTGTGATCGTAGTGCGCGAGCGAGCACGTGACCCCGCCCAGGAGCGCCCGCAGGCAGTCGGCGATCCGGCGGGCCGCCTGGTCGGCGTCGAGCGCCTCGGTGACGAGGCGCCCCACGTCCGCCAGGACCTCGGCCTCCCAGCGTCGGCGGGTCGTCTCAGCGTAGAGCCGAGCGTTCTCGAGCGCGATCGCGGCCTGGTCGACGAACGCCTGAGCCAACCGGATCTCGTCCGCGCTGAAGACGCGACCGGTCAACCCGTGCGCGGACATCGCGCCGAAAATGCGGTCGCCGACGACCAGGGGCAAGGCGAGGATGGCGCGATACTCGAAGGCTTCCAGGTGCGCGCGCCGCTCCGGCTCCAGCGAGATCCGGGAATCCGCGAGGATGTCGGGGGTGCATACCGGGCCGCCCTCGCGCACGGCGAGACCGACGGTCCCGGCGTCACGCGGGAACGTCAGGTTCCAGTCGACTTCCTTCCCGGCGCGGGCCAGCAGCACGAAGTCCCCGGTCTCGGTGTTGATCTGGTAGAGCGTGGCCATGCCGGCGCCGAGCAGGCGGCTCAGGCTCTCGACGACGCGCTGACCGGCCTCGGTGGGCTCGAGGGACTGCGAGATGAGCCGGCCGAGCTCGGCGAGGCTCTCGGCCTCGCGCCGCCGCGCCTCCGTCTCGGCGTGGAGGCTCGCGTTGCCGATCGCGATGACGGCGTGGTCGGCAAGCCGCCCGAGCGCCGCCTCGTCCCGGTCCGTGAACGGGCGCGCCGTCCGATTGAAGACGTAGAGGAGGCCCTTGATCTCACCGTGGCGGATCGGGACCACGACCTCCGTGACGATCCCCGCCGCGGTGACCTGGTCCGCGTAGTCCTTGGTGATCCGGGGATCCTCGGCGTAGTTCGAGGTCCGGAACGGGCGCCCGGTCGCCAGGACGAGGCCGCCCGCCCCTCGGCCGAGCCTGACCAGAATTGCATCCTGCGCGTCGGCGCTGACGCCGCGCCGGTGCTGCATCTGGACCGCATCGGTACCGGGCTCGCGGAGCGCGATCTGAGCACCATCGGCGCCGGTGAGCTCGCAGGCGCCATCGACGATTCGCCTGAGGATCGTCGAGAGATCGAGCGAGCCGTTGATCTGCCCGACGACCTCGGCCAGCACCTCCATCTCGTGCCGGCGCCGGGCGGCCTCGTCGAAGAGGTGGGCGTTCTCCAGCACGAGCGCGGCCTGGTCGGCGAAGGCCTGGGCCAGGCGAACCTCGTCGTCGCTGAAGACCCGCCCCTCGGCCGCGCACGCCGCGAGAGCGCCGATCACCCGATCCTTCACGAGGAGCGGCACGCCCAGGATCGCCCGGTACGAGACTCCCTCGAGCCGCCCACGGATGGCGGGCGCGTGCGTGACGCGCGGATCCTCGAAGAAATTGCTCGAGGCGATCGGCCGACGCTCGTTCACGACCAGGCCCACGACCCCGGTCCCTCGCGGAAAGACCGTGCCGATTCCGAGCGCCTGCTCGCCTTCGCCCGAGAGCGCGACCGCCTCCAGGTCCCCGCTTTCCGGAACGACCCGGTAGAGTGCGGATTCTTCGACGCCGAGCAGGGTGCGCACGCTCTCGACGACCCGGCGCGCAACCGTGTCGAGGTCGATCGTCTCGCTGCACAGCCGGCTGAGCTGCACGAGCGCCTCCGCCGCGTGGCGGCGCCGCTCGCTCTCGGCCAGGAGGCTCGCGTTGCGGATCGCACCGGCCGCCTGCGCCGCGAACGTCTCGATCAGATCGTCGTCCTCGCAGGTGAGCGCGAAGGGCTGCCCGGCGAAAAGCGCCAGGACCCCGAGCAGGGAGTCGCCGTGGATGATCGGCACCGCGTACGCGCTCCGCAGGCCATGCGTGGCGAACCAGTCGCGGTTGTGCACGCGCGTGTCGCGCGACAGGTCGTCGATGTGCAGGGGGCGCCGGTTGACCGCGACCCAGCCGGCGCCGCCGTCACCGTAGGCGAGACGCCGGTGGGGGTATCCGGCGCCGAGCTTTTCGTCGGAGAAGGCTCTGAGCTCGAGGGTACAGGCCGTTTCGTCCGCCACCCAGAGCGCCACGAGCCGCGTGTCGATCAGCTGTGCCGCCGCGGTCGCGATCCGGGCGAGGATCTCGTCGCCGTCGAGCGACATCGAAACGAGGCCGGTGAATCGCGCGAGCGTCTGAAGACGGCTCGCCGGCACCTCGGGAATCTGGACGCGCGCGTCGGGGGTGCCTCGACGGATCATCGCAAGGCTAACCGCGGGATCATCGCCGTCGCGCCGGGTGCAGGCATCGCGTCGCCGAGACCAGCGCCATGCTGACGGCGCAGACGATCGTGGCAAGGAGGACGGCCACGCCCTCGGGAATGACCGCGGCACGCACGTGCGGACCGACCGTCGCGCGCTTGGTGTCCGCTTCCCGCGGTGCGGGGCTCGCTCGGAGCTGGCCGAGCGCGGCCAGGGCCTTTTCGCCGAGCCGGACCAGGGCGCTCACCTTTGGTGGGGCCACGCGCGTGGCGCGGAGGTCTGGCAGGGCGAGGATCTCCCGTCCGAGCTCGCCGATCCGCCGGAGCATGTGGCGCGCCGCGTCCAGGAGCTGAAGCCGCTCGCTTCCCTCCGTGTCGGCAACGCCGCGGTCGACGACGATGCTGGCCTCCATCAGTCGTGACAGAAGGTGTTCGAGCCGCCGACGGTCGGCTGTGCTTCCAGTGAGCGCGTACCGCTCCGCCGCCGGCAAGAGCAGCTCGAGCGCCGCGTGGACGTCCTCGAGCCTGAGAGGGAGGGGCGGCTCCTCTCCAGTGCGGGCGTCGGCCCGCGCGGTCGTACGCGTTCCCCCGATGCTGAACACAACCAGCGCGAGGCAGAGCGCCAGGGCGGCAATGACGCAACAGTACTGCCCGGTGCGCGTCATACCCCCAGCTTCCCGGAGCATGAGACCGCGGCGTTCAGAATCGTCTCGCCCTCTCCGGGGAAGACCCGCGCCACCACCTTGTCCAGGCGCTCGAGGTCCACGGGTTTGTGGAGGTATTGGACGATGCCGAGCTGGCGCGCCTCGACTTCCGTCGTGGGCCGATAGTCTCCCGTGGTCATCACGACCGGGAGCTCCGGCGCGAGCGAGCGGAGCTGCCTGACGAGATCGCAGCCGGTCATATCGAGCAGACCGACGTCGACGATCGCGAGGCCCAGACGGTACCGCAGGGCGAGTCTCAGGGCCTCGAGCCCGTTGGCCACGGGATATGCCCTGAAGCGCGCCCGCAAGAGGAGCCCGGCCAGGTGATCGGCCGCGGCTTTGTCCCCGTCCGCGACCAGTATCCAGCGCGGGCGGGAGGACTCCGGCGTGGTCATGAGAATCCTATCAAGCAGAATCAGTGCCAGTGGGGTGAACTTCCGATAAATCGCGGTTTTAAGGTGCCAGTGTGTGGGCGGCCCGCCACCCCTTTGACACTATTGGTAGGCCGACGCTGCTCGGGTGGCTAGATCAGACCGAACTTCTTGATGCGGCGATAGAGCGTGCGAACCGTGAGGCCGAGCGCGCGAGCCGCTTGCTCCTTGTCATTCCGGAATCGATCGAGAGCCCGGGCGATGAGGTCGCGCTCGGCCTGATCCAGCGTCGGCAACGGCTCGGTGCTCGCCGACGCCGGCGGCTCGGCCTTCACCGAGAGCTCCGGCAGATTCGCGCGCTCGATCTCGTCACGCGCACCGAGAGCGAAGGCCCGCTCGAGGAGATTCTCCAGCTCGCGCACGTTACCGGGGAAGTCGTACGCGGTCAACGCGGCCATCGCGTCGGGGGCGATGCCTTTGACCTCGCGCCGGAAGCGCTCGTTGAACCGCCGGAGGGAGTACGCGATCAGCGCAGGAATGTCCCCCCGCCGGTCCCGGAGCGGCGGCACCACGATGTGCACGACGTTGAGCCGGTAGTAGAGGTCCTGGCGGAAGGTGCCGTTGCTCACCGCGGCGTCGAGGTTCTTGTTGGTCGCCGCGATCGTCCGGGCGTTGACGACGTGGGTCTTGGTCGAGCCGACCGGCCGAATCTCCTTCTCCTGGAGCACCCGGAGCAGCTTGGCCTGGAGGGCCGGCGACAGCTCGGCGACCTCGTCGAGGAAGAGCGTGCCACCGTGCGCCGAGCGAAACAGTCCCAGGGCGTCGGCGACCGCGCCCGAGAAGGCGCCGCGCACGTGGCCGAAGAATTCCGACTCCATGAGGTCGGCGGGGATCGCGCTGCAGTTGACCGGGACGAAGGGGCCCTTGCCCCGGCCCGACTGCCGGTGGATCGCCGCGGCGACGAGCTCCTTGCCGGTGCCGCTCTCGCCCTCGATCAGCACGGGCGAGTCGGAGTCCGCAACCCGGGCAATCACTTCGCGAACCTGCGCCATCGCCGGGGAGGCGCCCACCAGGTCCTTCGCGGCGAGCTGGTCGGCGAGCTGGCTGCGCAGCGAGTGCACTTCGCGACTGAGGAAGCGCTTCTCGAAGACCTGGCGCAGCAGGTGCTGGAGCTCGTCGAGGTTGAGGGGCTTCATGAGGTAGTCGTAGGCGCCGGATTTCAGGGCCTGGACCGCCGTCTCGACCATCGGATTGCCGGTCAGCATCACGACCTCGAGCGCCGGGTCGTGGCGCTTGATCTGCTCGAGCACCTGGAGGCCGTCCATCTCGGGCATCGAGATGTCGACCAGCGCGGCGTCGAAGATCTGGTGGCTGATCAGGTCGATCGCTTCGCGGCCGTTGGCGGCGAGGGTAGGGTCGTAGCCCCAGCGCGTCAGCGCCTCACCCAGGAGCCCCCTGATGTCGGTGTCGTCGTCGACGATCAACACCCGCGGGCGGTCCATCATTGCCTCAGCTCCGCGTCCTCCGGTCGCACCGTGCGAGGAACTCGAGGACGGCGCGGTTCCACGCCTGGGGCTGGTCGCGGTTTCCGAAGTGGCTCGCCGGCGAGAGGACGATCAGCCGGGAGCCCCGAACCCTTTGGTGCATCACCTTCATCGGCTCGAGCGACGGGTCGCGGTCGCCGCCGATCAGCAGCACCGGCATCCGGAGCCGGCGGAGCTCGTCGGTGATGTGGTCCATCGCGAGCAGCGCCCGGAGCGAGTTCGCGTAGCCGATCGGCGAGAGCCGCCGGTACTCCTCGTAGAATTCCTCGCGCGCTCCCGGATCGAGCGCCAGCCGCTCGGAGACGTTCGGGTTGGCGGCCATCGCGAACTCCGCCATCGCGTCCATGCCCTTCGTGAGCGTGATCTCGATCGAGCGCGCCCGCATGACGAGGTTCTCGACCGAGAGCGGCAGCCCGGCGGCGGAGGACGAATTCGTCACCACCAGCGATCGTACGCGCGCCGGAAAGCGCAGCGCGAACCGCGTCGCGATCCCGCCGCCGAGTGACAGCCCGCCGACGTGCGCCTGGCGGATCTTGAGGCGGTCGAGCACGGCCGCGAGGTCGAGCGTCCAGTGTTGGAACGAGTACCGGGCCGGGTCCTGGGGGCTGTCCGACCGCGCGTGGCCGCGCGGCTCCCAGAGCACGAGCCGATGGCGGGCCGCGAGCGCGTCACGGTTGACGTCCCACATGTCCGCGTTGCCGCCGATGCCGTAGGCGAGCACCAGCGGCGTGCCGCTCCCGTGCTCCTCGTAGTAGAGCCTGGCCCCGTCGGCCGCCTTCGCGAATGGCACGGGGGTATCTTAGCCGCCCGCCCTTCCGCCGCCTAGGGTTTCGCGCTTGACAGCCCTCGGGTCGATTCAGTATTTTTAAACCTGCATTAAGCGCAGCTAAATCGGCCCGCTCGCCGGAGTTCTGATGAAGGTTCGCATCGCGCTGACGGTGAACGATGAGCTCCACGAGGCGCTCGTGCCCGTGCACAAGACGCTCCTCGAGGTGCTGCGCGAAGATCTCGGGCTCATCGGGACCAAGCACGGCTGTGAGCTCGGGGAGTGCGGCACCTGCACCGTGCTGGTGGACGGCAAGCCCGTGCTCTCGTGCCTAGCTCTTCCTCTCGAGGCCGAAGGGCGCCGGATCACCACGATCGAGGGACTGGCGGAAGGTGCGCGTCTGCATCCGCTCCAGCAGGCCTTCGCGGAGCTTGGCGCCGCCCAGTGCGGATACTGCACGCCCGGCATTCTCCTCACCGCCGCAGCACTCCTGAGTGAGCGACCCGGCCCGACGCGCCAGGAGGTCAAGGAAGCGCTCGCCGGCAACCTGTGTCGCTGCACGGGCTACACGAAGATCCTCGACGCCGTCGAGCTGGCCGCCCTGCGGATGGAGAGAATCCGGACATGACCAAGAACGACTTCGCGGTCGTCGGCCAGCCGCTTCCGAAGGTGGACGCATGGGCGAAGGTGGTCGGGGAGACCCGGTACGCCGACGATTTCTTCCTGCCGCGCATGGCCTACGCGAAGCTGCTTCGCAGCTCGCACGCCCACGCCCGCATCCGCGCGATCGACACCGCGCGGGCCCGCGCGGTGCCGGGCGTCTACGCGGTCGTCACCGGCGCCGACCTGCCGCCGGTGAAGTTCGGCATCCTGCCCGTGTCGCAGGACGAGGAGGCGCTGTGCACCGACAAGGTGCGCATGGTCGGCGACCCCATCGCGGCCGTCGCCGCGGTGGACGAGGAAACCGCCGAGCAGGCGTGCCGGCTGATCGATGTCACCTACGAGGCGCAGCCCGCGCTCATGTCGATCTTCGATTCCCTCGCGCATCCCGAAGTTCGGATCCACGAGTACGGCGACGGCCCCAACGTCCACAAGAACGTGGCGCTTCAGTTCGGCGACGTCGACGGTGCGCTGGCCGGCGCCGACCTCGTGCGAGAGGATGTCTTCTTCTTCGAGGGCAACACGCATCTGCCGATGGAGCAGCACGCCGCGGTCGCCCAGTGGGCGAGCGACGGCAAGCTGACGCTCTGGTCCTCGACCCAGACGCCACACTACGTCCACCGAGTGCTGGCGAAAGCGCTCGACACCCCGGCCGCGCACATCCGCGTCATCGCAACGCCGGTCGGTGGCGGGTTCGGGGGCAAGACCGATCCCTTCTCCCACGAGATCGTGGCCTGCCAGCTCTCGAAGCTCACGGGTCGGCCCGTCAAGATCGCGCTGACGCGCGAAGAGGTCTTCTACACGCACCGCGGCCGCCACCCGGTCCTCATGTGGATCAAGACCGGCTTCACCAGGCGCGGCGACATCACCGGCTGCCACCTGCGGACGTGGCTCGACGGCGGCGCGTACGGCTCCTACGGCGTCGCCTCCACGTTCTACACGGGCGTGATCAACCCGGTGACCTACAAGATTCCCGTGTACAAGTTCGAGGGCGCGCGCATCTTCACCAACAAGCCGCCCTGCGGGCCCAAGCGCGGCCACGGCACGCCCCAGCCCCGGTTCGCGCTCGAATGTCAGCTCGACAAGGCGGCCGAGCAGCTCGGGCTCGATCCCGCCGACCTGCGCCGGCGGATCGTCGCCGAGCCCTTCACCAAGACGGCCAATCACCTGACGGTCACGACCATCGGCCTCGGCGAGTGCATCGACAAGGTCGTCGAGGCGTCGGACTGGCGCGCCAAGCGCAGCCGCTACGGCGTCACCGCCGCAGCGCAAGGGGGGAGTCGAGAGGAAGGTAGTGAGCCCCCTTCTCCAAAAAGACCCGGCATCGGAATCGCGTGCTCCGCCTACATGACGGGGGCGGGCACCGCGATCTACTGGAACGACATGCCTCACTCGGGCGTGATCGTGCGCGCCGATCGAAGTGGCGGCGTCGCGATCCTGTGCGGCGCCACCGACATCGGCCAGGGGTCGGACTCCGTCCTCGCGTACCTGACGGCCGAGGTGCTCGGCCTCGAGCCCGTGGACGTCCAGGTGTTTCCCGCCGACACGAGCCTTACGCCGGTCGACCTCGGCTCGTACTCGTCGCGCGTGACGCTCATGTGCGGGATGGCGACGATCCAGGCCGCCGGGCGCCTTCGGGACGCGATCTTCAAGGCGGTTGCGCGGAAGCTCGAGGTCGATCCGGCCGCGCTCGTCGCGCGCGAGCGCAAGATCGGCGTCTCCGCCGACTGGGACAAGGCGGTGAGCTTCGCGCGAGCCGTCGAGCTGGGGGAGGCGATGCATGGAGTGCTCGCGTTCCCCGGCTCCTACGCGCCGCCGAAGCGCGCGGGCAAGTACAAGGGCGGCGGTGTGGGCCCGTCGCCGTGCTATTCGTACTCGGCGTGCGTCGTCGAGCTGACGGTGGACGAGGAGACCGGCGTCGTCGACCTCCGTGACGTCTGGGTCGCCCACGACGTGGGGCGGGCGCTGAACCCGCTTCTGGCGGAGGGCCAGGTCGAGGGCTCGATCTACATGGGCATCGGCGAGGCGTTGATGGAGGAGCAAGTCTTCCGGAAGGGCCTGCACAAGCAGCCCTCGATGCTCGAGTACAAGAGCCCGACCACGCTCGAGACGCCCGAGATCCACACGATCCTGGTGGAGACCGACGATCCCGAGGGCCCGTTCGGCGCCAAGGAGGTCGGGCAGGGGCCGCTGCTTCCCGTCATCCCGGCGATCGCCAACGCGATCCATCACGCGCTCGGGATCCGCATCGACGAGGTGCCCATCACGCCGGACAAGATCCTCAAGGCGCTCGAGCTGAAGCGACGGGGAAAGCCGGCGCGGGTCGGCCCCGAGCGGCTGCCGCTCTTCACGTTCAAGAAGCCGGTCGTCGTCGAGTCCGCGTTCGGTCAGCCGGCGGACACGATCGGAGTTCGGCCCTTCCAGTCGTGATCCGATGATCAGGCTCCCGTCCTTCACGTACCTGGCACCGCGCACCCTGGCGGAGGCGGCCCGCTCGATGGCCGAGCACGGGCGGGAGGCGATGCTCGTGGCGGGCGGGACCGATCTCTACCCGAACATGAAGCGACGGCAGTTCGAGCCGAAGGTGGTCGTCGGGCTGCGGGGAATCCGGGAGCTGCGCGGGGTGCGGTCCGAGAACGGCGGCTGGACCATCGGCTCTGGCACGACGCTCTCGGAGGTCTCGTCGCACGCGGCGATCACTCGAGATTTTCCGGCCCTCGCGACCGCCGCCGGGCTCGTGTCCTCGCCGCAGCTCCGAAACATGGGAACGATCGGCGGTAACGTGTGCGTCGACACGCGGTGCAACTACTACAATCAATCTTACGAGTGGCGCAAGGCGATCGGCTTCTGTATGAAGAGAGACGGTGACATCTGCCTCGTGGCGCCCGGGAGCTCGCGATGCTGGGCCGTGTCCTCGTCGGACACCGCGCCCGTGCTGTGGGCGCTCGGCGCGCGGCTCCGGCTCGTCGGCGCCGCCAGTGAGCGCACGGTGCCGATCGCCGCGCTCTACCGCGACGACGGCATCGAGTACCTCGCTAAGCAGCAGGACGAGATCGTCGCCGACATCCTGCTGCCCCCGGCCGACGGCTGGCGCTCGGCGTACCTCAAGCTCCGCCGACGCGGGTCGTTCGACTTTCCGGTGCTGGGCGTGGCGGTAGCGGCCCGGATGGACGGCCAGCTCGTCCGCGAGGCGCGTATCGTGCTCGGCGCGGTCGCGTCGTTGCCCCGCCCGGCCGAGCGAGCCGCGGCCGAGCTCGTCGGGCGGCGGATCACGCGGGAGCTCGTGGCGCGGGTCGCCGATCTGGCGGCCGGCCCCTCGAAGCCGCTCGACAATACGGATTTCACGCATCCCTATCGCAAGCGGATGACCCGGGTCTTCGTCGCGCGGGCGCTCGCCGCCATCGGCGAATTCGGCGACGGCGGGCCGCCGTCGGAGGAGGTCGCGTGACGCCGCTGGGCGACCGCATCCGGCGGCTCCGGGCCGAGCGCGAGCTGCAGCAACGCCAGCTCGCCGAGAAGGCGGACCTGACGCCCAGCATGGTCTCGCAGATCGAGTCGGGGCGGCTCACGCCCTCGCTCCACACGCTTGGCAAGATCGCCGGCGCGTTTGGGGTGCCGATCGCCGCGCTCTTCGACGGCAAGCCGGCCGGTAGCATCGTGGTCTCGCACAAGCGCGACTACCCCGTCGTGTCGTTCGACGGCTCCTCGGAGCGGTGGGCGATCCTGGGCGCGGGTCTCTTCCAGGGAAAGATCCGCGCGGTCGTCTCGACGCTCGGCTCGAAGTCCAAGGGCGTTACGACGGAGAAAGTCATCATCAAGCCGGGGCAGATGAAGCTCTTCTACGTGCTGGAGGGCAAGGTGGCCCTCCACTACAACGGCGACCGGCACGTGCTCGACGCCGGCGACAGCGCGCTCCTCGACGGGGGCGTGCCGCACGGCTGGGAGAACCTCGGGGCGAAGCAGGCCCAGGCGCTCTGGGTCATTCTGGGATAGGCCATGGCGGATTCGTCTGAGCGCGTTCAGGTGGACTTTCGAACCGAGCCGTCGAAGTACCGGCACTGGAAGCTGACCGTCGACGGGCCGGTCGCGACGCTGGCCCTGGACGTCAGGGAAGACGGCGGGCTCAAGCCCGGCTACGAGCTGAAGCTCAACTCCTACGACCTCGGCGTCGACGTCGAGCTCTATGACGCGGCCCAGCGGCTGCGCTTCGAGCACCCGGAGGTCGGCGCCGTCGTCGTCACGTCGGGCAAGGAGCGGGTCTTCTGCGCCGGCGCCAACATCCGCATGCTCTCGCAATCCTCCCACGCCTGGAAGGTGAACTTCTGCAAGTTCACGAACGAGACGCGCAACGCGCTCGAGGAGGCGACGGCGGAGTCGCGCCAGGTCTATCTCTGCGTCGTCAACGGCGCGTGCGCCGGCGGCGGTTACGAGCTGGCCCTGGCGACGGACTGGATCATCATGGCCGACGACGGTAGCACCGCGGTCTCGCTCCCCGAGGTGCCGCTGCTGGCCGTGCTCCCGGGCACCGGCGGGCTCACGCGGCTCGTCGACAAGCGGCGCGTGCGCCGCGACCGCGCGGATTTCTTCTGCACGGTCGAGGAAGGGATCAAGGGCGCGCGGGCGGTGGAGTGGGGGCTCGTTGACGAGGTCGCGCCGCGCTCGAGGCTGAGCGAGATCGTCCAGCGGCGGGCCGCCCAGTTCGCGGCGCGCACCGATCGGCCGGCCGACGGGCGTGGTGTGGCGCTGACGCCGCTCGACCGGACGATCGACGGCGACCGGATCCGCTACGCCGTCGTCGCCTGCGACCTCGACCGCGGGCGGGGCCTCGCCGAGATCACGGTGAGCGGGCCGAGCGGGCCGCCGCCGGCGGACGCGCGCGGCGTCCACGCGGTGGGTTGCGCATTCTGGCCGCTGGCGCTGGCGCGCGAGCTCGACGACCTGATCCTGCACCTGCGCACGAACGAGGAGGAGATCGGCCTCTGGATCTTCAAGACGGCCGGTCGCGCCGATCTGGTCGACGCGTACGACCGCGCGCTCGCGACGTGGCGCGACGACTGGCTCGTGCGGGAGATCCGCCTGTACCTCAAGCGGACGCTCAAGCGCATCGAGGTCTCGTCACGCTCGGTCTTCGCGTTCGTCGAGCCCGGCTCGTGCTTCACCGGCACCCTGCTCGAGCTCGCGCTGGCTGCCGACCGCGCTTACATGCTCGACGGGACGCGATCTGGTGGCGGGCCGACGCCGCCGACCGTCCGGCTCACCGAGATGAACTTCGGCGCGTACCCGATGGTGAACGGGCTGACGCGGCTGGCCAGCCGCTTCCTCGCCGAGCCGGGCCGCGTGGACAAGCTCCGGGCGCGGGTCGGCGAAGAGCTGGACGCGGGCGCCGCGCTGGAGGCCGGGCTCGTCACGTTTGCGCCCGACGACCTCGACTGGGACGACGAAGTCCGAATCGCGGTCGAGGAGCGCGCGGCGTTCTCGTCCGACGCGCTCACCGGCATGGAGGCGTCGCTGCGGTTCGGCGGCCCCGAAACGCTCGAGAGCAAGATCTTCGGGCGCCTCTCGGCGTGGCAGAACTGGATCTTCCAGCGCCCGAACGCCGTCGGCCCCAAGGGCGCGCTGCAGGTCTACGGTACGGGCCAGCGCAGCGAGTTCGACCGGAGGAGAGTGTGATGGCGGGCGTGAACTACAGCGAGCGGATCCCGAACAACGTGAACCTGGCCGGCGATCGGCGGCTGCAGCGCGCGCTCGAGGAGTGGCAGCCGAAGTTCCTCGACTGGTGGATGGACATGGGCCCGAACGGCTTCCAGCAGAAGGACGTCTACCTGCGCACCGCGGTGAGCGTGGACGCGCAGGGCTGGGCCCAGTTCGACTGGGTCAAGATGCCGGACTACCGCTGGGGCCTGTTCCTGGCGGAGGCCGAGCCCGGCCGCACCATCGGCTTCGGCGACAACCTGGGCGCGCCCGCCTGGCAGGACGTGCCGGGCGAGTACCGCGGCGTCCTGCGCCGCCTCATCGTCACCCAGGGAGACACGGAGCCGGCCTCGGTCGAGCAGCAGCGCCACCTCGGCCGGACGTGCCCATCGCTCTACGACCTGCGCAACCTGTTCCAGATCAACGTCGAGGAGGGTCGTCATCTCTGGGCGATGGTGTACCTGCTCGACGCGTACTTCGGCCGCGATGGTCGCGAGGAGTCCGAGGCGCTGCTGCAGCGCCGCTCCGGCGATCGCGACAAGCCGCGCATCCTAGGCGCGTTCAACGAGAAGACGCCGGACTGGCTCTCCTATCTGATGTTCACGTACTTCACCGACCGCGACGGCAAGTACCAGCTCGCGAGCCTCGCCGAGAGCGGCTTCGATCCGCTGTCGCGCACGTGCCGTTTCATGCTCACGGAGGAAGCGCACCACTTGTTCGTCGGCGAGACGGGGATCGCGCGCGTGGTGCAGCGCACCTGCGA
This sequence comes from Candidatus Rokuibacteriota bacterium, assembly GCA_003220435.1. Lineage (GTDB taxonomy): Bacteria > Methylomirabilota > Methylomirabilia > Rokubacteriales > CSP1-6 > AR31. The sequence continues at coordinate 5,208 of QHSL01000031.1, read as the reverse complement.
GCTCATGCGCGACGGGAAGACCGACGACGTGCGAAAGCTCGGCGCGATCGACCTCACGACGCTGCAGAAGTACATCAACTTCCACTACTCGGTGTCGCTCGATCTGTTCGGCTCCGAGGTCTCGACCAACGCCGCGAACTTCTACACGATGGGGCTCAAGGGGCGCTTCGAGGAGGCCAAGAAGCACGACGACCATCGGCTGAAGGACGCCACCTACACGGTGAACGAGCTCGTCGGCGATCGGGTCACGACCCGCGAGATGCCGGCGCTGCCGTCGCTCAACGAGCGCCTGCGCGACGACTACATCGCCGATTGTCAGCGCGGGGTGGACCGCTGGAACCAGGTCATCAAGCGGCACGGGATCGACGTGGAGCTGCGGCTGCCGCACCGTGGCTTCCATCGCGCCATCGGCCTGTTCTCGGAGGTCAAGGTGTCGCCGGACGGCCGCGTGCTCAGCGAGGCCGAGTGGGGCGCCGGCAAGCACTCGTGGCTGCCGACCGAGGCCGACCAGGCGCACATCGAGAGCCTGATGCAGCCGGTGATCGCGCGCGCGCGCTTCGCCAACTGGATCGCGCCGCCAGCCCGCGGCGTTAACGGCCAGCCCGTCGACTTCGAATACGTGCGGCTCGCCTAACATGAACGCGTCGGAGCTGCTCCCCGCGCAGTTCAACGTGGCGACCTGGTTCGTCGACCGCAACGTGGCCGAGGGCCGCGGCGCCTCGTCGGCGTTCGTCTACGAGGACCGCACGCTCACCTACGCGGATGTCCAGGACCTGGTCGACCGCACGGGCAACGCGCTCCTCGAGCTCGGCGTGCGGATGGAAGATCGCGTCCTCATGCTCTGTCTCGACGCGCCGGAGTTCATCGGCACCTTCTGGGGGGCGATCAAGATCGGCGCGATTCCCGTGCCGGTGAACACGCTGATGCGTACCGCGGACTATCGGTACTTCCTCGATGACAGCCGCGCCAAGGTCGCCGTCGTCTCCGGCCCGTTGCTGGGCGAGGCCGCGCCCGCGCTCGCGGAGGCCCGCTACCTACGGCACGTGCTGGTGGCGGGCGGCGCGCCGGGGAAGTATCTGTCCTACGAGCAGCACGTCGCCAAGGCCTCGCCGAAACTCACCGCGGCGGCGACCTCGCGCGACGACGCCGCCTACTGGCAGTACTCGTCGGGCTCCACCGGGTTCCCGAAGGGGGCCGTGCACCTGCACCACGACATGGTGATCTGCTGCGAGACGTACGGGAAGCAGGTGCTGGCGATGCGGCCGACCGATCGCGTGCTCTCGGCCGCGAAGCTCTTCTTCGCCTACGGCCTCGGAGCCACCGGATTCCTCCCGATGGCCGTCGGCGCTCGAGCACTGCTCTACCCGTCGCGGCCGACGCCGGAAGGGATGTTCGAGCTCATCACGCGCTACCGGCCGACGATCTTCTTCGGGGTGCCGACGCTCTATGCCGCTATGCTCGCGGTCAAAGAAGCCGAGTCGCGGTTCGACACGTCGTCGCTGCGGCTCTGCGTGTCGGCGGGCGAGGCGCTGCCCGACGAGCTCTACAAGCGCTGGGGCGACCGCTTCCGCGTGGAGATCATCGACGGGATCGGCACCACGGAGATCGGTTACATCTTCATCTCCAATCGACCGGGGCTCTCGCGCCCGGGCTCGACCGGCCTCCCGGTGCCCGGCTACGAGCTCGCGATCGTGGATGACGAGGGGCTCCCGGTATCGCAGGGGGAGATCGGCAACCTCCGCGTCAAGGGCGACTCCACGATGGCGTACTACTGGAACAAGCACGAGAAGACCAAGGAGACGCTGTTCGGCTCGTGGATCCAGACCGGTGACAAGTACCATCAGGACGAGGACGGCTACTTCTGGTACTGCGGTCGCGCGGACGACATGCTGAAGGTCGGCGGGATCTGGGTCTCGCCGGTCGAAGTCGAAGCAACGTTGGTACGCCATCCCGCCGTGCTCGAGGCCGCGGTGGTCGGGGCTGAAGATACGGATCGTCTCGTCAAGCCGAAGGCCTTCGTGGTGCTGAAGGCGGAGGCGAGCGGAAGCGCCGCGCTCGCCGACGAGCTCAAGGCGTTCGTGAAGGACAAGATCGCGCCCTACAAGTACCCGCGCTGGATCGAGTTCGTCACCGACCTGCCCAAGACGGCGACTGGGAAGATCCAGCGGTTCAAGCTGCGGACCTGAGCCGGCGGCCGACCGTGTTCGACCGCGCGCTGGAGACGCTGGGGCCGGAGCCGCTGCGCGACCACCAGTGGCGCCGCTTCCGGGCGATGGCCGGTGAGCTGCTGGCGTCCAATCCGTTCGTCGCCCGCAAGTGGCGCGCCGCCGGGGTGAGCTCGGTCGACGACATTCGAGCCTGGGACGACTTCCGGCGGCTCCCGTTCACCCGCAAGTCGGAATTCGTGGACGACCAGGCAGCGCACCCGCCCTTCGGCACGAACCTGACCTACCCGCTCGAGCGCTACGTTCGCGTGCACCAGACTTCGGGGACGAGCGGCGCGCCGATCCGATGGCTCGATACCCAGGAATCGTGGGAGTGGTGGGCGCGCTGCTGGGGTTTCGTGCTCCGGGGCGCCGGCGTGGGGCCGGGCGACCGCGTCTTCTTCCCGTTCTCGTTCGGCCTCTTCATCGGCTTCTGGGCCGGCTTCGAGGGCGCGCGGGTGCTCGGAGCGCTGGCGATCCCCGGCGGCGGCCAGGACTCGCCGACGCGGCTGGCCTGGATCGAGACCCTCGGGGCCACGGTGCTCGTGTGCACGCCGTCCTACGCACTGCATCTCGCGGAGATCGCCCGCGCGCGCTCCATCGACCTCGTGAAGCTGCCCCTGCGGACTACGATCCATGCCGGCGAGCCCGGCGCCGGCATCCCGGCCGTCCGCGCCCGCATCGAGGAGGGCTGGGGCGCCCGCGCATTCGACCACGCCGGGATGACCGAGATGGGCGCGTACGGCTACGAGTGCGCCGAGCAGGCCGGTCTGCACCTCATCGAGTCAGAGTTCATCACCGAGGTGGTCGACCCGGCGACGGGGGCGCCGGCGCGGGACGGCGAGCTCGTCCTGACGAACCTCGGACGCGTGGGCTCGCCGATCGTCCGGTACCGCACCGGCGATCACGTGCGTCTGGCCGGGACGCCCTGCGCGTGCGGGCGTACGTTCCGGCGCCTGGAAGGCGGTGTCCTCGGGCGGCTCGACGACATGCTCATCGTGCGCGGCGTCAACGTGTTCCCGACCGCCATCGAGGGGATCGTGCGGCGCTTCGCTGACGTCGACGAGTTCCAGATCGAGGTCTTCCGCGCTGGCGAGCTCGAGGAGATCCGCGTCCTGGTGGAGCTGGAGGACGCAGCGGGCGCCTCGCGCGTGCAGGAGGCGCTGCGGGCGGGCCTCGGCATCCGGCTCGAAGTCGCGACCGTCCCGCTCCGCAGCCTGCCGCGCTACGAGCTGAAGGCGCGCCGCATCGTCCGGAAGTAGCGCCGGAGGGCCCTTGCAAAGGCGATCCCATTTTGGGGGCCCATCGGCTACTATTTTCTGTGCCAACTGACGCGTCGCCTGGCATGAACGAGAACGCGCACAACGAAGGATCCAGCCCTCAGGTCGCCCCCGATGCGGCGCCGCTCGGCGACACCGTCACCATCTTCTTCAGCGATATCCGTGGGTTCACGGACTACACGGAGCGGGAAGGCGACGAAGCTGCCCGCCAGATGCTCCGCGGGTACCACGCCATCGTCCGCGAGAAGATCGAAGAAGTCGGCGGCACCGTCGTCAAGGAGCTAGGCGACGGCTTCATGGCCACCTTCCGGGGCGCCCGCACCGCCATCCTGTGCGCGATCGCGATCCAGCGGGCTATCGCCCAGGCGAAGCGCCGCCAGGAGGGTCTCGGGATCGACGTCGGCATAGGCATCAACACCGGCGAGCCGATTCAGGAGGGCAACGACTACATCGGCCTCGACGTGAACTTCGCGGCGCGCATCTGCGCGATCGCGAAACCGGGCCAGATCCTCGTCGCCGAGACGACCCGCTGGCTAGCCGGCCGCATCGAGCTGAGAAGATCCGACGGAGGCACCGTCGAGTACCTGGACCGCGGGCTGCACGAGCTGAAGGGTTTCCCGGAGGCCAAGCGACTCTTCGAAGTCACGTGGCGTCCAGCCTCTTTCGGTGAGCCCACCGCGCAGGCCGAGGCGGCCTCCGCCGGCGAGGAAGAGATCGCGGCGTTCAAGATGGCCGTGCAGCGAGCCATCGCCGTGCTGACGCGCGTCCTCGGCATCACTCACCTGGACGATCCCGCGTTTCCGGCCCTCCTCGAGTGTCAGGCCAAGGCGAGCGAGCTCCGCCTGGCCTTGTCGCGCGCCACCGGTGATCGGCGTGGCGTCACCTCCAAGGAGGTCCTGGAGTGGGCTGCCCCCTTCGAGACCCTGCTCACGCTCATGCGCGAGCGAAACACGCTGACCGAAGAGCGCTGGGCTCAACTCGACGCCCCGGTCGCCCGTGCCTTCGGCCGGCCGCTCGTGAACGCCGCCGCCCGAGGCCGGCTCGCCAGCGGAGCCTCCACGACGGACAAGACGGCGACGGCGGATGCGCGTAAGGAGCCCGCCCCCACGGTGGAGCCCCGCAGCTCGGCCGCCGCGGCGCTGGCGCCGCCGCCGCTCGACCCGCGCGCCTCCGCCATCCGCTGGTGGGCGGGCGCGTACGCGGCCTGGAGTCAGTGGAAGCCGTCCGGCATCGCCTGGGCTCACGCGCTGCGCGCCGAGGTCGAGAAGTACCCATACCTCCTCAGCGTCAACATCCGGGCCGCCGCGGACCACGACGACGGCCAGCTTGCCGGCGGCTACTTCCTGCTGCTCGAGCACGTCGAGAACCAGTCGCCGACGTTCATGCGCACCGCCCTCGATCGCGCGATCGAGAGTGCCCACGGCCTCGAGCCGCGCGTGCTGGGCCCGCAGCTTTATCAGCTCCTCGTGGAAGGCGGCCGCCTGCGCGACACCTACGCGTCGTTCGTGCGTGACGTCATTCAGGTCGCCATTCCCAAGCCGGGCCTGTGGGCGGACTTTGGCGTGGTCGAGACCGACGACGTGACGACCGTGATCTCGCGCCCGCCGCCGACCATGGGCGACATCGACGAGCAGGTCGAGCAGGTGAGCGATCCCCAGGAGCGGGCCAACGACCGCGTGTTCGACCTGACGCTGCAGCCGATGACCACGCGCTTCTTCTACATG
>QHSL01000050.1 GCA_003220435.1 Candidatus Rokuibacteriota bacterium | reverse complement strand
ATCTGCGGCCCGTCGGCGATCTGGCGGGCCAGCGCGTAGGTGACGTCCTTCAGCTGGGCGTCCGGCACCACGCGCTGGACGATCCCCATCCGGTGCGCGTCGGGCGCCTCGATGAAGTCGGCGGTCCACAGCAGCTCGAGCGCCTTGGCGGCGCCGACCAGCCGCGGTAGGAAGTACGTGTCGCCGTCGCCGGGCACCAGGCCCACGCGCACGTAGCCGGTGGAGAAGCGGGCCGACTCGGCGGCCACGCGCAGGTCGCACATGACGCACATGCCCATGCCGGCGCCGACGGCCAGCCCGTTGACCATCGCGATGACGGGTTTGTCGACGGTCTCGAGCGTCTTGGGCACCCGGTGCACGCCCTCCCAGAGGCTGTTCTTGCCGTCGAGCGCGCTCGGCTCGCCCTCGCGCATGCGTCCCACGTCGCCGCCCGAGCAGAATGCGCGCCCGGTGCCGGTGACGATGACGACGTTGACGCTGTCGTCGGCCTGGGCCGCCCCCAGCGCCTTGGCCCACGCGTCGATCATGTCGCGCGTGAACGCGTTCAGCTTGTCGGGCCGGTTGAGCGTGATCGTCGCGATCTTGTCCTTCACCTCGTAGAGCAGGTCACTCATGGGCAAGGCTCCTCATGGACTCTAGTCCTTCGGCAGGCCGAGGACGCGTTCGGCGAGGATGTTGCGGAGGATCTCGGAGGTGCCGGCGCGGATGCCGCTCGCCCGCGCCAGCAGCTCGTAGAACTCCCACTGGCCGTCGTCGGGCGCCCACGACGACTCGCCGGCGATTTGGGAGTAGGGGCCGATCACCTCGGTGGCGACGTGGGCCAGCTCCTGGTCGACCTGGCTCCAGAAGAGCTTCGAGGTCGAGCCCTCGGGCCCGGGCGCGCCGCCGCGCAGGATCTTGCTGAGGCTGCGGTAGCCGTTGAGCTGGAGCGCCTGCTCGGCGATCCACAGCGAGGCGATCTTCTGCCGCAGGATCGGATCCCCGAACTTCTCCTGCTTCTTCACGAGGCGCACGAGCCGGTGGAGCGCGTTGCGCAACGAAATATGCCGGATGAAGGTCAGGAGGTCCCGCTCGTACGCCAGTGTGGTGATGGCGACGCTCCACCCCTCATTGAGTTTTCCGACGAGGTTGTCGCTCGGAACTCTCACGTTGTCGAAGAAGACCTCGTTGAACTCGGCCTCGCCGGTGATCTGCCGCAGCGGCCGCACCGTGATGCCCGGCGTCTTCATCTCGACGAGCAGGAAGCTGATGCCCTTGTGCTTGGCCGCGTTGGGATCGGTGCGGACCAGCAGGAAGCACCAGTCGGCGACGTGCGCCATGGACGTCCACACCTTCTGGCCGTTCACGACGAAGTGGTCGCCCTCGCGGACCGCGCGGGTCTGGAGGTTCGCCAGGTCCGAGCCGGCGTTGGGCTCCGAGAACCCCTGGCACCAGAGCTCGTCGGCGGTCAGGATCTTCGCCAGATGGCGCTGCTGCTGCGTGGCGGTGCCGTGCTTCATGAGCGTCGGCCCCAGCATCGACACCCCGCCGCGGTTGACCAGCTGCGGCGACTCGGCGCGCGCCATTTCCTGATAGAGGATGACCATCTCGACGATCGTCGCGCCGCGTCCGCCGAACTCCTTCGGCCAGTCGAGCCCGACGTACCCCGCCTCGCACATTTGCTTCTGCCACGCGCGCAGTCGCCGGACCTCGTCGCGGTCGGCGCGCGAGGCGGCGAACGCGCGGCCGCGCAGGTCGTCGGGCAGGTTCGCCTCGAGCCAGGCGCGGACCTCTTTGCGAAACGCTTCCTCGCGGTCGGTGAAATCGAAGTTCAAGTTACTGCATGACGACGCCGCCGTCGACGTTCAGGGCCTGGCCGGTGATGTTGCGCGCCTCGTCGGAGGCGAGGAAGACCGCGGCCCAGCCGATGTCCTCGGGCGTCTGCTCGCGCTTCATCGGCGTGATGTCGGCCACGCGCTTATCGAACACCTGGCGCGGGGTCATGCCCTTGAACGCGGGGGTCGTCTCGGCGATGTGCGTGGCGAGCTTCTGCCAGAAATCCGTCCACAGCACGCCCGGGCAGATCGCGTTGACCGTGATCCCGTGGGGCGCCAGCTCCTTGGCGACGACGCGCGTGATCGTGATCACGCCCATCTTGGCGACGCTGTAGGGCGGCATCGTCACCGCCGCGATGGGCCCGGCGATCGACGCGATGTTGATGATGCGACCGGCCTTGCGCTCGATGAAGTGCGGCGCGACCGCCTTGCACGTGAGGAAGACCGACTTCGTATTGACCGCGAAGGTGCGGTCCCAGTCTTCCTCGGTGTTGTTGGTGAACGGCATGCCCGGCGGCGACGCCGAGCCCGCGTTGTTGACCAGGATGTCGATCTTGCCGAGCGCCTCGCGGACGCGATCGACCATCGCCCTGACGTCGGCGGAGCTGGTGACGTCGGTCTTCATCGCCACGACCTTGCGGCCGAGCTCCTTGACCTCACCGGCGACCTTCTCCGCGTTCAGCACCTGGATGTCGGGGATCGCGACGTCGGCGCCCTCGCGCGCCATGGCCAGCACGATGCCGCGGCCGATCCCGCTCCCGCCGCCCGTCACGACCGCGACCTTGCCGGCCAGCCGCATAGAATCCCCCTCGATCTATAATCGGTGCCCCGGAGGCCCACATGACATCACACCCGCTCAGAAGCCGCAACTGGTTCGGCCGGAACGATCTCGACGGACTCGTCCATCGCTCGTGGCTCAAGGCCGAAGGATTCAGCGACGCCGTGTTCGACGGACGGCCTGTCGTGGGCATCGCCAATTCCTGGTCCGAGCTGACGAACTGCAACGCCCACCTCCGGCAGGTCGCCGACGCCGTCAAGCGCGGCGTCTGGAGCGCGGGCGGCTTTCCCCTCGAGTTCCCGACCATCTCGCTCGGCGAAGTGCTCATGAAGCCGACGACGATGCTCTTCCGGAATCTAATGTCGATGGACGTCGAGGAGTGCCTGCGCGCCTATCCGCTCGACGCGGCGGTTCTCCTGTCTGGCTGCGACAAGACCACGCCGGCGATGCTGATGGGCGCGGCCTCGGCGGACGTCCCGGCCGTGATGGTCACCGGCGGGCCCATGCTGAGCGGCAAGTGGCGCGCCGAGGAGCTCGGCTCCGGCACCGACGCCTGGCGCCTCTGGGCCGAGCGGCGCGCCGGCCGTCTCACCGACGAGGAGATGTGCGAGGCCGAGTCCTGCATGTCGCGCTCGAGCGGACACTGCATGGTGATGGGGACCGCCTCCACGATGGCCTCCGTCGTCGAGGCGCTCGGGATGACGCTGCCCGGCAACGCGGCGATCCCGGCGTCGGACTCGCGGCGCCTCGCGATGGCGGAAATGGCGGGACGTCGCGCGGTGGAGATGGCGCTGGCCGGCGGGCCCAAGCCGTCCCAGATCCTCACCGCCCATGCCTTCGACAACGCGATCCGCGCCGACATGGCGATCGGCGGCTCCACGAACGCGATCATCCACCTGGTCGCGATCGCGGGCCGCGCCGGCGTCGCGCTCCCGCTCGCGCGCTTCGACGAGCTATCGAAGACCACGCCGTTCCTCGTGAACCTCCGGCCGTCCGGGAAATATCTGATGGAGGACTTCTTCTACGCGGGCGGGCTGCCGGTGGTGCTCAAGGAGCTCCTGCCCCTGCTCCACGGTGACGCGCTCACCGTCAACGGCAAGTCGCTCGCGGACAATGTCCGCGGCGCTCGCTGCTTCAACGACGACGTCATTCGTCCGCTCTCGATGCCGCTGGCCGGGGAAGGCGGCACCGTGATCCTCTTCGGCAACCTGTGCCCGGACGGCGCCGTGCTCAAGCAGTCCGCCGCCTCGGCGCACCTCCTCGCCCACCGCGGCCGCGCCGTGGTCTTCGAGGATCACGCGGATCTCCACCGCCGCATCGACGACGAGTCGCTCACGATCGACGAGAATTCCGTGCTCGTGCTCAAGCACGTCGGGCCGCGGGGCGCGCCGGGCATGCCGGAGTGGGGCGCAGCGCCGATCCCGGCCCGCTTGCTCAAGCGCGGCGTGAAGGACATGGTGCGCATCTCCGACGCGCGCATGAGCGGGACGTCCTACGGCACCGTGGTGCTGCACGTGGCGCCGGAGTCTGCGGTCGGGGGGCCGCTCGCGCTCGTGCATGATGGCGACGAGATCGAGCTGGACGTACCGCGGCGCACCCTGACGCTGCGAGTCGACGACGCTGAGCTGGCGCGGCGCCAGGCCGCCTGGAAGCCGCGCCCGCCGCACTTCATCCGCGGCTACGGCCGGCTCTTCCTCGAGCAGGTGCTGCAGGCGAACGAGGGGTGCGATTTCGACTATCTGCGCGGCCGCACGCCGGTCCGGCTCGAGGACACCGCCGGGCCTTCTCATAGCTAGATGGGGGGCCTCAAAGGGCCCCCCAAGCCCCCCAATCGTGGCTCGGAAGCGCCCCGGCGGAGCCGTGGCGCTCCTCGGGTCTCGCTACTTCCGCGGCAGCCTCTGAAGCGCGTTGCGGAGGGAGCCGCCTGCCGCGCCGAGAGCGCGCGAGGCTTCGAGGGCGGTGAGGCCGCTCCGAGCCATCACGATCGCCAGCCGCACCGTGCGCCGCGAAGCCCTCAGCGCTTTGCGCGCGCGAGGGCGCGAGACACCTCCCAGCTCGGCGACGAGCCGCAGCGCTCGTTCGTGGAGCTTCGCCGAGCGCGGCTGCAGGTCGACCATGCGGTTGCCGTAGACCCGCCCGAGCCCAGTCATGCTCGCGGTCGTCAACGTGTTCAGCACCAGCTTCGTTGCGGTGCCCGCCTTGAGGCGGGTCGAGCCGGCCAGCACCTCCGGTCCCGTCGTCGGCGAAATCCGCACGTGCGTCCGCCGCCGGAGAGAGCCCGCCGGCCGCGCCCGTCGATCGTCCGTACCCGGGCCGGCATTGCACGCGACGAGCACCGTCGCCGCCCCGCGCTTACTCGATTCGGCGAGCGCGCCGACGACGAACGGCGTCACTCCGCTCGCGGAGACGCCGACGACGACGTCGCCGGCGCGGACCCGCTCGCGCACCGCCCTCCGCGCCGCGCGCTCGTCGTCCTCGGCGCCCTCCCGTGAGCGGAACACGGCGCCGCGGCCACCGGCGATGATCGCCTGCACGAGACGGGGCGGCGTGCCGAAGGTGGGAGGGCACTCGGCCGCCTCCAGCACGCCGAGGCGCCCGCTGGTGCCGGCGCCCACGAAGAAGAGGCGGCCGCCACGCCGGAGCGCCGCCACGATCATCTCCACGGCCGCGGCGATCTGAGGCCCGGCGCGCGCCACCGCCAGCACCGCGCGGCGGTCCTCGCGATTCATCAGCGTCGCGATCTGCCGTGGCGTCATCCGATCGAGCGCGCGGCTCCTTGGATTTGCGCGCTCGGTGCCGAGGCGCGCGTAGCGGATTCGTCTCATCGCCACGCCCGCATGCTACTACTATCGAACGGGATGCCTTCCGTCGAATCGGGTCTCGAGGTGCTCGTCCGTCGGCGGCCGGCGCTCCTGCGTGGCCGGCGGGTCGGCCTGCTCGCGCATCAGGCGTCGATCGACCGGCGCCTCGAGCACGCCGCCGGCCTTCTGGGCGATCTGCGTGGAGTGAAGCTGGTGGCGCTCCTGGCGCCGGAGCACGGGCTGTGGGGCGCGCCCCAGGATCACGCGCTGGTGGCGGGCACTCGCGATTCGGCCACGGGCCTGCCGGTGTGGAGTCTCTACGGCGCGCGGCGCGAGCCGACCGCAGCCATGCTCGGCGGACTCGACATGCTCGTCGTGGACCTGCAAGACGTGGGCTCCCGCTACTACACCTACAACTGGACGATGGCGCTCGCCATGCGCGTGTGCGCGCGCCTGGGCGTGCGGGTCGTCGTGCTCGACCGGCCCAACCCGCTCGGCGGTGTCTCCGTCGAAGGCAACGTTGGTGATCCGGCGTTCGCGTCCTTCGTCGGTCTCTACCCTCTCGCGATCCGCCACGGCATGACGATCGGAGAGCTGGCGCTCTACCTGAACCGGGAGCACGCGATCGACGCCGACCTCTCGGTGGTGCCGATGAGGGGGTGGCGGCGCTCGATGCTGTGGGAAGACACCGGACTCCCCTGGGTGGCGCCCTCGCCCAACATGCCGACGCCGGACACCGCGCGCGTCTATCCCGGCGGCTGCCTGCTCGAAGGCACGAACCTGTCGGAAGGCCGCGGCACCACGCGGCCGTTCGAATGGATCGGCGCGCCCTACCTGGACGCGCACCGGTACGCGGCCGCGCTCGAGCGGCTGCGGCTGCCGGGCGTGCGGTTCCGCCCCGCGCGATTTCTCCCGACGTTCCAGAAGTGGGCGGGGCGGCTCTGCGAGGGCGTCCAGGTCCACGTGACCGATCGAGTCCGCTTCAAGCCCTTCCTGACCGGCCTGGCCGAAATCGCGGTGGCGCGACGGCTGGCGGCCCGAGAGTTCGCGTGGCGACGGCCCCCCTACGAGTTCGAGAAGCGGCTCCTGCCGATCGACATCCTGTGCGGGACCGATACGGTGAGAAAGGGAATCGAGGGTGGGAAGCCGCTTCCAGCGATCGAGCGCGCCTGGCAGCGCGGTCTCGATCGCTGGAAGCGGCGCCGAGCGTCCTACCTGCTGTACTAGCTTCCGAACAACCGAGTGAAGAAGCTCTTCACGCTGTGGCCGAAGTCCACCGTGCCGTCACGAACGCTCTCCCACGCGCTCTTGGCCTTCGGCTCGGCGGCCTTGCCCGATTCCTTGATCTTCTCGCCCGAGAACTTCGCCCCTTCGACCACGGTGTTGCCGATGCCCTTGGCCGTCTCTTCGACGCCCTCACCGACCTTGCCGGCGCCGATTTTCTTCGCGCCCGTCTCGACCTGCTGGGTCGCCGACTTCACCTTCGACTCGTCGGCGGCGAGCGCCGGCACCGCCGTGGCGGCGAGCACGACGCACGCGAGCACAGTCACGAGCAGTTTCATGCTTCGCCTCCGACACCCATCGTCTACCCGGCGTAGCCCTTCGACCGCATGCAGCCCGAGTAGGCCTCTTTGTACTTCTCGTCGTGCTTCTTGCTCTCGTTGAGGCCGTAGAGCGTGCCGCCGCCGGCGCCCACGATGCCGCCGATCGCCGCGCCCTTGCCGGCGCCCTTGCCGCCGCCGGCCACGGCGCCGCCCGCGGCACCGACCGCGGCGCCGACCACGGCGCCGATCGCGGCGTCCTTCACGACTTCGGTCGTCTTGTTCTGCTCGCCGACCTGCCCCGCGGCGTACCGGTTACATGCATCGACGACATCCTGGGTCGGAAGCGCCGGTGCCGCCGGCGCCTGGACGCGCGGAGCCGGAGCCGCGGGCGGCGCGGTGGCGACCCGGGACGGCGCCGCCGGTCGGCTAGCCGTCGCGGCGGCCTTCTGCTCCGCCGCGTCCTGGCTCGACCCTGACCAGTTCGCGACGACGAGCCCGGTGATGAGCGCCGTCGCCATCACCAGGACCAGGCCGAGTGCCGTTACCTTCCAGGGGTTCCACTTGTCCATCACTTGCCTCCCTTGCCGTTGCTATGAGCCGCACCGCCGCCGGAGCTGCTCGACGCTCCGAAAGCGTTACCTTTGCCGTTGCTCGCCCCGCCGGCGTTCCCACTGTTACCGGGACTGGACGAGCCGTCGCTGACCCCTTGCGCCTTCGCGTCGGAGGTCGAGCCGGACACGACGCGCCCCAACGCCGTCGTGACGACACCCTTGGTGGAGTGATTGTACTTGCTGACCACCTGTCCGAGGTTCTTCTCCTGCACCAGCCCCTGCGATTGCATGCTCTTGAAGACTTCGCCCCACCCCTGGCCGCCTTGCTTCTTCGCCGCGATCTCGTCGAGCGTCAGCGGCGTCGACGTCGTACCGTTCTGGGCCTGGAACAGCGCCGAGGCGACCTTCTGGTTCCCGGGCGAGAGCTTGTCGAACGCTGCGGTCGTGGTCGTCGCCGTGGTCGAGCCGGACTTTTGCGCGTACACGACCGACCCGTTCGCGAGGCCGAGTGCGACGATGCCGACGACACTCCAGACGATTGCAACACGCCTCATCGTTCCCTCCTATTTTTCCTTCTGGGTGACGGTGGGCAGATGATCCACGCTGTGCTCGGTCTGCGCGATGATTTCACCTGCCGTCGCACGGTCACGGAAGATCCACCCGTGCTTGACGTTCACTCGCATGCGGGTTGTCCGCGAGGTCAGACGCTCGAGCTCGATGTCAATCGATCGGTCGCCCGCCTGCGCGACGAGACGGCGGCCCTCTGGAATGGCCTCGTCGGTCTGCACCTTGATGTCCATGCGCTTGAGAGCCGACAGCGTCGCGCGGCGCATGTCGTCGACCGAAATGGTGAACGTGCGGTACGCGACCGAGTCCAGCGTGTACGACGTGCCGGTGCCGCCGGCCACTCCCGCCCCGGCTCCGAACGCCGTCAACCCCAAGGCCGCGCACCCCTGAGTCGCTAGCAAGATTCCGCCGGACAGAGCCAGCAGCTTGATCCCGTGGGTTGCCATGGCGGCGCCTCCTCTGACACGCGGGATTTGTGCACGTCCTGTGCCAGGCGCCCGCCGGGTTGAACCGTAGCTTTTTTACATGGTTCCGCGGGCGCTGCGGGCGTCCCATGAAGCCCGCGGCGTCACTCCCCTGACGGTGTAGTTCGCTCCGCGTAAGGTCTGCGGGCCGCCGGGGGGCGCACCCTATAATCGCGTTGTGGCCGACTTCGAAGATCTCGTCGGCGAGCGGCTCGTGTTCGGGCTCCGCGGACCAAAGCTCACCGACGAGGACATCCGCCTTTTCCGCGATACTCGGGCCGGAGGGCTGATCCTCTACCGGAGAAACTTCGAGACCCCCGAGCAGCACACCAGGCTCTTGACCGACCTCGAGTCCGACCTGGGCCGCCGGCTCATCGTGGCGACCGATCACGAAGGCGGCCGCATCGTCATGCTGGGCGGCGCCACGACGATCTTTCCCGACAACCTCGCCGCCGGAACCGCAGGTGAAGAGACGTTCGCCTATCGCCAGGGCCTCTTCGAGGCGCGCGAGCTACGCCGGCTGGGCGTAGATGTGAACTTCGCCCCGGTGCTGGACGTCCTCACCGACCGGTATAGCCCCAACATCGGGATCCGCTCGTACGGCAAGGATCCTCGCGTGGTCACGCGCCATGGCATCGCCCGGATCAAGGGCATGCAGAAGGGCGGCGTGTCGGCGTGCGCCAAGCACTTCCCGGGCAAGGGCCACTCGCCCCTCGATGCCCACCTCCGGCTGCCCACCATCGACTCGACCTGGGACGAGATGCGCGCGACGCATCTGCCGCCCTTCGTGGCGGCGGTCGCGGAAGGCGTCGACTGTCTGATGACGAGCCACCCGGTCTACCCGAATCTCGACCCGGAGCGCATCCCCGCGACGTTCTCGCGGCGCATCGTCAACGACCACCTGCGCGTGGAGATGGGATTCTCCGGCGTCATCGTCTCGGACGACCTCGAGATGGGCGCGATCGGCGAGACGTGCTCGATCGGTCACGCCGTGGTGCAGGCCGCGGTCGCCGGTCACGACCTCCTCCTGGTCTGCCACACCGAGCCGGCCCAGCGCGCCGCGGCGGCGGCGCTGACGGACGCGTGTCGGTCGGGTGCGGTCGCACGCCGCGAGCACGACGCGGCCGTCGAGCGCGTGCGCCGGCTCCGCGCGCGCCGGCCGACCCGGTTCGAAGGCGGCGTGCCCGCGGCGGAGCCCGACGCGGGGCCGCTGGCGCGCGCGATGGCGACCCGCGCGGTCACCGTCGTGGCGCCCGGGCGCCGCGACTTCCGGCGGGCGCTCAACGGGCGCGTCGCGGTCGTCTTCCCGCGCTTCTCGGACCTGGCGCCGCGGATCACCATCGAGCCGGAGATCGCGGCCGAGACGGTCTACGTCGCCGCCGCGTTCGCACCGGCGGGCGTGATGCCCGAGACGCGTCTGGTCGGGATCGAGCCGACCGACGAGGAGATTGCGCGCGCGGCCGAGCTGGCGGCGGGATGCGACGCGACCGTGCTGTTCCTGTTCGACGCCCATCTCTACGCGACGAACGCCCGGCTGCTCACCGAGCTCCAGGCGAGGGCGCGCGCCCTCGCGGTCGTTCTCCTCCGCGATCCGTACGACGCGGCGCTGCTGGCGCCGGAGGTGCTCGGCATCACCGCGTTCGGCTTCAGGAAGTGCCAGCTCGACGCGGTGATCGCGCGCCTGCTCCACGCGTGACCCGGTCGAGCCCGTTACCGGGTGAGATCCTTGCGATCGACTGGGGAGCCACACCGGCCAAGCGCCAGTTGTGCCGCGCGGTGCTGCGTCGCGGCCGCTATATCGTGGCGCCGCCGCGACCGATAGAAGACGTCGGCGCGCTCGAGCTCTCACCCGACGCCCTTGCCGCCTTCGACTGTCCCATCGGCCTCCCCAACGCTTACGCGACGAAGGCCGGACTCCGCTCGTTCCGCGCGGCCCTCCGCGCGTTCGGCGCCGGGCGCTTCGATCGCTTCTACGACTTCGCCGGCTCGCCTGCCGAGATCGCGATCGAGCGCCCGTTTTATCCGCTGCGAGGGCTCAAGGGCACGTCACGGGACCATCTCCGGACGGCGCTCGGCGACGTGGCGTTCGCGCCACGCGCGTGCGACCGGCAGGCGGGCGCGGGGCCGATCTTCTGGCTGGTCGGCCCCCGGCAGGTCGGACGATCGGCCGCGTGCGTATGGCGCGAGATCCTCACGCCGAAACTCGAGGAGCTGGCGCTCTGGCCGTTCGACGGGACGCTCGCGGAGCTGATCGGGGCCGGCCGCCCCGTCGTCGCGGAGATGTACCCGGCGTTCCTGCTCCGGACGCTGTCGGTCGCCGTCGCGCGCAAGTCGGACGGGGAGGCGCGCGCCGCCTGCGGGCGAGCGATACTCCACCGCGTCGGTGCCCATCCCGGGCTCGAGCTCGGCGCCGTCCGCGCTCTCCTCCGTGGTGGGTTCGGGCGATCGCGCGCGGGTGAGGACCCATTCGACGCGACGACCGCGTGCATCGCGCTCGCGCGGCTCGTCCTGGACGGCGCCGTGCCCGAGGCGCCAGACGGCGCGCGCGCCGTGGAAGGGTGGATCCTCGGCCTGGCGCCTTCCTAGCGGCGAGCGGCGTCACGCCCGCGATCTTGAACACGACCCACAGCATCTGCCCGTTCGCCAGCGAGAACCCCCACGCCAGCAGGCCCAGCCGGATGCCGAACGCGAGCACGGCGATCCGCGGAGGTGCGCAGGTAGTGGCGCTCGGAGCAGGACGACGGCAGGGACGTGGCCGACGGCGTGGACCTAGGATCTAGAGCTCAGGTTGGCAACCGTGACGGGCGACGCCGGGCGGGGGAGGTGGGCTCCGCTCCGCCAGGCTGTGTAGTGAACCGAATCTCGCCTCGAGCCCGGGGACAATGGGGAGCCCACCTCCCCCGCCCGGCGCTGCCCGCCGTCGAGCGAGAGCTAGAGCTTCTTGCCTCCACGCTCCGCGACCGTCGCCTCGAAGCTCTTCTTGCGCATGCGCTCGAGCAGCGACGCGTAGGACTCGGACTGGATGATCCGGTCGAACTGACTGCGATACGTCGAAACGAAGCTCACACCGTCGATCTGGAGGTCGTAAATGCGCCAGCGGCCGTCCCGGAGGTGCAGGCGATAGTCGAGCGCGATCTCTGTACGCCGCTGAGTCTGCACCTTCGACCGCACCGTGGCGAAGCCCGCATCGACCGCCTCGCCCAGATAGGTGATGTTCTCGCCCGCGTACGCCTCGACCCGGTTCACGTACGAGCGCTCGAGCAGGTCGGTAAAGAGCGCGACGAACTCGGCACGCTCCTCGGGGGAGCGAGCCGCCCAGTGGCGGGACAGCGTGCGCCGCGTCACTTCCTCGAAGTCGAAAAGGTCCCGCGCGATCCTTCGGATCTCCATCCGCCGATCGGCCTGCTGCTTGGCCGGCGTCGTCGACGCGTCGTCTGAATCCTGAAGCAGCGCGATCACGCGAGTGACCGCGGTCTCCACGGTCTCCCGCGGCCCCATCCCAGGCGCCGCGACCGCGCCAGCCATCATGATCCATGCTGCGAGTGCCTTACCCATAGGAGACCCTCCGGCCATCTAGTTGGAGCATCAGCCGTGCCAGGGCCGAATAGCTGGAAAGCTCGTCATTTCAGACCCCTTCGAAACACCCGGGGGGACCCATAATGGACAGAGTGACAATCCTGTCCGCGGTTCGACACGACTGGGTCTGGACGTCAGGTTCCCCGAACACGCCGGCACCAAACATCGCCTGCCGATCCGGGGGGCTCAATGCGGGAAAGACCCTAAGCCGTATCCGGAAAACCACCCATAGATCCAAGGGGTCATGCCACTGAATCAGGCTCCGGTATGCGTTGGCGCCGATGTCGGCGGGACCTGGATCCGTGTGGGCACGGTGCGCAAAGGGCGCGTCACGACCGAGACGATCCGGGCCGACCGCGACCTGCGCCGTATCGTGTCGCTCCTGCGCTCGGTGTGGCGCCGCCGTCGGTGGACCCGGCGTCGCGTCGCGGCCCTGGTGGTGGCCTCACGTGGGCTCTGGACGGCCAAGGAGCGACGGACGCTGGCAAGGAACCTGCGCGGGCTCGCCCGCCACGTGCAGGTCATCTCCGACGCCCAGGCCGCGCTGCTCGGAGCGCTCGGAAATCGTCCGGGCGTGCTCGTCCTCTCGGGGACCGGGTCGATCCTGATAGGCTACGACGGCCGCCGCCGCTGGGCGCGAGCGGGAGGCCTCGGACCGCTCATCGGCGACGAGGGCTCCGGCTTTTGGCTGGGGCGTGAGTGGCTCAGGTCGACGGTCCGTGAGGGAAACCTGTCCCGCATGCTTCGGCTGGTTCACGCGCCGGACCCCGTCGCGGCGATCGCCGCCCTGGCGCCGAGCGTTTTGGCGCGCGCTCGACGCGGCGACCGGAGCGCACGCCGCATCGTGAGAGACGGACAGCGCCACCTGGCGGCGAGCATCCGCGAGGTCGCGCGGAGGCTCGCGCTCCGCACGCCGATCGACGCGAGCTGGGCGGGCGGCGTGCTCGGCGATCGCTGGTTCCGCGCGGGCGTGATCCGCGCCACCGCCCGGGCCGGCTTGCGAGCACGATGGCACGAGCCCGCCGCGGCGCCGGTCGTCGCGGCGGCGCGGCTGGCCGCGACGCTGGCGGGTCGTGGCGCGCTCCGCAGGCCGTCGCGGAGCGGAGGCCCCGCCGGCCGCGGCGCGGCGACGAACTCGTGACGGCGCGGCGGCTCGTAGTCACCGTGTGTCCTCGGGAGCGCGGCGCCGTGGCACTGCCGATCGCGCGCGGGGGCCGGGCAGTGCGGCTCGACGCGCCGGCGATGCTGCGCCATCTGGAAGAGCTCGTCGCCGAGCGCGGCCTCGCCGACCGCGTGGGGCTCCGCGAGGGGTGCGCTGGCGGCTGCTCGGGGCCGGGTCCCAACGTGTCCGTCGAGATCTTCCTGATGACTCGTCCCGGCGAGCGACCCGACCACGTCGCCGTCGGCTGGAAGACGTACGTCTACTCGATCGCGTCCCTCAATTGCCTGGCGAGCGTCATCGACGAGAACCTCCGCCCCTCCCGACGCTGAGGACGCTCAGAGCCAGCCGGAGCGCTTGAAGCGGTAGTAGAGAAACCCGCAGGCGCCGAGCATGATCCCCATCACCAGCGGGTAGCCCAGCGACCATTCGCGCTCCGGCATGAACTTGAAGTTCATGGCCGGAGACGCCCGCGATCATCGTCGGCACCGCGAAGATCGCCGCCCAGCCCGCCAGACGCTTCATCGCCTCGTTCTGCGAGACCGAGATCAGCGACAGGTTCGCCTCGAGCGCGGTGGTCAGGAGCTCACGCAGGGTGTCGATCATCTCGTTGATCCAGATCACGTGGTCGTACACGTCCGGGAAATACGCGCGCACGTCGTCGGGGATCAGCGTCATGTCCGTGCGGATGAGCCGGTTGCACATGTCGACCAGCGGCGCGACCGCCCGCTTCATCTCGAGCAGGTCGCGCTTGAGCTGGTAGATGCGCTCGGTCGTGTTCCGGTCGAAGGTCTTGCCGAAGATGTCACCCTCCAGTATTGACCACGCCGTTCATGCCCGACCCTCCCCAGCCTGCGTCGCGCGCCGGGCGAGCACGCGGTACGCGACGGGGCCGGTGAGCGCGGTGACGACGCCGGCGATGGTATTGATCCAGCCCGCGGTCACCATCGACCCGATGGCGAAGAGGGAGGGAAACACCACGACGGCGATCGCGCCCCCGTAGCCGCCCGGGACCCGCCACGGGCGGTCCATCTCCGGGGCGGTGACGCGCAGCCGCACGAACGCGGCGAGCTCGACGAGGAGGCTGACCGAATAGAGCCACACATTGAGGACGATCAGCTCCTTGAACGAGAAGACGGCGAACACCGCGTAGAGCGCGGCGGAGGCGACGACCGCCTTCCACGGCGTGCCGAAGCGCGGGTCGACCGCGCCGAGCCACGCCGGCATCGCGCGGTCGCGCGCCAGCACGTACGGCAGCCGTGAGTTCGTGAGCAGCAGCGACGAGAAGAGCCCGGCCGTGCTGACGACCGCGCCCGCCGCCACGGCGTGGCCGAGCCAGTCGCCGCCGATCGCCTGGGCGATCGCGGGCAGCGATCCCGTCGTCCACCGGCTCCACTCCAGCACGCCGCTGCTCAGCGATGCGCCCATCGGCAGGAGATACGCGGCCGCGAGCACGGGCAGCGCCACGAACGCCGCCATGCGGAACGCACGCTCGGGCGCGCGGGTCTCGCCGAGGATCGTCGTGGGCGTGTCCCACCCGGAGTAGTTCCACATCAGCACCGCGAGGCCGAGCCCGAGGGTCTCGAGACCCTGACCCGAGGGCGCCAGTGGGTCCCACGGCGCCGTCCATGGCCCCGCGAGCGCGGCGACCGTCAACGCTGCGACCGGCAGGAGCGCCAGGATCCCCAGAGCCACCGTGACGTGCCCGGTAGGGCGGACCCCGAGCAGGTTGAGAACGGTCAACACGACGATGAAGGCGACGACCAGGAGCCAGCGCTCGGCCGCCGTCATCTCCGGCCGCCAGAAGCGAAGATACTCCACGAACAGCGCCGGGTATACGGCGACGTCGATGAAGCTGTCGATCCAGCTCCACCAGCCGACCAGGAACGCCCAGCGTGGCCCGAAGGCCCGCCGCGTCCACGTCACGTAGCCGCCCTCGTCGGGCATGGCCGCGGCGAGCTCCGCCATCACGAGCGCCACCGGCAGACTCCAGAAGAGGGGCGTCAGTACCAGCAGCACCAGCGTCATGCCCGGGCCCAGCGTGGGGACCGTGTCCTCGATGCCGTAGGGCCCGCCGCTCACGCAGAAGAAGGTGATCGCGGCCAGCGGCACGACCCCGAGCCCACGCTTGAGGCCGGCCGTCAGCTCACGTCCCCTGCGCGGCGGCGATCAGCCGTGGAAGCTCCGTGAGCCACTGCGGGAAGGGCTGCTCGGCGTCGACCGTGATCTCGAGCTTGCCGCTCGGCAGCCGGCGGACGCGCCCGGGCCGTCCGGTGCCGAGCGGGATCACCAGCGCCTCACGGTGGATGCCGAGCGCGTCGGTCACCTCGAAGATCGCGTCGATCTCCTTCATCGTCACGACCTCAAGCATCGACGCCCACCTCGACGGCGCACTCCCGGATCTGCCGCCAGGTCTCGTCGTCGATGGGAACGCCGCCGGCGCGCCGCTCGCGCGACGTGCGCGCCTCGGGCTCGCCCGGGATCAAGATCTCCTCGGCACCGGCGGCCAGCGGTGCCGAGCGCACGAAGCCGAAGAGGGCACCGACCTGCGCGTGGAAATCCGCGGCCGGCAGAAACCGTCCGGGATCGATGCAGAGCATCAGGACGCCGTTGGCCACCGGCCCCTTGCCCGCGCGCGCCGCGCCCGTGCCCGAGAGGATCCCCCCGAGGATCTCGACCGCGAGCGCGAGCCCGTAGCCCTTGTGCTGACCGGCGGTGATCAGCGAGCCCGGCGGGTCGGTGTAGTACTCGCGGGGATCGGTGGAGGGCTGGCCCCGGCCGTCGAGCATGATGCCAGCCGCCACCCTCTCGCCGCGGTTGAACTTCACCTTCAGCTTGCCCTCGGCGACGACGCTGGTGGCAAAGTCGTGCGACATCGCGACGGAGCCGTTCGGGCCGGGGACCGCGACCGCGTGCGGGTTGGTGCCGAGCCGCCGGGCCGCACCGCCCCACGGCGCCACGTTCAGCGCGGTGGGCGCGTTGACCCACAGCATCCCGATCAACCCCTGGGCCGCCGCCATCTCCGCGTAGTCGGCGAGGCGCCCCACGTGGTTCGTCCGCTTGAGCGTGACGGCCGACAGTCCCTGCGCGCGCGCCTTGTCGATGGCCACCGTGATGCCGCGCCGGGCGACTACCTGGCCGAAGCCCTTGTCGCCATCGATCTGCGCGATCGTGGAGGTTTCCGACTCGATCTTGATCGACGGATTCGGGTTCACCTCGCCCGCCTTGATCGCGCGGACGTAGTGCGGGATCCGGATCACGCCGTGCGAGTCGTGACCGCGCAGGTTGGCGCGTACCAGCAGGGTCGCGATCCACGCGGCGTCCTCCTGCGGCGCGCGCCAGCCGGCGAAGATGTCCCGCGTGACCCGCTCGAGCGTCTCGGCAGAGACCATCCGCATCTCCGGTCCTCCCTCTCCGTCGGTCCTCCTCGACTGCGTCGACCGCCTGCTAGACTAATGGACCGATCGCGCGAAGGCGAGCCCGAACGACGGAAAGAAGGAGACCGCATGCCCGCTCCCGACCAGTCGCTCCTCGCCGGCCTCACCGTCCTGGACTTCACGCGCGTGCTCGCCGGCCCGTACTGCACGCGCCTCCTCGCCGATCTCGGGGCGCGCGTCATCAAGGTCGAGCGGCCGGGCGAGGGAGACGAGACGCGACGCGGCTACGTGCAGGTCGAAGAGGACCGCACCGACCAGGCGACGTACTTCATCCGGGTCAACGCCGGCAAGGAGAGTGTCGCGATCGACCTGGCGCACCCGAAGGGGCGCGAGGTGGTGCGGGATCTGGCGCGCCACGCCGACGTCGCCGTCGAGAACTTCGTGCCGGGCGTGGTCGCGAAGCTCGGCTGTGATCACACCGCGCTCTCGGCCGTGAAGCCCGATCTCGTCTACTGCTCGATCTCCGGCTTCGGCCAGACCGGGCCCCTGCGCCAGCAGCCGGCGTTCGCCCACATCATCAACGCGATCTCCGGCATGATGCACCTCGAGCAGGGAGCCGACCCGGCGCCGCGCGTCGCTTACATCCAGGCGGCGGACGTGCTGGCGGGTACACACGCGTTCGGCGCGATCATGGCCGCGCTGTGGCGGCGTGCGCACACCGGCCGCGGCGCCTATCTGGACGTGTCGATGCTCGAGTGTCTCGTGGCCGCCGAGGACATCACGTACGGCGCCCTGATGAACGGCGGCGTCGAGTATCGGGGCCCGCGACCCGGCATGATCGTCCACGGCATCGGCGGCCGCTACCTGGCGCTTCAGACCGTCGGCGCCCCGCAGCTCTGGTCCCGGCTCGCCGCGCTGATGAAGCGGCCCGAGCTCGCCGCCGACCCGCGATTCGCGACCCCGGCGGCGCGGCGCGAGAACTGGGGCGAGCTGCAAGCGCTGATCTGCGCCTGGGTCGAAAAGAAGTTCGACAGCGTCGACGCGGCGGTGGGCGCGCTGACGGCGGCCCGGGTTCCCGCCGTGCCGGTCCTGTCGCCGGCCGAGGTCGTCGCCCACCCGCACCTGGCCGCGCGCCGTGCGTTTCCCCCCATCGACCACCCCGGTCGCCGCGGAGTGCGGGTCACCGCGACGCCGTTCCACGTCGACGGCCGGCCGCTCGCCCCCGGCGGCGCCGCGCCCTATCGCGCCGGTGAGCACACCCGCGCCGTCCTGACGGAGGTGCTGCGCTACTCGGCGGAGCGGATCGAGGAGCTACGAATGGGCGGCGCCATCGAGACGGTCTGACGCAGGGGGCGAGCCGCCGAGGGCTCGCTCGGCGGCCGCCTCGCCCGACCTGATGCAGTCGGCGATGCCCACGCCGCGATAGGCGCCGCCGGCGAGGTGGAGGCCGGGCAGCGCGGCGGCGCAGTGCTCGATCGCTTCGACGCGGCCGAGATGGCCGACGTGGTACTGCGGCATCGTGCGCGGCCAACGGTGGATGCGCGTGAGGAGGGGCTCGGCGGTGACGCCGATGGCCTGCCGCAGCTCGTCGCGGGCGCCGGCGAGCAGCGTCGCGTCGTCGGATTCGAGACCGCGCTCGTTCAGCGCACCGCCGACGAAGCAGCGGAGGAGCACCCGCCCCTCCGGCGCGCGCCCCGGATACTTCACGCTCGAGAACGTGCACGCGAGCACGGCGCGCCCCTCCGTCCGCGGCACCACGAAGCCGAAGCCGTCGAGCGCGTGCGGGACGTCGCCGCGCCGATAGCCGAAGGTGATCGTTGCCGACGAGGCGTAGGGGATCTCGACGAGCAGCGTGGCGAGCGCCGGGTCGACGTAGCGCAGCACCCGTGCCGTCGCGTGCGCTTCGGTCGTGACGATGACCCCCTCGGCGTCGACTGATTCGCCGTCATCGCTCGCGACGCGCCAGCCGGTTCCGCATCGCTCGATCCCGCGCACGCGCCGCCGCAGCCGCGCTGAGTCCGGCGGCAGCCGTGACGCCAGCGTGGAGACCAGGTCCTCCATGCCGTCCTTGAACGTCACGAACAGGCTCCAGCGGGCGCCGCTCGTTCCCGGCTGCGGCGCCTTCCGGCTCGCCCGCCAGAGCCCGAGGATCACCGAGCGCTCGCGCCGCTCCAGCTCGAGGAACCTCGGCATCGTCGCCGCGAGGGAGAGCTCGTCCGGATCGGCGGTGTAGATGCCGGCCACCAGCGGCTGCGCCACGCGCTCGAGCGCTTGCGCCCCGAGCCGCCGCCGCACGAACGCGCCGAGGCTCTCGTCGTCGACGACGGCGCGCGGCCGGACGAGATCGAGGGCCATTCGCAGCTTGCCCCCCCAGGAGAAGAGGTCCGACGAGAGAAACGGGCCGAGCCTCGTCGGCGCCAGGAGCTGGAACCCGTCGGGCAACGGATGGAGCCGGCCCCGGCGCCACACGAACACCTTGCGGAACCGGTCGTCGGTCCTCACCAGTTGGTCCTCGACGCCGAGCCGGCGGCAGAGCTCCAGGGCCCACGGCTTCTCCGAGAGGAACGAATCGGGGCCCGCCTCGATCAGGAACCCGTCGGCGCGCTCGGTCGCGATCGTGCCGCCGAGCCGGTCGCGCGCCTCGATCAGGGTCAGGTCCAGGGCGAGGGACCGCTGGCGCGCCAGCTCGACGGCGCGATGGGCCGCGGCGAGGCCCGTGATG
>QHSL01000049.1 GCA_003220435.1 Candidatus Rokuibacteriota bacterium | reverse complement strand
CAGCCGCGACGGAGCGGCGCGCGGAGCGCGTCGAGGGTGGGCGCACACACATTCGCCAGCTCCCTGCGCTTGAGGTTGCCCCAGACCAGTTCGACCGGGTTCAACTCCGGGGCGTAGCCCGGCAGACGCTCGACGCGCAGCCACGCGCGCTGTTGCGCCAAGTACCGAGACATCCTTCCACTCTTATGAGCCGGCAACCCGTCCCAGATCAGGAGGATCGGCTGTCGCCCAAAGTGCCGCTTAAGGTCCCGCAGGAAGGCGATCAACGTGCGATCGGTGTAGCTGCCCGGCTGCGTTTGAAAGAAGAACCGCGCCCGGCGCCCATCCCAGCGGAAGGCCAACGCGCCGGCCACCGACAGGCGCTTCCAACTGCCGCCGACATGGGTCAGGACGGGCGTTTCCCCCCGCGGCGCCCACGTTCGGCAGACGACGGGCTGCTGCGAGAGGCCACTTTCGTCCTCGAAGACGACCCAGGCCCGGCGGCGCCGGGCGTTTTTTTTAGCTGCAGCCCGCGCCGCGTCTTCCAGGTCTCGATCGCGCGCTCGTTCCGCTCGCGTGCGCGCCGCGTCGGCCGCTGCAGCGACCAGCCCAGCCTGCGGAGCAGTCGCCAGACATGGCCCGGATGGTGTCGGACCCGCGTGAGCTGCTCGATGACCGCGGCGACCCGCGGCAAAGTCCAGAGGTCGGTGCTGAATCCGTGGGCCCGCGGACCTTGTCGCAGCGCCCGCTCCACCTCGGCCAGCTGCGCGGCGTCCAACCGGGGCTTCCGGCCCGCGCGGCCGGCGCCTTTGAGCCCGGCCCGCCCGTGGGCCTTCCACGCGTGGTACCAGTGGTGGGCACTGACCCGGGTGACTCCCAACGCCTTCGCCACCGCCACCTGCGATTCGCCACGCGCGAACAGCCGCGCGGCGTGCAGCCGACGCGCCTCCATCGCGGCCAAATCCCGTGCAGTCGTGGGCATGCGTCAGCATGCGATCGTACCCGTAAAATCCGTTAGTTTATTCGGCGAGAGTCATTAGGAAAGTGCGCCGTAGGAGCTGCCGAGCCGCCACGGCCGCGCCGAGGAATTACAGGGAGTGAACGTTCGGGCTCTGCTCGCTCAGCGCGGTATGCTAGCGATACACAAGAGGTGCTCCACGCACAATATTCCGTGCGGCGTTAGATCGAACATTGCTGATTGCCGGTCTGTTTCTTTGATACGGCGTCTCCACGCCAATTAGTCGTGCGCGTCTCGACCCGGATAGCGGTCAATCAGATCACCAGGTGGGGGGCGACGCTGGTCCAGGGCCTCATCGCGTTCTCTATGGTCCCCTTGCTCATCCGCTTCTTGGGCAAGGATGGCTACGGCATAGTTACTCTCCTCATCGCGGTCGTGGCCATGTGCGCGATGGCAGACTTCGGACTTCGCACGGCGTTGGGACGGCACTTGGCGGAGGAACTCGCGCGCGGCCAGCACCCGCGCTTTAACGAACTCTTCAGCAGTGCGGTCTATGTCGCCCTGGTAGCCGGCTCATTCGCGGGGCTGATGTGGGGGTTGCTGGCGCCGAGTTTCATTGCGGTCTTCAACCTACCTGCGTCTTTGGCAGCGGAAGCGCAGTCAGTGATCCGGTGGTACGGTGCAATCGCAATACCTCTTAGCTTCCTGCTCCCGGTATATGCCGCCGTCATTTTTGCCTCCGGCCGTTCCGACATCCTGGATGGTGTCACCGCAGGAACCGCTATTATCCAAGCCGTCGGGCTCGTAGCCGTGCTCGGCCTTTCTCGCGGCGGCCTGTTAGGATGGGCCCTAGTAACGGTCGGCGAGTTGATCCTGCGCCTTCTGATCTTGCGTTATCTCGGACACCGCCTCGCTCCGTTTGGGCTTACCAAGTTGGGACTAGTTCGTCGGGATGTGATTCGAGGCTTATTTTCCACGAGCGCATATCCCTTCATGCTCCAGTTGATGTACGTCGTGAACATCTATGCCGACCCTCTGATTCTAACAACAATTTTGGGACCGTCCGCGGTCGCGATTTATCGAGCGGGTATGGTGCTTCCAATGCGGATTCAGCCGCTTTTCAGTATCGCCGATCAACTTCAGCCGTTTGCTGTGGCCTATCACGTGACCCAACGGAAGGCCAAGCTGCAGGACGTCTTGATCAGAGGAACGCGCTACACGGTGCTGCTGGGAATCCTTCCGTGCGCGGTTCTAGGCGTATTTTCCGAGCCCATCACCCGCTTCTGGCTCTCGGGTGCGCTGGGATCGGACTACCGATTGGCGGGGCATGTTCTTGCTGGCTGGGTGATCGTGGAGCTATTAACGACAACTGCTGGGGGGGCCCAGTGGTCGATCTTCTTTGCCGTCAATAAGCTCCGATTCCTCGCATGGTCGCAGGTCCCGCTTACAGTTTTCAACCTAACGGTGTCGATAATTCTTGTCGCATGGACATCGGTTGGATTGCTTGGTGTGGTGATTGGCACAATAGTCCTCGCTCTGATTCGTCGGCCGATGCTCATCATCTATGCCGCCCGCGCATGCGGCCTTTCCACGAGAACCTATCTCGTGGAAGCGTATGCGCGTCCAGCGATAGTCCTCGTGATTCTCGGAGCAGTGGCAAGCTCATGGCTGCGGCTCGGTTTGGCGGAGTCGGTCCTAGGCCTGCTCGCAGGTGCTGCGGCCACGACGTTCGCCTGGCTCCTATCGGTCTGGTGGCTCGGCTTGACAGCGAACGACCGCCGTGACGCCCGGTTGATGCTGAATGAATCACCGGCCACTCTCGACATCCTCGGCCTCCGGCGCGGGGTGCTACGTCGACGGGAATAAGACAGGGGTTGTTATGAGGCAAGCGATTGGATCGGTTCATCCGCGATTTCTTTCGCGGCATTCGATACGCCGATATGATGGAGCAGAGGACCCGTTACTCTCCGCAGCACCGCGCCGAGGACGCGGATCTCAGCGCCGCGTGCCGCGTGGCCGTCGGAAGTACCCCTTCCAGAATCCGCACGCGTATCCAACGGCCGCGCAGCACTGCAACCAACGCTCGAGCGTCTCGGGCCGTCGCCGCACGGCCGCCGCGACCCACCGCGCAAGGTGACGCGCCATCCGCGCGTGCGTTCGAACGGCACCGGGTAGCTCACCGCTTCGGCTCAGTCGTTGTACGAGCGCCTCTCCCTCCGCTCGGTCAAAGGCGAAACGGCCGAAATAAGCAACGCGCATCCGATCCGGTCCGATGCGGTGCGATACGATGAGTCGCGGATCGTAGACGACTCGGAATCCCGCGTCGAGCGCTCGGCGAACGAGGTCGGACTCTTCACCGCGGTACAGCTTGCGCCCCACGACGCCGCGCTGCGTGTTGAAGGCGCCAACTCGGTCGAACACCTTCCGCCGGAAGGCCATGTTGGCGCCCCAGACCGTGGGCATTGCCGCGGAGTCGACGATGGCCATCGGCGTTGCGTCGTCCATGATGGCGAGAGAGCTGCGAAGGAAGGTCGCGTGTTCGAGCCAAGGCGGAGGCGGTCGGTGCCAAGTCGGCTGGATCCGCCCGCCGACGATATCCGCGCAGGTATCAGCCATGACGGTGGCAATGGTGGAGACCCAATCGCGAGCGGGATCGACATCGTCGTCGGTGAAGCCGACAATCTCAGCTTGGCTGTTCGCCAGTCCCGCATTTCGCGCGTGGCTGACGCCTTGCTGCGCAACGAAGAGGTATCGAACCCGGATTCGAGCTCTCCCAATGAAGTCTTGGACTGCCGACCTCGTCCCGTCGCGGGAGTTATTGTCGACGACGAGCAGTTCCCACGCCAGGCTGTCCGGAGCCACTTGCCCGTCAAGGGCGTCCAGCGTGAGACGCAGTGATGAAGCGCGGTTGAAGGTGGGGATGACGATGGAGACGTCTGGCCTAGATCTCATAGCCGTCTGCGCCTTCGAGACTGCCATAGATCGCGCCGCATGGGGTAGACTTACGGACCGGAGGCGTGTATGCAAGCGCAGCGGGTTTTTGCGATTGGTCTCGACGGGTTGGAAGGGACGTTCGCCGACCGCCTCATGGCGGCGGGGGAGATGCCCGCCTTAGCGGAACTCCGCAAGCGCTCCGCGTGCTTTCGGCTCGACCACGGCGCGGCACAGCGGACTGGATTGGGCTGGGAGCACTTCGCGTCGGGTTTATCGCCTGAGGCAGCCCAG
Source organism: Candidatus Rokuibacteriota bacterium (assembly GCA_003220435.1). GTDB lineage: Bacteria > Methylomirabilota > Methylomirabilia > Rokubacteriales > CSP1-6 > AR31. The sequence continues at coordinate 1,901 of QHSL01000049.1, read as the reverse complement.
CGCTGGGCTGCCATCGAGTTCGATCCCGCGACGTATCGCACGTGGCAGGAAGGGGCGCGATTCGTCCCCTGGTGGGCTGCTCTCGATCGCCGTGTCGTCGTGTACGACACGCCCTACGTCGACTTCCGGCGGGCTCCGGCCACGAAGGGCATCATCGGCTGGGGCGCGCACGATCCGGGGACGGCGGCCGCCGGCCGCCCACAGGGAATCCTGGCGGAGTTCGTCGGGCGATTCGGCCGCTATCCGTCGGAATGGACGTACAAGACGCCATGGCCGTCGGCGGCTCAAGCAAGCACGATGGGTGAGGTCCTCAGCGGTGCCGTCAAGACGCGCACGCGCGCGGCGCGATGGCTGGCGACCGAGCGACTTCCCGAGTGGGATTTGTTCATCGTCGTCACGGGCGAGGCGCATGGCAGCGTCGAGGGGCTCTGGCACGGCGTCGACCGCGGCCACCCGCTGCATAGGCATCCATCGGCGCAGCCTGCGGGTCGGGCACTCCTCGATGTGCACCGCGCTCTGGACCGCATGATCCGGGAGCTCATGCAGTCGGCTGGCGATGCGACGATCGTCGCGTTCACCATGGGCGGCATGGGGGCCAATCACTCCGACGTTCCTTCCATGGTCCTGCTGCCGGAGCTGCTCTACCGCCACGCATTCGGACGACCGCTGCTCACGGTACCGTCCAAGTGGATGGAGTCGCCGGGCCAGGTGCCGATCCTGGACGAAGACGACGACTGGGTCGCGCTCGGTCGGACCTGGGTACCGCAGCACTCGCGTGCGAGGCAAGGAAGTCTTGAGCAGGCGGTGCGCTCCGTTGTGAAAGGCCGGCCCAGGCTGCGCGCCGGTCTCAAGGAGATACGCGTGGCGGTAAGATCGTTTCTTGCTGGCAGCGCGCCCATCAAACTGAGTCTCGACTGGCAACCTGCGCAGCATTACCAGGATTACTGGCCGCAGATGCACGCGTTCGCACTGCCGTCGTACTACGACGGCAGTATTCGTATCAACGTGCGGGGGCGCGAGCGAGACGGTGTGGTCGAGGCGTCGCAGTACGACGGGGTCTGTGATGACATAACGATGCTGCTCCACGAATGCCGCAATCCACTTACCGGCGAGCCGGTCGTTGCGTTCATCGAGCGCCCTGCAATACGGGATCCAATGCGGATCGCAGGCTCGCAAGGCGATCTGCTCGTCGTCTGGCGCGGTGTTGCGACTGCATTCGAGCACCCGCGTCTAGGCCTCATCGGCCCCGTGCCGCTGCGAAGGACGGGCGGTCACACCGGCCGGCACGGTATGGCCTACATCGCGGCACCGGGAGTCACCGTCGGCGATCTGGGAGTGCGGTCGTCGTTCGACGTCGCCCCGACCATGGTCGAGCTTCTCGGCTGCCCGCCAATCGCGAGCATGAGCGGCACCAACCTACTGAAACCTCGCTAGAGACGGCGGGCGGATCTTTCCCTCCGTACTCCTCGCACTGGAATCAATGTTCATGCGGCGCCGAGCGCAACTCGTCCGGCGCGTCTCGGAGGACGGATTGCTATCGACTGCGCCTGAAGGCGACTCAGAACTAGCCCGCAACTAGCCCGACGAACCCCTTGCCGCCAGGGCACCCCTCCACTCCGGTGGGGGAGCGAGGCCATGCGGGTGAGTGCGTGCGCGATTCTGGATGTGCTCAGACTGGTCAGCGCAGGCTCACGATGAAGTGTGCCGTTCAGAGTTTCCTGTCCCGGCGTGGGGATTCGGAGGGTGGGACAGAAATTCAGTGGCCCAGCTTCCTTGGTGACTGAGGTGGCGTGGTTGGGCGCTCCCTCTTACGTTTCTTCAAGTGAGTCACTGAGAAGGTCTAGACCGGGCCACCTCGGTCACCTTCGCTGTCACGGGCTGGGTCCCCGGCCAGCAAGGCA
>QHSL01000028.1 GCA_003220435.1 Candidatus Rokuibacteriota bacterium | reverse complement strand
ATCTACGAGTGGACCGGCGGCTACGAGATCGCGTTCGTGTCCGCCGCGCTCATGGGCTTCATCGCGGCGGGTCTGGCGCTGGCGATCCGTGAAGAGCCGGTGACCTCGCGGCCGGCGCCGATCCCGGCGCCCGCCGTCTCCTGATCGCCGACGCCGGATCGAGTCGCTGACTAGCGCGCGATCGCGTGGGCGCCGCGGCGCGGATCGGCGCCGGCCCACCGGGTGTTCTCCGACCCGACCTTGACCGCGCACACCGCCCCGGCTCGCCACTCCCAGTCCGGCCACTCGCCGACCGTGTGACCGAGCGCGACGAGCCCGTCGCGCGTCTCGCGCGGGATTCGCTGCTCCGCTTCGAGCTTGCCGGGCGCCATCGCGTGCGGCCAGAAGGAATCGGGATGACTGCGCGAGGCGACGCGCGGCGCCTCGATCGCCTGCTGCGGATCCATGCCGAAGACCGTGACGTTCAGGAAGACCTGCAGCATCGCCTGCTGCTGGACGTCGCCGCCCGGCGTGCCGAACGGCATGAGGAGTCGACCGTCGGTGAACGCCATCGCGGGCGCCGGGGTCAGACGCGGACGCTTGCCCGGCGCCACGACGCTCGGGTGCTCGGGGTCGAGCCAGCCCTGCGACCCCCGGGGCGACACGACGCAGCCGACTCCGGACACGACGGGCGAATCCACGTTGGGGTCGCTCGGCGTGGCCGAGAAGCCATTGCCCGCCTCGTCCACGACCCCGCAATAGCTGGTGTCGAGCGCGTCGATCGTGCCGTCCGGAAGCGGATGCGAGCCTCCGGCTAGCGGCAACGCCGCTTCGCGACGCCGGATGGCGTCGAAGCGATCGGGATCGCCGGCGGGCGGCATGTCGGGCCACGCCCGCTCCTTGACGAGTTGCTGCCGCGCGGCGGCGTACGCCTTCGAGAGCAGTCCCTCGGCGGGGATCTTCACGAAGTGCGGGTCGCCGTAGTAGGCGTCACGGTCGGCGAAGGCGAGCTTGATCGTCTCGATGATCCGGTGCAGGTACGCCGGCGAGTTGTGGCCAAGCGCTTTCAGATCGACGCCGTCCAGTAGATTCAGCATCTGCAGCAGCGACGGCCCCTGGCACCAGAAGCCGCACGCCGCGACTTCGTACCGGTCATACGCGGTCCGCAGCGCCGGCCCCACCTCGACGCTGAACTCCGCCAGATCGGCGGCCGTCAGCGGCCCGCCCTCCGCGCGGTGGAACTCGGCGATGCGCTTGGCCGTCTCGCCGCGGTAGAACTCGTCGCGGGCCGCGCGCACGCCGGCTTCGCGGCTGCCGCCCGCCTGCGCCTCGGCGCGCATCATCCGCCGGAGGGTCTCCCCCAGCTCGCGCTGCACGAGGACTTCCCCGGTCCGGTAGGCGCGGCCGTCGCGCAGGTAGAGCGCGGCCGACGACGGCCAGCGCCGATACTTGTCGGCGTTCGCCCCCATCTGGTACGCCGAGAACGGTGACACCGCGAAGCCTCGCTCGGCGTGCTCGGTGGCCGCGAGCGCGACCTCGGCGAACGACATCGTGCCCCACCGCTCGAGCGCCGTACACCACGCGTCCGGCGCCGCCGGCACGACCGTCCGTGGCAACCCCGGCGGAATCTGGCCGGCGTGCCGCTCGCGCAGCAGCGCGGCGGTCGTCGCGCGCGGATACGGGCCGACGCCGGAGACCTGCCACGTCTGACCGGTGCGCGCGATGTGGACCAGAATCGGCGCGACGCCGGCGACGCTCACCATGTCGCAGTGGACGACCCCCAGGGTCATGCCGCCCGCGACGCCGGCATCGATCGCGTTGCCGCCGGCGGCCAGCACGCGCGCTGCGGCCGCGGACGCGAGCGGGTGGCCCGCGGCCACCGCCCAGCGTGTTCCGATGACTTGAGGAGCAGACGTCGGTGTGTGGCTCGGCGCTTTCTGCTGGGAGCTGACGGAATCGAGGCTCATGGCGGCCATCATACTCGCCGGGACCGACCCCGCCAAGGGCACCGTGCTACGCTTGAGCGTCATGAATTCACCGCTCATCGGCGTGTCCACGTCGGTCACCGTGGCGAGCTACCCGGAGCGCGCGTACCTCAACGCCGCCTATCTCAACGCGATCCAGCAGGCGGGCGGCGTGCCGGTTCTGCTCCCGCCGCAGCTCGGCCCCGCGGCGCGTCTCGAGTTCCGGAAACACCTCGCCGGCGTGTTGCTCACCGGCGGCGGCGACGTGTGCCCGGAGCGCTTCGCGGAGCCCCGCCACCCGACCACCTCGGACGTTTCCGAGGCGCGCGACGGGCTCGAGATCGATTTCACGCTCTGGGCGATCGAGGAAGAAGTCCCGCTCCTGGCGATCTGTCGGGGGCTCCAGGTCCTCAACGTGGCGCTGGGGGGCAGCCTGCACCAGGACATCGCGAGCGAGCCCGGCTCGCCGCTGGACCATAGCCAGGTCGGACGCCAGGCGGGGACGCGGCACGTGCCGACCCATCACGTGAAGGTACGGGACGGCTCGCGGCTAGCGTCCATCCTCGGCGCGGTCGAGGTCGACGTGAACAGCTTCCACCACCAGGCGATCAAACGGCTGGGCCGCGGGCTCGCGGACGTGGCGTGGGCGCCCGATTCGATCATCGAGGGCGTGGAGCTCGGCGACACCGCCCCCTTCGTCGTCGGCGTGCAGTGGCATCCGGAAGAGCTGGTGACCGCAGACCCGGCCGCTCGGAACCTCTTCGCGGCGCTGGTCGAGCGGGCACGCGCGCGGTCGCGCGCGTCGTTCTAGACGAGCCGCCAGAGCGAGGGCGCGTCGCGCACCACGCTCTCGCTCACACGGCCTTCCCGCTCGAGCTTCTTCAGGTGCGATTCCACCGACTGCGCCGCCATCGGGTGGAGCGCGGGGGACACCTCGGCGTAGATCCGCCGCACCATCTCCGGGATCGTCGCGAGGCCATCGCCGAGCGCCGTGAGGATCTGGCGCTCCCGCATCAGGCGGTGATCGATGTACTCCTGGATCCGTCCCGGACCGTCCTCGATGACCGGCCCGTGCGCCGGATAAATGCGCCGGACGTTGAGCCCCTGGATTCGCCGGAGCGAGCTCATGTAGTCGAGGAGGTCGCCGTCGCCCGAGGGGATGACGGTCGTGGATCCGGCCAGGACCACGTCGCCGGTGAAGAGCGCGTTCTCCTCGGCGAGGTAGTAGCAGAGGTGGTCGGACGCGTGGCCGGGCGTGTGGACGGCGATGAGCGTGGCGCCGTCGGCCTCGACCTTCTGGCCGTCGCGGAGATCCTGCACCGACTCCGGGAGCGACTTGTCGCGAAAGATCATCTTCGACACGTGAATGCCCCGGAAGCGCGCGCGCAGCTGCGAGACACCGCCGAGATGGTCGGGGTGGCGGTGCGTGAGGATGACGCGCGAGGGTCGGGTCCACCCGCGCTGGCCAAGGTAGCGCTCGAGGAGCGGCGTATATTCCGGAACGCCGGCGCCCGTGTCGATGAGGATCGGATCCCGACGCCCGACGAGATAGGTGTTGGTGCCGGGGCCCGTCATCATTCCGGGATTGAGTCCCAGCACCCGACCCACGAGGTCGCTCGGCGTCGCCGAGGTCGGAAACGAGCGGTCGATCCAGCTCACACCGTGAAGTCTCTCATACCCCGAGGTACCGGTGCTGAACGTCCTGACGAGCTCTCAGCTCGCCGGACGTCCCGCGCCAGACGATCTGGCCCTTCTCGAGAATGTAATGCGCGTCCGCGATCCGCGTCAAAGCGCCCACGTCCTTGTCGATCAGCAGGAGCGACTGTCCGTGCGCTTTGAGCCGTTCGACGCAGCGCCAGATCTCGGCACGGACCAGCGGAGCGAGCCCCTCGGTCGCCTCGTCCAGGATCAGCAGGCGCGGGTTCGTCATCAGGGCGCGCCCGATCGCGAGCATCTGCTGCTCGCCGCCCGAGAGCGCGACGCCGAGGGAGCGCGCACGGGCCGCCAGCTGCGGAAACAGGTCGAAGATCTTCTCGAGCGTCCACGGGTCGGTGCCGCCCGCACGGTTCGCGGCGGTCGCCACGAGGTTCTCGCGCACGGTGAGATTGGGAAACACCTGGCGCCCCTCCGGCACGAGGCCCAGCCCGGCCTGCGCCACCCGATACGAGGGCAGCCGGTGAATGGCGCGGCCGTCGAAGCGGATCGTTCCAGCCCTCGGCCTGACGATCCCCATGATCGAGCGGACGGTCGTGGTCTTGCCCATGCCGTTGCGGCCGAGGAGCGTCACGACGCGCCCCGCCTCGACCGTGAGGCTCACGCCGAACAGGACCTGGCTCACGCCATACGCCGTCTCGATCGATTCGACGGTCAGCATGGAGGCGGCGCGTCCTCGCCCAGGTAGGCCCGCCGCACTTCCTCGTTGCCGCGGACTTCCTCGGCCGTGCCAGTGGCGATGATCCGACCGTAGACCATGACCGAGATCCGGTCGGCGAGCGTGAACACCGCGTCCATATCGTGCTCGACGAGCACGATCGTGACATGTCCCTTCAGCGTGCCGAGGAAGCGGACCATCCGCTGAGACTCCTCGAGACCCATGCCCGCGACCGGCTCGTCGAGCAGGAGCAGGCGCGGCTTCGTCGCCAGCGCCATCGCGATCTCGAGCTGCCGCTGCTCGCCATGGGCGAGATTCGCCGCCAGCACGTCCGCCCGCCCGCCCAGCCCCACCGACTCGAGGACGGCGCGCGCTGGCCGGGTCAGCGACGGCTCGCCGGCGGCCGGCCGCCAGAAGCGAAAGCTCCCGCCGGTGTGCGCCTGCACGGCCAGCGCCACGTTCGCGAGCGCGGAGAAGTCGGGAAAGATGGACGTGATCTGGAACGAGCGCGCCAGGCCCAGCCGAGAGCGCAGCGGCGCGTCGAGGCGCGTGACGTCGCGGCCGGCGAACCGGATGGCTCCGTCGTCGGGGCGCAGGTCGCCCGCGAGCTGGCCGATCAGCGTGGTCTTGCCGGCGCCGTTGGGGCCGATGACTGCGTAGGTCTCGCCCTCACTCACGTCCAGGTCGACCTGATCGGTCGCGAGCAGGCCGCCGAAGCGCTTGCGGAGCCCGCGGATCGCCAGCAGCGGCTCAGCCATCGCGCGTGGGGGCGCCGGCCAGGAGGCCGTAGAGGCCGCGCCGGGCGAACAGCACGACCGTTATCAAGATTGGTCCCAGCACGATCTGCCAGTGCGCGGTCAGCGCGGACAGGACATCCTCGAGCAGCAAGAGCACGATCGCGCCGACCACGGGGCCGAACAGCGTGCCCATGCCCCCGAGGATCACCATGAACATGATCTCGCCCGAGCGCGTCCAGTGCATGAAGTCCGGCGTCAGGTACTCGGTCTGGTTGGCCAGCAGCGCGCCGGCCAGCCCGCCCATGCTCCCGGCGATGACGAAGGCGGCGAGCTTGTAGCGGAACGGCGAGAAGCCGATCGCCCGGGCCCGCGGCTCGTTGGACCTGGCAGCTCGGATGACCATGCCGAAGCGCGAGTCGACCACGCGACCGCCGGCGACGAGGAACAGAAGGAGAATCGCCAGCACCACGTAGTAGAAGACCGCGGGGTTGGTCAAGTCGACGGGGCCGAACAGGCTGCGCCGGGTGAGCCGCATCCCGTTGTCGCCGCCGTAGGTCTCCAGGCCGATCCCGAGGTAGTAGAGCATTTGGGCGAACGCGAGCGTGATCATGATGAAGTACACGCCGCTGGTCCTGATCGAGATCGCGCCGATGACCAGCGCGGCGAGGCCGGAGGCCAGGATCGCCAACCCCCACTGGACGAAGCCGTTGTCGACGCCGTGGAAGGCCGGGATGCCGACCGCGTAGGCGCCGATGCCGAGGTACGCCGCGTGGCCGAAGCTCACCATGCCTCCGTAGCCCAGGATCAGGTCGAGGCTCACCGCGGCGATCGCGAAGATCATCATGCGTCGGAACAGATCGACGTAGAACGGCTGGTTGAGCGCCGCCGCGATCGGCGGCACCAGCGCCAGCGCGAGCCCGCCGACGCCCAGTACGATCGCGCGACGGCTGGTGGTCGTCACGAGCGGCCGCGCGCCGGAAACAATCCCTCGGGCCGGAAGAACAGCACCGCCGCCATCAAGAGGTAGATCAGCATCGAGGCCAGGGCCGGCCCGGCCTTGTCGGCGGCGGGCGCGGAGACGACGGTGCTCAGGAAGGGCTTGAGGAACGCGCGCCCGAGCGTGTCGACCATGCCGACCACGACGGCGCCGACCACCGCGCCGCGGATAGACCCGATGCCGCCGATGACGATCACGACGAAGACCTGGATCAGGATCTCCTCGCCCATGCCGGGCTGCACCGAGTAGATGGGCCCGGCCATCAGCCCGGCGAGGCCGGCCAGCGCGGCGCCCAGCCCGAAGACCAGCGTGTAGAGGAGCCGGATGTTCACGCCGAGGGCCGAGACCATCGTTCGGTTGCTGGCGCCGGCGCGGATCAGCATGCCGAGGCGGGTGCGGGTCACCAGCGCCCACAGGAGGATCGCGACCGCCACGCCCACCACGATGATCGCCGCGCGGTACGTGGGATAGGGAACGCCCGGGAGCACGCGGACGTGGCCGCCGAGGAACGGCGGCACGCTGGTGTAGATCGCCGCCCGGCCCCACAGAATTGCGATCAGCTCGTTGAAGAAGAGGATCAGCCCGAAGGTCGCCAGCACCTGGTCGAGGTGGTCGCGCTCGTAGAGCGTGCGCAGCGCGATCACTTCCACCGCGACGCCGACGAGCAGCGTGGCCGGCAGCGCGAGCACCGCGCCGAGCACGAACGATCCGGACCAGCGGGCGAACGCGGTGGCCAGGTAGGCGCCGACCATGTAGAGCGAGCCGTGGGCGAGGTTGACGAGGTTCATGATGCCGAAGACGAGCGTCAGCCCCGCGGCCATCAGGAAGAGCATCACACCGTACTGGAGCCCGTTGAGCGTCTGCTCCAGCACGAGCGCCGCGTTCATCTGTTTATAGCCGCGCCTCGGCCGGCGGGGCCCCAGCCCCGCGACGGCCTGCCGCGCGCACTTCGGCGCCGGCGTGCGCGCCTACCACTTCATCGGGCACTCGGCGGCGTACGAGTCCTTGTAGTTCTCGAAGACGGTTTTCTGGATCTGCATCGCGAAGTCGCCGTCGGGCGCCTGGACCGCTTTGAGCAGGTAGAAGTTCTGGATCGGGAAGTGATTCACGTTGTACTTGTACGGCCCGCGCGTCGACTTGTAGTCGGCCTGCCGCATGGCCGCGATCATGCCCTTCTTGTTGGTGAGGTCGCCCTTCACGGCCCGCACGGCGGAGTCGATCAGCATGATGCCGTCGTAGCTCTGCGCCCCGTAGAAGACCGGCGCCTTGCCGTACTTCTTGCGAAAGTCCGCCACGTACTTCTGGTTCGCCTCGTTCTTGAGGTCCGGGCTCCAGTAGCGCGTCTCGAACTGGCCGAGGGCGGCGCCCTTCACCGCCGGCAGCGAGATCTCGTCCACCGTGTAGACCGAATAGAGCGGGATCTGGCCGCGAAGCCCCGCCTGCTCGTACTGCTTGAGGAACTGGATGCCCATGCCGCCGGGGTAGAACACGAACACCGCCTTGGGAGTCGCCGCCCGGAGCTGGCTGATCTCGGCCTGATAATCCTGCTGGCCGAGCTTGGTGAACACCTCGCCCACGACCTTGTTCTTGAAGTAACGCTTGAACCCCGAAATCATGTCCTTGCCGGCGGCGTAGTTGGGAGCCATCGCGTACACGTCGGTGAGGTTCTGGTCCTGCATGTACTTGCCCATGGCCTCGGGCGTCTGGTCGTTCTGCCACGACGTGGTGAAGAACAGCTCGTGGCACATCTTGCCGGCGAGCTCGTGGGGCCCGGCGTTGGTGCCGATCATGAAGGTGCCGGCGCCGGTCACGGTGGGCGCCACCGCCAGCATCACGTTCGACCAGATCACGCCCGCGACGAAATGCACGCGATGCTTCTTCAGCATCTCGTCGGCGAGCTGCTTGCCGACGTCGGGCTTGACCTGGTCGTCGCCGTAGACGACCTCCACGTCGAGCCCGCCGATCTTCCGGCCGAGATGATCCAGCGCCAGCTCGACGGAGCTCTTCATGTGCTCGCCAATGGCGCCCTGCGGGCCGGACAGCGTGGTGATGAAGCCGATCTTCACCGTCTCGGCCCCGGCCGGGCCGGCGGCGAGAGCCGAGAGGAACCCGACGAGAGCGACGCGCGCGATCGTGTGCACGGTTGGCCTCCTACGATTCACGTCAAAGGGCGCCGAAGTCTCCTACGCCACGAGGCGGTCGGCGCGGACCGAGTATACATGGCCCGCGCG
>QHSL01000073.1 GCA_003220435.1 Candidatus Rokuibacteriota bacterium | reverse complement strand
ATTGACGGAGATCCTGATCCCGGCCGGCTACGTGACGACCGTCTACGATCCGGTCTGGGCACTCAGCCCGGACGGCACTCGCTACGTGCCGGTCCCCTCGGACACGCCGACCACCATTCCGGAGCCGGGGTTGCCCTTCTCACTGGTGTTTCGGGCCGAGCCGGGCAGAGAAGATGTCCTCCTGAAGATCGCCTCGGCCTACGAGGCCGCCTCGAAGCGCCGCGTTCCTCCGCCCGCGTTCGGTCCTTTATAGATATGGGGGCCTCGACGGGCCTCCCAAGCCCCTGCCAGCGCTAGGCCCCGCGGTCTTCCCGCAGCGCGCCGACCAGATCTCCCAGACGCGGCACGTCGTCGAGCCGATCGACGAGTTCCTCCACCCGCGAAACCGCGGCCGGGCTGAGCACCAGGCCCGCCAGCTCACGAAATTTCGACCGGATCTCCCCTTCGCTATACGGATCCTGGTAGTCGCCGCGAGCGCTCTCGCGCAGCCGCGTCACCTGGCGGCCATCCGTGAAGGTGACGGTCACCCGCGCCGGCTTGAGTCGCGGCACCTGAGCGCTGAGCGCGGGATCCTCGCGAACCGTGACCCGCCGGCGGAAGGCCGCGATCGCGGGATCGCGAACGACTTCTTCGGTGAAGGCGTGATACCCCGCGTTGCCGCGCAGGACCAGGGCGGCGGCCGCGTGGGGCAGTGAGTACTTGGCCGCGAAATAATTGAGGGGGTCGGGCTCGCGCATGTTCGCGGCGAAGCGGTAGGTCGCCACGTCGATGCGATCGATGCTGGCGGGATCGGGGCGCAGGTCGGTGAGGATGTCTTCCAGCGCGTCCAGCGCCGCGTAGATCGGGTTGCAACAGGCGCGCAACCGGAAATAGTTGCGGGCGATCTCCCAGCGCTGCCCCAACTCTTCCGTGACGGCGTCAGGCCGAAACCCATCGCCGACCAGCTGGCCGAAGGCCTCTTCGATCGCGTTCGGCTGTGCCGTGACGCCGGCCAGCGCCAGCTCCGGCGCCAGGGCTCCGGCGAAGCCGCTCATTCCTCCGGCCACATTCAGCGCCGTCGCCCCCGCCACGGCGTTGGTGTAGCCGGGCGTGAGGACGAGGACCGCGCCGATCCTGAGCGCGAGGCTCATCTGCTCGCCGTTCAGTGCGCGCAACCGCGCCCCGGCAGCCACCGCGCCCAGCAGAGGCGCCTGGCCGTTCTGATGAGCGAGCGACCGGGCCGTCAGCCCCGCCCCGAGTCGGGCGGCGACCTCATAGCCGAAGATCAGCGCGGCGAGCGTCTCCCGGCCCGACCGTTCCAGCCATTCGGCACAGGCCAGCGCCGTCGGCAAGACCTGCACGGCACCCTGGCAGGAGACGTAGCGATGCCCCTCGCACAGCTCGACCGAGCGCCCCGCCAGTCCGTTGAGCATGGCCGCCGTGCGCGGATCCGTGGTCGGCCAGCCCTGCGCGTAGACGGTCGCGCCCAGGCCACCGGTCGCCGTCAGTCGCGCCCGCACGCCGGCCACCTCGGATTGCACGGAACCAGCCAGAACCACGCCCAGCGTGTCCAGCACCACGAGCTTGGCGTGCTCCCGAACAGCGCCCGGGATCGTCTCCCACGGCGTACCGGCCACGAAACGCGCCAGCTCCTCGATCGCTTTGCCCATCCCGATCTCCGTCGCCGAAGGCTACTCGGCGTCGAGGAGCCGCCGCAGGTAGGCGAGGGCGCGGGGGATGCCGGTGGCCTCGGCCTCCGCCGCCTCGTACTCGAAGCTGATCCATCCCTCGTAGCCGCGCCGGCGCAGCATCGCGATGAGCCTCGGGTAGCCGATGGTGGGCTCGGCGCCGTCAGGGGCGACTTGCCAGAACTTCGCGTGGACGTGGACGGCGAGGTGCGCCGTCCGCTCGACCGAGGGCCATCCGTCGACGTAGTTGCCGGTGTCGAGGAGATGGCCGAGCGCGGGATGGTTCACTTCCTCGAGCACACGGAGCTGATCGTCGGCCGTGCGCGTAAAGGCGCCGTGGTTGTGGTTCTCGAGGCCGAGGCGCAGGCCGGCCCGGCCGGCGAAGGCCGCCACCTCGCGGAGGGCGGCGATCATCGCCGGCCAGCGCTCGACAGCCGACCCCTCGGGGTGGCCGGCGAAGACGCGCACTTGAGGAGCGCCGAGCTCCTCCGCCACCTCGATCCATTGCTTGACCTTCGCGATCTCACTCTGGCGCCACGTGGTGGCGGCGCGGCCGAAGTCGTTGTGGACGCCGACGCCGACGATGGCGAGACCGAGATCGGCGGCGGTCCGGCGGAGCGCCTTGAGGTAGGCGGGGCGCGTCTGGGGAAAGTGGATGTCCTGGAGCTCGACCCCCTGGACCCTGAGCGTGGTCGCGCAGTGCCGAAGGAAGCCGGTCTGGTCCAGCGTGCCCGCGTCGAACGACCGATTGAAGCAGCCGCAAATGCATCCGAGCTTCACGGACGATCCTCCAAGCCGTCGCTCCGGCTGTTGCTCATCCCGCCAGCGGGCGCTTGAGCGCGTGAAAAATCCGGTGGAGGAGCGCGACGTCGCCTCGAGCCTGCGCCGGCGGGGTCTCGGGCGTCAGGCCGCTGCCGACGCATTCGGCGAAGTGCACGAGCTCCTCCTTGAACGCCTCCTTCATGGACGCGGTCACCCGCCTTTCGAACGCCCCGCCGTCCTCCATCCCTTCCACGACGACCGCGGTGGGCATATTGCGGAAATAGGGAGACGGGAACACGAGCCGCACGCGATCCCCCCGACCGAGGAACATCACCGTCTCCTCATAGTGGGCGAGATCCGGCAGGTAGTGCAGGCTGATCGTGGCGCGCACGCCCGAGGGATAACGCAGGCACGTCACCAGGCTGCCGCCCGCCGCCCACACGTCGGTGAAGAGCACCTCCGACGGGTCGCCCGACAAGCCGCGGAGCAAGTTGATGTCGTGGACAAGTGTCGAGAGCAAGTTCCCGGCGAAGACACGGCGCTCGAGAGGCGTGCAGTCGCCGATCGCTTCGTGGATCAAGCGGTCCTGCTCTCCGCGCAGGCGCGCCGCCGCTTCGTCGGGGACATCCGCGAACCGCCGCAGATCGTGGTGGCCGATCTGGTTCGCCTCGGAAGGATGGAGCACGGTGATCTGGATCGCCTGGAGATCGGGCAGTCGCCGGATGAGGGGAGCGGCATAGCGGACGGCGGGATCGTAGCGTTTCATGTAGGCGACCAGGCACACGGTGCCTGCCTGCCCGTGGGCCGTCATGATCTCGTCGGCTTCGCGCAGGGTGTAGCACATCGGCTTCTCGGTGAATACGTGCTTGCCCGCCCGGAGCGCGTCGACGATGACCTGGCCGTGAGAATCGGCGCTGAGGACGGCGATGGCGTCGACATTCTCCTTGAGCAGATCACGGTAATCGGAATGACGGCGAGGGATGTCGTAGTGGTCAGCCACGTGCTTCAGGGTTGCCGGCGACACGTCACAGAGCGCGATCACCTCATAGAAGTCGGCGAGCTCCCGGAGATGGGGCAGGTGCATCATCTGGGCGATCAGCCCGCAACCGACGACCCCTATCTTGATGCGTGGCATTCGTTGGCTGTCCCGATCCCCCTGACGCTCGGAGGCCCCCGGGTCGCGCTATAGTAGCCTGAAATTGTTGGAGGAGAAGCCGCCACGGATACGCTCCGACTGACGACGGCGCAGGCGCTCACGCGGTATCTCGGCGCCCAGCGGACGGAGATCGACGGCGCGGAGACGACGCTGGTCGCCGGCGTGTTCGCGATCTTCGGCCACGGCAACGTCGCCGGGCTGGGCGAGGCCCTCTACGCCGCCCGCGCGGAGCTGCCGACGCTCCGGGCTCACAACGAGCAGGCGATGGCTCACGCGGCCATCGCCTTCGCCAAGGCGCATCGCCGGCGCCGCCTGCTGGCGTGTACGACCTCGATCGGGCCCGGGGCCACGAACATGGTGACGGCGGCGGCAGTCGCCCATGTCAATCGCCTTCCCGTCCTGCTCCTCCCCGGCGATGTCTTTGCAGGGCGCCAGCCCGATCCCGTGCTCCAGCAGGTCGAGGACTTCGGTGATCCCACCATCACGGCCAACGACTGCTTCCGCCCGGTCTCCCGCTACTGGGATCGCATCCTGCGCCCCGAGCAGCTCATGGCGAGCCTCCCGGCGGCGTTCGACGTTCTGACCGATCCCGCGAGCTGCGGGCCGGTGACGCTCGCGTTGCCCCAGGATGTGCAGACCGAAGTCGCCGAGTTCCCCGCGAGCTTCTTTCAGCCGCGCGTCCACCGTTTGCGCCGGCCTGGCCCCGACGTCGGCCAGCTCACGGCCGCGGCCAACCGGCTCCGCCGGGCCCGGCGGCCGCTCGTCATCGCCGGCGGAGGCGTTCACTACTCGCTCGCGACCGGGGACCTTCGACGGTTCGCGGAGCGCCACGATCTCCCCGTCGCCGAGACCCAGGCCGGCAAGGGGGCGCTCCCCTGGAACCACCCGTGCGCGGTCGGGTCGATCGGCGTGACCGGATCGAGCGCCGCGAATGCGCTCGCGGCCGAGGCGGACGTGATCCTCGCCGTCGGCACACGGCTGTCGGACTTCACCACCGGCTCGCGCGCGCTGTTCCAATCCCCCGACCTCGCGCTGCTCGGCCTCAACGTCGTCCCCTTCGACGCCGCCAAGCATGGGGCCCTTCCGCTCGTCGCCGACGCCCGCCGAGGCCTCGACGATCTCGAGGCTGCGCTGGATGGCTGGCGCGCGCCGGGCGACTGGATCGCGACGGCGCGACGACTGATGGCCGACTGGAACCGCGCCGTCGACGACGCCACCAGGCCGATGGAGGCGACGCCGCCGACCGAGGCGCAGGTGATCGGCGCCGTCAACCGGGCGGCCGGGCCGCGCGATGTGGTCGTCTGCGCCGCCGGTGGGCTCCCGGGCGAGCTGCACAAGCTCTGGCGCGCGAGCGATCCCGACGGCTATCACCTCGAGTACGGCTACTCCTGCATGGGCTACGAGATCGCCGGCGGCCTCGGCGTGAAGATGGCGAAACCCGACCGCCGGGTCTTCGTCCTGGTGGGCGACGGCAGCTATCTGATGATGAACTCCGAGATCGCCACCTCGGTCGCCATGCGGCTCCCGATCGTGATCGTGGTCCTCGACAACCACGGGTTTGGCTGCATCAACCGGCTTCAGCAGGCCTGCGGCGGCGCCCCCTTCAACAATCTCCTCGTCGATTCGGGGGCGAGCACCTCGTTCGCCATCGACTTCGTCGCCCACGCGAAGAGCCTCGGGGCCTCGGCGGAGCCGGCCAAGACCATCGCGGACCTCGAGTCGGCCCTGGCCCGCGCGCGCGACGCCGCCTGTACCTCCGTGATCGTCATCGAGACCGATGCGAGCGCCACCACCGCGGCGGGCGGAGCCTGGTGGGACGTCGCCGTGCCCGCGGAGTCGGCGCGCTCCCAGGTGAACGCCGCGCGCGCGGCCTATACGGAAGCGCGGCGGCGACGGCGCACCGGACGCTAGGAGCGGCTAGCGTTGCCGGTCAGGCTGGGAATCAATCCCATCGGCTGGACCAACGACGACATGCCCGAGCTAGGCGACGACACGCCGCTCGAGGTCTGCTTGCAGGAGGCTCGTGCGGCGGGATACGACGGCATCGAGCTCGGCCGCAAGTTCCCGCGCAACGCGGGTGAGCTGCGCCCACTCCTCGTCCGCCACGGCCTGAGCCTCGTCTCCGGCTGGCACGGTGCCTACCTGCAGACTCGCTCGGCGCGGGAAGAGATCGAGGCGATGCAGGCTGACGTCGAGCTGCTGGAGGAGATGGGCTGCAGCGTCATGGTGTTCGCGGAGGAGACCGGCAGCATCCACGCTCAGCGCGCGGTGCCGCGCTCGCGGCGACCCACGCTCGGCCTCGACGAGTGGCCGCGGTTCGGCGAGCGCCTGACGGAGGTCGCCGAGTATCTCCGGGGGCGGGGTCTCCGGCTCGCGTACCACCATCACATCGGGACCGTGGTGGAGACGGAAGAGGAGATCGACCGGCTGATGGAGGTCGCCGGGGAGCCGGTCGGGCTGCTCCTCGATACCGGTCACCTCGCGTATGCGGGCGGGAACCTCACCCGGGTGGCGCGCCGTCACGCGCGGCGACTGGCCCACGTGCACTGTAAGGACGTGCGCCCAGGTGTGCTCGCCGAGGTCCGCCGGAGCGACCGGAGTTTCCTCGACATGGTGCTGGCGGGAGTGTTCACCGTACCCGGCGACGGCGGGATCGATTACGGCGCGCTGCTGCCCGTCCTGAAGGCCGTCGGATATTCCGGCTGGCTGATCGTCGAGGCGGACCAGGATCCGGCGGTGGCCAACCCCGCGGCATATGCCCGTCTCGGTTTCCTCAACCTGAGTCGGGCCGCCGCCGCCGCGGGGCTATAGGCTCGACGTCGGCTGGCCTTCGAGGCTCACCGCGGTGGGAGCCCGCCGGCCGAGACGCCGCCGACCGACGACGAGCTGGATCAGGAGCACCACGGCGACCATGAACGCGATGAGGACGGAGCAATACGCGATCGCCAGGCCGTAATCACCGTTCTCGACTCGGCCGACGATGTACGAGGTCGCCATGTCGTAGTTGGCGCTGACCAGGAAGATGACGGCGCTGATCGCGGTCATCGCGCGCACGAAGCTGAAGACCAGCGCGGCAACGATGGCCGGCCGCAGAAGGGGCAGGATCACGCGACGGATGGTCGTCAGGCTCCGGGCGCCGAGGGTGAGGGAGGCTTCGTCCAGGCTCCGGTCGATCTGGCTCATGGCCGCGATGCCGGCGCGGACCCCCACGGGCATGTTGCGAAAGACGAAGCAGATGACCAGGATGATCCCGGTACCGGTCAGCTCGATCGGCGGCGTGTTGAAGGCCAGGATGTAGCTGATCCCGATCACGGTGCCGGGGATCGCGAAGCTCAGCATGGTCCCGAACTCGAACGCCTCTTTGCCTCGAAAGCGCTGGCGCTCGAGCAGGTAGGCGGTGAGAAGCCCGAGCGTCGCGGTCAGCGGCGCCGCGATCGCGGAAATCTCGACGGTCGTCCAGAATGAGTTCCAGGCCGCCCCCTTCCAGATCAGGCCGAATTCGGTGACGTCGACGGCGAACGCGGCCACGTAATGGCGGAGCGAGAAGCGATGGTCCCGTCCCCAGGTCTCGACGAACCCGCCGACCAGGATCATCGTGTAGATGACCGCCGTGAAGACGGCCCACGGCAATGCCGTCGCGTAGACGAGCCGACGTACCGACACCGGCAACGGCGGGTGAAGCCCGGAGTCTCCCCGGCCGGTGACGGTGGCGTACGAGCGCCGCCCGAGCCAGCGCCGCTGGGCATAGAAGGCGCCGAGCGTGAACACGAGGAGCACGATCGAGAGCACGGCGGCTCGGCTGCTGTCGTGCTGAGCCCCGACGACCGCAAAGAAAATAGAGATCGACAGCACGTGGAAATTGCCGCCGAGGACGAGCGGGTTGCCGAAGTCGGCGAGGCTCTCGATGAAGCCGAGCAGGAACGCGTTGGCGAGACCGGGGCGCATCAGCGGGAGCGAGACAGTGGTGAACGTGCGCCAGCGATCGGCACGGAGCGTCTGTGCCGCCTCCTCCATCGATGGGCTGACGCCTTCCACGACACCGATGAGGACGAGAAAGGCGATGGGGGTGAAGGCGAGCACCTGGGCGAGCCAGACGCCGGGCAGACCGTAGATCCAGCGCGATGGCACTACCCCGAAGGCCGACTCTATGAACGTGGTGACCGCGCCCGCGCGGCCGAAGAGGAGGATCACGGCAAGACCGATCACGAACGGGGGCGTGATGACGGGCAGCACCGTCAGCACGCGCAGCGCCTTCTTGGCTCGGAACTCCGTGCGGGTGACGATCAGCGCGAACGCAAGACCGAGCGCCGTGCTGCTCGCCGCGACGAGGACGCCGAGGAGCACGGTGTTCCACGCCACCCCGCATCCGGCCGACGAGACCAGGCAGTCGAGCCCCCACACCTCACGGGCGGAAAGCTTGGTCCAGAACTCGCGCGGCGCGAAGGCGCCGCTGTTGTCCAGGACGGCGCCGACGAGGACGCGCGAGACCGGATAGAAGACGAAGACGACGACGAGGGCGACGACGGCGCCGATCCCCCCGCTGACGAACCGGTCGCCGTTGAAGGCTCCCTTCGCGGCCATGCCGCCGCAGAAGATCATGAGGAGCGCGGCGCCGACGACGAGACCCCCGATGCCGATGCCGGGCTGGCCGCCCACCGCGAAGCCCTGAAGCGCGACCCATGTCATGCCGCTGGCGCCGACGGTCAGCAGCAGAGTCGAGCGGGCGCCGGAGCCTCTGAGGCGCCGGATGGCCAGCGGAGCGAGGAGGAGTGGAAGCACGGGGAGGAGGGAGAGGCGCTCGTAAAGCAGAGCCTGGACGAGGGCGGGGCCGGCGGCGCGATCGAGGGGATACTTGCTCAGCCAGCCGAGCGCGAAGATCCCGTCCTCGGTCGCGTACCACGGCAGGATCGCGAAGGCGATCCCCCCGGCGCCGGCCCACCCGAGAACGGCCCGATTCATGGCTCAGCTCCGCCGCGCGCGAGCTACTGGGGGAGCGACTTGACCTCCTTCCCCCACTTCTCGAGGAGGCGCTTCCGTTCGGCGGAGGAGCCGAACTTGACGAAGTCGTAGTCGATGAGCTTGATCTCCCCGAGCTTGGGGGCCTGCGGCGGTGTCACGGCTCCCTTGTTCGACGGCACCTGGTACGCCTCGGCCTTGGCGCCGAGGCCCTGCGCCGTCGCCGTCAGCGCCCAGTCGTAGAATTTCTTGGCGGACTCGAGGTTTCGGGCGCCCTTGATGATGCTCATCGAGCCGACCTCGTACCCGGTGCCCTCGCACGGGGCGATGGTCTTGATGGGAGCGCCGCGCACCGCCATGGTCACCGCGTCGTGCATGAAGACGATGCCGACGGCCGTCTCGCCCTGAGCGGCGGCCTTGATCGGAGCGGAGCCAGACTTGGTGTACTGGTTCACGTTCCGGTGCAGCTTCTTCAAGTACTCGAACGCCTCCGCTTCGCCGAGGAGCTGGACCATCGTGGCGAGCATCGTGTACGAGGTGCCCGACGAGTTGGGGTCGGCGACCTGGACTTCTCCCTTGAACTCGGGTCGGGCCAGGTCCTTCCAGCACTTCGGCTCCGGCAGCTTCTTCTTCGCGACCAACTCGGTGTTGTACCCGAACCCGAGGGCGCCGGCATAGATCCCGACGGTGCGATATCCGGACGCCTTTGCCTGGCTCGTCGCCCACTCCTGGAGCTCGCCCAGGCGCGGGGACCGGTACTCGAGCGTGAGGCCTTCCTCCGCCGCCTGCAAGTGCGGGTCGCCGGTGCCGCCCCACCACACGTCTCCCTTCGGGTTGTTCGCCTCGGCCTTGATCTGGGCGAACGTCTCGCCCGAGCTCTTGCGGGTCATCGCGACCTTGATCCCGGTGGCCTTGGTGAACGCCGCGATCAGGAGCTGGCACCACTCGATCTGCGGGCTGCAGTAGAGGGTGAGATTACCCTCGGCGCGCGCCGTCCCTGGCAGCAGGACGATGGTGGCGACGGCGCACGTCGCGAGGAGCACGACATTTCCGAGACGGGACTTCTGACGCATGAACTCCCCCGTGGAGGAAAGGATCAGGCTGACGCGGCAGCGATGATAGACGCGGCTCGGCCGCACGGCAAGACACGTGGCGCCTCACGCGGCGTAGACCTGGAGCTTCGCCACCGGGACCCGCACCGTCACTGGTCCCCCTTCCACCGGCTCCGTCCCGTCCACCATGATGGTCTCGCCCTCGACCCGGACGTAGTGGCGGTAGACCGAGCCGAGAAAGAGCCGCTCCTCCAGCACGCCCCGGAGAAGCGTGTGCCCCGGAGCGGCTTCCTCCTCGTCGGTGGCGAGGCTCGCGTCGGTGGCCCGAAAGATCAGCGTGGCGCGCCCACGGACGGCGCCCGCGTACGGCAGGCGCTGGGCGCCGATGCGGACACCGCCCGCTTCTGCGATGCCGGCGAGCTGATTCGACACGCCGAGAAACTCGGCCGTGAATGCGCTCTCGGGACGGGAGTAAATCTCCTGCGGGCTCCCGCTCTGGACGACGCGACCGGCGTTCATGAGGACGACGGTGTCGGCGATCGCGAGCGCCTCTTCCTGATCGTGGGTGACGTAGATGGCGGTGATGCCGACCGCTTTCTGGAGCCGCCGCACCTCCGCCCGCAGACGCTGGCGGACCTTGGCGTCCAGATTCGACAGCGGCTCGTCCAGCAGCAGCACGCGGGGCTCCACCACCAGCGCCCGCGCGAGCGCGACCCGTTGCTGCTGGCCTCCCGAGAGCTCGGCCGGCCGGCGCTGCATCACCCCCGTGATGCGGCCGATCTCGACCAGGTCGAGGACCCTCTCGACCCGCCTTCGCACGTCGGCGTCCGGCAGCTTGCGCAGGCGCAGCCCGTAGGCCACGTTGTCGAACACCGTCATGTGGGGCCAGAGCGCGTAGTGCTGGAACACCATCGCCGTGCCGCGCGCCTGTGGCGGCAGCGCGGTCACTTCCTCCGGCCCGAACAGGATGCGTCCCCCGTCCACCGCGACGAAGCCGGCCAGGCTCCGTAGAAGCGTGGTCTTCCCGCACCCCGACGGACCCAAGATCGCGGTGAGGCCACCGCTCGCGAACCCGAGGCTGACGCCGTCGAGCGCCGTCACCCGCCCGTATCGCTTGACCAGCCCCTCGACCCTGACTTCCACGCGGGCTCAGAGCCGGCCGAACATCGAGAGGTACTCCGATTTCAGGTAACGCTCGAGGACCACGAGGAGCACCAGGCCCGGGAGCATCAGAACGAGGGCCGCGATCGAGGCGACCTGGAGCTCGTAGCCGACGGAGGTCCGATACATGTAGACGGGCAGGGTGAGGACGAACGGACTCCCGACGAGGAGCGTGCCCGTGAACTCGTCGAGGGAGTAGAGGAACACCAGGAGCGTGCTGGCGACGAGGCCGGGTGTGGCCAGGGGCAAGGCCACCGTGAGAAACGTCTTGAGACGGGAGGCCCCGAGGTTCCACGCCGCCTCCTCCAGGCTCTCGGGAATCGACCGGAACACCGCGGTCATGGTCCACACCGCATACACGAGGGCGCCCACCATGTGGATGAGCACGACGCCGGAGAAGCTCGCGGCGAGGTTGACCCGGTAGAGCAGCGTGGTCGTATTGACGAACACGGGCAGCTGCGGGAAGGCGTGGGGCAACAGGAAGACGAGGAGGATCACCGCCTTGAACGGCACGGGATAGCGGGCCAGAAGGTAGGCGAGCGGGACCGTCAGCACGAGCGTGGCGGCGGTCACGATCACCGCGATGAGGAAAATAGAAGAGGCCCAGCTCCTGGGGGAACGGATGCGGCCAGGACCACCGGCGCGTGAAGGACCAGAGCACCAGGCTGGAGAGCGGAGCGAAGATGACGAACGTGACCAGCACGGTCGCCGCCATGCGCAGGGCGAGGCGCGTGAACACGGACGCGCGCCCGCGTGCCGGCGTGCTCAGAGCGGCCTCGCGGTGATGGTGCGGAGGTAGTACCCGGCCACGCCCATCGCGAACAGGTAGGAGACCATGCCGAGGGCGTTCGCCGTCCCCAGGTCGTCCTGATAGTTGATCCGGTAGTACACGTCGACCATCAGCATGTGCGGCGGCTCGCCGCCGCCGATCATGAGGGGAATGGAAAAGGACGCCAGCATGGAGGTGAACATGAACGCCGAAGCGACCACGAGCGAGGGCGCCGACATCGGCAGCAGGATGTCGCGGATCTGCCGGAACGTCGACGCCCCCATGTTGCGCGCCGCCTCCAGGAAGGGTTCGTCCACCGCGCGGTAGGCGCCCAGCACCAGCAGCACGGCGAGCGCGAGATTCTTCCACACGAGCGAGATCACGATGCCGATCCAGCTGAAGGCGATCGAGGGGGGATCGCTCAGATCGACGACGCCGACCTGGGCGAGGGCGGAGTTGAGAGTCCCGCGCGGCGCGAGCAGGACTCGCATCCCGTGGCCCACCACGACGAAGGGCACGAAGAGGGGGACCTTGAAGAGGAACTCGACCGCCCGGTGGCCGACGATTCTGATGTAGCCGCACACGAGGGCGGCGATGCCGATCACGAGGGCGAGGCTCAGCAGCGAGATGCCGAGGGTGTACAGGACGTCGATCTTGTAGAGCCGCCACACCAGGGCGTAGTTCTGCAGTGACCACTGCCCGTCTCGGAGGAAGCTCAGGTGGGCCGAGGACAGGAACGGAACGAAGAACAGCCAGACGACGATGGCCAGCGGCGGCGCCGCCACGGCCAGGCTCAGGAGCCGTGGCGTCTCAGTGTTCCTCGTACGCGGTCATCAGGTCCTTGAAGTACGAGCTCAGCGGAAAGGAGAGCCCGTGTCGCGCCAGGGCCTCGGGCGGCACGTCCTGGAAGAGGAGCGCCTTCGCCTTGTCCGACACGTGAGGGAGCACGTGCTGGCCGTCGATGCCGGGATACCAGCCGTTGCGCTCCACGATAACCCGGGCCTGGATCTCCGGCGAGGTGATGAACTCGACGTACTTCCGGGCTGCGCTCCCGTTTGCCGCGTTCTGCGGCACGACGAGATACATCGGCTGACCCGGAAAGCCCGGCGCGATCAGCTTCATGCGAATCTTGGGACCCATCCGCCCCTGGTTCTTCAGGTCGATCAGCATGTCCACCCAGACTGGCCCCATCGCGATCTCGCCCCGGTTGAGGCGGTCCAGCGTGTCGTTGTTGCCCGAGGTGAGGGTCACCGGCAGAGCCTTCAACTCCTTGATCGCGGTCGGCCAGCCCGCTTCGGCGCCCTTGTCATAGGGCCCCTTCGCGTACTGGTCGTACTGCCCGGTCTTCCAGTACGTCCACCCCGTCGTGAAGGCCACGCCGCTCATCCCACCCTTGACGCCGTTGTAGCCGAACTTTTTGGGGTTGGCCTTGATCCAGCCCACCAGATCCTCGAACGTGCCGGGCGGGCTCTTGACCATCTCGGGGTTGTAGGCGAGGACCACCTGGCTGTGGAACATCGGCATCACGTAACCTTCGACGTTGAAGCCGAGCGCGTTCCGTCCGTCGGAGGCCGTCATGAGCTTCCAGGTGGCGAGGTCGGGCGCGTAGCGGGCCGCGAGGTTCTGCTGAATGAGGTCCGGCATCACGATCTGGTGGACGATGGCCACGTCGATGTCCCACTTGGCGACTCCGGCGTCCTTCTGGCTCTTGAGCTTGTTCACGACGACCCGGCTACCGGCCTCGCCGGGGCCGCTGCCGACCGCGTTGATCTTCACGCCCGGATTTCGCTTCTCGAACTCGGGCGCCAGGACGTTTCGCTGGAGATCGTGCATGTTGGTGTCGCCGGCGGTCACCACGTTGAGGGTGACTTGAGCGCCGGCGAGGCTCGTGCAGCCGAAGAGCAGTCCTCCCAGAATCGCGCCCGCCGCCTGGAGCCTCATCGATGGTCCCTCCTCGTCAGCGACACTCTAGCCCAGAATGAAGCGCTCGAGCACCTGCCGAAATCCTTCCTCGTCGGCCGTCCCGCAGACGTGGTCCGCCCGTGCGCGGACGCCTTCCGGCGCATCGCCCATGGCCACCCCCAGGCCGGCCGCCTCGATCAGCTCGAGGTCGTTCCAGTTGTCGCCGACGGCGATCACCTCTTCGGCCTCCACCCCGAGTGCCTCGAGCATCACGCGGAGGGCGGTGGCCTTGGAGACGCCCGGTGGGAGAAACTCGAGCTTCGTCGCTTCCGACCGCACGACGCGCGCGGAAAGGCCCGTCCCCTTCGCCGCGCTGCCGAGGATCTCGAGCTTCTCCGGCTCGCCGGTGACGAGGACCTTGTGCGGATCCTCCGTGAGGAGCGGCTCGAAGGCGGTCACGACTTCGTACTCGAGCCCGTCGTCCTCGGCGTAGGCGTCCGTCAACGGGTGGCGTCGCTCCACGTACACGCGATCGTTCAGAAACAGGTGGGGCTGGACCTCGGGGTGACGACGGATGACGGCGAGCGCCTGACGGGCGGAATCCGCGGGCAGCCGCCGGTCGTGAAGGACGCGGCCGCGGTCGAAGTCGAAAAGCTGGCCCCCGTTGTAGAGGATCACCGGCGCGTCGGCGCCGAGGCGATGGACCCAGGGAGCCGCCGAGCGCCACATACGGCCGGTGGCCACGCACACGCGGACCCCGCTGGCGCGGGCTGCGGCGACGGCCCGGCGCACACCCGGCGTGACCCCGAAGCGCCGGGACCGCGCCGTGCCGTCGAGGTCGGCGACGACCAGGCGATAGGCCATGGCGGTCCCATCATGGCACGCGAGACCCTGATAGACTGGCTCGGCATGCGAACGGACTCGAAGCGGATCGTCGTGGCGCTCGGGGGCAACGCGATCCTCCGATCGAAGGAGCTCTCGAGCTACGGCGAGCAGTTCGAGAACGTCCGGCGCACGTGCCGTCAGATCGTGCAGCTGATCGCCGAGGGGTACCAGCCGATCTTCACGCACGGCAACGGACCGCAGGTCGGCAACCTCCTCATCCAAAACGAAGCGGCCGCCCAGCTCGTGCCCGCCGTGCCGCTCGACGTGTGCGGTGCGGAGACCCAGGGACAGATCGGGTACATGATTCAGCAGACGCTGCGCAACGAGCTGCGTGAGCGCGGCCTCTCGCGCCCGGTCGCCAGCGTGGTCACACAGGTGCTCGTCGATGCCGACGACCCGGCGTTCGCGCAGCCCGTCAAGCCGATCGGACCGTTCCTGCCGCGCGGAGTCGCGGAGGAGCGCATGCGCGACAAGCGCGAGTCGTGGACGCAGATCGACGCCCGCGGATGGCGCAAGCTCGTCCCGTCGCCCCAGCCCGTCGGCATCGTGGAGGTCGACATCATCCACGCGCTGCTGGACGGGGGCGCGGTGGTCGTCGCGTGTGGGGGCGGCGGGGTCCCCGTGCTGCGCCGTCCCGACGGGCGGCTGCAAGGCGTCGAGGCGGTCGTCGACAAGGACCTGGCGGCTGCCCGCTTGGCGCTCGAGCTGCACGCCGAGACCCTGCTGATCCTGACCGATGTCCCGGGCGTCGCCGTGAACTTCGGCAAGGCGACACAGCGCTTCCTCCGCCGCCTTACGGTGACGGAGCTCGAGGACCTGCTCGTACAAGAGCCGTTCTCCGCGGGCAGCATGGGGCCGAAGGTGCGCGCGGCGTACCGGTTCGTCCACGATGGTGGCGGCCAAGCGACGATCTGTGCGCTCGAGGACGCCCTCGCCGGTGTGCGCGGTGACGCAGGCACGGTGATCGTGCCGGACGGAACGATGCAGCTCCCCTTCCACGCGCCGGGTCAGCGAGGCTGACCGACCACCCCTTCGACGAGCCAGTCCATCTTCCGGAGATCGGTCAGCGGGAATGTCTCACCGGTCTTCACACGCTCGACACCGCGGTTGTCGTTCAGTGGCCCCTGGAACGGGTGGGCCTTGCGCGCGATGAACTCCTGGCGCTTCGCTTCCACCAGCGTCGCCGCATCCTTGGGCACGGCGGCGCCGAGCGGGGCGAGGGTCAAGAAGTCATCGGCGAGTCCGCCGAGGATGTCCTCGCTTTTGAACTTGCCGTCCATCACGTCGCGCGCGAAGCGCGTATAGAGGTTGCCCCACGTGAAGGCGACGCCGGTCACCCACCCCTTGGGCGCGAACTTGCTGACGCCGATGTAGTGGAAGCCGACGGAGTAGGCGCCGCGCTTCTCCGCGACCTGCACGACCGTGATCGGGGAGTCGACGATCACGCCGAGGACGTCGCAGCCCTGCTCGAGTAGCGCGTTGGCCGCCGTCGCCTCCTTGCCGGGATCGAGGAACGTCCCGGTGAACACGACCCGGGTCTCCACCTTCGGGTTGACGGAACGGGCGCCGAGCTCGAACGCGTTGATGTTGGCCAGGAAGAAGCTGATGGGCAAGGCCACCACGTACCCGATCTTGTTCGTCTTCGTCGTCTTGCCGGCGGCGACGCCCATTAGGTAGAAGGCCTCGGGCGTGCTCGCCCAGTACGTCGTCATGTTCGGGGTCCGCTTGTAGCCGCCGGGATGGAAGAACTTGACGTTGGGGTACTTCTGCGCGACGCGCATCGCCGGCTCCAGGTAGCCGAAGCTCGCGGCGACGATCATCTGCGCGCCACGCTTGATCATGTTTTCCATCACCCGCTCGGCGTCCGCGCCCTCCGGCACGTTCTCGACCTGGATCACCTCGACGTCCGGGAGGTTCTTCTTCATCACCTCGATGCCCTCGGCGTGCGCCTGGTTGTAGCCGCCGTCGGTCACGGAGCCCAGGTGCAGGACCCCCACCTGCAGCTTCGGCTCGGCCGCTGCGGTCCACCACGAGCCGGTCGCGAGCGCCAGAGTCGTCAACATCGCGAAGAGCTTCGGGATCATCGTGGAGCCTCCTTGGTCGGCATCGCGTTTGGGCGGCTATTGCGTTCCCTGGAAGACGCGTCCGAGGCTGGCGGGCACGGCGTGTCGGGCGCGCCCGCCCCAGACCGCCAGCACGGCGAGGCTGAGGACGTACGGCAGCATGTCGAGCAGGAACGGCGAGAGCGGCACGCCGAGCGCCTGCATCTGGAGCTGCAGCGAGATCGCGCCGCCGAAGAGCAGGGCGCCGGCGAGGGCCCGGAGCGGGTGCCACCTCGAGAAAATCACGAGGGCGACGGCGATGAACCCGCGACCCGCCGTCATCCACTCCGCCCACGTTCGCGCCACGGCGAGCGAGAGGTGGGCGCCGGCGACGCCGCCGAGCACGCCCGCCAGGAACAGGACCTGGTAATGGACCATGCGAGGGTCCTTGCCCGCCGCGAACGCGGCCACCGGGTTCTCGCCCACGGCTCTGACGGAGAGCCCCCAGCGAGTCCGGAACAGCACCCACCACGCCCCCGCCGCCACCGGGACGGCCGCGTACACGAGGGCGTCGTGCACGAAGAGCGCCGGGCCCAGGATTGGAAGATCGGCGAGGAGCGGGACCCGGAGCTCCGGGAGTCCGACGATCTGGCTGCCGACGTACCGGGCGCCCATGAGCGCGGACAGGCCGACGCCGCAGAACATGAGCGTGAGGCCGGCGGCCAGCTGATTGGCCCGACGCGACACGACGACGAATGCGAAGACCAGGTTGAAGAGACCGCCCGCCAGGCCGGCCGCCACCAAGCCGGCCGTGGCGCTTCCCGTGTGCACGGTGGCGATGAAGCCGACCACGGCGCCGACGAGCATCACGCCTTCGAGGCCGAGATTGACGACGCCCGCGCGCTCGCTGAGCAGCTCCGCGAGCGTCGCGTAGAGCAGCGGCGTGCCGGACACGATCGAACCCGATAGCAGGCTCCGGATGAGTGGCGCCATCAGGGTCGTCCGGCCTGGCGGGCCAGCACCACGAACAGGACCACCGCCATCAAGATGTTCACGACCGACCCCGGCAGGGCCTGGGTCATCTGGAGAATGTCGCCGCCGGCGGTGATGACCGCGAGCACGAACGCGGCGGCCACGATGCCGGCCGGATGTCCGCCGGCCATCCAGCTGATCAGGAAGCCGGAGTATCCGTACCCGGGAGACAGGCTCGGCCGCAGGCGCCCCTGGATGGCGGAAACCTCGGCCATGCCGGCGAGGCCTGCGAGGCCGCCGCCGATCAACATCGTGACCAGGACGTACCGCTCGATCGGAATGCCGTTGCGCCGCGCCGCTTCCGCGTTGCCCCCGATGGCCCTGACCTCGAGGCCCCACCGCGTTCGCGCGAGAAGGAACGCGCAGACGATCGTGGCGACGAGGGCGAAGACGAGTCCGAGATGGACGCGCGTGCCACCGAGCATCGGCAGGATCGCGCCGGCGGCGAACTCGACGGTCTGGGGATAGTTGACGCCGTCGGGATCCTTCCACGGGCCGAAGACGAGGAAGTTCACGAGCAGGATCGCGACGTAGTTCATGAGGAGCGTCGAGATCGTCTCGCTCACCCATCCGCCCGCGCGCAGCCCGCCCGCGATCGCGGCCCACAGCCCACCGCCGAGGAATCCGAGCGCGGCCATGATGGTGAGGAGCAGGAACGACGGAAGGCCGTCGAGGTGAATCGCGGCCCACGTGGCGCAGAGCGCGCCGACGAAGAGCTGACCTTCGCCGCCGACGTTGATGAGCCAGATCCGCGACGGCACGGCGGCGGCCAGCGCGGTGAGGATCAGCGGGGTCATCTTGACGAGCGTTTCGGAAACGCCGTACGCGCTGCCGAGCGTGCTCGAGAAGATGTCGGCGTAGGCACGCAGCGGATTGCGTCCGAAGAGGACCAGCACCGCGGCGAAGAGCGCGAGCGCGATCGTCAGCAGCGCCGCGAAACGCCCGAGGGGCGCCGCGAGGCGCCCGAGCGCGTCGAGCCGTGAATCTCGGAGGAGCGAGGCGTCAGCCACGCGCGCGGCGCTCGGCGCCGGTCATGAGATACCCCACCTCGTCGAGCGCCAGCTCGCCCGGGCGCCCACCGGGTGGCGCCGGCACCCCGGAACCGACGATCCGGCCCCGGAAGAGCACGATGAGACGATCGCTGAGCGCGAACAGCTCGTCGAGGTCCTCGGAGATCAGCAGGACGCCGGCCCCGGCGTCGCGCGCCCGGAGGAGCAGCGCCCGCGCGGCCATCGCGCTGCGGACGTCGAGACCGCGCATCGGATAGAACGCGACGATGAGCCGGGGATCGCGGGCCAGCTCACGAGCCAGGATCACCCGCTGCACGTTGCCGCCTGACAGGGCGTCGATGGGCCGGTCGGGCGATGCGATCGAGACCCCGAGCCGCTCCAGCGCGCGGTCGAGGTCGGCCCTCGCCGCGTCCCAATCGATCGCAAAGCCGCCGGCGCGCGCGTATCGGCGCGTGTCCCCGAGCGCCAGGTTCTCGAGGACCGTGAGGCCGCCGACGGCGGCCAGGCGGCGCGCGTCTTCGGGAATGAACACGACACCGTGCGCCCGCATCTTCGCGACTGGCCAACGCGTGGCATCCTCGCCGCCGAGGAACTTCGTTCCTCTCCGGCACGGCTCGAGCCCGAGGATCACGTCCCCGAGCTCGCGCTGGCCGTTCCCGGCCACGCCGGCGACGCCGAGGATCTCGTGCGGCCGGATCGCGAGATCGATCTCGGCGAGCCCCGGCCCGTGGCCCAGGGGCGGCACGCTGACGCGCTCGAGCTGGAGGATCGGCGCCGTCCCTGGTCGCGCCGTCGTGGTCGCGCGAGGCACGGGCTCGGCCACCAGCGCGCCGAACATCAGCGAGACGAGCATGGCCGCGGTCGCCTCGTCGCGCCTCAACGAGCCCGCCACCACGCCCCGGCGCAGCACCGTGACCCGGTCGGCACACGCCAGGACCTCGCGCAGCTTGTGGGCGATGAACACGATAGCGTAGCCGTCCCGGCGGAGATTCGCGAAGATCCGGAACAGGCCGTCGACCTCGTGCGGCGCGAGGCTGCGCGTGGGCTCGTCGAGGATCAGAATGCGCGCATCTGCGAGGAGCAGCTTGACGATCTCCACGCGTTGCTGCTCGCCGACCGAAAGCTGCCACAGGGGCGCCGCCGGAGGGACCGCGAGCCCGTAGCGCTCGGCGGTTTCCCTGATGCGCGTCGCGATCGCGGCCCCGTCGACCACCACCGGCAGGTCCGGCAGGAACAGGGCGATGTTCTCGACAACGGTCAGCGCGGGGACCTGGACCAGCTCCTGGAAGACCATGCCGATCCCGCAACGTCTGGCCGCGTGGGGCGTGTCGAGGCGGATCGGCCGGCCGTCGAGCTCGATCTCGCCGGCGTCCGGGCGGTGGAAGCCGTACAGGATCTTCATCAGCGTGGATTTACCGGCGCCGTTCTCTCCGACGATGGCGTGGACTTCTCCGCGGTGGACGTCGAGGTCGACGCGATCGTTCGCCAGGACCCCGGGAAAGGACTTGGTGATCCCGCGGAGGGTCAGGAGCGGCGGGGGCGTGTTCATTCGGCCCTGATACTATAATGGCCGCCCGATCAGGGAAATCCGCGTCACCAGGAGAACGCGCGTGGTGAACGTCGCCGCGGCGAATCGCGAGGCGCTCGATCGTCTCTGTCGCGCCCGACCCGCCTGGACCGGCGTCGGGCTCGCGCGCGAGGCGCTCGGACTTGCGGGGCGGACGCTGCTGCACGCCGGGCCGCCGATTTCGTGGCAGCAGATGTGCTGGCCGATGCGCGGCGCGGTCCGCGCCGCGATCATGTTCGAGGGATGGGCACGCTCCGCTGAAGACGCCGATGCGCTCGCGGCCGCCGGGGAGGTCACGTTCGCCCCCTGCCACAGCCGCGGCGCCGTCGGGCCGATGGCCGGGATCATCTCGCCGGGCACCCCCGTACTCGTCGTCGAGGATCGCGTGAACGGAACCAGCGCATTCTCGTTCATCGCCGACGGTCCCTGGGGCCATCAGCTTCGCTTCGGCGCGCACGGGCCGGAGACGCTCGCCGGCCTCGCCTGGATCCGCGACGTCGCGGCGCCGGCGTTCCAGACCGTGCTCGAGCGCGAGGGGCCGATCGATCTCGCGAGCCTCATGGCCCAGGCGTTGGCGATGGGTGACGAGCTGCACATGCGCAACGCCGCGGCGACCGGCTTGCTGGCGCGACGCCTCGCCGCGCCGCTGGTCGCGGCGGTGGCGAGCACGAAGGACCTCGAGGCCATCCTGAGGTTCGTCGCGCGCGACAACGATCAGTTCTTCCTCGCATGGTCGATGTGTGCGGCCAAGGCCGCCACGCGGTCGATCGAGGGCCTCGAAGGCTCGACGGTCGTGTCGGCCATGGCCCGCAACGGCGTTCTGTTCGGGATCCGGGTCGCGGGCACCGGCGACCGCTGGTTCATTGGATCGGCGAGCGTCGTGGAGGGTCTCTATTTTCCGGGCTTCCGGGCCTCCGACGCGAACCGCGACACCGGCGACTCCGCGATCATGGAAACGTACGGGCTCGGCGGCATGGCCATGGCGGTGTCGCCGGCCGTGCACAAGATCGTCGGCGCCAAGTCGTTCGCGGACGCCCTCGCGACGACGCAGGAGATGGCGGAGATCTGCGTCGGCGCCAATCCGCTGTTTCCGATCGCGCCGCTCGGCGACCAGGGCACGCCGACCGGGATCGATATCCGCAAGGTCGTCCGGACCGGCATCGTGCCGAAGATCAACACGGCGATCGCCCACGCGAGCGCGCCGCGGATGATCGGCGCCGGCATCGCCACGCCGCCGCTGGAGCCGTTCGTCGACGCGCTGGTCGCGTTTGGCGAGCGGTATCCCGGCTGACCCGGGCCAGACGCGATGCCAGTCCGTGCAACCGTCCGGCGCTCGTTCTATCAAGATTCGGTGGTGCTCATGGGGGTCGCGCTCGAGCTCCGCGCGCTGCCCGGCGTGCGGGAAGCCGCGGCGCTGATGGGGACGCCGGCGAACCACGAGCTGCTCGCTTCGGCGGGCCTCGCCACGCCCGAGACCAATGAGGCGGCCCCCGAGGATCTGGTGCTCGCCGTCGACGTCGAGACCGCCGCCGCCGGCGATGCCGCGTTCGCCGCCGCCAGGGCGTTCTTCGAGGAGCACCGGCGCGCGCGCGAATCGACGGGGCGCGTACTGCCGCGCACGCTCGACTCGGCCTTGCGGCAGCTCCCGGACGCGAACCTGGCCACGATCTCGGTTCCCGGTGCCTACGCCAAGCTCGAGGCGCTCACGGCGCTGCGGCGCGGGCTGCACGTGTTCCTCTTCAGCGACAACGTGCCGCTCGAGGACGAGATCGAGCTGAAGCAGCTCGCGGTGCGCCGCCGGCTGCTCTGCATGGGCCCGGATTGCGGCACCGCGTACATCAACGGGATCGGGCTCGGCTTCGCGAACGTGGTTCCCCGCGGCCGTGTCGGATGCGTGGCCGCATCGGGCACGGGGCTTCAGGCGGTGGCGGCGCGGTTGGCCGCGCGCGGCGAGGGCGTCTCGCACGGAATCGGCGTCGGTGGCCGCGACCTCTCGGTCGAGGTGGGCGGCGCGATGACGCTGCTCGCTCTCGAGGCGCTGGCGGACGATGCGTCCACGGACGCGATCGTGATCATCTCGAAGCCGCCGGCGCCCGAGGTGCTGTCCCGCATCGAGGCCGCGGTCGGAGCCATCCGAAAGCCCGTGATCCTCTGTGCGCTCGGCGCGACGGGTCGTCCCGGGGCGCCCGGAACGTGGGTCTCGACGCTCGAGGACGCGGCGGACGCGGCCGTGGCGATCGTGCGCGGGCACGCCTTGGCGCCGCGTGCCTTCGGCGATCCTGCCGCGGTCCGCGATCGACTGGCCGCACTCGCGTCGCCTCCGGGCTCGCGGCGCGGTGGCCTCCTCGGCCTGTTCACGGGAGGAACGCTCGCTCACGAAGCGCGGCTGATCCTCGAGCCGTGGCTCGGGCCGGTCGCGAGCAACGTCGGCGGACCGGCCGCCGGCGCGCACCGGATCCTCGACCTCGGCGCCGACGAGTTCACGCGCGGCCGGCCGCACCCGATGATCGACGTATCGGCGCGAGACGCTCGAGTACGCGAGGCGGGCGCTTCACCCGAGGTCGGCGTGATCCTCGTCGATCTCGTCCTCGGCCGGGCCGCGCATCCGGACCCTGCCCGCTCCCTCGCGGCCGCGATCAGAGACGCCCGCGCGGCGGCCGAGCGCGCCGGTCGCTCGCTGGTGGCGATCGGCTCGGTGGTCGGGACCGAGAGCGATCCGCAAGGGCTTGCCGGTCAGGTGGCGGCGCTCGAAGCGGCGGGCGCAATCGTTCTTCCGTCGAGCGCGCAAGCCGCCCGCGCCGCCGCGCTCGCGCTGCGCCCCGAGCTGGCGCCGGCGATGCTGGGGGGCGAGCGGTGAGCCTCACCAGCCTGCTGGGGCAACCGCTTCGCGTCGTCAACGTCGGGCTCGAGCTCTTCGCGCGAGAGCTGGAGGCCGACAGTGTCGTGGTCGTGCACGTCGACTGGCGCCCGCCGAGCGGCTCACCGAGCGTGGCGGCGCTGCTCGCGCGCCTCGATGACGCGTCGTGACATCTGGAGCGCTGGACGAGATGGGGTCCAGCCGTATCGCTGTCGCTCTTGCCCTCCGCCGCGGATGACCTCGCGCAGCGCTTCTGTCACGGCCTCAGGACGGAACCCGTCGCCGACCAGGTGGCCGGAGGCCTCCTCGATTGCGTTCGGCTGTGCGCGACGCCAGCCAGCGCCAGGTGCGGCGCCAGGGCTCCGGGGAAGCCGCTCAACCCCCCGGCCACGTTCAGCGGGGTCGCTCCCGCCACGGCGTTCGTGTAGCCGGAGGTGAGGATGAGGGCGGCAGAGATCCCACCCAGGAGAGGTGCCTGGCTGTTCTGATAGGCGATCGGGCGGGCTGTCAGCCCCGCCCCGATCGGTGCGCCAGCTCCTCGATTGCTTAACCCCTCACGATCTTCCTTGGCGAAGGTACCCTCCGCCCTCTGCGGGTAGGCGGTAAGATCGTAGCCGATCCTGGCGGATTCCTACCGGGCCGCATTGTTCGATTTGACCGTAGACGCCCCTGATGAGTTGCATCGGGTAGGTATAGCCTCCGGAAAATGCTCACTTTCCGGATGCCTCCCCGGCTGAACGGCCAGTGGCATGCAACTTGCCGTTACTTCTAAGCATGTTGCTCATGAGCCCGAGAAGCCTCATGCATGGCCTGGCTGCTCTCGTCCTCGCGAGCTTCTTCGGGTGTGGGCTCGCGCAGGCACAGGCGCTGCGTTGCGTAGATGCCCAGGGAAACGTCTCGTATCTCGGGGCCGGAGCCCAGACCGCCGGGGCATGCAGTCCGTTGAGCTCGCAGACTTCGTTGAGGGCCCCACGCGAGGATTCGCGTGACGCGGCAGCGGGGCAAGCTCCGCGGGCGACGGATCGGGAGCAGTTGTGCAGCAGCTCGATCGCGAGTTCCCTGTTCGCGCCAAGCACCGCCCG
This sequence comes from Candidatus Rokuibacteriota bacterium, assembly GCA_003220435.1. Taxonomy (GTDB): domain Bacteria; phylum Methylomirabilota; class Methylomirabilia; order Rokubacteriales; family CSP1-6; genus AR31. Next base: position 74,562 of record QHSL01000073.1, on the reverse strand, counting down.
GTTCACTTTGGGGGCATCCGGACGGTCGATGCCGTCCGGGGGCTCCGTGCTAGCCGGGTACGTCGACGCCCAGAATCGGCTCGGGGTGTACCAGCGCCGTGAAGTCTGGTGCGAGTTCAGCTCGAGCGGGACGCTCCAGCACGCATACGTCGATCACGATCCAGCCGTTCTTCGCTAGACCTCCGCAGAAGCTGCGCGGCTAGGGATTTTCCGGACTCCTCATCGGTGTTTACCCGATGGGCGAACATCATCCTGCGCCCTACAGTCGCCTCGGGGTAGGCCCCACGGCGGCCTGGCCAAACGCCTGATGCGTCTGAGGGTCAGCCGGACACCGGTCGGCGGTCTGCAAATGGACTGAGCCAAGGTCATGGTGCTCTCGAAGATGGAAATGCAGTCCGGTCCACTCCTCGCGGACGTGGCGCTTGCGCCCATGCCGTTCATTGTAGGGACCGGCCGCTGTGGAACCACCCTCCTCCGCATGATGCTGGACGCGCATCCCGACCTGGCCATTCCGCCCGAAACGCATTTCATTCCGGCGCTGGCGCGAGCATTCCAGGACCCGTCGAGACGCCCTCAAGATTTTCTGGAGCTCCTCCACTCCTTTCATACCTGGCAGGACTTCGGCATAGAGGTGGGGGCGCTTCGCGAGGCGCTCGGCGCACCAGGATTCAGTCTCACCCACGCACTCCGAACGTTCTACAGGCTCTATGCCGAAAAGTTTGGCAAGGCCAGGTGGGGAGACAAGACGCCGATGTACTTCGCCGATATGAGCGTCGTCCAAGGCGTGATGCCCGAGGCACGGTTCATCCATTTGATCCGTGACGGGCGTGACGTGGCCCTGTCGATAAAGGACCTCTGGTTCGGTCCTAATTCGATCCAGGAGGTCGCGGGCTGGTGGGTCTCCAGAATCAACCAGGCGCGGAGCCAGGTCCATGAGCTCCACTGGTACCTCGAGGTCCGGTACGAAGACCTCGTCCGCGATACCGAGAACGTCTTGCAGAGGATTTGTGCGTTCATCGACGTCCCCTGGGACCCGATCATGCTCGACTATCACAAGCGCGCGCCGGAGCGACTGGCCGAGTTGCGGCGCGATCGCCCGTGGCCCGACGGACGCATCATGCGTTCGGAGGATCGGCTGGCCATGTTCTCCCTGGTCCTCCGGCCCCCCCGGGTCGACCGCCTCGAGCGTTGGCGAACCGAGATGGCCCCCACCGACCGGGAATGGTTCGAGGGCGTCGCCGGCGCGATGCTGCATGAACTCGGCTACGCGATCGATTCACCGGGAGGTCCGCGTCGTGGATCCTCCGATGAGGACGGATAGATTGGCGTGCCGAATCTCCAGCCGTTGGATGATGCCAGACGTCTATTCCTTCGCCAGACATCTTGCCAGGGGGTTCGACTGTCGGTACGTCGTCGCCGTCGAGTGCGGGAATGGCGACAAGCCCGCGACCTGCTCTCCACGCTTCTCGATCACCAGGATCGACGCCGACGCCCATCTCGATGAGCGTCGTCGACGGCATGCCGTTGGGACCTGTCCCGTTCCAGACGAGATCCTGCGCGAATCGATTGTCATCTGCGTTGACGTCATCGAGCACTTGGTCGACCCGATGTGTCTCCTGCATGATCTCCGGCGGATGCTGGATCATGCGAGAGTCGGCCTCTTGAGCACACCTGAACGGCATCTTGTCCGCGCCATCGATGAGCCAGGCTCACCGGCAAATCCCCCCCACGTCAGGAGATGGAACCTCGCGGAGTTGACGCGCCTGCTCGAACATTCTGGGTTCCAGATCGAGTTTGCCGGGTTGACCGGCGACAACAGCCAAGATCTCAGCAAACAGACCAGCCTTGTCGTTCTGAGAAACCATTGGACGTCGACCAGCGCCTCGCGTCGCAATTTCCGCGTCACCGCGATCATGACGGCGTATAACGAGTCCGACATTATCGAGCCCTCGATCCGGAAGCTCGTGAATGCCGGCGTCGAAGTCTACGTCATCGACAATTGGTCCACAGACGGCACCTATGAGATTGTCAAGCGCCTGGAATCTGGAGGGATGGTATGCGGAGTCGAGAGGTGGCCGACTGAAGGGCCGGCGAGGTACGACCGCTTCGAACAGAAGCTGCGTCGCGTAGGCGCCCTCACCTCAACGCTGGACTCAGACTGGTTCATCCATCACGATGTCGACGAGGTCAGATCCGCGCCGTGGAAGGGCGTCAGCCTGAAGGATGGATTGAAGCGAGTAGACATTCAGGGCTTCAACGCAGTGGACCACACGGTCGTTGCTTTTCCAGCGGTCGACAACGGCTACGCCCCGGGCGCTGACTTCGAACAGCATTTTCGCCATTTCAAGTTCGGGCGACCTAATCCTCAGGTCAAAGCGTGGAAGAATCTGGGACGCCCGGTCGACCTGGCTGAGACCGGCGGCCACCTCGTCAACTTCGAGGGCCGCAGAGTATACCCCTATAAGTTTCTCTTGAAGCACTATCCGATTCGCTCCGAGAGTCATGGTGCTCGCAAGATTCTTCGCGATCGCCTTCCCCGTTACGAACCCGAGGAACGAGCCAAAGGCTGGCACACGCATTACGATGATCTTGCGAAATCGCCCACGTTCCTCCACAAGGTCGAGGATCTTCAGCCCTACGATACCGACCGCTTCGCTCGGGACTATCTGGTGGAGCGCCTTTCGGGCGTGGGGATCAGTGGCGACCAGACACGGTGGTTGTGCGCGGCAGGCGTCGATCGCGCAGGTCCCGTGCGGGACAACGCGCGATGATCGGGTCACTCGGCGCGCATCGTCTGCATGATCACTTGTTGACCCGCAGCAGCCCCCGAGCCCCCGCTCTTCCATGTGACCGTCACGATGATCTCCGACAGGCGGTTGGGCGCAGCGGTGGGGCCGGCCTGGGTCACCGTCCACGACCTGGTGACCCCGGCCTCCGGCGTGTCGCTCCCTGTGCTTGCGGGGAAGGTCGGGTCGACGCACACCGTGCTGTTGTTGTAGCACTTGTTCTTGAGCTCCTCGAGCTTCTGTCGTGCGTACGCCGTGGCCTTCGACCCGCCGCCGCTGACGAGGACGGTCGAGAAGCCGGAGGAGAGCATGTTCACGACGGCAAGGAGGCCGACCGTCAGGACCGCGACCGCGATCAGCACCTCGGGGAGGGTCATCCCCCGCTGTTTGGCGGTCGCGAGGCTTCTCATGACTGGGACCAGGGGCCCTTGATCATGATGATGCCCATCGGCGTGCCGGGCGGAGGGGTCGTGTCGAACAGGGTGTCGTAGCTCCAGATTCGGTTGGGCGGATAGTAGTAGGAGGTGGGACTGGTCACTGGCCGCCAGGGCGCCGTCGCCTGCTGGCTGTGCCAGAGAGCGACCAGGGAGCCGCTGTAGCCGAAGGTCTTGTTCGACCAGTCCTCGAGGAAACGCACGAGATTGTTCGCTAGACCGTTGGAATTGCCCGATGTGGACTCCGCGCTAGGCCCGGTGGCAATGGCGGCGTTCACGGTTGTGTCCGACGCCACGCGGTTCTGGTAAACCTGGGCCCCCTTGGAATCGTAGTTGTTCGGCGCCCACGCGTTGGACAGGACGGTGACGGCATCGGCGAGGACGGCCGCCGGCGGATGGGTCCCGCTGGCGCCAATCGCCGTATTGTAATCCCCCGCGATATAGATCGGGTTCTGCGAGATGAACGTCAGCCCCTGATTCGGAAGCTGCGAGCCGTTCACGAGCCGTACGACGGGGTTCGCGGCGGTGTTCGTGCCCGCCACGTACACCACGCCGTTGGACGGAAGGGCGCCGTTGGTGCGCAGGACGTTGACGTCGATGTCGTAGGAGGTCATCGTCTTGAGCTCACGGGCGTCGTAGAAGGTCCGTGCTGTGACCGCGTTCGCGGGCAGCGGAACCGCGCTCCCGCTCTGGTCGGTCGCCACGCCGTCGACGATTCGGAGGCCGGCCCCAGAGTAGAGCTTGGCCGCCTTGAGAGCCGGGGAATCCGACGGCTGGACCATCTCGATCAGTTGATGGGACACGACATCGGGATTGCTCGGGTTTTCGAACAGCCCCGGAAGCGGGGGAATGATCTGGCCAACCCCCATCGTACTGTCTTGGACCTGGCCCCCGAAGGACTGGGTCGCCTGATTCGCCCAGGCGCTCGCGGACGCCCATAGCTGGGTGAACCCGGTCTGGTACGTATGATCGAAGTTGAGGGTCTGCAAGGTCCCGTTGGCATCGGCGATCTCGGGGTTGTTACCGGCCGGGTACGACGGATCGGACTTGATGCTGCGATAGATATTGCCCGCCGCCTTTACACTCCCGGCAATTTGCAGGGTGCTGCCGGCGGCAATGTGGAGGTTACTGTTGGCGAAGATTCTCCCATTGAAGGTCATCGCCACGCCGGGGCGAAGCTCCAAGTCGACGCCCTTGCCGTAGAAGATGCCGAATTGGAAGAGCGGCACCCTCGTGTACTGCAGCACCTGGTTGAGCTTGGCGCGCGTCCCGCCCTGGCCGTTCACCTGCGCCTGGATCCTGTAATCCTGGATCCACCCGAACAGCCCGGAATAGGGACCGGTCGCGAAGGTCTTGCGGTAGGCGGTCGGCGTCACGGCGTTGATCGTGTACGCGGCGAACGTCAGCCGAGGGTCGCTAAGCGTGGGCGGCGTGGCAATGCCATTGAGCTCCGTCTGCGTCGGAGTCGGGGTAGTCGCGAGGAGGTTCCTGAGCGAGACCACGCCCGACTCGGTCGCTGCTTCCGCCGCATAGAAATCCTTGCTGTAGTCGCGCCAGTTCGACGAGACGGCGACCTCGGTCATCCCCATCGCGACGAGCGTCAGGCCGAACGCCGTGAGAACAACCAGGACCAGGAGGGTCATTACCAGCGCGGCGCCGCGCTCCTCGCTTGCGATCGCTCCTGCCGTGCGCAGTGCTCTCATGGGTCCCTCGCTCCTAGAGATTCCTCGGGCGGACGTTCGTGTTGATCTGGAAGGTGCTGGCCCCGCCGCCCGACGCCAGCGCCGACCGGGTTGTCGTCTGGATCAGAATCCGGCGGACGGTCTGGGGATTGCCGATCGGGTTCGCCGGAGTGATCAGGGTGTCATTCGCGTCGTAGAAGCTGTAGGTGAGGCTCGCGAACCCCGTGGCGAGGGTCTGCGGCCCGTTTCCGTCACCGGCGTCCTTGGTCAAGGTGCCCGTTCCGGGGTCATAGGTGTATACAATTTGTCGCGGCCGGCCGACCTGCACCCCCTGGGGGTAGGCATTGGTGAGCGCGGCGACAATGAGTCTGTCGTTACCTGTCTTCGCCGTGACGACCCTCGTTTCCCACGTGTCGCCGTTGGTCAGGTAGATCCTGTCGTTGGCGGCGATGCCAGAGGCATCGACCACGGGAAGGGTCACCGCGCCGGCGGCCACGGCCGCCGAGAGGGTCGTCGAGGCGTTCAGGGTGTCGGCCCAGAAGGTGATCGACGTCGTGCTCGCCGCGGGAATCGCCCGTTGGGCGCCGCCCGGCGGCGGCGTGGGACAGCCCTGGTCAGGGCATCCGTATCCCACCATGCGCAGATCTTCTTCCATCAGCATCGCCACCCGGGCGGACTGCTGGGCCTCCGCCTGGTTCTCGCCGCGCGAGAACATTGTCTGGGTCGTCAACTGGACACCGAGGACGGCCGCCATGACCAAACCAAGAATGGCGACGGTGATCAGCAGCTCGGTGAGCGTGAACCCGCGTTCGTCGCGACGGACGGCGTTGAGCGCGCTCATGGGATCGTTACTCGTCCCGACGCCTGGACCGAGACGGTCGTCGAGATCCCGGTGGGGCCGGTCACCCTCAGGGTTCCCGTCTGGACGGCGACGCCGAACTGGTTGAAGACCGGCTTCGAGCCCGCGGCGAGAACCACCGTGATGTTGTTCGCGAGCGTGAAGACGCCGTTTGCGTCGGTGCCCGTGCCCGACCAGGGCGTCCCGGTGCACGTCGTGTTCTGGAAGAACTGGTAGCCGGCCGTAGCGGGCTGGACGCAGACCGGCTGGCGGGTCGTCACCGCCATGAACTTGGCGCGGTTCAGGCCGCTCTGGAGCTCACGCGCCGCATAGTTGACCGTCGCTCTCGGGATGTAGGTGAGCAGGAAGGGGACCGCGATGAAAGCCAAGATCGAGATGACCGCGAGAACTACCAAAAGCTCCGCCAGCGTATAGCCGTACTCCGATCGGGAGACAAGACGACGCATCATTGGCAGGTCCTTTCCCCCAATTTTTCTGTCCCGACTCTCTCTTGAGCAAGGCGTGTGCCCAATCCTCCAACGTCGCGATTTCCATAATTTATCCTTTCTGCTTGCCTTTCGGGCACTTCCGCCACGACTTTCCGTCACTCGGGGCTCGCGCCGAGGGCAGGGTCGGGCGAGCCTTGTCGAGGCTAGATGCTCCCCCGAGCTCACTTCGTCTTCAGTTTTGAGGTCTTCGTAGCGCGCCGAGTAGGCACGGGCTTGCGACCGCCCCAGTCCAGACTTGGCCACCCGGGGGCCGTGCCCGTTGAGGAGCACGAACTCCCAGACCGGCGCGATCATCGCGGGAGGTCAGTCCTGGCTTCGCCGAGGCTTTCGGGTCACGATCGGGCTGAAGCCCTCCGCCCGGCAGCTCGTCCTCGGTGGGTGCACAAGCGCGCCTGGGCGCCCCGGGTCTTCAGCGATCCCGTGGTTCGTGCTCAGCTCAGCGTGGTGACGTCCCCGGGCTCGCGCCGCGGCGGGCTCCTCGGCCTCTTCACCGGGGGAACGCTCGCCCACGAGGCGCGACTGATCGCCGGCAACGTCGGCGGTTCGGCGGCCGGCACCCACCGGATCCTCGATCTTGGCGCCGACGAGTTCACGCGCGGCCGGCCGCACCCCATGATCTGCGCCCGAGCTGGCGCCGACGATGCTGGACGGTGCGCGGTCAGCGTCGCCAGCATGCTGGGGCAACCGCTCCGCGTCGTCAACGTCGGACTCGGGCTCTTCGCGCGTGAGCTGGACAGCGACGGTGTCGTGGTCGTGCACGTCGACTGGCGCCCGCCGAGCGGTGCGCCGAACGTGGCCGCGCTGCTCGCCCGCCTGGACGACGCGTCGTGAGATCCATCCCGATGGCCACACCGCCGCGCCCGTGCCGCGGGGCCGCGGTGCAGGAGGCGCCGCGCGGCGTCCTGCGTCAGACGGACCGTCAGCCGCTCACGGCGTGCAGACGGCGAAGCCGGCGTGCCCGGGCACCGAGAACTTACAGCCGAACTTCGGATCGGCCACCGCCGCCGACGTCAGGATGTCGTCGCCCGCCGGCTTGACGCCGTTCACCACCCAGTTCACGAGGTCCGAGAACGCCGCGGCCTCCTCCACGACCGCGAAGCCGCAGTGGGCGTGGTCGCGGATGGCGCGGGTCACGAGAAAGTCGGAGGCGCCCTCGCTGGCGGCGCGCCGGGCGTAGATCTGCTCCATCGAGAAGGGCACGAAAAGATCGCCGATCGTGTGCAGGCTCAGGACCGGGATGGGCAAGCGGCCGGAGATCGGTGGGATGTTGGCGAGGCCCTCGGGATGGCGGCCTTGCGGGTCCTGCGCCACGCGGAGCACCGCGGCATTCAGCGCCATCTCGTCGGGTGAGAGCGCGGGGTCGGTATCGATCTGGTAGATCGTGTCGCGGTTGTCCTGCACGTTACCGGGGGCGACGCCGATGTCACCACCCGTCACGCCGACCGTGAAGAGGAAGTTTCCCCACACCGCGAATGAGGTGTTGAAGGCGGGTCGCGGGCCGCCGGAGATGTTCTGGGTCACGCCGCGGAGCTGCTGTCCCTGGATGCTGAGCGCGCCCGGGTAGGGCGCGCCGAGTACGGCCTTGACCGCCGGCACCACCGCCGTCTGGTAGTCGGCGGGGAAGGGAAACTCCGCCTGGACTCCGGCCAGCGCCTGGGCGACGAGATTGAAGTCCAGGAAGTAATCGAAGAGCTCGTTGTCACCCATGACGCCGCACATCGGGAGCGCTGCCACGTACGCCTGCGGATACTGCTCGATGGCCACCCCGGTGATGTGGCCACCCATGGAGTGGCCGGTCAAGTACACGCGCAGCGGGTGACCAGCCAGCCCGTTGAAGAGCTCGCCGAGCGCGTGGGTGTCCTTCACGCCCTGCTTCACGTCGTAGCCGTTCGTGCTGTAGCTGGACGCCGCCCACGCGTAGCCGCTCGTCACGAGGGCCTGGCGGATGCGCGGGTTGCTGACGGTCAGTTCGAGACCGGTGCCACGGAAGCCGTGAGCATAGAGCACGAGGTCGCCGTTCCAGTTGTCGGGGACCTCGATCCGGTAGCCGGCGCCGCCGTGGACGCCCCAGTAGCGCGTCGTGCTGGTCCCGGGGAGCGCGTCAAAGGGCAGCGTGGTCTCATCGACGAAATAGGCCGGTGGCGGACCGGCGTGGGCGGCGCTGCCGCCCAGGACGAGGACGCCGAGGAGTGCCGCGAGCACGAGGCGCTTTGTCATGATGTCCTCCGTAAGGTGCGGGAAGCCTAATTCGACCGAGGTGGAACGTCAACCGCCGAGAGGCTCCGGCCGTTGTCGCTGGACGGCGCGGGGGTCCTGCCGTATGTTCTGACCCCATGAAGTTCGGCTGGATGACGCTGTCGCTCTCGCCCTCCGCCGGGGACGATCTGGCGTGCATCCATCAGCAGCTCGAGCAGGGCGTGCTCGCCGACGCGATGGGCTTCGACTACCTGTGGCTGACCGAGCACAACTTCACCGGCGAGTGCGCGTACGCCGACCCGATTCCGTTCGCCGGCGCGCTGGCGGCGCGCACCTCTCGTGCGCGGCTCGGGTTCGCCGTCATCCAGATGGCGCTGCACCATCCCGTGCGTCTCGCGATTCAGCTCGCCGTGCTCGACAACCTGAGCCGCGGACGGCTCGAGGTCGGCATCGGGCGCGGCTCCACCTACAACGAATATGAGTACGTCGGCTTCGGCCTGCGGAGCGACGACAGCCGCGACCGGATGGAGGAAGCGGTCGAGGTGCTCACGCGCGCCTGGACCGAAGAGCCGTTCGTCCACGACGGCAAGTTCTTCTCCGTGCGGCTGCCGGCGGTCCGGCCGCGGCCCGTGCAGCGGCCGCATCCGCCGATCTGGCGCAGCGTCATCGCGGTCGAGTCACTGGTGGAGTGCGGCCGCGCCGCGATCCCGGTGATGATGTCTTGCGTGCCGAACGCGCGGATTCCCGAGCGGCTCGCGCGCTACCGCGAGGGGCTCGAGGCCGGGGGCCACGAGGGGGCGGCGCAGCGGAGGCTCCTCGGGGAGGCGTCGGTGTGGCGCTTCCTCTACGTCGCCGACAGCGAGGCTCAGGCCGAAGACGACGTGCAGGCGGCGACGCTCCACTACCGGCAGCACATGCACCACGTGCGCGAGGCCTACAATCCGTCGGATTTCCGCGTGAGCACTGCGGCGATGAATCCGTGGATGGACCCGGCCGTCTCCCACGCCGACGGGGTGCGCTTCGTGCTCGAGACCGGCGCGCTGTACGGCACGCCGAAACGTGTCGCCGAGCAGATCGCGGCGCTGCGCGACGTCGGGCTCGGCCACGTCATGTGCCAGGCGAGCTGGGGCGGACTCGCTCACGACAAGGTCATGGCGTCGCTGCGCCGCTTCGGCGCGCACGTCGCTCCTGCGTTCCGCGGATAGGAGGTTCTTCATGCCACGTATGACGGGCAATCGCTATTTTGCCGAAGCGGTGCACGCCTACGGCGTCACCCACGTCTTCTTCGTCCCGACGATCATGCTGCCGGCCATGGCCGAGATGGAGGACATGGGCATTCGCCGCGTGGTGACGCACGGGGAGAAGGCCGCGGCGTACATGGCCGACGCCTACGCGCGGGCGTCGCGCCGGCCCGGCGTCTGCCTGGCCCAGACGATCGGCTCCGCCAACCTCGCGGCCGGGCTGCGCGACGCCTACCTGGCGTGCTCGCCCGTGCTCGCCCTGACGGGCGGTGTCGACGCCGCCTCGCGGTACAAGCACGTCTACCAGGAGATCGAAGACTTCCCGATGTGGGACCAGGTCACCAAGGCGAACTTCCACGTGGATGCACTCGAGCGGTTCCCGGATCTCCTGCGGCAGGCGTTCCGCGCCGCGACCAGCGCGGCGCCGGGGCCGGTGCATCTCGAGATGTCGGGCACGCACGCCCAGGTCCTCGAGCGGGAGGCCGATTTGACTCCGCTCTGGGAGGAGCGGTTCATGCGTGTTCCGGCCTTCCGTCCCGAGCCGGAGCCGGACGCGGTGCGAGCGGCGGTGAGCGTGCTGGCGCAGGCCGCGCGTCCCGTCATCCTCGCCGGCGGCGGCGTGATCTGGTCCGGAGCCGAGGCCGAGCTGGTGAAGCTGGCCGAGCTGCTGCAGATCCCCCTGGCGACATCACTCAATGCCAAGGCCGCGCTGCCCGACGATCATCCGCTGAACGTGGGCGTTCCCGGGACCTACTCGCGCTGGTGCGCCAACCGGGTCCTCTCCGAGGCGGACCTGGTCTTCTTCATCGGCAGCCACGCCGGCGGGCAGGTCACCACCAACTGGCAGGTCCCCAGGCCCGGAGTCGCCGCGATCCAGCTCGACATCGATCCCGAGGAGCTCGGACGCAACTACCCGCTGCAGGCGGCGCTGCTCGGCGACGCCAAAGTGACGCTGCAGAAGCTCATCGCCGCCGTGGGCTCGCCGCGCTCACGGACCGAGTGGCTCGGCCGGGCGCAGAGCCTGGTGCGTGAGTATCGCGAGGAGTCCGGTCGCATGCGCCGCTCGGACGCGGTGCCCATCCGTCCGGAGCGGATCTGCAAGGAGATTTCCGAGTGGCTGCCCGAGGGCGGCGTCGTGCTGTCGGATACCGGCCACTCCGGCATGTGGACTGGCCAGATGATCCGGCTGACCCGGCCGGGTCAGCGGTTCCTGCGCTGCGCCGGCTCGCTCGGGTGGGGCTTCCCGGCCACTCTCGGCGCCAAGTGCGCGTTGCCCGACCGACCGGTGATCGGCTTCTGCGGCGACGGCGGCTTCTACTACCACCTCGCCGAGCTCGAGACCGCGGCGCGCTTCGACATCAACGCGATCATGCTGGTCAACAACAACTACGCGCTCAACCAGGAGAAGCACCTCTTCGACGACGCGTACAAGGGTCAGCAGCGCGGCCGCGCGAAGGAGATGTGGCACTTCAGCCACGAGGTGAACTTCGCCAAGGTGGCGGAGGCGATGGGCTGCGTGGGCATTCGGGTGGAGCGCCCAGACGACATCAGGCCCGCGCTGGACAAAGCCCTCGCCTCCAACAGCCCGGCCGTCGTGGAGGTCATCAGCGACGTCGACGCCATGTCCAAGCGCGCGTGGCGCCCGGCGTAGCGGGGAATAGCCGTGGGCGAATTCGACGGAAGGATCGTGCTGATCACCGGATGCGGGCGGGTGCGCGGGATGGGCCGCGCCATCGCGGTCGCGTTCGCCCGGGCGGGTGCCGACGTCGTCGCGACCGACATCGCCGCGGGCGGGACGCGCAACGAGAACGAGGAGGGGCTGGAAGAGATCCGTCTCGGCTGGAAGGGTCTCGACAGCCTGGCCGGCGAGATTCAAGGCCTCGGACGCAGCGTCCTCACGCTGGTGGGCGACGTGAGCCGCGCCGCCGACGCCGAGCGCTTCGTCTCGGAGGCGCTCGCGCGGTTCGGCCGCGTCGACGTGCTCGTCAACAACGCGGCGGCGCCTCACGGCGCCGATCGCCGCCTGCTGTGGGAAGTGCCGGAAGAGGCGTGGGACCTCGTGCTCGACGTCAATCTCAAGGGCACGTTCTTGATGAGCCGGGCCGTGATCCCTCACATGCTCTCGCGGCGCAGCGGGCGGATCATCAACATGGCGTCGGTCTCGGGCAAGCGCGGCACGCCCCGGCGTGGCGCCTACACCGCGTCGAAGTTCGGGGTGATCGGGCTCACGCAGGTCATGGCCCAGGAGGTGGCGGCGCTCGGTATCACCGTGAACGCGATCTGTCCCGGCAGCGTCGACACCAGCCGGCGCGAATCCACCTCGCGGCGCGAGCGCGCGCTGGCCGAACGCGATCCCTCCGCCCCGGTGCTGGGCCTGCCGCCGACCGGGCGCGTCGCGCGTCCCGACGACATCGCGCGCCTGGCGCTGTTCTTCGCCTCCGAGCAGGGCGATCACATCACCGGTCAGGCGTGGAACGTCGACGGCGGATCCGTGATGCATTGACATGAAGCCGTTCCGCTTCGGAATCAATGTGCGGGACGCCTCGACCCGCGCCGAGTGGCAAGACAAGGCGCGCACGGTCGAGGACCTCGGCTATTCCGTGCTCCTCGTGCCCGATCACCTGGCCGCCATGCTGGCCACCCTCCCGGCGGTGATGAGCGCCGCGGACGCCACGACGAGCCTCAGGGTCGGCACGAACGTGCTCAACAACGATCTCCGCCATCCCGTGCTGCTCGCGCGTGAGGCGGCGACGATGGATGTGTTGACGGATGGGCGGCTCGAGCTGGGGCTGGGCGCGGGCTACATGCGGATCGAATACGATCAGGCCGGGCTCCGCTTCGATCGAGGCGGCATCAGGGTCGAGCGGCTCGCCGAGTCGGTGACGATCATCAAAGGCTTGCTCGGCGGCGCCGAAGTCAATTTCGCCGGCCAGCACTACCGGGTCACGGGCCACCGGATCCATCCACGTCCCGTCCAGCGGCCGCATCCGCCCGTCATCATCGGTGGCAACGGCCCTCGCCTCCTCGCGCTGGCGGCGCACGAGGCCGACATCGTGAATTTCACGGGCATCACCTTCACTCGCGGCGGGACCGTGCCCGACATGACCGGATGGAAGGTCGCGGGCGTCGATGAGCGCATGCGGATGGTGCGGGAAGCAGCCCGCCAGCGATTCGATCGTCTCGAGCTGAGCGCGCAGATCCAGCGGGTGATCGTGACGGATCGCCGGCGTGAAGCGGCTGCGGAGCTCCAGAAGAGCTGGAAGCAGCTCAGCGTCGAGGAGATCCTCGAGGCTCCCTACGTGTTGATCGGCACCGTGGACGAGATGGTGGAAGCCCTGCATGCTCGCCGCGAGCGCTGGGGGCTCTCCTACTTCGTCACGTTCGAGCCTTACATGGAAATCCTCGCCCCCGTCGTCGCCAGGCTCACCGGCAAATGAGGAAGGGCTCCGGTGAGCGGCATCACTTCGCCGCGGGGCGCCACCCGATGCGCTCGGCGTCGACCGTCACGCCGAGAAAGACGATGGCCATCTCGTCGATGGTGCCCTCGCCCCAGCTGACCGGACGCGGCGGACGGCTGGGCTGACGGAGGTTCGCGGCAGAGTTGTCGAACACCGCGACCACGTCGATCCGCGTACCCCTCGGCAGTGGAACCGGTTGTGTGAACGTGTACGTCCCCTGCCAGTTGAAGTCCCAGTCGTCGATGTGAACGAGGGGACGGACGAGGCCGTTGGGATACGTCGCGGTCACCATCATCTCGCGCCCGAGCAGGTGCATGTGCGGCGTGATCGTGTTGGCGTGGAGGTCGCGGCCCAGATAGTCCGTCCAGGACGCGCGCACCTCGTAGCGACGGTCGCCCGCAGGAATCGTGAACGTGCGATTGAGGGCCGCGATGGAGCGCTGACGCTTGTCGATCGGCCCCTTCGCGAAGTGCAAGCCGGCGCGCGTGCGATCGGTCCGGCTCTCGGGCTCGTTGTTGTTGTAGTGCATCTGCACGACGACCCGGGCGCCCTTCGGGAGGAGCATGCCGACGCCGTCAGCCATCACCCGCGGCTGGATGCCCGGCGCCCAGCCGGAGAGGCCGCCGGCCGGATTGAATCCGGGCCCGCCGAAGCAGGTGTAGCCGGGCCCGGGGTCGCGCCGATCGAGCGCCTCGGCCGCGGACGTCGTGTCGATGTACGAGAGGATGTGGTGGACGAGCTTCCGGTCACCCGGCGCCCACTCGACCTTCGTGACCCACCGATCCTCCGGGAAGCTCGTCGGGATCACGAAGCAGCGATACACGTCGCTGGCCCGGCCGGGCACCGTGTAGGGCTCGGCCATCTCGAGAACGTGATCGGGCGGCCCGAGCTTCCATCCCTCCGAGAAGACGAGCGGCGGCGGAAGATTCGCGGGATCGCCTTCCGGGGCGCCCGCCTCGACCCAGCGCAGCAGCGTTGCCAGCTCGGCGTCGGAGAGGCGGCGCGGCTCCAGGAAATCGCCGAACCCGAACACCGGCTTCCACGGCGGCATCGCGCGGGCGTGGACGGCGTCGCGAATGTCGTCCTTCTTGTCGTACGCGTCGCGGTAGCTCAGCAGGGAGAACGGCGCGTGTTCCCCCGGACGGTGACAGGTCTGACAGCGATTCTGGAGGATCCGGACGACCTCGTCGCTGAAGGTCGGCGGCTCGAGAGCGGGGGCCGTCGCGGAGAGCAGCAGTACCGCGAGAGCCGGCGTGACCAGAAGCCGTGTCCACATGTGCGCCTCCGCGGCCGAGCGGATCAGGGGTCTCGACCATAGCACGCCGTTGACTCCGCCGAGAATCTCTTCCACCATCCGGCGAAGCACATCCGCGAAAGGAGCGTGACCGCGTGGATTCCGCCAGTGCACTGCGCCAGCAGCTGAACGCGTCGTGGGCGCAAACGATCGCCGCGATGCACGACTCCGGCCGCAAGGCCGTGCTCGCGATCACCGGTGGGGGCAGCGGGGCGATCGCCGAGCTGCTGCGCGTGCCCGGCGGATCGCGGCTGCTGCTCGAGGCGGTGGTGCCGTACGACGCGCGTTCGCTGACCGAGTTCCTGGGCTTCGATCCGCCTCAGGCCTGCAGCGTCGAGACCGCCGTGGCGATGGCGCAGCGCTCGCGCGAGCGCGCGGCGAAGCTCGCCCCGGCGGGCGCGCTGCTGCTCGGGCTCGGCGCCACCGCGGGCCTCGTCACCGATCGGCCTCGGCAGGGCGAGCATCGCTGCCACATCGCCGTCGCCGCCACCGCCGGCACCGAGGTCGCGTCGATCGTGCTGGCGAAGGGGCGGCGCGATCGGGCGGCCGAAGAGGACCTGGTGGCCCGCGCCATCGTGCTGTGTCTGGCCAGGGGTTGTGGGGTCGACGCGCCCTCGCCTCAGGTCCTGCTCGACGCCGACGAGCGCTACACGACGGCGGCCGCCGCGGCGGCGAGCGATCCGATCGATCGGCTGATCGCCGGAGGCCTCGATCGCGTCACGGCGTGGCCCGACGGACGGCTGGCTCCATCGGCGCCGGCTCCGGGCGTCGTGCTTCCCGGCTCGTTCAACCCGCTCCACGAAGGCCACTTGCTGCTGGCGCGAGTCGCGGAGGGTCTTCGGCAGCTGCCGGTCGCTTTCGAGCTCTCGGTGACCAACGTCGACAAGGCGCCGCTCGATTCCGGCGAGGTGCGCAGCCGGCTCGCGCAGTTCGCGGGACGAGCGCGGGTCGAGCTGACGCGGGCGCCGACGTTTCTCGAGAAGGCGCGCCTGCTACCCGGCGTGACGTTCGTGGTGGGCGCCGACACCGCCGAGCGGCTGGTGGCGGCGCGCTACTACGGCGGAGACGAGGCGCGGATGGCCGCGGCGCTGCAGGAGATCGCGGACCGGGGGAGCTCGTTCCTGGTGGCGGTGCGGGCGGACAGCGGCGGTCGCGTGCGCTCGCTGGCCGACGTCGCCGTTCCGCCGAGGTTCGCGCACCTGTTCACGCCGATCCCCGAAAGTCGGTTCCGCCTCGACTCATCGTCTTCGGACATCCGCGCGCGCCGCCGCGCCTAATCCCGCCAGTGCTCCGGAAGGATGCTCTGTACGTCCGCGATGCCGCACTGCCCGGCCATCCACCGCTCGCTGTACAGGCCGTCCTTGTAGAGCGATTGCTGGGACTCGTACACGGTCACCGGGCCGCGCAGCGCGGTGGCGAGGGGCCGCAGGGCCGCGCCATCGAGCAGGGTGGACGGCGCGCCGGCCATCAGGAGCGTCGCGGCGGTCACGCGCGGTGCCAGACCGAGCAGGTCGTAGTGGGCGAGCGTGCGGCGCACCGCCTCGGCGCGCGCCGGGTACAGGTGCAGGTAGTCGTTGATCTCTTCGAGAGGGTACGCGTGGCTCTTCGGAGCCAGCTCAGCCGTCTGGTAGAAGAGGGTCGGCGTGGTCACGACGTGTGTCGCCCCCGTCGTGAGGGCGGCGGTCATGAGCGCGATGTCGTTGCCCGCGAGGACCACGCGTGCGGCATCGACCTCGCGCCGCGAGCGCAGGAACTCCAGTCCGCGGACGCTGTCGGCCACGATGCCGCGGAACACGTACGAGGCGGCGTCGTCGATGCCGTCGGTGAGCAGGCCGGGAAACAGTGCGGCGTAGGGCGTGTCGGCGTTGCGTTGACCCCGGCCGGCGAGCGCGAACGTCACGTACCGGCTGCGCATCAGATTTGCCGTCCCTTGCGGGATGATCTCCAGGACGCTCTGATATTTCGGCGGATAGTAGATCGCGGGAAACGGACCGGCGCCGGCGGGAATGCTCAGGTAGCCGAACAGGCGATAGGGGCCGAGGCTGGTGAGCCGTACTCCGTAGAGCGTCGCGAACGCCGTGCTCCTCAACGGGAGCGCCTCGATCTCCGGACGCGCCGGATAGAGCGCCAGCGCGGCAAGGACATCGTTCCAGTACGAGGTCACAGGCTTCCCTCGCGGCCCAGGAGGTGGCGGGCGAAGAAGGCGTCGGCGACCGCGCTGTGCCGCGCGCGGCCGGCGTCGTGCCCGTGCCCGGCGTAAGGATACAGGCGCTTGTTCGCGGCGCCGATCCTGTCGAACAGCGCGTAGCCGGTCTCCGGCGGGCACACATTGTCTTGCAAGCCGATGTTCACGATGATCGAGCAGGAGATCCGGTCGGCGAAGTTGATCCCGTCGAAGTAGGCGACTGTCTCTTCCACCTCGGCGCGGCGCTCGGGATGAAGGCGCAGATAGTCGTTGATCTCTTCGTAGGGATAGGTGTGCGTGAGCTCGATCGCGTCGGTGAAGCCACAGAGGTACGGCGCCCCGGCCGAGGCCGCGCACACCTCTGGCCGCATCGCGGCGGTCGTGATGGTCAGGCCGCCGCCCTGGCTGCTGCCGGTGACGCCGATACGCGTCGACTCGACCTCCGCACGCGACAGCAGGAAGTCGATGCCGCGCCACGTATCCACGTAGAACCCGCGATAAGCGTACGTATGCCGGTCCACGATGTTGTGGGTCAGGAGGTTCGGATAGCCCGGGTTGAACTGGCGATTGCTGCGCAGCTTGCCCCGCGGCGCGACTGACAGCGCCACGTAGCCTTTCCGCGCCCACTCCTTGGGAATCGGCGGGTCCATCTGATAGCCCGGCAGGACCATGACGGCCGGCGTCCGCTCCGCTCTGCGGGCGGGACGACAATACCAGGCGGCGACGCGCACGTGGTCGATGCTGGTGTAGAAGACCTGGAACACTTCGACGTCTTCCGATGTCCGAAGCGGGTCGGGGACGACCTCGGCCTCCAGTGGGATGGCCGCCGCCTGCCGCAGCACGTGGTCCCAGAACGCATCGAAGTCGTCCGGCTTGCGCACGCGGGACCGATACTTCTCCGCTCGATCATTCACCATGGCGCGCTGCCTCCGAGTGAGGGCCTTCAACATAGCACGCCGTTGAGTCCGCCGAGGATCGCTTCCACCATCCGCCGTGAGGAACCGTGACCGCCGTGGATTCCGCCGGAGCCAGGAGCCAGCTGGACGTGTCGTGGCTGCAGACGATCGCCGCGATGCACGCATCGGGCCGCCAGGCGGTGCCCCAGGAGCTCCCGTCGCAGATCGACGTGATCACCCGCTCCGGTCAGCGCTTTGCTGAGCGCGCCGAGTATCCAAAAGGGGCACGCGCGCAACCCGATGACGGACGGCGACGTCGAGGCAAAGCTTCGGGAATCGGCGCCGTGCTGGACCTGCTTGCGCTCCGGCGGTAACCCCGAAGCGTTGCCTCGCTCAGCGCGTCGCGTTATCGAAAAATTGGGAGACCGTGTAAGGATTACGGCCCGGCGCGATCCCAGCCGTCAGGGATTCCGGAAATATCGAGAAAAATAAATCCTTTTCACGGCCAGTTACGCCCGGTGCGGGCATGCTGTCGCTGGTACGCCGCTTGCTCAAGACTCCCTTCAGCACAGCGTTCAGACAGCTTTTCCATGCAGGACACGGAAGGGAGGCTGCCTTCATGCGCGTGCTGGTGGTCGAAGACGATCGGGCCCTGTGCGGGGTCTTCGCCGAGTTCCTGAGCGAGGTGGGTCATCAGCCCCTCGTCGTCCATACCGCTGAAGCGGCGCTCGACGCGCTCCGTGCCGAGCGCCCGGAAGCGATGCTGCTCGACATCTGCTTGCCCGGGATGAGCGGCCTCGATCTCTTGAAGCTTCAAGTGGTTCGCGAGCTACGCGTCCCGACCGTGGTGATCTCCGGCCGGGCGACGGAGAGCCAGGCCCAGGACTGCCTACAGCTGGGCGCCTTCGACTTCATCGGTAAGCCGGTTGCCCTCCAACGCCTGGCCGAAGTGCTCGGATGTCTTGAACCGCGTCCCTCGGATCGGCGCCCCGAGGCGCCACCGATCGAGCGGCGGCGCGCACTGCGGACGCCCGTGGCGCTGCCGGTCCGAGCCCGCGAGCCGAACGGGCGCGAATGGGAATCGACCTCGGTCAATCTCAGCACCTCGGGGGTCAAGATCCGCGCGGGCGGCGTGACTCGACCGGGGCAGGAGACGGCGCTGACGCTGACGTTGCCCGAAGGCGAGACGCGCCTGAACGTCGCGTCGTTTCTCGTGCGCGCCGACTTCGATGGATACGCCTTCCATTTCCTCAACCTCTCGGCCCAGCAGTGGTCGCAGCTCGATGACCTCGTCAGGCGGTCGGAAAGCGTCCGCCGGCTGCACGTCGAGCCTCACCTCCGCATCTTGCACCTCATCGGCGAGACGATCGGCGCGAGCCTGGACGTCGACGAGGTGCTGCGCATCGCGCTCGACGCCCTGACCCGGGTGACCGGCCACGAGATCTCGAGCCTGCATCTGTTCTCCGCGGACGGAGCGACGCTGCACCTTCGCGGCGACCGGGGCCTGCGGCCCCGACTGCGGGAGCTCCTCCGGATCCTGCCGGCCGGTCAGGGCGCCCTCGGTCGCGTTGCGGCCAGCGGTCACACGGTTGACCTGGCGGACGCAGGCGCGGCCATCGATCTCGGGCCGTCCACGCGAGCGGTGATCGACGAGGAAGGGATCCGCGCGTTCATCTGCGTCCCGGTCCGGAACCGCGGCCGGCCGCTCGGTGTTCTGTCACTCGGCCGTCGAGCACCCGAGCCATTCACCCGGTCCGAGGTCGCGCTCGTCGAAGCGAGCGCGAATCAGATCGGCCTCGCCCTCGCCAATTCGCAGCTCCATTCGGATACCCGGCACCACCTCGAGGGCCTCAAGGTGGCCGAGGCTCAACTCATCGAAGGCGAGAAGCTCTCGACGGCCGGGAAGCTGGCGTCGGGGCTCGCGCACGAGATTCGAAATCGGCTGACGACGATCCTGGCTCTCGCGGAGCTGTCGCTGATGAGGTCGGATGTGTCCGTGACCGGTCGGCAGCACCTCCGCACGATCGTCGAGGAGACGTCGGGGGCCGCGCGGCTCCTTGAGAACCTCCTGCGGTTCGCGGGGGGGCACTCGGCGGAGGGCGAACGGTGTGATCTTCGAGAGCAAGTCGAGTGGGTGGTCGAGCTCAAGAGTCACGAGCTGACGCAGGACGATATCCAGGTCATCACCGAGCTGGAACCCGTTCCCGCGGTCTTGGCCGACAAAACGAGGATCCAGCAGGTGCTGCTCAATCTGGTCCAGAACGCGCACCAGGCGATGGCGGCGCACGCCGGCCCGCGCGTGCTCACCCTGCGTCTCAGCGCCGCCCCGGCGAACCATGTCCGGCTCGAGGTGCTCGATACCGGCCCGGGCATTCCGGCGACGCTGCTCCCGCGAATCTTCGAGGCGTTCTCGACCACGAAGCCGGCCGGTGAAGGTACAGGGCTGGGCCTCTGGGTGTCGCACGCCATCATCGAGCATCAACGAGGCACGCTCAGCGTCGAGAATCGCCCGGGCGGAGGTGCGCGGTTCGTCATCGAGCTGCCCGCCGAGACGCTGGCCGGGTCGGGCCCGGCGCCTATTCCACGACCGTCGGCGTCATAGGCTCTTCAGGAACCGGAGCAGCGCTTCGCGATCGCGGCGTGAGAGGTTCAAGAACGCCGCGGCGGCCGCCGCCCCTTGCCCGCCATGCTGCACGATCGCGCTCTGCAGGGTCAGGGCCCGTCCATCATGGAGAAAGCGGCTCCGCGCCCGCAAACCCATGAGCGGCTCGGTACGAAACTCGGCCCGGGCGGCGACACCCTTACACAGATCGGCGAGAGCGGGCCCCATGTCATGCAAGAGCAGATCAGAGAAGAGGTGGACCACTTGTCGATCGAGCACCTTGATCGGACTCTTGGTGACGAACGACGGGATATGACACTCCGCACACCCGACCTGATGAAAGACCTCCCAGCCCTCGTGGTCCCGTTGGAGTGGCGCGGGGGGCGCGAGGAATCGAATGAAGTCCACGGTGAGATCCAGATCGGCCGGACTCAGCTCATCCGGGATGTCGATCCCCTGCTCCTTGTTGAAGGCCCCGGCGACAAAGGTTGGCAAATCAGGATCAGTTGCCTTCCGACCGAAGCGCCCGAGTCGTCCATCCGGGAGCCTGGCCGCTCGGCCGCCGGCGCGAGGCTCGTGGGCGAGGATCGCGCTCTCTGGAATGGCCTCGACGAGACCAAAGCCGAAGAGCATCGGTGTCGACCGCAACCCGACGTGCACGGCCGCGTCGGCAGGGATCGGGGGGAGGTTCGGCCCCGTCGTCTGCTCGCGGAAGACCGGTCCGCCAAACCCCGTCAGCTCGTCGCAGGTCTTCGGCTGGTCGCCAGCGGTGGCGTGCCGCTCGACATCGACGTCGTCTTCGTTGAAGGCCCCGGCGCCACCGGTCACGGGATCCTCGTGACATTGCGCGCATGAAACGTTGTTGAAGAACGGCCCAAGACCGGTCTCCGGCGTGAACTCGCGGCTGAACACGGCCTTGCCTTGTGTAAACCGGGTGAGCTCGGTCGAGGTCAAACCAGGCAAGGGATCCCCGAGACGCGGTCTCATCATCGGCATCGCCGCGCCCGCGAGGAGCAGAGAGAGTCCGATCGCGACAACCGTCAGTCGTCCTGTCATCATCCCCCTCCGGCTTACTTCCTCAGCCTCCGCAAGCGCCGTACCAGAGGGGTCGATGCCGACAGCGCAGGAAATCCGCTGTTCTAACCGCGACGCCGAGCGGACAAGATGCCCTCGGCGGAAGGAGGGCTGACAAAAGCCGTCACCGGCCCGTCCACGACGAGCCGAGCACGAGGTCGGCCGCCTTCTCCGCGATCATCAACACGCAGGCGTTGATGTTGCCTGAGACCAGATCGGGCATGGCCGAGGCGTCGGCGACGCGGAGGCCCTCGACACCTCGCACGCGGAGCGCGGGATCGAGCACCGCGTGCTCGCCGGTGCCCATCGCGCACGTGGCGCACGGGTGATGCGCGGTGATCGCGGTGCGACGCACGAACGCGTCGATCTCGGCGTCGGTGCGGCAGTCGGGCCCGGGCGCTGACTCGCGGCTCCTGAACGGGTCGAGCGCCTTCCGACTCGCGATATCGCGTCCGAGCTTCACGCCCTCGCGGATCGTGCGGACGTCGTGGTCGGTGGCCAGGAAGTTCTGCACGATCCGCACGGGGGCGCTCGGGTCCGCCGAGCGCAGCCGCACGACGCCGCGGCTCTCCGGATGCAGCATGACCGGACGAAGCCCGAAGCTGTCCTCGTACGCCGGCGTGATGCCGGGGAACCACAGGTGCGCCCGCGCCGGCGCGCCGCGGAAGAGGAACTGGATGTCGGGCACCGCGAGCTCGCGGCGCGTCTTGAGGAACGCGTGCAGGCGGCTCGGCAGCACGGTGCCCGGGCCCGTGCCGAGCAGATAGGCGCGCGCCATGCTGACGGCCGCGCGGTCGAGCCGCATCGTCGCGTGGAACGGGCCGCGGCCGCGCCGGGCGTGGTGCACGTCGACGGAGAGATGATCCTGAAGATTCCGGCCCACGCCGGGGAGATTCACCTTCGGCTCGACGCCGACCTGGCGGAGATGGTCCGCCTCGCCGATGCCTGACAGCATGAGGAGCTGCGGCGTGTTGAACACGCCCCCGGCCAGCAGCACCTCGCGCGTGGCCGCCGCACGGTGCACGGCACCGTCGCGCGCGTACTCGACACCCGTCGCGCGCGTACCCTCGAGGATCACCCGCGTCGCGAGCGCGGAGGTGACGACCGTGAGGTTCGGCCGCCGCATCGCCGGCCGCAGGAAGGCCACGGAGGCGCTGCAGCGCCGGCCGTTCTTGATCGTCCACTGGCTGCGGCCGAAGCCTTCCTGGTCCTTGCCGTTGTAGTCCTCGGTGTAGGGCCAGTCCGCGTCTCGGGCGGCGTCGAGCCAGGCGTCGAACAGCGGATCCTGATTGCGCGTGTCGATGACGGAGAGCGGCCCGCGGCCGCCACGCCAGGTGTTCTCGCCCTTCTCCCAGCTCTCGCACCGCTTGAAGTAGGGGAGGACGTCGGCGTACGACCAGCCCTGGCAGCCGTTCCGGGACCATCGGTCGTAGTCGCCGCGGTGGCCGCGCACGTAGGCCATCACGTTGATCGAGGAGCTTCCGCCGAGCACCTTTCCGCGCATCGCCTCGATACGACGGTTGTCGAGCCGGGGCTCGGGCTCCGTGTCGTAGCCCCAGTCGAACATCCGATGCTCCCAGATCTTGCCGAGCCCGATCGGGACGTGGATCAACGGATGCGTGTCCCGTCCGCCGGCCTCGAGCAGCAGCACGCGGATCGACGGCTCGGCGGTGAGTCGGTGCGCGAGCACGCAGCCGGCGGATCCCGCGCCCACGATGATGTAGTCGTAGCTCCGGCCCTCGACCCTGCGCGCGCTCACCGCATGAGCCCCCTTCGCGCGCCCCGGAGCCTGGGCTCCAGCACGTCCCGCAGGGCATCACCCAGCAGGTTGAAGCCCAGCACGACGATGAAGATGGCGAGACCGGGGAAGATGCCCGCCCACGGGGCTTTCGTGATGTGGCCTTGAGCCGCCGCCGTCAGCATGCCGCCCCAGCTCGGGACATCCGGCGGAACGCCCACGCCGAGGAAGCTCAGCGAAGCCTCGAGGATGATCGCGAAGCCCAGATAGTAGGTGGCCAGGATCAGATAGATCGCCAGACAGTTGGGCATGATGTGCCGCACGATGATGCGCGCCGAGCGAGCGCCGATCGCCCGGGCCGCCACGACGTATTCCTGCTCCTTCACCGACAGCACCTGCGACCGGACCGTGCGGACGACGGGAGCCAGCATACCGATGACGATCGCGATGATGACGTTGTTCAAGGAGGAGCCCAGCACGGCCATGATGGCCAGGACGATGATCAGGCCCGGAACGGCCATCATGGCGTCCACGACTCGCTGCACGACGAGATCCACCACGCGCCCGGCGTACGCGGAGACGATGCCGACGACGAACCACGCCGTCACTCCGATCAAGACCGCGCCGAGCCCGACGTACAGGGAGATCCGGGCGCCGTGGATGACCCGGCTCACGATGTCGCGCCCAACGTGGTCGGTCCCCATGGGATAGGCGGCTCCCGGAGCCACGTAGACGGGGACGCGGTTGTCCGCCTCTCGGATGATCTGGCGCGGATCGTACGGGGAGATCAGCGGAGCCAGAAGCGCCGTCACGACCAGGGCCAGGACGATGAGACCGCCCACGGCGCCCAGGGGCTTGCGTCTCGCGAACCTGGCCACGGCGATCCAGGGGCTCGCGGGCGCGTCCGACTCGATGCGAGTTTGGGGGACGACGCTCCCGACCACCGTCTCTCCGCCCGCCAGCACCTCTTGCTTGCGCGCCATCGCGTTACTGGTACCGGACCCTGGGATCGAGCACGCCGTACGCCAGGTCGATCATCAAGTTCAGGATCAGGACGACCGCGGCGATGAGGAGAACGATGGCCTGCAGCACGATGAAATCCCGGTGGATGATGCTGTCGATCAACAGGGTCCCCATCCCGGGCACCACGAAGATGGACTCGACGATGATGACGCCGCCCAGCAGCCGGGCGAACTGATACCCCGAGACGGTCAAAACGGGCAGGAGCGCGTTCTTCAGCGCGTGTCGCCCGACGACTCGAAGCTCGACGAGTCCTTTGGCGCGGGCCGTTCTCAAGTAGTCCTCCCGCATCACCTCCAGCATCGACGAGCGCGTCACTCTGGCCGTGAAGGCGAGATCGTTGAACGCGAGCGTCAGGGCCGGGAGGATCAGCTGCTGCACATTGAGGAGCGGGTCATCCCACACCGTGGCGTAGCCCAGGGGCGGCAGCCACTCGAAGAAGTACGCGAGAAAGTACACGATGAGGATGCCCAACCAGAACGTCGGCAGCGCGATGCCGATGCTCGAGAAGATTCGGCTGAGGTAATCCAGCCCGGTGTCCTGTTTCACGGCCGAGGTGACGCCCAGCGGAACGGCCGCACAGACGGCCAGCACGATCGCCATGACGGCCAGCTCCATCGTGACGAGAAACCGGTCTTTCAGCTGGTGCCAGACCGGCGTCTTGTACCACAACGACGTGCCCAAATCGCCGTGGAGCACGTTGGCGAGCCAGCTCGCGTACTGGACGTAGAGCGGCCTGTCGAGGCCGAGCGTCTGCCGCAACTGCTGGAGCTGCTCCGGCGAGACCGAACCGGTATCTCCCTCCCCGCCGGCCAGGATCGCCAGCGCCGGATCTCCAGGGACGATCCAGAAGAGCGTGAACACGAGGATCGTCGCCACCAGAAGCGTGGGGATGAAGAGCAACGTCCTCCGTATCGCGTACTTTCCCATGGGTCCTTCTGTCGGTCAGTTTCGCGGGAGCGGCGCCTCCGGATCCCACCAGACGTGCTCGAAGTGCTTCACGATCTGCTCGGACCCGGGAACGTGGAAGTTCTGGAGCCGGTAGTCCATCATGCCGCCCGACGATCCCCAGCTGAGGGGCACCACGTGGCTTTCTCCCCCTCGCAAGATCTCCACCGCGTCCTTGAACAGGCGGAGACGCTTCGCCGGGTCGGGCTCCCTGGCCTGGGCCTGGATGATCTCGGTCAGCCTCGGATGTTTCCAGCCGTCAGGATTCTTCTGGCCGCCGACGACCAGGAAGTGCTGGTTCAGGTAATCGGCCGGATCGAGAATGATGACGCCGGACGAGTCGAGCGAGGCGTGATGCGTGCCACGCATGATTCGGTCGGTCTGAGTCGCCCGATCGACGGGCTCGAGCGTGAGATCGATGCCGAGACTCTTCCTGAGCTGCTCGGCGAGCACCTCGCCCGACTTGACGACCAGCGGGATGTTGCCCAGATTCAGCGTGGCCTTGAAGCCGTTGGCATGCCCGGCCGCCGCCATCAGCGCCTTCGCCTCGGCAAGATCCTGGTCCTTCGGCCGCCGCCATCCCTTCGCCTGCGCGAGATCCTCCGGGGACTCGATGACGTGCCCTCCCTTGTTGGGCAGGAACGTCCCGACCGACCCAAAGCAGCCGAAGGTGTCGGCGCACCGCACGATCTTGGTGAGCTCGTGCCGGTCGACGGCCAGGAACACCGCGCGCCTGACCCGCGGATCTTGAAAGGGCGGCTTGTTCATGTGGAGGACCAGATAGGTCTGCACGGCCTCGGGGATGTAGATGGCCCGCACGCGGCCCTTCGTCTCCCGCTGCATGCGCATGGGATCTTCATTCCCGTACGTGCCGATGGTCGGCCCTTCGGTGGTATGGGCCTGCCCCACCTGCATCGCCGCCAGGCGCCGGTTGTAATCGCGAACGATCGTGAAGCTCATGCCGTCGAAGTACGGCAACCCCTTTTTGAAGTAGTTGGTGTTGCGCACGTATTCGATCGAGATGTTCGGCTTGAACTCCTTGAGCTTCCAGGGACCGGACCCGATCAGCTTGCCCGGCTTCTGCGCATCCTCCGGCGAGAGGTTGCGCGCGACGTGCTTGGGATACATCTTCATGTACTCGGAGGCGAGATTCTCGATGAACAAAGGGCTCGCGAACTTGATCGGCACCCTGATGGTCCGATCGTCGATCACCTGAGCGCTCTGGTATTCATAGAACGACCGCAGCACCCCGGTCCGGACGCGAATCGCTCCGGGCTCCGTGATTCGGTCCAGGGAGAACTTGATGTCCTCCGCGGTGACGGGCTGTCCGTCGTGCCACTGCGCCTGCCGCAGGCGGAAGGTGTAGGTCTTCCCGTCCCGACTCACCGTCCAGCTCTCGCACAGGTCGCAGACGATCTCATCGGGGTTCACCGGGTTGTGGTACACGAGGCCGTTGAACTGCGGGGAGGCGGGCATCAGACAGTCCGGCAGCGTGCCGCAAGCGTGAACGTCCCACTGGCCCGGGTTGAAGCCGGTGATGCCTTTCAGGACCATCTTCTGGTACTTTCCCCGCGCGACCCAGTCCGGGGGCCAGGGGAAGTTGAAGGTCTGTCCCTCCGGCGAGGGCGTCTGCGCCGCCGTGGCCGTGGCGAGCGCGCCGATGAGCGCGAAGAGCAGCAGCATGGCGGTTGGACGAGTCATGATTGCGCCTCCCTGACTGGAGGATGATCCCAATGCCGACGTTCGAGGCCTCTCCCGATCTGCGAATGCACTATCTCGTCGACGACTTCACCGATCCGTGGATCAGGCCTGAAACGATCTTGCTGCTGCACGGCAACGCCGAGAGCAGCCTGGCGTGGTATGCGTGGGTGCCGCTGCTGGCCCGGCGCTTCCGAGTCGTGCGGCCGGACATGCGCGGCTACGGCGCCTCGACCCCGATGCCGCGCGACTTCAAGTGGACGCTCGACGTCATCATCGACGACTACGCCGGCTTGATGGACGCGCTCGGCGTTCAACGCTTCCATCTCGTCGCCGCGAAGATCGGCGGCGTGGTCGCCCGGGCGTTCGCCGCCCGCCGTCCCGAGCGCGTGAAGACGCTCACGGTGATCGGCTCGCCGCCGCCCCTCCGTAAAGGTGCCGAGCGCATTCCGGCGTTGACCGAGGAGTTCGAGACGCGCGGCGTCGAGCACTGGGCGCGGCGCACCATGGCGGGCCGGCTCGGCGACCGGTTTCCGGCCGAAGGGGTCGAGTGGTGGATCAAGTTCATGGGCCGCACCCCCCTGTCGACGCTCGTCGGCTTCAATGCCACGATCAATTACTCCGACATCCGGGCCGACGTACCGAAGATCGGCTGCCCCACGCTCGTCATCACCACCGACGAAAGCGGGCTCGCGTCGGTGGAGGAGACCCGCGCGTGGCAGCAGACGATCCGGGACTCCGAGCTCCTGGTGCTGCCGGGCAACTCGTATCACGTCGCGGCGAGCGACGCCGAGCGGTGCGCGCGGGCCACCCTCGACTTCATCGCCCGGCGCGGCGCCGGCTAGTCGAGACGCAAATTGATCCATGCGTTTGCGGGGCAGAGTATCATCCCCTGACAAGGCTGTGTCCCGGAGGATTCCATGTCGAGCACCGGTCAGAACGAGGCGCGGAAGATCCACGATCGCCTGAGGCACCCGATCATCGACGCGGACGGACACTGGGCCGAGTTCGCGCCGCACATGCGCGAGGAATTTCGTCGCATAGGCGGTGACGCCGCGGTGGAGGCGCTGGCCATGGCGAGCGCCCGCATTCCCGCGGCGCTCTCGATGTCCGTGCCCGAGCGGCGCCGGCGCCGGATCGGTCAGGAAGCATTCTGGTTCCTGCCGACCAAGAACACGCTCGACCGCGCGACCGCCATGATGCCGCGCCTGCTCTACGAGCGGCTGGACGACCTCGGCCTGGACTTCTGCGTGGTCTATCCGACGGCCGGGCTCGGCTACTATCGGCTGCCGCCGGACACGCTGCGCCGGGCTCTCTGCCGCGCGTACAACGTGTTCACGATGGACCAGTTCCGCCCGTACGGCGACCGCATCATCCCCGCGGCGATCATCCCGATGTACACGCCCGAGGAGGCGATCGAGGAGCTCGAGTTCGCGTCGCGGCAGCTCGGCTACAAGGTGGTCATGCTGGGCAGCCTCATTCGCCGTCCCGTACCCGCGCTGGTCGAGGAGCACCCGGAGGCCGCGAAGTTCGTCGAGTGGTACGACCCGATCGCGATCGACAGCGAGCACGACTACGATCCGGTGTGGGCGAAGCTGCGCGAGCTGCGCATCGCGCCGAGCTTCCACAACGGCGCGCGCTCGATCCTGCTCCGCAACTCGCCGTCGAACTTCTGCTACAACCACATCGGCCACTTCGCCTCCGCCAGCGAGGCCATGGCCAAGGCGATCTTCTTCGGCGGCGTCACCCGGCGCTTCCCCGAGCTGAACTTCGCGTTCCTGGAGGGCGGCGTGGGCTGGGCGTGCTCGTTGTACGCCGATCTCATCGGGCACTGGGAGAAGCGGAAGCGGGATGCCCTCGAGAACACGAACCCGGCGCGGCTCGATCGCGCAGCCCTGCTCGCGTACGCCGAGAAATACGCGAAGCCCAGCGTGCTGGAGGCGGTGCGCCGGGGCGAAGGTCTGGACGACAACGGCGACGGCACCGGCGGCGTGGAGGATCTCGACGACTACTCGCGCTGCGAGATCACGCGCAAGCAAGATTTCCACGACCTCTACGTCAAGCGCTTCTACTTCGGCTGCGAGGCCGACGACCCGATCAACGCGTGGGCCTTCGACCGCAAGGCGAACCCGGGGAAGGCCCGCCTCAATGCGTTCTTCAGCTCAGACATCGGCCACTTCGACGTCCCCGACATGACCGACGTCGTCCCCGAGGCGTACGAGCTGGTCGAGCACGGGCTCTTGAACGACGATGACTTCCGCGACTTCGTGTTCACCAACGCCGTGCGCTTCTGGGGCGAGGTGAACCCCGACTTCTTCAAGGGCACCGTGGTCGAGAAGCAGGCGGCGGAGGTGCTGGCCCAGCCCCGCTGACGCGCTAGGGCGCTGGCTCTGGCGCGGCGGTGAGTCGCACCGTCCGTCAGTCGGCGGAGGCGGTGCGGAACTGCCTGGGTGAGCTGCCGGTGTTCCGTCGGAACACGCGGGCGAGATGTGACGCGTCGAAGAAGCCGGCGTAGGTTGCGATGCCCTACAGAGTGCGGAGGTGTCCTCGACGAGGAGGAGGTCTCCTCCTCCTCGTCGGGGAAGGTTGGGCTACTGCGCCTTCACCAGGAAGTGCGCCCGGCGGTTCTGACTCCAGCAGTCCTCGGACGGCGTGGCGCACGTTGGACGCTCCTTGCCGTAGCTGATGACCGCGATGCGCGTCGAGCGGACACCAAGCGAGACCAGATAGTGCATCGATGCGCGGGCTCGCCGATCGGCGAGCGCCATGTTGTACTCGGTCGTACCGCGTTGATCCGTGTGCCCTTCGATGAGCAGCGCCCAGCTGGGATTGGCCTTGAGCGTCTCCGCGTTCGCCTCAAGCAGCTGAGCGTCTTCCGGACGGATATCGTAACGATCGAAGTCGAAGTGGATGTCCTTGAGATCCCCGACCCGTGTGAACTCCTTCGGGTTCGGCCTGGCGGGGTTGCCGTACATCTGGCTCGAGGATCCGCCGCGACCTCCGTCGGCCGCGCCGGCCGCGAGGCCGCTGCCGTCCGTCGATCCGCCGGCCTTCTGCGCCGAGCCGTCCGACGACGACATGGCGGCGCAACCGGCCAGGATCGGCGCCACCGTCAGCAAAGAGACGAGAGCGATCGTCGAGAAATGATTCCGCATGGCTCCTCCCCTTTTGAGGCGGGCGTAAGCCACGACTCGTTCGTGCAGCACGCCCGCGGCGGTCTGCTGCACATCTGATGCCCGCGGGAGACGACCCAGATGTGGTGCAATGGCCGCCGACCACCAATAGGGGTGGTACGTTCGCCGGGGCGGGCCCGGCGGTGCTCCAGGCCCCGGATTGCCAGAACGTCAGCGGGGGCAGGCCACCGCGACACGTGGTCGACGGTTCGTAGCCGCGCCTCGGCCGGCGGGGCCCCAGCCCCGCGACGGCCTGCGGCGCGCACGACATGAAAGGCGGGGCGATGGCGACGGTTCGTTGGCTGATCGTGGGGGCTCTCTGTGGCTGGGTGTCGGTGGCGCCGGCCGACGAGTCCGTGTGGGACGCGCTGCGCGCGCCCGGCAGCGTCGTGGTGCTGCGTCACAGCTATGCGCCCGGCGGCTTCGATCCACCCACCGCGAGGCTCGACGACTGCTCGACCCAGCGCAACCTCGACGAGGCCGGCCGGGCGCAGGCCGCGAGGGTCGGCGAGGCGTTTCGCCGCAACGGCGTCGCCGTCGGAGATGTCCTGTCCAGCCCCCGGTGCCGCTGCATGGACACTGCCCGCCTGGCCTTCGGAAAGGCGCAGCCGTGGGGGGTCTTGCAGGGCGCGCTCAACGACGCGGACCTCCGTCGGCGCCAGCTCGCCGAGATGCAGAGTGCCATCGCCGACCACCGCGGCGGGCCGCCGCTGGTGCTGGTCACCCACGGCAGCGTGGTGAGCGATCTGACCGGGCTCATGATCCGCATGGGCGAGTTCGTCGTCCTGCGCCGCGGTGCCGACGGAGCTCACGGCGTCGCCGGCCGCCTGTACGTCGAGTGAGCGCGCACTACGGCCCGCCGGCGAACCAGAGTCGCGGGTCGGCGGCGCGCACGCGCGCCTGGGGCAGTCCGAGCTCGCGGCGGACGATGTTCGTGCCCTCGACGAGCGCGACGCACTTGTAATAGGCGATCCGGCGGCTCAGGCCTTCGCGGCCGAAGCCGCAGTCGGTCGTGATCACGAGCCGCTCGGGCGGGATGTACTCGAGCGCCTTCCGGATGAGCCCGGCCACGTACTCGGGCGGCTCGACGACCGTGTTGCAGTGATTCACCACGCCGATCGCGATCTTCTTGTCGGTGCGGTACTTGGCGAAGAGCGGGAGATCCTTTCCATCGGTGCTGGCGCACTCGAACGTGATCACGTCGCCGTCGAGCTGCAGCAAGTACGGCAGCGCCCGCTCGTAGCTGGGCGGCTCCCAGTAGACGCGCTGCTGGTTCGGGTTCCCCCAGCAGGTGTGCACCCAGATCTCGGTGTCGACGCCGACGAGCTGGCGATTGAACGCTTCGGTCAGGAACTCGAGGTCGGCGTCGGTACAGTCCGGCCGCGTGGTCCGGCCGTGGTGCGGCGGCTCCTCGACCTGGATCAGCGGACAGCCGGCGGCGGCCAGCTCGCGGAACTCGGCGTTCATGATGTCGCACAGCTCGTAGATCAGCGTCTTGTCGTCGCGGTAGTGCTCGTCCCAGAGCATGCTGGCGAGGGCCGGCGCGCAGATCGCGCCGAACTTCACGGGCCGATCGGTCAGCCGTTGGGCCACCTTCCAGAGTGCCGTGTACTCGAGGGGGCCGCGCGTGAGCTTGTTCCTGACGACGCCGGGCTGATAGGCCTCCTGAACTTCCCAGAGGATGCGGCCCGGACGCAGACCATGGCGCTGCATCCAGCCGCGCGAGGTGTCGCGATGGCCTTCGACGCCGCCGAGCCGCTCGATCGGGTAGAAGAACCACGACTTGCCGCCGACGGCCAGATCGAACCGGCTGTCGCCGTCGGTGACGATGTCGAGCCCCGCGGCCTCCTGGGCGTTGATCACGCACGCGACCGCGTCGAGGTACTGCTCGCGGAAAATCGACTCGCCCATCGCCGACTTGAACGAGCGCCCGTGCAGGCTCTCGGTGAACCAGAGTGGCCGCGGGTACGAGCCAGTGATGGCGGTCGGCAACATCAGATCGCCGGTGACTCTCAGCATTGGCTCCCTCCTGGGTGGACGACAGACGCGTGGGCGAACGTCAGCGTTCGGGCCACACGAGCTGGCGATTGATCCGGTCGAGGCTCGGCGCGCCGCAGAGGGCCATGGCGGCCTCGAGCTCGTCTCGCAGAATATCGATCACGCGCTGGACGCCGGCGGCGCCATCCACGGCGAGGCCCCACACGTAAGGCCGGCCGATCAGGACGGCATGCGCGCCGAGCGCGATGGCCTTGACGACGTCGGTCCCCCGACGGATGCCCCCGTCGAGCAGGATCGTCAGGCGCCCTTGCGCGGCCTCGATGATCGGAGGAAGCGCGTCGATCGTCGCCGGCGTCGTGTCGAGGTTGCGCCCACCGTGATTGGAGACCACGACGCCGGCCAGCCCTTCGCTCGCGGCGCGGCGGGCGTCGTCCGGGTCGAGGATGCCCTTGAGGAGCACGGGCGTCTTCGCGAACGAGCGGATCCAGGCCACGGTCTCCCACGTCAACGTCGGCTCGAGGGCGTCGGAGTAGATGGGACTGACCCGGCCCCCGCTTGACTGCCCGGTGTACGGACGTTGGACCCCCAACCGTTTCTCGCGATCGCGCATCGGGTTGACCGGCGTGTCGACGGTGATCAGGAGCGCCGTGCAGCCCGCCACCTCGGCGCGCTGCACCAGATCGCGGGTGGCGCCGCGATCGCGATTGACGTAGAGCTGGAACCAGGCGCGCCCACGCGCCGCGCGGGCGATGTCCTCGAGCCGCGTGGTCGAGAACGTGCTGATGATGAACGTGGCGCCGGCCGCGCTGGCGCCGCGCGCGGCTTCCGGCTCGGCGCCGCTGTGGATGCGCCCCTGCGCGGCGACCGGGGCGAGCAGGATCGGGAAGTCGAGCTTCTGGCCGAGGAGCTCGAGCCGGGTGTCGAGCTTGCTCACGTCGGTGAGCACGCGCGGTCTCAGCCGGAGCGCGTCGAACGCCTCGCGGTTCCGGCGAAGCGTGATCTCGTCCGCCGCGCCCTGGGAGATGTAGTCCCAGACGGAACGAGACAGACGCTGGCGTGCCATCGGCTCGAACTCGAGGACGTTGACGGGCGGCGTGGTTCCGCCGACTTGCGCGCCCTGCGCGCGCGCCACGGTCGGGCACGCGAGCCACGGCACGGGGCCGAGCGCGACCGCGAGGGATGTGAGGAGCTCTCGGCGATTCACCCCTGTCTACTCGTCAGGGTCGGTGCATTGATCCCGAGGAAGCGGAAGCAGTTGTTCCAGGTGATGTCCTCGTGGACGTCGGCTGGGAGACCCAGCGTGCGCAGCGTCTTGTCCACCGGCTGCTCCGGCGCCATGTAGGGATAGTCCGTGCCGACGAGGATCTGCCGGGCCCCGATCATGTCGATCAGATAGCGAAGCGCGCGCCGGTCGAAAAGCAGCGTGTCGTAGTAGAAGCGGCACGCGTACTCGGCGGGCGAGCGCGGCAGCGCCCCGGCCGCCCCGGCGCCGCGGCCCGGGCCGGGCGCCTCCTCGTTCCAGGTCCCGCTCCAGTGATGGTTGTAGCGCGGCAGCAGGAACGGGAATGTGCCGCCGCCGTGGCTGAACGCGATCCGGAGCCCCGGGCACTTCTCGGCGGTCCCGCCGTCGATCATCGACGCGATGGTCAAGCACGTGTCGGTCGGATAGCCGATCGGGTTGAACGGAGCCTTCGTGGGGAAGCGGTCCATCATCGTGGGACGGAGCGCGTGGACGAAGATCGCCACGCCGAGGCGCTCCGCTTCCTGGAAAAACGGCTGGAACTGGGCCATGCCGAGCGACTTGCCGTCGACGTTCGACCCGAGCTCGATGCCGGGGAACCCGAGCGTCTGAATGCGCGCCAGCTCCTTGGCGGCGAGAGCGGGATCCTGGAGCGGCACGATCCCGAGCCCGACGAACCGGCCGGGCGCGGCCGCGCACATGCGGGCGACCACGTCGTTGGTGTAGCGGCAGAAGTCGAGCGCGTCGGCGGGCGTGAACCAGTACGCGCACAGCTCGGGCATCGGAGAGATCACCTGCACATCGGCGCCGTGCGCCCGCATGTCGCGCAGCCGGCGGTCGACGTTCCAGTTGCCGTCGTGGACGGTGCGGTAGTTCTCGCCGCCGATCATCACGCGCGCCCGCCCGGCCTCGAAGTGGTCCATCGACGGCCACGTCCACGCACTCGGCCGCGACCCGGCGGGCGGGAAAGTCTCCGGGATGATGTGCGCGTGCATGTCGACGATCATGATCCGGCTACTCCAGTTCTCGGGGCGGCCCATCGAACACGTCGAGAGGCCCCGGTTACGGATTTGCGGCCAGGAATTCGCGGGCCTTGGCCAGTTCAGGCCGCCCGGTGCCCTGGCCAGCGCCGTCGACGAGCTTGGCAAAGAAACGCTTCGCTTTTGCGATGTCGCCGCCCTGCGCGGCCGCCTGCGCCACGCCGTACATACCGCGGAACCGACCGGGCTCGCGCTGTTGCGAGGACTCGAACTCCCTGAGCGCTTCGGCGGGTCGCTTCAGCTCGAGGAGCAGCTCGCCGAGAAGCTCGCGAGCGGGAAGGAGTCGCCCTGGCGTCATCTGTCCGCGCCTCCCCAGCGAGGTCCGCTCAGTTGAATGTCAAAACGGTTCGCGCGACCTCGCCGGCCTTCATCGCGCGGAAAGCTTCGTTGATGTCGTCGAGCCGTCCGCGACGCGTCACCATCTCGTCGAGCAGCAGCCGGCCCTGGCGGTAGAACTCCAGATAGAGCGGAATGTCCGTGCGGAACTGGTTGCTGCCCATCCGCGAGGTCTGCACGCGACACTCCGGGCGGATCGCCATCCACGGGAACTCGATCTTCGCGTCGGGCGGCAGCACGCCGACGATGGTCGCGGTGCCGCGGATGGCCAGGCTCTCGATGGCCTGGCGCACCAGCGTCGTGTTGCCCACGGCCTCGAAGGCGTGGTCCACGCCGGCGCCACCGGTGAGCGCGCGGATCGCCTTGACCGGATCGTCCTTCTTGCTGTTGACGAAGTGGGTCGCGCCGACGCGCTTGGCCATCTCCGCCTTCGACTCGAACATGTCGACGCCGATGATCTGCCGGGCGCCGCCGATGCGCGCGCCCTGGACGATCGCCAGCCCGACGCCGCCGCAGCCGAACACCGCGACGGTCTGTCCCGCCTGCAGCCCGGAGGACCGCAGCGCCGCGCCCACGCCGGTGAGCACCCCGCAACCCACCAGCGCCGCGCGGTCGAGCGGCAGCGCGGGGTCGATCTTCACGATCGAGTTCTCGTGCAGCAGCATGCGCTCGGCGTAGCTGCTGATGCCGATGAACTGCCGGAACCCCTGCCCGCGCTGCGAGAGCCGCGGCGCCGCCGAGTCGGGGCGGGTGACGATACCGCCGACGCAGAGGTTGGGATGACCGCTCAGGCACTGCACGCAGTTGCCGCAGAAGCCGGACAGGCACGCGACCACGTGATCTCCCGGCCGAACGGTGGTGACGTCCGCACCCACCGCCTCGACGACGCCGGCGCCCTCGTGCCCCAGCACGATCGGCCGGTCGAGCGGGAACCGGCCGTCGCCGTCGACGACGTGCAGGTCGCTGTGGCAGACGCCCGTCGCCGCCGTGCGCACGAGAACTTCGCGGCCCCACGGCTTGTCGATGTCGATCGATTCGATCGTGAGCGGCTCGTGCACCTTCCGAAAGACCGCGGCCTTGATCTCCATATCGGGTGTCCTCCTCCTCGCTAGCGAACCGGGCGCAGTATAATCCGAGCGAGCGACGAGGAGGGGGAGATGACGGCGATCGAGCCGAGTGGGCAGATCCTGGGAGCGACCATCCGGGGAATGGATCTCGCGAGGCCCTTGAGCGACACGGACTTCGCGACGATCTTGCGGGCGCTCGGCCGCCACGGGGTCCTGAGATTTCCGGATCAAAAGCTCGAGGCCGTCCAGCTCCGAGATTTCTCGCGACGCTTCGGGGTGATCCAGGCCACGCTGACCGGCCGGCACCACGAGCCCGGGATGCCGGAGGTCGGCTACCTCTCGAACATCATCGAGAACGGCGAGCCGATCGGGATCACCGACGCGGGCCAGGACTGGCACACCGATATGTCCTACAACGAGACGATCGGTTTCCTGAACGTGCTCTACGCCGTCAAGGTGCCGCGCCGCGACGGGCGCGTGCTCGGCGACACGATGTTCGTCAACACGCAAGCGGCCTACGAAGATCTCGATCCGGCGCTCCGGGCGCGCCTCGACGGCATGACCGCGACCCACGACTTCAACAAGTTCTGGGAAAAGATGCGCGTGCGCCCGGGCAGCCTGCGCGCGCCGCTGTCCCCGGAGCAGCGCCGCCGGCGACCGCCGTCCGTTCATCCCGTGTTCTTGACGCATCCGATCACCGGTAAGCGCGTGCTCTACTGCAATCCCGGCTACGCGATCCGCATCAACGAGCTCGACGAGGCGGAGAGCGATCGGGTGCTGGAGACCTTGTTCGCGCATCAGTTGCAGCCGAAGTATCAGTTCACCCACCACTGGACCGAGCACGACGTGCTGGTGTGGGATCACCTCGGCACGCTGCACAACGCGATTCCCGACTACCGCCCCGACGAGCACCGGCTGATGAAGCGCTGCCAGGTGATGGCCGATCGGATCTTCGACCCCGCGTTCCTGCAAGCGGCGTTGGCGTCGTCGTCGGCCGCGGTCGCGGCCGCCCGGTAAGGGAAAGCCTGCCTGGGGCCCCAGAACCCCGGTCGTACGGATTTCCGGCAAGGCGATCGCGGGCATAGTCACGATGAGCCGCCCCACGGGCGCTCGAGCCGATGTATTCGCGCTGCGCGTGGCGTGCGCGGCTGACGCTGGCGCTTGACCACAGAGGGCGTGACACCTCTATCGCCTTCGGAGTGCTGACGAACGCGCCAACGAAACGAAAGGAGCCGATAATGCCGACCAACAGCGTCCGATTTCACCGCGTGCTGCGTGCGACGCCCGAGAGGATCTACCGGGCGTTTCTCGACGCGGATGCGATGGCCAAATGGCTCCCGCCGAACGGGTTCACGGGCAAGGTGCACCATATGGACGCCAAAGTTGGTGGCACGTACAAGATGTCGTTCACGAATTTCACCACCGGCCGCAGTCACAGCTTCGGCGGAAAATACCTCGAACTGGTGCCACACGAACGCATTCGCCACACCGATAGATTCGACGACCCGAACCTGCCTGGTGAGATGCAGACGACGATCAGCTTGAAGAAGGTGTCCTGCGGGACTGAGTTGAGCATCGTGCAGGAAGGGCTGCCGGAGGTCATTCCACCCGAGGCTTGCTGTCTCGGTTGGCAAGAATCACTCACCCTTCTTGCGCATCTCGTCGAGGCCGAGATCCCAGATTAACTATGGGAGCGTGAGCATTGTCATGCTCCTGAAAATGTGAGCGCCCCGGAGAACCCGGGGCGCTCGGTGTTTCTAGAGCCTTGCGCCGCCGCTAGTGGGCGGCGTAGCGAGCGTTGTGCAGCACGCGGCCCGGCAGGTTGCCGGTGTGCTGACCCTTCTCCAGCAGCACCGCGCCGTTCACCACCGTGTAGTGGATGCCCTCGGCCAGCTCGCGCATCCGCCAGCCGTTGGCCGGGAAATCGTGGACGACGTCTTCCTTGACCGGGGAGACGGTGTCGGGATCGAACACGACGAGGTCGGCCGCCATACCCGGCTGCACGAGCCCGCGGTCGTAGATGCCGAAGGCCGTCGCCGAGTCGAAGGTGAGCCGGCGGACGGCGTGCTCGAGCGACATGATCTTCTTCTCGCGCACCCAGAAGCCGAGCAGGCGGGTCGGGTTGCTGACGTTCGAGTGGAACTGCACGTGGGCGCCCCCGTCGGTGAGTCCGACGATCGCGTAGGGGCTTCCCAGGATCTGCGCCACCGCCTCGGTGTCCGTGTTGATCTCGCCGAGGGTGAAGACCGTATCCAGCTGCTCCTCGACGGCGAGATCGAGGAAGGCGTCGAGCGGGTGCTTGCCCTGCGCCTTCGCGAGCTCCGCGATGTGCTTTCCGGCGAGGCCGCGGTTCTTCGCGAGCTTGGGCTCCTCGACGACCATCAGGTCCCAGCGCTGGGAGAAGGTCGCGTCCGGCCCCAGTGGCGCGTCGACTTCGGCGCGAAGCTTCGCGCGGATCTGCGGGTCGCGGTACGCGGGGAGCTTCTCCGCGTCGGGACCCTGCAGGATCGGCAGCCAGGTGGGCATGCTGCGGAACACCTGGCAGTTCTTCATCGTGAACCGCTGGACGATGCTCCCGGGGTTGCAGAGCGGGATCGCGCGGATGCCCTGCCGCACCGTCTTCTCGACGTGCTCGAGATGCGTGCGCCACCGCCCCGGCTGCCGCGCCTGTTCGAGGAGCGTGTTGTACATGATGGGCCGGCCAGACGCCTCGGAGATCCGGCTGAGGAGGCCGTCCTTGAGCTCGGGGTTGGTGCCGCCGCCGCACTGGATGACGCCGGTGCCGACCTCGCGCAGGACGTCGGCCAGCGCGAACAGCTCGGACTCCGGGGCGCAGGCCGCCGGGATCCGCTTTCCCGCGATGTCGAAGTGGTTCATGTTCCGCGTGATCGAGAGCCCGAGCGCGCCGGCCTCGAGGGACTCGCGCACCACGCGCCGCATGGTGTCGAGCTCGGCGTCGGTGGCTGGACGGTCGGAGCACTCCTCCCCCATCGCGTAGAGCCGCACCGCCGAGTGGCCGACCAGCGTGCCGACGTTGACCGCCAGCTTCTGCCCCACCGCGCGCATGTACTCGGGGAACGTCTCCCACGTCCACGGCACGCCCGCGCTGAGCACGTCCATCGGGATCGCCTCGACGTAGGAGAGCATCCCGGCCAGCCGCTCGCGCGACTCCGGTCGCACCGGGGCGAGCGCCAGCGAGCAATTGCCGATGATGACGGTGGTCGAGCCATGGTGGCAGGAGTAGGTACACAGCGGATCCCACAGGACCTGGGCGTCGTAGTGGCAGTGGTTGTCCACGAAGCCCGGCGAGACGACCCGCCCGTCTGCCTCGATGACCTGGCGCGCAGCGCCGCTCAGGCGCCCGAGCTCGACGATCTTGCCTCCAGCCACCGCGACATCGCCGTTGAAGGCGGGGCGGCCGGAGCCGTCGACGACGCGTCCGTTCTTGATGAGCAGGTCGTAGGTCATGCCGTCGCTCCTTTCGAGGATCGCACCATCGGATGCACAGGGTCCCTGGAGCGGAGGCATACGCCGTTTGGGCTGCGAGGTCAAGAACGTTGGTGCCGGCGGAGGGAAGGGGCTCCGGCGCTGCGGCGGAGAGCTAGTGAATGGAGGTGCGGCGCGCCTTGAAGACGTCGAGCCGCATCACGGCCCAGCCGAGGGCCTTGAGGTGATTGTCGATGTCGAGGGCCAGCCGGCGATCGCCCCGGCGACGGTCGGGCTGGCCGGCGCGCTCGCCGCTGCCCCGTCGCTCGCCACGGCGGCGATCTAGGACCACCTCGACCGTGGGATTCCCGGCAAAGGCGCGCTTCGTGTACTCGTAGAGCTTCTGCCGGTCGCGAGCGATGATCAGGAGCTGCTTGGCCACCTGGTCGGCGTCGGCGACCGGCAATGAGCTTTCATTCCAGCTCTTCGGAAACGGATGGAACTGCGGCATCAGTCGCAGCGGCCCCTGGTCGAGGAACCGGGCGAGCAACACCCAGGTCTCGCCGCCGCATGCCGGACAGGACGGCGCGCCGATCTCGAAGCAGACCTCGCAGTCGAGGCACAGCGCCAGGCGGCGGAGCGGAAGATGGAGCGACGAGGCGATGCGAGCGCGGCGACCCTGGACGCGAGCGTTCTGAGATCCCATCGAGTTCCCGACGAGCGGGAAGTGGCAAACGCGATGCCACCGTGGACCGAGGGACCAAACGACGGCGGAGCGAGGTGTTACGCCCGCGCGCGGCCGGCCGGTCTCCCCGGCGTTGCCGGGTTGACAGGCCATTTCGGCATCGAGAAGGTCAAGGTTGACGCGGGACCGGGCTCGGCGAGGCTGACGACGCCTGGCCGACCCAGGCGAGATCGCGGGGCGAGGGGCGCGAGGCGAGGCGTCGGCGAAGGAGCCGCGCCGCGTCGTCGTGGCGCCCGAGCCGCAGGTGGCACACCACCATCGTCTCCTCGAACAGCTCCCACTGCGCGTGGCTGCCGCCGACCCGGTGGATCTGGCCGTCGACCGACTCGAAGTGGGCGAGGGCGCCGGCGTAGTCCCCGGCCACGTAGGCCGCGACCCCTCGTACCAGCGGCAGCGCCACCGTCCCGGCGATAGGATGTCCCGTCGCGTCGAGGGCCTTGAGGCCCTCGATCAGCGCAGTCAGCGCCCCGTCGTCGCCGACCGAGGCGTATGCGAGCGCGGCGTGGATATCGCCGAAGATGAACCCGGGGCGCGTGACACGCGCCGCCAGACCGGCGAGCGTGCGCCAGGGCAGGGGTCCTACCTTGACGCCGTCGAGCTCGAACCGCCACAACAGCGCCGAGCCGTCGATCATCGCCAGCCGCGCGTTCGCCGACGTCGCGATGTCGCGCTCGTGGATCGCGAAGGCGCGCGCGGGCCGGCCGCACTGGAGCTCGAACAGGGCCAGGTGCCAGGCGAGGTGACAATAGAACGGGGCGCGACGATCGTAGTCGTCGAGCCAGTGGGAGAGCATCGCGATCCCGCCCTCGTTGTCGACGGTCTCGTAGCAGACGTGGGCGATGTTGTGGCTCGCGTTGGCGTTACCCGGATACTGCGCGAGCGAGCGCTCGGAGAGGCGCCGAGACTCCTCGTAGCGCCCGACCTCGAGATACGTGAACGCCAGCGCGGACTGGAACCACCAGTCGTCGCCGTAGGCGGGCGCCAGCCGCTCGACGAAGGCGACCCGGTGTTCCTCCCGATCCGCGCGCCCCCCCAGGCCGATCGCGCTGCCGGCCTGGTGGACTAGCAGCGCGTCGCGCGGGAACTCGCGCACATGCTCCTCGATGAGGCCGAGCCCGCGGGCCGCCTCGCCGCCGGCGATCGCC
Organism: Candidatus Rokuibacteriota bacterium; assembly: GCA_003220435.1. Lineage (GTDB taxonomy): Bacteria > Methylomirabilota > Methylomirabilia > Rokubacteriales > CSP1-6 > AR31. The sequence continues at coordinate 33,793 of QHSL01000073.1, read as the reverse complement.
GCCAGCGCCTCGACGTGCTGCCGCTCGCGCCGGGTCGCCCGGGCGACGGGCCCGCGCGCGCGCTCGATGGCCGCTTTCGCCGCGGCGCCGTCGCCCTGGAAGAGCGCGAAGAGCGCCCTGCCCGCGTGCGCGAGAGCGAACTCACCGTCTGCCGCCACCGCGGCGGCGAATGACTGATCAGCGCCGAAGCCGTACGAGAGCAGCCGGTCCGTGCCGGACTGGTAGTGCTCGGCGGCGATGGCCGAGGAGGTCGAGAGGGGCAACCCGTAGCGGTCCGTAATGCTCATCGCCAGTTCCCTCTTAAGCTCGCACTACTTCTTGTTGAGATGGTTCAGGGCCAGTCCCGGCCGGGGCCACTCGAACGACACGAGCGTGCCGCCCATCGACAGGGTCGCGAACGCGGTCCCGAGATCGCGACCGCCGAAGCACACGTTGGTGACCATCATGTCCGGGAGCTTGTACTGGTCGACGCGGCTGCCGTCGGGCCAGATGTCGCTGATCGCGCCGGTGATCAGCGTCGCGACGCATACGTGGCCCTCGCCGTCGACGGCGAGCGAGTCGAACATCTGATAGCCACCGAGCCCGGCGACGACCGTGCCCTTCTCGCCGCGATACGGGCCGTTCGCCGACTCGATCTGGCCGGGCGCCGAGAGCCGGAACGCCCAGCAGCGCGCCGTCGGCGTCTCGACGACGTAGAGCGTCCGCTCATCCGGCGAGAGCCCGATGCCGTTGGGACGCTCCAGCGGGAAGATGGCCTCGCGGATCATCGAGCCGTCAGCCTTCGCGTAATAGACGGCGCCGCGGTCCACGTCGCGGTCGCGCGTCTTGCCGAGATCGGTGAACCAGAAGCCACCGGCCCGGTCGAACACGAGATCGTTCGGCCCGCGAAGCCGCTGGCCGTCGCAGGCGTCGTAGAGCGTCTCGAACTTGCCGGTCACCGGGTCGACGATCTGGATGCTGCCGCGGGTGTAGTCGTCGGCCTGGCCGATCGGAAACATCTTTCCCGGCCGCTCCAAAAACTTGAGACCACCGTTGTTGGTCACGTAGATCTTGCCGCCCGGTCCCATCGCGGCGCCGTTGGGCCCGCCACCCAGCCTGGCGATCACCTGCACCTTGCCGTCGGGCGTGACGCGTGAGAGGGTCTGGCGCTCGATCTCGACCAGGATCACCGAGCCGTCGTCCATCGCCACGGGGCCCTCGGGAAAGCGAAGGCCAGAAGCAATCTGCTTGAGCGAGGGCACGATCGTGTTCAACCCTGCCTCCTGAGCGACGTGGCGTTCACTCCTCGGCGCGCGGGCTCTGCGCTCGCGCGTACTCCGGCGGCCGGCCGCGCAGCAGCTCGCGACAGCGGCACATGGTGGGCTCGCTCGCGGTGTCGAGAAAGCCGAGCTCGAACGCCGCGGCCACCGCCCCAAGCGTGCCCATATAGAGCCGGTTCAGCGCGATCGTCGGGTCCTCGACCTCGAGGCCGGTGCCCCAGTTGGCGACGACGTGGTAGTACGCCAGATGCATGCCGCAGACTCGCGCCAGCACCGGGCTGACACAGTCGCCGGTGATCACCGGCATGCTGGTCTGCCGCCCCAGCGCCTCGAGCATCCGGCACGTCGCCAGCGACTCGAATCCGTTGCCGGCTAGCCAGCGGTTGAGAACCACACCGGCCTCGGGCCCGTGGACGCGCCGGAATCGGAAGTTTTCCAGCCGCCCGGCGTGAGCGCGCAGCGTGTCAGCCAGCGGAGGGCAGAACGGATCGTCCATGATCGCGACCTGACGCGGCAGGCAGAACTCGAGCTCCGTGCCGGGCAATCCCATCGGCATCGTGTCGCGGGTGAGATAGCTCCTGGGCAGCACGAGGTCGCCCGGCCGCACGGCGTCCTCGTCCGCCGCCGAGCGGCGCCAGTCGCAGCTTCCGCTGGTACCGCCGACGAGCAGCACGCGCACGCCGGCCTTCCACAGGATCCAGAATATCTTCCACTCGCTGGCGCGGAGCTGGGGATCCTCGTCGACCACCTGGCCGTAGCTCGGGATGCGGAGAAACTCGCGGCCGCTCGGCGCGCGATAGTGCTCGAGGCATGGGCCCGGCCCGTACGGTGTGCGCGGCCGGTGGGTGCCGAGCCGTGCGTGCCCGCGCGTCGCCGCGACCTCGTGGAAGCGATCGCCCAGGCCCCACGTGGGGCTTCCGCCGAGCGTCGCGTAGATCGCGCGCGGCCCTTCGTACTCGACGCCCGGATCGAGATTGCAGAGACACGCGGTCACTCGGGCAGCGTATTGGACGCACGCGTTCAGGTCAACTCGCGGGCGTCGTCGCGTGAGGGGGTGGGGGTGGGGTCGCGCGACCACGCGGCACGCGTGCGCATTCCGTTTGCGGCTGGGCTCCATCTCGCGCGGGTGCGTCCGAGCTTCGCTGGGAGGGAACGGGTCGCGTCGACCCCACCCCCACCCCCTCACGCGACGACGTCGGCGGTTGATCTGCCTCTGCGACGCGCACATCGAACTGAGCCGCAAGGCGCCGCCGCCCGGCACGGCGCGGTTTGCTGTTCTGCGTGCGCTTGGCGCGCGAGCGTGGCGGCATTTGGACGCGCGGGCGTGGGGCGTCGGTGGCTTGGATTCTTGGGGGAAAACGGATAAGGTGGCGGGGCGGTTCGAGGAGATCGGAGGAGGCGTGGAGATGAGCGAGCCACGGGTACGCGAGGGGTTGACGCGTCGTCGTTTGCTCGGGCAATCGGCGGCGGCGCTCGCCGGGTTGCTGGCTGGCGCGGGCATCGTCTCGGTGCCGCGCGCGGCGTCCGGGGCGCCCGCCGAGGTGACGTTCCAGCTCGGCTGGATCATCAGCAACGGACAGATCGGCGAGATCGTGGCGCGGAGCCTCGGGTACTTCGAGGCCGAGCAAATCAATCTGAAGATCGCGCCGGGCGGTCCGAACGTCGACGGCGTCAACGTCGTCGCCTCCGGGTCCGCGCAGGCGGGGAACCTCTCGTCGAGCCCCTCGCTCATGCTGGCGCGCGCCGGCTCCATTCCCATCAAGTGCTTCGCCGTCGGCTACCAGGAGCACCCGTTCACCTACTTCTCGCTGGCGAAGAAGCCGATCCGCACGCCGCAAGACATGGTCGGCAAGAAGATCGGCACCCAGGGCACCGCGCGCATCTTGCTGAGGGCGCTCCTCGCCAAGAACAAAATCAAGGAGTCCGACGTCCAGGTCCTGGTCATGGGCAGCGACATGACGCCGCTGCTGACGGGGCAGGTCGACGCGGTCACGGGCTGGCTGACCAACGCGAGCGCGCTCAAACCGCTCGGGCCGGAGCGCATCGACCTTCGGCTGTGGGACGCGGGCATCCAGCTCTACGCCAACCTCTACTACGCGACCGACGAGACGATTCAGAAGCACGCCGACGTGCTCGCCCGGTTCACTCGCGCGGCCGCCAAGGGATGGCAGTACACCCATCAGAATCCGGAGAAGGCCGTCGACCTCCTCGTGAAGGCCTACCCGAACCTGGACCGCGACGCGGAGCTGGACGCGATCAAGCCCGTCCTCAACTTCAGCTTCACCAAGGCCACCGCGGCGAAGGGCTGGGGCACGATGGAGCCCGGCGTGTGGGAGCAGCAGCTCCGCGTCTACGAAGAGCTCGGCCAGTTCAAGGGCGCCGCCCCGAAGGTCGCGGACGTGATGACCGACTCGATCCTGCAGGCGACGGCTGGCGCGCGGCCGAAGATCGGGTAGGGCGAGCGCCGAGCGCGCCGTGGTAGTGCGAGCCGCAGGGCGTCGCGGGGCTGGGGCCCCACCGGCCGAGGCGAGGCGGTGATAATGGAGGCGCGGGAGTGACGCCTGCCGTCAAGCTCGAAGGAGCCAGCGTTCGGTTCACGAGCGAGCGCGGCTCCGTCACCGCGCTCGAGGACGTCGGCATCGAGATTCCGCCGGGTGGATTCTGGAGCCTCCTCGGCCCGTCGGGATGCGGCAAGTCCACACTTCTGCGCCTGGTAGCCGATCTGGTCGCGCCCACGCAGGGCTCGGTGGCGGTGCTCGGCGGTCCGCCGGCGACGGCGCGCGTCAACCGCGACCTCGGCTTCGTCTTCCAGGATCCGACGCTGCTGCCCTGGCGCTCGGCGCTCGAGAACGTTCGGCTCCCGCTGGAGGTCGGTCCCCAGAAGCGTGAGCGGTCGGCCCAGTGGACGCCCGAGGGGCTGTTGCGGCTCGTGGGCCTGGCGGGCCGCGAGGACGCCCTGCCTCACGAGCTCTCGGGCGGCATGCGCCAGCGGGTCGCGATCGCGCGCGCGCTCGTGTCCGAGCCGCGCATCCTCTTGATGGACGAGCCGTTCGGCGCGCTGGACGAGATCACCCGCGACACGCTGAACGAGGAGCTGCTGCGGATCTGGCGGCAGACCGGGACGACCATCCTCTTCGTCACCCACAGCATTCCCGAAGCGGTCTTCCTCTCGGAGCGCGTGCTCGTGCTGGCGACCAATCCCGGGCGTGTCCGTGAGGTGGTCGACTGCCGCCTGCCCTATCCGCGACCGCTCAGCGTCCGCGAGACTCCGGAGTTCATGCGGATCGCCGCGCACCTGCGCGCGTTGTTACAGAGTTGCTGATGGCGACGGTGAGCCGCGCCGCGACTTCCGTCGAGCGCAGCGCCGGCGCGCCGGGCGCGTCCGCGTCGACGCGCGGCTGGCGCGACACGCTGCTGCCCTTCGGGGCGGCGGCGGCGCTGCTGGTCGCGTGGCAGGTGCTGGCTTGGGCGTTCTCGCTGCCGATCTACATCGCGCCGACGCCGGCGCAGATCGCGCGCACCCTGGTGGCCGAGCTGCCGACGCTGCTGCGGAACTTCGCGCCGACCGCGATCGAGAGCTTCGTCGGCTTCCTGCTCGGCAACACCTTCGCGATCCTGATGGCGGTCGTGTTCGTGCACTCGAAGCGGCTGGAGGCGGCGCTGTACCCGATCGCGGTGTTCATCAACACGATCCCGATCCTGGCCAAGGCTCCGATCCTGGTCTTGATCTTCGGCCTCGGCATGACGTCGAAGGTCGTGATCGCCGCGTTCATCTGCTTCTTCCCGACGCTGGCCAACATGGTGCGGGGCCTGACGTCGGTCAATCCGCAGTCGCTCGAGCTCATGCGGGTGCTGTCGGCGAGCCGCGCCGAAGTGTTCTGGAAGCTGCGGGTCCCGAGCTCGCTGCCGTTCCTGTTCTCGGCGCTGAAGATCGCGTCGACCACGTCGGTGCTCGGGGCCATCGTGGGCGAGTGGATCGGCGCCGACCTCGGCCTCGGCGCCCTGATCATCGAGGCGACGCACAATTTCCGCTCGCCGCTGCTCTACGCGACGGTGTTCGTCGCCTCGGGCTGGGCGGTGATCTTCTTCGCGGTCGTCAGCTTCGCGGAGCGGCGCATCGTCACCTGGAAGCCCGGCGAGTCGGCCTGATGGCAGCGCCTGCGACGATCGCCGAGGTCGCGCGCACCACGCCGGTCGTGGATACGAGCGACGTCCTGGTCGTGGGCGGCGGTCCCGCCGGCGTGAGCGCGGCGGTGGCGGCCGCGCGCAGCGGCGCGCGCGTGACGCTGGTCGAGCGGTATCCGTACCTCGGCGGCCTCGCGTCGGGCGGTATGGTGCTCGTGCTCGACGACATGGTGAACGGCGCCGAGATCACGACCACCGGGCTCGTCGGCGAGTTCATCGAGCGGCTGGAGAAGCTCGGGTTGGCGATCTCGCCGCCGCCCGAGGACCGCCGCGTGGGCTGGGACGCCTGGCGGCGGTGGGCGCGCTGGGGGTGCAACGACTTTCGCGCCCGGGGCAAGCCGCAGCCGATCGTCTACGCCGTCGCCTTCGACCCCGATGGATGGAAGCGCGTCTCCGACGACGTAGTCGTCGAGAGCCGCGTGAACCTCCGGCTGCACAGCTGGTTCGCGGCGCCCATCGTGGAAGACACCCGGATCCGGGGCGTGGTCGTGGAGAGCAAGTCCGGACGCCAGGCGCTGCTGGCCGACGTGGTGGTGGACGCCACCGGCGACCTCGACGTCGCCGCCTCCGCTGGCGCGCCGCACGCGGTCGGTAGCTACATGGTCACGACGGTGTTTCGGCTGGGCAACGTCGACACCGACACGGCGCTCGAGTTCGAGCGCGACCATCCCGAGGAGTTCGCCGAGCTGGACCGTCAGGCCAAGCATCTGCTGGGTGGCGCCTGGGACATGTGGTGGCTCAAGACACCGCTGCCGGGCGTCGTGTGGTGCAACTGCCCGCACATGGTCGGATACGACGCGCTCAAGGTCGAGGACATGACCGCCGCCGAGGTCGAGGGACGGAGGCGGATCGCCGCCCTGGTGGCCTTCGCGCGCGCGCAGGTCCCCGGGTTCGCGAGCTGCCACCTGCTCGACGTGGCGTCGCAGCTCGGCGTCCGGCAGACGCGGCTGCTCCAGGGCGAGTACGTCGTCACCAAGCGCGACGTCGTCGAGCGGCGCCACTTTCCCGACACCGTGTGCCGGGGCCGGGACTACTACACCCCCTACCGCGCGCTCCTGCCGAGGAACGTCGAGCAGCTGGTCGTCGCCGGGCGGCACTATTCGGCGGATTCCCAGGCGCAGAAGATCTCACGCGAGATCCCGCCCTGCATGGTGCAGGGCCAGGCCGTCGGCGTCGCCGCAGCGCTGGCGCTCTCGAGCGGCGTCCGCGTGCGCGACGTCGATCCGGCGGCGATCCGGCGCGCGATGCGCGCCCAGGGGGCCGATCCCGGCGACGTCCCCTCCGCGAACGCCGCGACCGGGCCGGCCAGCCAGTAGCGTCCACCCTCCGTGGACTTCGAGGTCTGCTTCCTTCCCAGCGAGGCGACGCGCCAGCCGTCGCCGGTCGCGGTGCTGATCGATGTGATCCGCGCCAGCACCACGATTGTCACGCTCCTCGACCGCGGTGCCCCGGAGATCGCCCTCGTGCGGCAGGCCGATCTGCCGCGGCTCGACGAGATTCGCGCGCAGGTCGGCGCAGCCCTGGTGTGCGCCGAAGACGCGTCGGGGGTGAAGGCGGCCGTCGCCGATCTCTCGCCGTCCCCGGCGGCGCTCAGGGACCTCGACCTCGCCGGCCGGCGCGTGATCTTCGCCACGACCAACGGCACGCTCGCCGCCGCGCTCTTGCAGCAGGCCGGCGTCGAGCACGTGCTCGTCGGCTGCATGCGCAACGGCGCTGCGGTGATGGCCGAGGCCGTCGCGCTGGCGCGCCGGCTCGATCGGAGCGTGAGCCTGGTCTGTGCCGGCCGCAACGGGTGCCGGATCCCGGCCATCGACGACGTCTATTGCGCCGCGACGCTCCTGCGCAGCGGCGAGGAGGTCGCGAACGCCGCGGGGCTTCCCGCGACGCTGCTCGAGTCGGCGACGATCGCGCGCCACGCGGCGACGGTCTTCGCCGGTCCCCGCGAGGCGTTCGATCAATCGATGTCGGCCGCGGTGGTGCGGCGTATCGGCGCGCCTGACGACGTCGCTTACTGCAGTGACGAGAACGTCTCGCGGTGTGTTCCCCTCGTGACGTTCGGGGACGGCACGCCCGCGATGGTGCGGAAGACCGGATAAGCCAGGAGGGGCGCGATGACTCCATCGGACTGGACATCGGCGGCGACGCGGCCCGAGATGGACGCGGGACTTCAGTACCACATCCGGTGCAAGCGGGGTGACGTGGAACGCTACGTGCTGCTCCCCGGCGATCCGGACCGAGTCGATCTCATCGCCGCGGAGTGGGACGAGGCGCGGCGTATCGCCAACTATCGCGAGCACCGGACGTTCTCCGGACGCCTCGGAACGGTTGCGGTGACGTGCTGCTCGACCGGCGCCGGCGGCGGCTCGACTTCGAGCGCCCTGGAGGAGCTGGTGGTCCTCGGCGGCGACACCTTCATCCGCGTGGGGACCACGGCCGCGCTCCAGCGCGAGATCGAGTGCGGCGACATCATCATCTCGACGGGTGCCATGCGCCACGACGGGACCAGCCAGTACTACGTCGACCCCGCGTATCCGGCCGTCGCGCACTACGCGGTGACGGCGGCGCTGGTGGAGGCGGCGGAGCGGCTCTCGCTCCGCTATCACCTGGGCGTGAGCTGCTCGACCGCGTCCTTTTATTGCGGCCAGGGCCGGCCGGGCTTCAACGGGTACGAGCAAGCGTTCTTCCGCGACAAGGTCGACGACCTTCGCCGGGCCGGGGTGCTCAACTTCGAGATGGAGGCCGCCACCATCTTCACGATGGCCGGGCTCTACGGGCTCCGCGCGGGCGCCGTCTGCACCGCCATCGCCAACCGGATCACCGACCGCTTCGTCTACGGCGGCATCGAGCACGCCGTCCGGGCCGCGAACCTGGCCGTGCGGATCCTGGCCGAGTGGGACGGGCGACAGACGCGCGCCGGCAAGCGCCACTGGTATCCGTCGCTGACCACCTGAGCCGAGCCCCGTGGCGTCGAGCCTCTTCATCGCCAACGGCCGGCTGGTGCGGGCGGATGCGGGAGACGCGCTGACGCCGGGCGGCGTGCTGGTCGACGGCGACGTGATCGCGATGGTCGCGCTGACCCCGGACGAGCAGGCGGCCGCGCGCGCGCGATCCGGCGAGGTCGTCGATGCGGCCGGGGCGATCGTCATGCCCGGCCTTGTCAACGCGCACTACCATTCGTACAGCACGCTCCTGAAGGGAACACAGAACGGCTTGCCGCTCGAGCCGTGGGCGCTCTACACCGTGGCCTACGGCAAGGTGCTCGGCGACGAGGCGATCCGGCTCGCGGTCCTGTTGGGCGCCGCCGAGATGCTCCGCAACGGCGTCACCGCGTGCGTCGACCATTTCCCGCACACGCGCTGGGTCGAGAGCGCGCTGGCCGCCCACGAGGCGAGCGGCATGCGCGTGGCGTTCGCGCCGTTCATGCAGGACGTGCTCGATCACGAGTTCCTGGAGATCGCACTCCCGCCGGCGATCCGCGCGACGCTCGACGCCGCGCCGCGCACCGATGCGGCGGAGGCCGAACGGATGTATCGCGAGCTGGTCCGCCGGTGGCACGGCCGCGCCGGCCGCATCACGCTGGCGCTCGGTCCCAACGCGTTCCAGCGCTGCTCGCCACGGCTCGTCGCCACGTGGCGGCGGCTCGGCGACGAGCTGAGGCTTCCGGTCCACACCCATCTCGTGGAAACGTGGGCGCAGGCCGCGCGGGGGCGGGCGGTCTGGCCGGGCGGGACCGTCGCCGAGATGGCGCGCCGCGGCCTCCTGAACGAGCGCCTCTCGCTCGCCCACGGCATCTGGCTCGAGTCCGACGAGCACGAGCTGCTCGCCCGTCACGGCGTGACGATCGTCCACAACCCCGCCAGTAACCTGATGCTCGGGAGCGGCCGCCTGGCGCTGCCGACCCTGATCGAGCGCGCGGTGCCACTGGCGCTCGGCACTGACTCCTCCAACACCGGCGGGCGGCACAGCCTCTTCGAGGTCATGCGCCTCGCGCTCATGCTCCCGCGGCCGGAGACTCCGGATCCGCGATCGTGGCCCGGCGCGAACCGGGTACTCGGTATGGCGACCACGGGCGGCGCGCGCGCCCTCGGGCTCGCCGGCGCGCTCGGGCGCATCGAGCGTGGCCAGCGCGCCGACCTGGTGCTGCTCGACCCACGCACGGCGGCGCTGGCGGGCGCGCCCACGACGGTACCGCACCTGGTCCAGCACGCGAGCGCCGAGGCCGTGACGGCGGTGATGGTGAATGGCACCTGGGTCTTGCGCGACGGTCGGATCCTGGCGTTTGACGAGGGCGCGGTCATCGAGCGCGTGCTCGGCGTCACGACCGAGCTGCTCGCCCAGGCCCGCGCCGGCGTCGAGCTCGCCGAAGCCGCCGCGCCGTACTTCCTCACCCGCGAAACGCCTGCGGTATGATTCCCTTCGCGGCTATAAACTGAACTGAGAGGTGGCTATGCAAGCCGATCGCGTGGTCTCCACGATCGACTTCCACACGGCGGGGATCGGGATGCGGTTGGTCACGAGCGGCCTCGGGCGGATCCCGGGCGCCACGATCGGCGAGAAGCGCCGCTGGTTCCAGGAGAACCTCGACCACGTCCGGACCGGGCTCTGCCTCGAGCCGCGCGGCCACCGGAGCTTGCTGATCGCAATCATGACCGAGCCGGTGACGCCGGGAGCACACTTCGGGCTCTTCTTCATCTATCCCGGCGGCTACTACGTCTCGTGCGGCGAGGGAACGATCGGCGCGGCGACCGTCGCCGTCGAGACCGGCATGGTGGCGCGCGCGGGCGCCGAGACCGCGGTCGTCATCGACACCGAGGCCGGCGGCGTCGAGACCATCGCGCACTCCGCCGGCGGCCGCGTCCGCGAGGTCACGCTGCGCTGGACGCCGTCGTTCGTCGCGCTTCCCGCGCAGACCGTCGAGGTCGAGGGTGTGGGCGAGGTTCCACTCGACATCTCGGTGGGCGTCGGCAACGTCTTCGCGATCGTCGAGGCTGCGCGGGTCGGAGTCTCCGTCAAGCGCGAACTGGCGAAGCGGATCGCCCAGCGGGGCGTGGCGGTCCGCGACGCGGTCAATGCCCAGCTCCAGGTCACCGTGCCGGGTCTCGGCAAGACGAGCGTCGACAACGTGCTCGTCCACGAGCTGCCGGACGGCGCTGGCGTGTCGCCCAACGCGCTCGTGTGGGGGCCGGGCCAGGTCGACGCCGCGCCCTGCGGTTCCGGCACGTGCGCGCGGATGGCGCTCTTCCATCATCGCGGCCTCATGCGGGTCGGCTCGACGTTCACGAGCCGCGGGCTGCTCGGGCTCGACTTCAGGGGCCGGATCGCTGGCGAGACGGATGTCGAGGGGCGCCGCGCGATTCTGCCGGAGATCACCGGCACCGCCTACCTGACCGGCTTCAGCCAGATCCTGTTCGATCCGGAGGATCCGGTGCGCTCCGGCTACCTCCTCGAATCCTGACCGTGAAGACCCTCGTCCTCGGTGGCGGCGTCGTCGGCGTGACGACGGCCTACTTCCTGGCGAAGGCGGGCCACGAGGTCACGGTCCTCGAGGAGAAGGACGGGCTCGGCCAGGAGGCGACCGGCGGCAACGCGGGGATCATCGCGCCCGGCCACTCGTTCGCGTGGGCCTCGCCGCGCGCGCCTCGCATGCTGCTGGAGTCGCTGCGCGGCGCCGAGACCGCCATCCGCGTGCGGCTGGCGCCCGACCTCGGGTTCTACACGTGGGGGCTGCGCTTCCTGCGCGAGTGCACGGCGGCGCGGGCGCGACGGAACACGCTGATCAAGCTCCGGCTCTGCCAGTACAGCCAGGCGGTGATGAACGAGCTGGTGCGTCGCGAGTCGATCGAGTACCACGCGATCGCACGTGGCGCCCTCTATCTGTATCGTGACCCCGCCGAGCTCGAGGCCGGGACGAAGAAGATGGCGCTGCTGGCCGAGCACGGCCAGAAGCAGGAGATCCTCGACGCGCGCGAGGTCGCCAAGCTCGATCCGGTCTTCGAGCCGGTGCGCGACAAGATCGCCGGCGCGATCCGCGACGTGGGCGACTCGAGCGGCGATTCGCGCGTGTTCGTCGAGAACCTGGCGCGCGTCTGCCGCGAGAAGCTCGGCGTCGCGGTGAGGCTCGGGGTGCGCGTCACCGGGTTGCACGCGGACGGTGACCGGATCGACGCGGCCGTGACCAGCGCCGGCGTGCTGAGCGCGGACAGCTATGTGCTGGCCCTCGGCGTCGGCGCGCCGCGCGTGGCCCGCACGGCCGGGGTGAGCCTGCCCGTCTATCCGGCGAAGGGCTACTCCTCGACCTTCCCGCTGCGGGCCGGCGGGCTGGCGCCGACGGTGCCCGGCGTCGACGAGCGATGGCTGGTCGGCTGGTCGCGGCTCGGCGACCGGCTTCGCCTCACGTCGACGGCCGAGTTCGCGGGCTACGACTGGAGCTGGACGCCGCGCGACTTCAACAACATCTTGCGCCTCGCGCGTGATCTCTTTCCCGACGCCGCGGACTACGACCGGGGCGAATACCGCGCGTGCCTGAGACCGATGACGCCCGATGGCCCACCGATCCTGGGGCTCGGCCTCCACCGCAATCTCTTCTTCAACGCCGGGCACGGCCATATGGGCTGGACGATGGCCTGCGGCACCGCGCGGATCGTCGCCGACCTCATGACCGGCCGCATGCCGGAGATCGGCCTGGAAGGCCTGACCGTCCGGCGCTGACGTCGCTCTACTTCTCCCCGAGGTAGGTCTTCCGCACGAGGTCCGACCGCAGCAGCGCCGCAGCCTCGTCCTGGAGCACGATGCGTCCGGTCTGGATGACATAGCCCCGGTGCGCGACGCGCAGCGCCATCCGCGCGTTCTGCTCGACGAGCAGGATCGTGGTCCCCTGGCGATTGATGTCCTGGACGATGCGGAAGATCGTCTCGACCAGGATCGGTGAGAGCCCCATCGACGGCTCGTCGAGCAGGAGCAGGCTCGGCATCTGCTGCTCGCCGCCCGACAGCGTCCCGCCCGACTGCGCCGTGCGCTCGGCGAGCCGCGGGAAGAGCGTGAACACTCGCTCCAGGTCCGGCGCGATCGCCGCGCGGTCGGGCCGCGCGAAGGCGCCGAGCTCGAGGTTCTCCAGCACGGTCATCCGCGGGAAGATCCGCCGGCCCTCCGGCGACTGTGCGATGCCCAGGCGCACGATGCGGTCGGTGGCGAGCGCGTCGAGACGCCGGCCGTTGAAGCTCACGGTGCCGCGGCGCGGCCGCGCGGTGCCCAGGATCGTCCGCAGCGTGGTGGTCTTGCCGGCGCCGTTGCCGCCGATCAGCGTGACGATCTCGCCGGGCGCGACCGAGAGCGAGACGCCCCGCAGCGCCTGGATGTTGCCGTAGTACGTGTGGACGTCGGCCAGCTCAAGCATGGCGCTCGAGCTCGTATCCGGTGCCGAGGTACGCCTCGATCACCCGCGGGTGGCGCTGGATCTCAGCCGGCGTGCCCTCCGCGATGCGGGTGCCGTAGTCGAGGACGGTGATCCGGTCGGAGACCCCCATGACCACTTCCATGTCGTGCTCGATCAGCAACACCGACAGTGCCAGCTCCCGCCGCAGCGTGCCGATCAGCGCGGTCAGCGTCGCGGTCTCGCGCGGGTTCATGCCGGCGGTGGGCTCGTCGAGCAGGATCAGCCGCGGCTCGGTGGCGAGCGCCCGGGCGATCTCCAGGCGCCGCTGATCGCCGTAGGGCAAATTGCGGGCGACGTCGTCTTCCTTGCCGCCGAGGCCGACGAAGGCGAGCAGCTCGCGCCCGCGCTCGCGCGCTCGCGCCTCCTCGCTCACCACCGCCCGCGGCCGCAGCACGGCCCCCGCGACGCTGGCGGCGAGGCGACAGTGCTCGCCGACGAGCACGTTCTCGAGCACGGTCATCTGGGGGAAGAGACGGATCGACTGGAACGTGCGCGCGATGCCGCGAGCGACGATCGCGTTCGGCCGGAGCCCCCCGAGCCTCGCGCCCTCGAACGTGATCCGGCCGCCCTCCGGTCGGATGAGCCCGGTCACGACGTTGAAGAGCGTCGTCTTGCCGGCCCCGTTGGGGCCGATGAGCCCGACGATCGCGCCGCGCGGGACGATCAGGTCGACCTCGTTGAGCGCGACGATGCCCCCGAAGCGTTTGGTCAAGCCGTGGATCTCGAGAATCGGCTCGGTCCCGAAATTGCCGCCGCCGCGCATCCGATCGCGCAGCCAGCCCGGGATCGCCTCCACGCGCGGCGCCGGCGCGGACGCCGGCGCGTCCGCATCGTCGCCGATCGGGATCGGTCTCATCCGGCGGCCGGCGAGGCCCTCGGGCCGCAGCAGCATCACGAGGGCCAGGCCGAGGCCGAAGAAGAACCAGCGCCACAGCGTGAGGTCGGCGGCGACGAGCGCGGGCGCGCCGATCGTCCGTCCCACCCAGCGCACGAAGAACGTGGTCTGCGCGAGGGCCACCCGGTCGAAGAGCGTGATGAGCATCCCGCCCAGGATCACACCCTTGAGGCTGCCGGCGCCGCCGAGCACGACCATGCACAGCAGCATGATCGACACCTGAAACTCGAACGCGCCCGGCGTGATGGCCTGGAGCTTCGCCGCGTACACCGAGCCGGCGAAGCCCGAGAACGAGGCGCCGAGCGCGAACGCGAGAAGCTTGGTCGAGACCGGGTTGACGCCGGTGCAATCGGCGGCCGTCTCGTCCTCACGAATGGCCATCCAGGCGCGCCCCAGGCGAGAGTCGCGCAGCCGATTCATCGCCCACAGCGACGCGGCGCCGATGACCAGGATCAGGAAGTACCAGGGCACCGGGTCGGTCTCGAAGGGGACGCCCGGAAAGTGGGGGCGGCCGATCGGGTTCACGCCGTTCTCGCCGCCGGTGAGATTGAGCCGCTCGACCGGCCGCCACGAGCCGAGCTCGATGGTGATGTCGCCGAGGTTCCGGATCGCGACCGGGATGATCTCGCCGAAGCCGAGCGTGATGATCGCGAGATAGTCGCCGCGCACCCGCAGGGTCGGCGCGCCGATCGCTACCCCGAGGAGCGCGGACACCGCGGCGGCGATCCAGATGCAGAGCCAGAAGCTCCAGGCGTGGCCGTAGAAGGGTGAGCCGACGAGCGGGGAGTTCAGGAGCCCCATCGCGTACGCCCCGATCGCGAAGAACGCCGCGTACCCGAGGTCGAGCAGCCCGGCGTAACCGACCACGATGTTGAGGCCGAGGGCGAGGAGCACGTAGATCATCCCGTCGGAGACCGCGTGCACCGTCTGAAAGCCGAGCACGCGGTCGGCGAACGGGTACACCAGCAGCGCGGCCACCAGCGCCGTCCAGCCGAGCCCGCGCCTCACGAGGCGCTCATACCTTGTCCGCGCTCCGCTCGCCCATCAGCCCCTGCGGACGGAAGACGAGGACGAGGATGAGGATCGCGAAGACGAGCGCGTTGGTCCAGCGGGCCGAGATGTACTGGTCGCTCCACGCCGACAAGAAGCCGATGAAGAGGCCGCCGAGCGCCGCGCCGGGCATGTTGCCGATGCCGCCGAGCACCGCCGCGGTGAACGCGCGCAGGCCCGCCTGGTAGCCCATCCACCACATGCCGATGTTGTAGTACATGCCCTGGATGAGCCCGGCCGCGCCGGCCAGCGCGCCGCCGACGAAAAACGTCAACAAGATCGTCCGCTCGACGTCGATGCCCATCGCCTGCGCGGTCTCGCGGTCCTGCGCGGTCGCCCGCATCGCTTTACCCCAGCGGGTGCGTGTGACGAAATAATTGAGGCCGACCATCAGCGGGATCGTCGCGCCCACCACCAGCAGGTCCTTGGTGGTGATGAAGATCGCTGAGTCGACGCCGAACCACTCGCGCAGGATGTCGACCGACGGAAACACGTCGGGATACGCGATCGGCGCCGGCCCCTTCCAGAGGAGGGCCACGTTCTCGAGCATGAAGGACACGCCGATCGCGGTGATGAGCGGCGCCAGCCGCGTCGAGCGGCGCAGCGGCCGGTAGGCCATGCGGTCGATGGCGACGTTGAGCGCCGCGGTGGTAAGCATGGTCAGCGCGAACACCAGCGGCAGAATCGTCACGAGCTGCCAGCCGACCAGCGTCTTCGTCACCCCGAGCAGCGCGAACCACGAGAGCGAGATGAACAGGCCCAGCATGAAGACGTCGCCGTGCGCGAAATTGATGAGCTCGATGATCCCGTACACCATCGTGTAGCCGAGCGCGATCAGCGCGAAGACGGCCCCACGAGTGAGACCGTTGATCGTCTGCTGGACGAGAACCTCCCACCAGAGCATTCGTTAGATGGGGGGCCTCGAGATGGCCCCCCATACCCCCCCGGGCTCGGACACGCCCCGGCGGAGCCGTGGCGCGCCTCGGTCTGGCGATGCGGTTTCGGGGGGCCCCGAGATGGCCCCCCATACCCCCCCGGGCTCGGACGCGCCCCGGCACGGCCGTGGCGCGCCTCGATTTGGCGATGCGGTGTTGGGGGGCGCCGAGATGGCGGCGCCTGCGCTCCCGGGAGGTTTGTCGCGCCCCGGCGGAGCCGGGGCGCTCTTCGGCATTCTGCGTGCCCTGATGCGGCTACTCGAGGATGGTCTCGAACTGGAACTTGCAGCCGATCGGTCCGTCGGCCTTCACGACCTTGAAGCCGGACATCGTGTCGTAGTCAACGTCGCCGTTCTCGTCGAAGTTCCACTTACCGTTGATGCCATCGAAGTTCTTGGTGGAGGCGATCGCCTTGCGCACGGCCTCGCGCTTCTCGGTGACGTCCTTCGCCTTCTCGATCGCGGACGCGGCGCGGCGGATGCCGTCGATCGCAACGCGGCCGGCCTCCACCGCGTAGAGCGCGTACGCGGTCGGCTCCTTCCCGAACTTCGACTTGTAGGTCTCGTAGGTCTTGGCGCCGACGCCCCGCATCTTCTCGAACGGCAGCCCGGCGAAGGTGACCCGCATCTCCGTCGCCAGCGCGGCGTCGCATGTGGCGCCCTTGAGCAGCTCTTCCTCGAGGAGCCCGTCGGGCCCGACGAAGCGGACGCGCGGCGCGACCAGGCCGACTTCCTTCATCTGTCGGATCACGACCTGGGCGCCCGTCTCGATGACGCCGCCCATGTAGACCATGTCGGCTCCGGAGGCGCGGATCTTGGTGAGCACGGGCTTCTGATCCGGCTGCTTCCAGTCGATGCCCTCGTTGGCGACGACCGGCAGCCCGAGCTTCTTAGCCATCACTTCGAAGACGTCGGCGATGCCCTTACCGTAGAGCTCCTGGTCGTTGAGGATATACACCTTCTTGGCGCCCAGACGCTTGGCCCACTTGGCGCCGACGGCGCCCTGGATGTCGTCGGCCGGCACCGGGCGGAAGTAGTTCACGAACCCGCCGGGACGGTAGATCTCCGGCTCGCCGGGCGCCGCGCCGCGCTTCTTCGTGAGGCCGGGGTACGTGTTGGCCGGGGTGATCTGCGCCATGTGGGCGCGGTTATTGATCGGGATCGAGACCTTGGCCGCCCCGGAGTTGTAGGTGCCGATGTAGACGATCGCCAGCGGATCGCCCACCGCCTTGTTCGCGTTCTCGGCCTCGACCGCGCCGTCCCACTTGCCCGTCTGGGGCGAAGCGTCGTCGAGGTTCACGACTTCGAGGCAATAGCCCGCCACTACGCCGCCGACTTCGGACACCGCAAGGTCGACGCCGTTCTTCATGCCCGTGCCCTCGGGGATCATCGCCCCCTGCATCGGCCACGACGTGTAGACGCGGAGCTTGCCCTTGGGACACTGCTGGGCGTCGGCGCTACTGAAACCGATGACGAAGCTCAGGAGCGCGACGGTGACGGCGGCGATTCGGGACGGTCTCATGCTGGTCCTCCCTGCTCGGCAGTAGGGTGCGGCCCTCGATCGGGATGGCGGGTATGAGACTATGGCACCTCGGCGGTTGTCAACGCTCGCGCGACATTCGAAGGGGGGAGTCGAGAGGGGGGCGGAGGCTGCCCCCTTCTCCAAACAAATGCCACGCGTGATCTACGAAGCGAAACCAGGGTCGCCACTCGAGATCGATCGTAATCTCTACACACGCCTGGCGCGCGAGGACGGACGCCGACGCGTCGAGCAGTTCGTCGTCCCGCGGCGCTCCGGTCGTGCGTGGCCGGTGCGGGCGGGCCAGATCTTCCGCATCACGGCGGTCGAAGGACCGCAGGTGGCGGACCTCAACGTCTGGAACCTGCATAACCCGCGCGAGCGCTTCTGGGCCTCGCGCACGCGCCAGCTCCACCAGGCGCACGTCACGACCTTCGACCGGCTCTGGTCGTGCCTGCCGTACCTGAGGCCGATGCTGACGATCACCGGCGACACCGTACGGTACGGCCGCGACGCGGACGGCGCCGGATGTCACGACCTGCTCGGCACCCGCTGCGACCCCTACGTCCACAAGCTCCTCAACGGAGAGGAGTTCGATCTCTGCTGCCACAGCAACCTCGTGCGCGCGGTGGCGCCCTACCGTCTCACCGAGCTCGACGTGCACGACGTGCTGAACGTGTTCCAGGTCACCGGTCTCACCGACGATGGGCGCTACTTCGTCAAGCCGAGCCCGGCGCGCAAGGGTGACTTCCTGGAGTTCTTCGCGGAGATCGACGTGCTGTGCGCGATCTCGGTGTGTCCTCACGGCGATCTCTCGGTCGCGGTGTGGGGGCCCGACGCCGGCGATCCGCTCGCGACGTGCCGTCCGCTCGGCGTCGAGGTCTGGGAGCCGCCGCCCGAAACGCTGAAGGGCTGGGTGCCGCCGGCGATCTCGGACTACCGCGGAGCCCACGGCCTCAGGAGCGGCTGATGTCCGTGGAGCTGATCCGCGAATACTGGAGCTACCACCACTGGGCGAATCGCCGGCTCTACGACGTCGTCGCGGCGCTCGGCGACGACGCGGCCAGCCGCGAAGTCGGCAAACAGTTCAGCGAACTGTCGCTCCGTGCGATGCTCGTTCACATGTATGGCGCCGACTGGTTCTGGCTCGAGACGTGGAGAGGCCGGCCGCCCTCGATCACGCGCGGCGATCCCACGTATGGCCTCAAGATCGAGACCCTCGGCGACCTCCGGCCGCGGTGGGACACGCTCGAGGTCGAGCAGCTTCGCTTCCTCGGTGGGATTACCGAGACGGACCTCTGGCGGCCGCTCGAGGGCAAGACACCGGAGGGCCGGACGTTCAATCGGCCGTTCGGGATGCTGCTGCTGCACGTGCCGACGCACGCGGCCCATCATCGGAGCGAGCTCGCCACGATGCTCACGATGGTCAGCGGATCGCCTCCCGACACCGGCATCAACTCCTACTATCGCGAGAAGTCCGCGGGGGCCGCCTGATGGCCGAGCTGGTCACGATCCCGGCGCGATCCGGCAAGGCGGCCCGCGTGAGCGCTGGTCAGCGCATCAAGGTCGTCAACAGTTACGGCACGCAGGTGGTCGACGCCTGGGCGTTCAACGCCCTCGACCTGACGGAGTGGATGTCGATGGAAGCGAGCCGCGCCTCGTTCATGAAGCTCGCGGCTTCCGTCGGCGACACGTTCGTCACCAACCAGCGGCGTCCCATCCTGACCTTGATCGAGGACACGTCGGGCTGCGCCCACGACACGCTCATGGCGCCGTGCGATCGATGGCGGTACGGCCTGCTCGGCGTCCCGGGTTATCACGACAACTGCAAGGACAACCTGAACGCGGCCCTGGCGAACCTCGGCGTCGTGATCCGGGCGACGCCGCCGTCGTTGAACCTGTTCATGAACATTCCGTGGACGCCCGACGGGCAGCTCGCGTGGGGCGAGCCGGTCTCGAGCCCCGGCAGCTACGTGGTGTTCCGCGCGGAGATGGATCTGGTCATCGCGCTGTCCGCCTGCCCACAGGACATCCTGCCGATCAACGGCAAGACCGGCCGCACGCGCGAAGCCCACTTCAGTATCGAGTAGGTGCTGGTGCGTGGGTACTCCCCAAGCCGGCGAGATCGAGGTCAGCCCGGCACGCAGGGTCGATGATGAGCTGATCGCAGCCTTCAACCGGTTGATCCCACAGCTTTCGCGGAGCGCAGCCGTGCCGGCGCCGGACGTGATCCGCGAGATCGTCGAGGCTCAGGCCAATACGGTCCTGATCGCCAGAGACCGCCGGGAAGACGGGCGCATCGTCGGCTTGCTCACACTAGTCGTTTTCAGGATTCCGACGGGCGTACGGGCTTGGATCGAGGACGTGGTCGTGGACGAGGCGGTCAGAGGGCGTGGTGTGGGCGAAGCGCTGAGTCAGGAGGCGATCCGCCGTGCCGTTGGGCTTGGTGCGCGGACCGTCGAACTTACGTCGAGACCGTCGCGGGAAGCCGCGAACCGCCTCTATCAGCGACTGGGGTTTGTCCGGCGCGACAGCCATTTGTACCGCTACACTCCGTGACGGTGGTTTGGCGATGACGCGTCGACCTTCTGCGCGATCGTTCAGGTGCTTCCGAAATCTACCGCAGTGGAATTGCCACCGCTGACGATGACGCCGACGCGCTCGCCCGAGCGCGGCACGTAGGCGCCGCCGAGGAGGGCCGCGAAAGCGGCCGCGCCGCCGGGCTCGGCCACGATCCTCACCGAGCTCCACAACGCCTCCTGCGCGAGGCGAATCGCGTCGTCACTGACCAGCGCCACCTGGGCAACGTGGGCCTGGGCGATGGGGAACATGAGCTCGCCGACGTGGAGGGGCGCGAGCGAGTCCGCCGCGATGCCACCGGCGGGCGCGTCCACCGGCCGGCCGGCACGCAGCGCGTGGGTGAGCGTCGGCGCCGACTCGGGCTCGACGCCGACGATCTTGAGTGCGCCCCCGTACCATCCGGCGATGCCGCCGATCAGCCCGCCGCCGCCCACCGGCACCAGCAGCGTGTCGAGCGCGGGCGCCTGCGCGGCGAGCTCCCGGCCGAGCGTCCCCTGGCCGAGCAGCGTCTCGAGCTGATCATAGGCGTGGACGACGAGCGCCGACGACTGCGCCACCCACGCCTGGCTGGCGGCGAGCGCGTCCGCGTACCGATCGCCGGTGACGACGAGGTCGGCGCCGTACGAGCGGATCCGCTGGATCTTGGCGGGCGACGACACCGTGGGCACGAAGATCTTCGCGTGCACTCCGCGTCGCATCGCCGCGTAGGCGACGGCGGCGCCGTGGTTGCCGCCCGAGGCGGCGACGACACCGGCCGGGGGAACCCGGCGCGTCAGCAGATTCGCGAAGGCTCCGCGCGCTTTGAACGATCCGGAATGCTGCAGGAGCTCGAGCTTCAGCGCCAGCGGGAACGCCGCGAGGCCGAAGTCGGCTCCATCGAGCTCGACGACCGGCGTGACCCGCAGGTACGGCGCGAGGACGGCGGCGACCGCCTCGATGGACTTCGGGTCGACAGGACTCGACATGGCCGGCTCCTCTCGGTAACGCCGGACCATGTTGACATGGACTTAGCCATTTGGCAAAGTGACGAATATGGTGTCCGTCGACGTGGCCAAGGCCCTGGCCAGCGAGCGCCGGCAGCAGATCCTGGGCTGGCTCAAGCAGCCCCGCAAGCACTTCCGGCCACAAGTGGACGGCGATCTCGTGCGCGACGGGGTCTGCGGCCTCTTCATCGCCGAGAAGCTCGGCGTCAGCCAGCCCACCGCCAGCGAGCACTTGAAAGTCCTGTCGCGCGCCGGTCTGATCCGGGCCCGGCGGATCAAGCAGTGGACGTTCTACAAGCGGGACGAAAAACGGATCGCCGAGGTGAAGCGCTCGCTGCGGGCCGCCTGGTAGGCGACCGCGGCGCGTCTGGGCATGCGGCACCACTTCGTGATCGCGGACGTCTTCACGTCGACCGCCTTCGGCGGTAACCAGCTTGCCGTCTTCCCGGACGCGCGGGGTGTGTCCGACACGGCGATGCAGGCGCTCGCGCGCGAGTTCAACTTCGCCGAGACCACGTTCGTGCTGCCGCCCGCCGACCCGCGGCACGCTGGACGGATCCGCATCTTCACGCCGAAGACGGAGCTCCCGTTCGCCGGCCATCCGACGGTGGGCACCGCGGCCGTGCTGGGACGCCTCGGCCTCGTCGAGGCGCCGCCGGGCGCGGCGCCGCTCGTGTTCGAGGAAGGCGTGGGTCCGGTCGCGGTCGAGCTGCGCCTCGACGAAGCAGACACCTTCGCTCGGCTGACTCTCGAAACCGCGCCCGAGCGCCCGACGATCCGTCCCGCGCCGGCGATCGCGGCGACGGCCCTCTCGCTTCCGGGCGGGGCGGTGCGCGACGCGTGGTTCGCGAGCGTGGGGGTGCCGTTCTGCTTCATCGAGCTGATCGACGCGGCCGCGGTCGATCGCGCGGCGCTGGACCGCGTCGTCTGGACCGCCAATTTCGCCCAGGCGTGGGCGCCGAACCTGTTCCTCTTCACCGGCCGGACGCAGCCGGGCGGCTCCCTCTACGCGCGCATGTTCGCGCCGGCCCTCGGCATCGAGGAGGATCCCGCGACTGGCTCCGGGAGCGCGACGCTGGCCGGCTGTCTGGCCGAGCGAGTCGCGGATCGCGACGGCACGTTCACCTGGCGCATCGATCAGGGCGTCGCGATGGGGCGTCCCAGCGTACTGGAGGCCGCGGCCGAAAAGCGGGAGGGCCGGATCGTCAACGTGAAGGTCGGCGGCTCCACCGTGCTGATCGGCGAGGGCAGCATCACCCTCCAGCCCGGATTCTGACGGGGCGGTTCAGCCGACGACGAGGCAGTGGATCTCGGGGAGTCCCTTCGCCACGAGCTCCCAGGTCACTCCGCCGTCGCGCGATCGGAAGACGCGGCCATCGGCGGTGCCGAAGACCGCGACGGCGCCGGTCGCGGCGAGACACGCGGTGTCGATGTTGCCGCGAAACCACTCGGGGAGGCCGCGCGCGCAGCGCTCGAAGGCCGCCGCGCCGTCGAGCGGCCGCCGATAGACCGCCGCCCGTGTGCCGCCGGGTCCCGTGGAGGCGGTGACCAGGACGGTGTCGCCCGCCACCGCCACCGCGCGAAGGTAGCTTCCGTGCAGGCCCGAGGTGGCGAACTCCCAGACCTCTCCGCCGTCGCGGCTCACGCCGAGCCCGTCGGCGGCGGCGACTAGCACGACGCCGCGGCGCGACGGATGCACGAGGACCTGGTGCACGTCGACCTCGATGTCGAGCGTCGGCGCCCACGACCCCCCGCCGTCGCGCGAGCGGACGACGCCGCCGACGTGGACGTTGACGTAAATCGCCTCGGCGATCCCGCGCCCGCCGGCGATGGAGCGGACGTCGGCTGGATCGCCCCACGGCGTGTACCACGTCTTGCGCCCGTCGACGGCCTCGAACGAGTCGACCGGCGAGAGGCGGCCGGCCTGCAGCCGGCGGAGATGAGCCCCCTCGGTCCCCACGTAGAGCCCCGTGGTGGTCGGCGCCAGGCAGGTCGCCGAGTCCTCGCCGTCGAGGGTCGCGCGCGCGGTCCATTCTCGACGGTCCTCGGACGCGTAGAGGGATTGGCCATCGACGAGGGCCCACATGCGCGGCCCGTCGTGGGCGAGCGCCGCCACCGAGTGCCCGGTGAGCGCGTCGGCGGGCGCACCGGCGTCGCCGAAGCTCCGGAGGCCGCCGTCGGTGCCCACGAGGATGCGTGGCTCCATGGCTCGTGGTTCCACAGCTCGCATGGTACTCCCGTCCGAGCCGTTGTGTTAGCATCGCCGCGCGATGGCGATCCCGCACAGCGTCGAGCGATTCCTCACGACGCACACCGGCAGTCTTCCTCGACCTCCGGACCTGATTCGGATGATGTTCGCGAAGGAAGAGGGCGTGCCGGTCGACGCGGGCGCGCTCGGCGCGCGCATCCGCGCCGCGGTGGCGGAGACCGTGCGCAAGCAGGTCGACGCGGGCGTCGCGCTCGTGAACGACGGGGAGATGAGCAAGCCGAGCTACGCGACGTACGTCAAGGACCGCTTGAACGGATTCGGCGGCGCCAGCCATCCGCTCCAGTATCGGGACCTGGTCGACTTCCCGGAGATGGCCAAGCGCGTCTTCGGCGATCCCGGCCGCTCCCGGCGCCGGACGCCGGCGTGCGACGGACCGATCAGCGTGCGCGACGGTCGCGCGGCCGAGACGGACGTGGCGAACTTGCTCGCCGCGTGCGGCGCGGCGAAGGCCGAGCACGCGTTCATGTCGGCCGCTTCGCCGGGCGTGATCTCGCTCTTCTTCCACAACGACCACTACCCGAGTCACGAGGCGTACCTGTTCGCCATCGCCGACGCCATGCGCCACGAGTACGAGGCGGTCGCGCGGGCCGGCATCGATCTCCAGGTCGATTGCCCCGACCTCGGGATGGGGCGGCACATCCAGTTCGCCGACCTGAGCCTCGAGAAGTTCCGCGCGATGGCGCGACTGCACATCGAGGCGCTGAATCACGCGCTCGCGAACGTGCCGCCGGAGCGGTCGCGGCTGCACGTGTGCTGGGGCAACTACGAGGGGCCGCATCACCACGACGTCGCACTCGCGGACATCATCGACGTCCTGTTCACGGCCCGGCCGAGCGGCCTCTCGTTCGAGGCGGCGAACCCGCGGCACGCGCACGAGTGGCGGTTGTTCGAGCGGGTGAAGCTGCCGCCGGGCAAGGTGCTCCTGCCCGGCGTGCTCGACTCGACGACCAACTTCATCGAGCACCCGGACCTCGTCGCCGAGCGCATCGGCCGCTACGCGCGGCTGGTCGGTCGCGAGAACGTCGTCGCCGGGACGGATTGCGGCTTCGGAACCTGGGTGGGCCAGGCCGCCGTCGACCCCGACATCGCGTGGGCCAAGCTCGCCAGCATGGCCGAGGGCGCGCGGCGAGCGACCCGCGAGTTCTGGTAGCCGCTTGCCGGAGCCGAGGGCGCAAGCCTTTCCGCTGATCACGGCCGACGCGCTCGCCGCGCTCCGGCAGCGCATCGGTGTCCCAGCCCGGCGCCCGACGCCGTACATCGAGGTCGCCACGCGGGACGCCGTGCGCCACTGGGCGGCCGGCATCGGCGACCGCAATCCGTTCTGGCTCGAAGCCGGCGTGGCGCCGCCCACGATCCTCTTCGCGATGG
Organism: Candidatus Rokuibacteriota bacterium; assembly: GCA_003220435.1. Classification (GTDB taxonomy): domain Bacteria; phylum Methylomirabilota; class Methylomirabilia; order Rokubacteriales; family CSP1-6; genus AR31. The sequence continues at coordinate 9,319 of QHSL01000073.1, read as the reverse complement.
ACCGCGTCGTCTCCGGCTACGTGGGCGGCCTGCCCGGAATCCACGCGATGTACGGGGGCACGGACTTCCGATGGCAGCGACCGATCCGGTTCGGCGACGCGGTCGTCGGCGAGAGCGTGCTGCTCGATCTCGTGGAGAAGCCGTCCACGTTCGCGCGGCGTGCGATCCAGCAGATCTACCGGACGACGTTTCGGAACCAGGCCGGCGAGGTGGTGTGCGAGGCGGACTCCTGGTGCTTCCGGACGGAGCGCGACACGGCGCGCGAGCGCGGCAAGTACGCGGAGGCGGCCCCGGCGCGCTACACCGAGCGCGAGCTCGAGGCGATCGCGTCGGCGTACCGGAACGAGGCGATCCGCGGGCGGACGCCGCGCTACTGGGACGACGTCACCGTCGACGAGCCGCTGCCGGTCGTGGCGAAGGGACCGCTCACGGTGACGTCGGTCATCGCGTTCGTCCAGGGGTGGGGCAGCCTGTACGTGCGAGCTCATGGGGATGCCTTCGAGATGTTCGAGCGCCATCCCGCCCTCGGCATCCCGAACGCATCGGGCGTCCCCGAGCCGCCGGAGCGTGTGCACTGGGACGAGGCGATGGCGCGCGCCGTCGGCGTGCCGGGCGCCTACGACTACGGTCCCGAGCGCGTCGCGTGGCTCGGCCACCTGGTCACCAACTGGATGAGTGACAGCGGCCAGCTTCGCCGGCTCAACGCGCGCGTGCTGCGTCACAACCTGATCGGCGACACCACCTGGTGCCGGGGGACCGTGACCGGCAAGGAGCCCGGCGGCGTCGTCCACCTCTCGCTCCGCGCCGACAACCAGCGCGGCGAGACGACGGCCGCGGGCACCGCGACGGTCGTCCTGCCCGAGCGGCCCGCCCGCGCCTGAACGTGTCACGTTTGCTCGACATCCGCAGCGCACCCGAGGCGCTCCGCGCCTTTCGCTGGGACGCGCTGTGGGACCTCTTCGACGGCGATCGGGAACGGCTCAACCTCGCCCACGAGTGCGTCGACCGGCACGTCGACCTGGGGACCGCGCTGCGCATCAAGCACGCCGACGGACGGACCGAGGAGCGCGGCTTTCGTGAGCTCTCGGCATGGTCGTCTCGGTTCGCGAATCTCCTGGAGCGCCTGGGCGTCGAGCGCGGGGACCGGGTCGCCATCATGCTCGATCCGTCGCTGCCCTTCTACGGCGCGCTGTTCGGAACGCTCAAGCGCGGCGCGATCGCGGTACCGCTGTTCACGCTGTTCGGTCCCGACGGCGTCGCGCTCCGCGTCGAGGACTGCCGCCCGAGGCTCTTGCTGGTGGAGCGCGACGCCGAGCGCTGGCGTGAGTGGTTCCCGGGCCTCGTCGTGCTGGGCGCCGACGACCTGGACGAGCGCCTCGCCGGCGAGCGCGACCGCTACGCGCCGAGCACCGCGGCGGGCGACCTCGCGGTGTTTCAGTACACGTCGGGCACGACCCGGGCGCTGCCGGCGGCGATCCGTCACACGCATCGCGCGGTGATCACGGTGATGGTCGCAGCGCTCTATGGCGTGGGCCTGGAGCGCGGCGACCGGTACTTCTGTCCGTCCTCACCCGCGTGGGGCCACGGCCTCTGGCACGGCACGATCGCGCCGCTCGCGCTGGGGATTCCCCTTGGAAGCTACGCTGGCAAGTTCCACGGCGCGCGCGTGGTCGAGGCGCTCGCCGAGTTCGAGATCAGCAACCTCGCGGCGGCGCCCACGGTGTACCGGATGCTTCGCGATGCGGGGCTGACCGCCGACGAGGCGCGCCCGCTGCGCAAGCTCTCGTTCACCGGTGAGCCGATGGACTCGGGTACGTTCGAGTGGCTCGAGCGAACGGTCGGCCGGCGTCCCTGCGGCATGTACGGGAGCACCGAGGTCGGCGTCATCATCGTGAACTACCCCGGCTTCTCGGACTACGAGGTGCGTCCCGGCACGCTCGGCAAGCCGGCGCCGGGCTGGGAGGTCGCGATCGTCGGCGACGACGGGCGACCGCTCGGGCCGAATCAGCTCGGCGAGATCGCGGTGCGACGCAAAGGCGAGTGGGTTCCCGTCAAGGACCGGGGCTGGGTCGACGAGGCCGGGTACTTCCACCACCGCGGCCGCTCCGACGACGTCATCATCTCGGCGGGCTGGACGATGAGCGCGGTGGAGATCGAGGACGCGCTGCTCAAGCACCCCGACGTCCGCGAGGCGGCGGTCGTCGGCGTCGCCGATCGGCATCGAGGCCTCGTGCCCAAGGCGTTCATCGTGTCGGATCGGAACGATCCGGAGCTCGCGCGCGAGCTCCAGGAGCTCGTCAAAACGCGGCTGAGCAAGCACGAGTATCCGAGGCTGGTCGAGTTCGTTCCCGAGTTGCCGAAGACCGCGGCCGGGAAAACCGACCGGAACGCGCTGCGGCTACGGGCTCGCGTCTCTCCCGATATCCTCGAGTAGGGAGATCCGCTGCTCGATGGCGGCGAGGATGTCGCGCACGTCGGCCGCGAGCCACTCGCATCCGTCGGTGGCGAGCGCGTCGAGCGCGGAGCACAGATACGCGGCGACGCCCGCGAGGGCTCGGATCTCCTCGGCCTGCATATAGCCCTCGAACATGTCGACGGCTTCCTAGTCCCGAACGCCGAGCCTGTCAATCAGGAAGTTATCCACTGTATCCACAGAAGCTCACCGGTAGATTCAGCCTGCCGATCGTAGCTTTAGGCGGCGGCGCTAGCTTTGCCGCAGCGAGTAGTCCCAGATCGAGACGCGATACGCGTGCCCGGGCGGGAGATCCGGGATCTCGAAGTACGCCCGCTGAAATCCGTTGACGCCCCCGGGGATCGACCATATCCATCGCCCCTGGGGGTTCCCCGAGGCATCCACGCCCTGCACCAGCAGGCGCAGGGGCTCGGCGAGCTCGCCGTGCTGGCTGGTGACGTAGCCGCGCAGGCGGGCGGCGCCGCGCTCGGACTCCACGGTCCATTCGATCTTGAACTTCTGCTCCCAGCCATACATGAGGGTCGGGGGTGCCGTCGGCGCGGGACCGGTGTCGCGCGTGACGCCGGCATAGACCGCCAGCGAGAGACCGACAAGCACGGCGCCGCCTCCCCAGATCGCGCGGCCGACACGAGTCAATCCGAAGTCCCTCCGTGTGCTTCAGCGTACCACCGGGAAAAAGGCGTGGGCCGGGTCGACCGGGTGCTATGAATGATGGCGGTGACTGCCGACTCCGGAGGGAGTGAGCCTCGGATCCTGATCGTAGTCGCCCGCGAACGACGCGACCTCTACGAGTACTTCGAGCACCACCTGGCGGACATCGACGACATCAAGATCGTTCTCGATCGTCGGTCAGCGCGCCGCGACCCTCCCGCCGGAGGCGACCGCCGCGGGCGAGAAGACATGACCGACGAGCTTCAGCAGCGCGGATTCATCATCATCCACCTCCTCTGACGCAGCGCCGCGCCGCCCTCGACGACCGTCGGGCTCGACCTCGGGTATTTACCCCTCGTGCGCATCACGTGCGACGGCGACATCGTGCCGGCCTGCATCGGTTGCGACGCGGACAGCAGCGGTGACGCCGGCTGCGACGCCGTCGTTCACAACTAGCGTCCGACGAGATTCAGCGCGCCGCCGTGGGCCGGACGCCGCCGTCCGGCCCGCTCGCTCGTCCCCCCGGCGACTTGACCTGGCTTGTGGAGCGGGGCATAGTCTGCCTTCCGAGAGTCTCCGTCGAGCGGACACTGATGACGTCACGCCGGCGCGTGACGATGGAGGAAGATCGATGGCTCGCCCCGCGATCCGTCGTACCCGTCGCGAATTCATCAAAGAATCGGCCACGCTCGCGGCCGGCGCCGGCGCCGCGATGTCCCTTCCGGCGCCCGCGGCGGCGCAGCGACCCAAGCTCGTCTATTGGTGCTACCAGTTCCTCAAGGCGAGTGACGATGCGCGAGCGGACTTCGCCCGTGAGTGGGCGAAGAAGAACAACGTCGACCTCCAGATGACGATGGTTCCGTGGAAGGAGTTCATGCCGAAGATCACCGCGGCCATCGAGGCCAAGGCCACGCCGGACGTCGTGGAGTCCGGCGCGGTCGAGCTGCGGGGCCGCGGGCAGCTCCTGGACGTCACCGACGTCTATAAGAAGGTCGAGAAGGCGAACGGCGGCTGGGTGGGGAACGCCGCCAAGTTCATGCTCGAGCCGGACGGCAAGGTCCACCACATCCTCTACGGCTTCCAGGGCTTCATGCTGATCGCGCGCGAGGACATGCTGAAGGAGGCCGGCATCAGCAAGCCGCCGGCGACCTGGGTCGACATGCTCGACCAGGCCAAGAAGGCCCAGAAGGTGCCGCGCGTGTTCGGGATGGGCATCCCCGTGAGCAACCAGACGGACTCGAGCGTCTGGGAGGACATCATGAAGAGCTACGGGGCCCGGCTCGCCGACGAGGCCGGCAGGAAGGTCATCCTGGGCGACTTCAAGGGCGCCGTGTGGGAGTTCCTCGACTACTTCACCGAGGTGTGGAAGGCCGGTGTGCTGCCGCCGGGCGTGACGACCTGGGACAACACGATGAACAACTCGACGTACCAGGCCGGCAAGGCGGTGTTCATCCTGAACCCGGTGACCGTGTCTCTGTGGCTCGAGGCCAACAACCCCGAGCTGCTCGCCAAGACCGCGCACTACACGTACCCGCGCGGGCCCAAGGGCCAGATCCACCCCGTGAACTTCGGCTCGCGGTCAATCCTCAAGTACACGAAGGTGCCCGACGTGGCCAAGCAGTTCCTGCTGGACTCGATGGAGGCGAGCAAGATGGACCGTGAGCTCTCCGTCAGCCAGTGGGGGCCGGTGCTCAAGTCGTACCTCGCGTTCGACGTCTGGAAGAAGAAGTCGTTCATGAAGGGGCTGGTCGAGATGTCGCAGCGCGGAGAGCCCGAGGGCCACCCCGACGTGTTCAACGACGCGTGGCGCGAGCAGGCCACGAACACGACGACCTCGCGCATGCTGCAACGGATCGTCGTGGACAACTGGCCGCGCGACAAGGCCTTCGCGGAGATGATCGACGTGCTCGGCAAGATCTACGCCAAGTACGCGTAGGGCAGCCCGGGTGGCGATTCGACCTCGCTCCGTCGCCGTCGCTCTTCCCGCTCCGGCGCGCTCACCGCGATGGCTGTCCGCTCGCGCGCGCGAGTCGCTCGGCGGCATGGGGCTCCTCGCGCCCACCGTGTTGATCCTGCTCGGCCTCGTGCTGTACCCGTTTTTCTACGCGATCTGGCTCGCCTTCTCGGACAAGGCCGTCGGATCCGCCGGTCGGTACGTCGGCTTCCGGAACTTCGCCTACGTCATCGCGTGGCCGCAGTTCAGCGCGGCGGTCTTCAACACCGTGATCTTCACCTTCTCGGCTGTCGCCCTCAAGTTCGTGCTCGGGATGTCCGTGGCGCTCGTCCTCAACCAGCGGATTCGTGGCCGCAACTTCTTCCGCGCGTTCCTGCTGCTGCCCTGGGTGATGCCGGCGTTCGTGGTGTACCTGGTGTGGCGCTGGCTCTACGACCCGCTGAGCGGGCTGATCAACTACGCCCTGATCGACCTCGGGCTCGTCGCTAGCCCGATCGCCTTCCTCTCCGACCGCAGCACGGCCATGCCCTCGGTGGTCGTCGCCCACGTCTGGCGGAACTTTCCCTTCTACGCGATCTCCTTCCTGGCCGGCATGCAGACCATCTCGCAGGAGCTCTACGATTCCGCGCAGGTGGACGGCGCCTCGCGCGCGCAGCAGTTCCGCTACATCACGCTGCCCGGGCTCTACCAGATCATCGGCGTGGTCCTGCTGCTGACGACGATCCAGACCGCGAACGCGTTCGAGCCGGTGTACCTGCTAACGGGCGGCGGCCCGTCGGACGCGACGATGGTTTACACGATGCTCGTCTACGTGATGGGCATGGTGAACCTCCGCCTCGGCGAGGCGGCGGCTGTCTCCACCCTGTTCCTGCCGTTGCTGGTCGGTCTCGTGCTGGCGGTGACTGTGCTGTTGCATCGCAAGGCGAACGCCTGAGGGGGGTCCATGCGCGAGCCGCTCTCGATCCGGGCCACCACCTACACGCTGCTGGCGCTCTTCGTCCTCATGGTCGCGATCCCCCTCTTCTGGATGGTGACGACGGCGCTCAAGTCGAACAAGGACCTCTACGAGGACTTCAGCTATCTCCCGCGCCGGCCCACGTTCGAGCACTTCGTCCGCGTCATCCAGCGCGAGGATCTCCTGACCAACATCCGGAACAGCTTCGTCGTGGCGTCGACCACGACCGTGGTCACCGTGTTCGTGAGCGCGTTCGCCGCCTTCAGCATCGTCCGATACCGCTACCGGGGGCGGGAGTGGGTGGGACGCCTCATCCTGTTCAAGTATCTGCTGCCGACCGCGATGCTGTTCGTCCCGCTCTACGCGATCGTGGTCGCGCTGGGCCTCGGTAACACGCTGACGTCGCTCATCCTGACGTACCTCTCGTTCATGGTGCCCTTCTGTACCTGGATGCTGATGGGATACTTCCGGAGTATTCCGCCCGAGCTGGAGGAGCACGCGATGGTCGACGGCTGCACCAAGATCGGCGCGCTGTTCCGGATCCTGCTGCCGCTGTCGGCGCCCGGCATCGTCGCGTCCGCCATCTTCTCGTTCACCCTGTCCTGGAACGAGTTCCTCCTGGCTCTGGTCTTCACCTCGGACCACACCACGATGACGGTCCCCATCAAGCTCTCGATGATGGTGGTGGGCGACCAGTACATCTGGGGTCAGCTGATGGCGGGCGCCGTCCTTGCCTCCGTCCCCATCACGATTCTCTACTTCCTCGGCCAGCGCTTCGTGGTCCAGGGCCTGGCCGCCGGTGCCGTGAAGGGCTGACGGCGCTACCCGGTATCACCAACCAGCTTAGCGGCGGCGATCCCGGCGACGGCGCACGCCTCATCCTTGTCGGAGATGTCGCCCGAGACCCCCACGGCGCCGATCACGGGTCCGCCGGTACCCTCTCGGATCAACACGCCGCCGGCGGCGGGGACGACCCGGCCGTCGGACATCGCGTTGAGCGCGGTGAAGAACGCCTGCTGCTGGGGCTGATCGACCACCCGCCGGGCCAGCATGCGAGAGCCCACGCCCATCCCGAGCGCGCCCCACGCTTTTCCCAGGGCGATCTGCGGGCGGATGATGCCGGCGCCGTCCTCTCGCGCGAATGCCTTCAAGTGTCCGCCGGCATCGAGCACAGCCACCGCCAGCGGCGCGCAGCTGGTCTCACGCGCTTTCCGCAGCGCGGCCTCCACGATCGTCGTCGCGAGCTTCAAGGTCAGCTCGGCCATGTCCCGGTCCTCCGTCAGGGTCAGAGTGGCGTGCATTGTATGCGATTGACCCCCTCGCGTGGCGCGCGTGCGCCTCCGGCTCTTCGCTCGCCCCACCGACACCTGCCCGATGCTGCCGGCCCACCTGCACGCCTGCTTCGACGCGTAGCCCCGTGCTACCATCGCCCGTCTTCGAGCCGACGATGCCATGAACGTCTCCTTCCGAAGCACGATTCGGCCCACCTGAGCGCACGAGTGGCCTCCGGCGCGCGCTCGGTCGTCGTCATCGGCGGAGGTCTCGTCGGGCTCAGCGCCGCCTTCCATCTGCGGCGCGCCGATCCGCAGGTGCGCGTCACGCTGCTCGAGCGCGCGCGGGTCGGCGACGCCGCGTCCGGCGCCAGCGCCGCCGGCGTCCGGGCGATGGGACGCGACCCGGCCGAGCGCGCGCTGGCGCTCGAGAGCCTCGGGCGCTGGCCCGAGCTCGACCGAGAGCTGGAGGGCACGACCGGCTATCGCCGCGGCGGCGGCCTCCGGGTGGCGCTCGACGACGCGGGCTGGGCGGAGGCGCGCGAGACGGTCGCCGGCCAGCGCGCCGATGACGTCCCGGTCGAGCTGGTCGACGCCGCGACGGCGCACCGGCTGGCGCCCGGTCTCTCGCCTGACTGCCGCGGCGGCGTTCACTGTGCCATCGACGGCCAGGCGGAGGCGATCGCCACGGTCCACGCATTCGCGGCGGGGGCCCGGCGCCTCGGGACGCGGATCGAGGAGGGCGTCGCCGCCGCCGCGCTCGCCGTCGAAGGCGGGCGGGTCGCGGCGGTGGCGCGCGGCGACGGATCGCGCGAGGCGTGCGACGTCGCGATCGTGGCCGGCGGCGCCTGGAGCGCGCCGCTCCTCGCGAGAATCGGCGTGCCTCTTCCGCTCCACGGACGCGGGCTCCAGATGCTCCTGACCGATCCCGCGCCCGCGGGCCTGACGCCGGTCGTGGGCTGCTTCGGTCGCCCGCTGAGCTTGAAGCAGCTCGACGACGGCGCCTATCTCATCGGCGGCGGCTGGCCTGCCCGGATTCCCGACGCCGCGGTGAACCGTTGGCAGCTACTGGACGACAGCGTCCGCGGAAGCCTCGAAGTGGCGCGCGCCGTCTATCCGCCGCTCGCCGCGCGCACGGTCGCGAGAAGCTGGGCGGGCATCGAGGCCTTCACGCCGGACGATCTGCCCGTGCTCGGCCCCCTCCCCGGCGTCGAGGGCCTGCTGGTCGCCGCCGGCTTCTCCGGCCACGGCTTCGCGCTGGTCCCGGCGGTCGGCGACATCCTCGCGCGCCTGGCGCTCGGCCTCGATCCGCGTGCGCATCTCTGGCGGGGGCTCGATGTCGCTCGACACGCGTGGTGAGCGCGATACGCCCGACGGCGTGAGGAGCGGGGTATCGCGCTGATCCGGGGCCCGCGCTTCTACGGCTGGTGGATCGTGGGCGCCGGCTTCGTCCTCGAGGCGCTGATGGGCGCGCTCTTCTTCCACGCCTACGGCGCCTACGTCGTCGTGCTGCGCCGGGAGTTCGGCTGGAGCAAGACGATGTTCTCGGCGGCGTTCTCGATGGCGCGGGCCGAGAGCGGCATTCTCGGGCCGGTGCAGGGATGGCTGACCGATCGCTTCGGCCCCCGGACGCTGATCCGTATCGGGCTGGCCATCTTCGGCGTCGGCTTCATGCTGTTCAGCCAGATCGGCTCACCCGTCACGTTCTTCCTAACGTTCTTCCTGATGGCGCTGGGCGCGAGTCTCGGCGGCTACCTGCCGATCGCCGTCGCGATCGTCGCCTGGTTCCGCCGGCGTCGCTCGCTCGCGCTCAGCATCAGCTCGACCGGCATGCCCGTGGGCGGGCTCCTCACGCAGCTCGTGGTGCTCGCGCTGACCGCCTTCGGTTGGCGCTGGACGGCGTTCCTGTCCGGCGCCGCCGTCCTGCTCGTCGGGTTGCCGATGGCGCGGCTCGTCTACCACCGGCCCGAGGCCCGCGGCGAGTGGCCCGACGGCGAGCCTCCCGAGGCCTCGAC
>QHSL01000048.1 GCA_003220435.1 Candidatus Rokuibacteriota bacterium | reverse complement strand
CGCGAGATCGCTTTTTCGGAGCGACGGTCGGTCGCCGATGTGGTACGGGAGGCGCTGACAGGGTTCATCTCACAACATCCCACGCGGCGACGGCTAGCTGCAGCTAAGCGATGACTACGCGTTCAGTCACCTTGTCATCAGTTCCAGTCCCGACTTCTGGCGCGGGTAGCCTCAATTACGCTCACGCCCATCACCGACGGCGTCGGGATGATTCTCGCCATGGCGAAGCCTGCGGCTTCGAGCAGTGCCTGATACTCGGCCGCAGTGCGCTCGCGCCCCGCAGCCAACACCATCATGTTGAGGTCAAATAATTTCGTGACGTCGGGTTCGTTGCCAGGCCGGACGACACCCTCGACCAGAAGGAGAGTCCCGCTTGCTACCATTGCGCGGTCACCTTCGACCCAGCCCTGCCCGTGCAGCGTTTCTCTGACGGCATCGACGGCCGATGCCCGCGTCTTGGAGTCTCCGGGCGACAGCAATCCGACGCGTGCCGCGTTCTTCGGCGTCTGGGCGCCCGCGGGGCCCGAGATGACGAGCAAGCCGGCACCGAAAGCAAGGAACGACCGCCGGTCCATTACTGGATGATCTCGTCGGCCCGGACAAGGATGGACTGCGGGATAGTCAGACCGAGGGCCTTGGCGGTCTTGAGGTTAATGACGAACTCGAACTTAGTGGGCTGCTCCACAGGGAGATCGGCGGGCTTGGCGCCCTTGAGGATCTTGTCCACGTATACCGCGGCCCGACCCCACAGGTCGGCGGTATTGACCCCGTACGACATGAGCCCGCCCGAGTCGACGAACTCCCGGTCTGGGTACATCGCGGGCAGTCGGTTCTTGGCCGCGAACTCCACGATCCGTGCCCGGTGAGTCGCGGTGAGAGGGTTCCTGAGCGCGATGAGAGCGTGAGCCGTCTCTGACTTGATCGTAGAGAATGCGGGCTCGAAATCGTCGAGGCTGCGCAGTGCGAGGGGTTTTACGGTCACGCGCAGTCTCGCGGCGGCAACCTTCATATCTTCCAGCAGCAGCGGGTTGAGGTCGGTCCACCAGAGGACAGCGACGCGGGAGATCTTGGGGAATGCTTCTTTGAGGAGCTCTAACTGTTTGACGCCCAACTCCACGAAACTGGACAGCCCTGTCACGTTCCCACCGGGGTGCGCGAGGCTGACGACCAGCCCCTGACCCGCGGGGTCGCCATACGTGATGACGATGGGGATGGTATCGGTAGCCTTCTTGGCGGCTCGAGCCCCTGAGCCTGGCCCCACGATGACGTCCACTTTGAGACGCACCAGTTCCGCCGCGAAGCTCTGGAGCCGTTCAGGTGCTCCCTCGGCGAAACGGTACTCAGCGACGATGTTCTTTCCCTCGACGTAGCCAAGCTCCTTCATTCGCAACCAGAACGCCTCGATGAGCAGCGCGTCAGCGGCACGAGAGCCGCCGGCGAGAAATGCGATCCGAGGAAGCTTTCCGGCCGACTGCGCCGCAGCGGCGAGCGGAACGATAGTGAGGCCGAGACTGAGAATGACCGCGAGCCCGATCAGCTGCATGAGCGCCTCGGTTGAGAATGGCTGGCGGGGAGTCTGCCAGACCTCTTGGTGCGGAGGACTTTGGGGCTGGGGCTAGGCGTCCGCCGCCCGTCGAGCGGCTCGTTTGTCGGGGTCCCGGAGCGAGGCAAGGGATCCGCGACTACTTCCAACTGATCTTCGCCCTCCCCGAGGCCGTGATGAAGAGCGGCCGCAAAATGGCGAAGAGCGTCTTGCCGGACACAAAGGCGGGAAGGATCGACGAGAAGCGACCTCCTTGGAGGCGAAGGGCCTGAAACCGCGACCAACCGCGCGAGGCCGCCCACCGGATGAGCCGATCGGCTACACGTCAGCCTATCGAGACCCGAAGTATTGCGACATCGAGACCGAACCTGTCGTAGCCAGTCACTGGCGCGCGGACCAGATTGACGGTCGACCGTCGCGCGGCGTTCGCGGTCGACACGACGACCTGTGCGCAAGGCCTCTTCGCGCTGGATCCCGAGGCCCGAAAACTTCTTGACACCGCCGGTGTTCCGGCGAGATCGTCGCGCGCATCGTGCAGCTCGCGTGGCAACCGACGTGATCAACGGCCGCTCGGCTGAATGGAGTGAGACATGGCGACGATCGCCGCACGAGAGCGGGCTAGGCCCCAAGCGCTGAGCGGAGCGAGCTGGCGCGCCCTGGTGGCGTCCTTCCTCGGATGGTTGTTCGACGGTTACGAGACCTATGCGCTGATTCTCGTGGCCGCCGTCGCGCTTCGCCAGCTCCTGCCGCCGGACCAGCTCGCCAGCCTTCCGATCTACATCGGCGGCCTGCTGGCCGTCACGCTGGTCGGATGGGCGACGGGCGGGATCATCGCCGGCGTACTTGCGGATTACATCGGACGCAAGCGGGTGTTGATGCTTTCGATCCTCTGGTACGCGCTCTTCACAGGGCTGACCGCTTTCGCGACGAGCTACGCGAGCTTCATGATTCTCCGCTTTCTGACGGGGCTCGGACTCGGCGCGGAATGGGGGCCGGGCACGGCGATCCTCGGCGAGTCCTGGCCGCCGAGGTCGCGGGGCCGCGCCGCCAGCGTGCTCCAGTCGGCCTTCGCGATGGGTCTGGTCCTCGCTTCGGGCGTGTGGCTTTACGTCGCGCCGTTCGGGCCGTCGGCCTGGCGCTACATGTTCCTCATCGGCGTGCTGCCCGCCCTCTCGGTGCTATGGATTCGAACGAGCGTGCGCGATTCCGATGTGTGGCTCGCCGCGCGCGAGCGGCGGCAGCTGGCGCGGTCGCGCCTGGCGAGCGGGCAAACACTCAGTGCCGACGATCACGCGGTAGGCGGCTTCACCGTCAAGCAGATTGTGTCTGCGCCCGATCTCAGACGCCGTCTACTACTGCTGCTCGTACTCTCGCTCTCCACGGTCGTCGCGTGGTGGGCCGTCTCGACCTGGATCCCGTTCTACGCGGGGGAGCTCGGGGCCAAGGGCGGCAGTAACGCCCAGCACTGGGTCGCGCTGGCCGGGCTCTACTACAACCTTGGCGGCATCTTCGGGTTTTTGGTCTTCGGAGTGCTCGCCGATACTTGGGGGCGAAAGCCCACGATGATGCTGTATTACGTGGGCGCGCTCGTCCTCGTGCTCGTGCTCTTCCGCGCTGTGCAGGATCCGTCCACATTTCTCGTGGTCGCTGCAGTAAACGGATTCTTCACCGTTGGTCAGTTCGCGTGGATGCCCGTGTACCTGCCCGAGCTGTTTCCCACGGCTGTGCGCGGTTCGGCAATCTCTCTGGTCTTCGACGTCACTCGCTACGTCGCCGCGGCGGGGCCGCTCTTGGCGGGCTGGCTGATCGTGAATCTCGGCGGCGTGAGCACCGCAGCTTCCGTCATCGGTCTCGTCTATATCCTGGGCGTCGTCGTGACGCCCTTCGCGGCGCCCGAGACCAAGGGCCGTCCCATACCGGCGTAAACACCGGTCCGACGAGGCAGTTCAAGGACGGACCAGGGCCAGATCGCGATCTCGTCTCTTGCGCTGGCAGACACAGCGCGGCTGGAGCGCCTCCTCCGCGCGGCCGGCTTTCGCGACGTCCGGGTGGAATGGAAGGTGGGCGAAGTGATCATCGAGTTTTTCGAGGACTACTGGGGGCCTTTGAAGCAGGGACCGGGCAGATGCCGCAGGCCTATCTCGCGCTGGCCACGCAGAGGAAATCAGGGAGAACGCGAGTTTAGGAGCTGGCCCGGTGTGACGATTCGCGTCCCGCCGGGGTCACCATTTCAACTCCGGCACTTCTGAGGTTTCACGCGGTTCCCTTCTTTCTTGACAGACCCATTGTTCTCGCTGTACCTGGGGTGGCAGCAAGAACCAGCCGGCGCTCTGCTCTTGGTCTTGAGATAAAGGAGGCGGGGCATGTTCAAGCGATCTTTGGCCACCAGCGTGGGATGTCTTGTTGTGCTCCTGTTCTGGCCGGTGGAGGCTCAAGAGCAAAGCCCATTCCAGCTGCGCGTGACCGGAACCTGCCAAGAAGGATCATACATCCGCGTCATCAAGGTGGATGGTTCGGTTCTGTGCGGAAGCGATGCTGACAGTGGAGGCACGGTGACCAGCATCGGCACGGGCTCCGGCCTCACTGGCGGGCCGATAACGACCACAGGAACGATCAGCATTGCCACGGGAGGCGTCACTTCGGCCCACATCGCCGACGGGACCATCGGATCGGTTGATGTCAATTCGGGCGAGATCCAGCTGCGGGTGACGTCAGACTGCGGGACAGGATCAGCTATCCGCGCCATCAACGCTGATGGGACGGCGGTGTGCCAGCCGAGCAATGGGGGTGGTGGGGGCGTGACGGCAGTCACCGCCTCACCCCCATTGGTTGTCACCGGGACCAGCACGCGGAATATCGAGCTGCCGAACGTCATCATCGAGGTTAGAAATACGGCGATTGGGACGAATGCGCTCGGCAGCAACACCACCGGCGTCGACAACACCGCCAGCGGGGTCAATGCGCTCCTGAACAACACACTCGGCTTCAGCAACACCGCCAGCGGGGCCGATGCGCTCGGCAGCAACACGACCGGCTTCGACAACACCGCCAGCGGGGCCAGTGCGCTCTTCAGCAACACCACGGGCCGCAACAACACCGCCAGCGGGGCTGGTGCGCTCGCCAGCAACACAACCGGCGGCAACAACACTGCCAGCGGGTTCATTGCGCTCGTCAGCAACACCACGGGCGTCGACAACACCGCCAGCGGGACTGGTGCGCTCCTCAGCAACACCACCGGTTTCGGAAACACCGCGATAGGATCCGGAGCAGATGTCTCCGCAGGTAACCTGTTCAACGCCACGGCCATCGGCTCCGGGGCCATTGTCAATTCGAGCAACAAGATCCGCCTGGGCGATACCACCGTCACGGTCATCGAAGGTCAGGTGCCTTTCACCTTTTCGTCCGACCAGACCCGAAAGGAAAACTTCCAGCCTGTCGACGGAGAGGTAGTGCTCAGCAAGCTTCGCGGGCTGAGCCTCACGAGCTGGAACTACATCGGTCACGACCCCCAACAGTTCCGCCACTACGGTCCGATGGGCCAGGAGTTCTTCGCCGCCTTCGGGCACGATGGCATCGGGATCATTGGGAGCCCGACGACCCTCACGTCCTCCGATCTGGCGGGAATCCTAATGAGCGCAGTCCAGGCTGTCGAAAGGCGCACGATGGAGCTGCGACAAGAAACCGAGCGGCTCAAAGCGACCGTCGAGGCGTTCAAGGCCGAAAACACCGGTCTCAAAGCCCGGCTGGAGTGGGCGGAGCGGGCGATCAGCGGCGACGCGACGAAATAATCTCCCGTGGGCCTCCGTCGCCGCGCCTGAGAGCGTGACTCGCTCGCCGCATTCCAGACAGAACCTTGTCTGCGCCGGATTCTCGTGCCGGCACGCCGCAATCCGTTCAGCATATCCCCGAAGCAGCACTCCGGCTGGACGCAGTGCGACGGATTCGCGAGGCTCTGAACCCTGCCGGGTTGTTCGTGACGGTGAACTATCGTTGGGGAGGGAGTATCGCGGACGAGAAGGAGGGGTCGCACTCCGACGGTAGGTATCGTTACTCGTTCACTGCCGAGGAACTGCGCCAACTCCTGTCCGACGCCGGATTCAAGTGGATCAAAGTTGGAGGGTGCGTGAACACACCATATCGGGCCGAGCGGTTAGTGACACTCGCCCCGTGGGCGTTTGTCCGCTTGGACGCCGCGCTGTCACGCTTACCTGTGTCGTGTCGGACCGGACACTACGTCATCGCGTCGGGGAGAGCCTAGTTGACGGCGGTTGGCCGTGGAGAAGAAACCCCGTCCGCCCTGCGAAGTGCGCTTCCCCGCTGATGACAAAACCCTCCAACGGGTCGTAGAATCCCGCCGGGGTCACCGTACTAGTAACGGACACTATTGCTCGTCATCGTCCTGATTTTGCGGTCCGCCGCGACGCTCCGGGACGACTCCGAACTGTCCGACTTGCGGCATGATCACGCCGAGCGACGTCCCGTCTGGTGCAAACTTTTCGAGGCCCGCGGGATCGCCGTCAAATCCTAGGCCATGCGAGGCGTACAGGTTCCCCTCGCTGTCGACCGCGAGTTTGCAGCATTGATGGAAGCCGAGCCCCCCAAGAACGCTGCCATCGAGAGACAACTTGAAGACGCCCCCTATCTCGGCATTGCTTACGTATATTGCGCCGAAGCGAAGATCGGCGGCGAGATCCATCCCGCCAAAGTGGCTTTCGAACAAGAGGAACCCAAGGTCGCCGCCCGTCGGCGAGACGCGAAGCACGCGTCCACCCTCCTCGTCCGCGGCATAGAGATTGCCATCACTTCCGAACACCATCGCAGTCAGAAATGCATTAGTACGTGCCGCCATATAGAAGAGGCCGAGTGCCTCGCCGGACGCGCTGAAGCGAAAGATCTCGCGGCCACCAAAGGTGACATACATGGTTCCATCGTTCCCAACGGCCAGGCGCGCTGGCGGAGGACCGTAGATCGGCGTCGTCAAGCGGAGGGCGCCCGAGTGCGAGAATTTCTGAATCTGCTGATCGCTCAAGACGTACACGTTCTGTTTCGCGTCGATGGCAATATCTCGGAACGTCTCGACCGTCGCGAACCGACCAAGGTCGACGCCGGCGTTCGAGAATCGCTCGATCCCACCGACGATGGGGATAAGGATGTCACCGGCGTTGAGGGTGCCGGCTTCTGCGTGTGTGGCGAGGACGATCAGCAGCAGGCTCTGCCAGGCGAGCCGACGTCCAATCCCCCTTTGAGCTGTCGTCATGGGCGCATAGCCTCCTCCTGCGTCTCGAGAGGTGCGCAGGGGCAAAAGTAAGGTGACGATAAATAGCACGTTCCCAATAGGTGTCAATGTGAAAGGATTTGCAGTTTTCCCACCGCGTGAAACTACGTGCCCCGATCCGAATGCGGCAAGCTTCTTGCCGAAGAGGCGGCGACTAGCGTACGTTACCCGCCGGGTTCATATTGTTCCAGGAGGTGCCCAGATGGGGATCCGAGTCGACCACATGATCATCCCGAGCCGCGATCGCCTGGCCGCGGCGAAAGCCCTGGCCGAGCTCCTGGACGTCCCCTGGCAGGAATCGGGACCTGGCGCCTTCGCACCGGTCTACGTCAACACGACGCTGACCCTCGACTTCGCCGATCGAGAGCAGTTCGAGCACTATCACGTGTGCTTCCATGTCGGCGACGCCGAGTTCGATGCGATCCTCGGCCGCATCCGAGCCGCCGGGATCAAGTACAAGAGCACTCCTCACGGCGAGGACGACCTGAAGGTCAACACCAGGCTTGGCGGGAAGAACCTGTACTGGAAGGACTCTGACGGCCACCAGTGGGAGATCCTCACCGTGAGCTACGCGCGGGCGAGCGCGCCATCGCCGGCGGCCACGGTCAGCTGAGCCTGCCCGATCACGATGATTCTGCCAGGCCGTCGCTGTCGCTAAACCTCTGCAAACTTTTCGCGTATTGCGAAGCCTCTCCGCCCGTGGTATCGACCTCGACGCGTCCTGTGAAGGCTCGCAGCGCGCAACGCGCCCGAGGAGGCCCAGCCATGAACGAGAGGCGAAAGGGAACCTGGACACCGGAACTGTTGCGCGCGATCGCCATGGCTCTGACAGTCACTCTCGCGCTCCTCGCTTCAACTCCAGCCCGAGCAGCAGTGGTGATCGACCCGGTCATCTACGCGGCAACAGCGGATCTGACGAACAACGTGGTGTGGATCGCCGGCTTCAACTTCGGGAAGTCCCCCCGAGTTTCGCTCGCGGGCGTCGAGCTGGTGGTGCTGAGCTACGACCCCGTCGCCCAACTCCTGGTCGCAGCTCTGCCCTCTGCTGTGGCGGCTGGCACCTACCGGCTCACCGTCATCCCGGCCAACGGGATGCCGAATCCGCCCGACATCAGCCTCACGATCGGTGCGGTTGGCCCGATCGGTCCCGTGGGACTCCCTGGCCCTCCGGGACCTCGTGGCGACGTCGGCGTGCCCGGGCCCCCGGGACCTCGAGGCGAGACGGGAGCGCCGGGACCGCGAGGCGACACGGGAGCGCCTGGACCCCAGGGGCTTGAGGGTCCGCAGGGACCGCGTGGGGACGTGGGTCCGGCCGGCCCGCAAGGGCCCGTCGGTGCACAGGGGCCGCAAGGTGTCCCGGGGCCTGCCGGGCCTCAAGGCCCGGCCGGTCCATCGCCGAGCCTCGTGCAGGGACAGATCGATGGCGCAACCGGCGAGTGTGTCGTCGTGCGCGGGTCGGGGTTCAGCTGCACGCGGATCGGGACCGGAGACTACGAGATCACGTTCAACACGGCGTTTGGCCAGTCGTACCCGCCCACGGTCACGGCCTACTTCCCGGGTAGCACCACCGGGGGAGCGCTCTTCGCGAGCCTCGGCACCTTCGATGCGACGGGCTTCAAAGTGAAGATGTTCGCACAGTCGAGCGGCCCCGGGGTGAGCTTCGGACCGGTCGACGCCGGCTTCACGTTCCTGGTGATCGGCGTTGCGCAGTAACGCGGAGCACGCGCGCAAGGCGCGTGTCTTGACAAAGCTTCTCCCGGCCGTCTAGAGTCCGCCAAGTCGCGGCGAGTCCCCGGCGCTCTGGAGGAACACAATGAAACGCCTCATCGTCCTCGGAACTCTCGGCATCCTGGGATGCCTTCTGGGCTTGACGGAGACGGCTTCCCCGCAGGCCAAGCCGCTCAAGATCCGCCTTGGCGTTCACGCGTCGATCATGGGCGCCCCCGACGTCATCGCCATCCGGCAGGGGTACTTCAAGCAGGCGGGGCTCGACGTGGAGCACCGGAAGTTCTTCCTCGGCAAAGAGGGGCGCGACGCAATGATCGCCGGGGCGATCGACATCAACGCGACGGCCCCCACGCCGTTCCTGATCGGCCTGGACAAGGGCGTTCCGTACACTTCGGTGGCGGTCAACTCCATGATCTGCGGCGCGACCCACCTCGTGGCGCTCAAGAGCTCCGACATCAACAGCGTGAGCCAGCTCCGCGGCAAGCGGATCGGCATGCCCAAGGGGACGATCACCGAGTACGTCTTCATGACGCGCGTCGCGCCGGGCTACGGCCTCAAGCCCGGCGACTTCCAGCTCGCCAACATCCCGGACCCGAAGGATATGGTTCCCAGTCTGATCGCGAAGGCGATCGATGTGGCCTCGCTCGGCGAGCCGCACAGCGCCATCGGCGAGCACGACGGAACCATCCGGATCCTGGAAGACTACTGCAAGTATGACCCGCTCCCGTTCATGCTGACCGCGACCAACAAGGTGATCAAGGAGAACCCGGACGCGGTGGTGGCGTACCTCCGTGGCTGGTTGCGCGCGATCAGGTTCCTCAAGGAGGAGCCCCAGAAGGCGGCGGCGGTGTACGTCGAGGAGCAGAAGTCCCTGGGCCGCGAGATCTCCGTCGCCGTGATCGACAAGGCGCTCCAGCGGATCAAGTGGGAGCCCGACCTCACCCCGCAGATGGAGAAATATCTCGTCGACCAGGCGAAGGACCTCCTGGCCGGCGCAGGCGAGGGGCGCATCACCACCATGCCCGACATCGCCAAGGCGTTGAACCGGGATCTCCTGGCCAGAGCCAGGGCGGCGCGTTAGCGGCCGTTGTTCCGCACGCCGACGGCGCGCTTCCTGCGGCGAGCGGCGCTCGCGTTCGGGCAGCTCGCGCTGCCGTTCGCCGTCGTCGCGATCCTCTGGGAAGCGTTCGCGATCTTCGGCCCGTTTCCTCCGCGCCTCTTCCCGCGGATCGAGACGATCGTGTCGGCCTTCGTCCGCCTCATCGTCACCGGCGTCCTGCCGCTGCACGCGTTCGAGACGTTGCTCCGTCTGGCCGCGGGCTTCCTGCTCGGCGCGGTCGTGGGGGTGACCATGGGGATGCTGATGGGTCGGTATCGGTGGGTCGAGGACCTGCTGGTCCCGGTCGTGAGCGTGGGCAACCCGATCCCCGGTCTGGCCTATGCGCCGCTGTTCGTGCTGTGGTTCGGTCTCGGCAATCTGCCCGCGGTGTTGCTGGTGGGATTCTCCGCGACGTTTCCGGTCGTGGTCAACACGTGGACGGGCGTCAAGGCGGTGAAGAGCATCTGGATTCGCGCGGCCGAGACGATGGGCGCCACCGATCGACAGCTCTTCCGAAAGGTCGTCCTCCCGGGCGCCCTCCCCTACGTCCTCACCGGACTCCGGCTCGGATTGGCGCGCGCGTGGCGGGTGCTGATCGCCGTCGAGATGCTCACGTCGGTCTCGATCGGGCTCGGCTGGCTGATCTTCGGCGCCCGCGAATTCCTGAACACCGACGTGATGCTGGCCGGGATCGCCGTGATCGGGCTCGTCGGGCTCGGCCTCGAGAAGCTCGTGTTCGAGCGGGTCGAGAAGTTCACGGTCGTGCGCTGGGGGATGCTCGAGCGGTGAAGCGGTTCGTCGTCGGCTCCGTCGCCTCCTTCGGCCTCGCGGCCCTGGTGTGGGAGGTCTTCGCGCGGTGCGGGCTCTTCTCGCCCGCGCTCTCGCCGTCGCTCGCCGTGATCGTGCCCGCGCTCGTCCGCATGGTCGTCAGCGGCACCATCTTCGTTCACATCGCGTACACGCTCTATCGCATCCTGTGGGGGCTCGGCCTCGCCGCGCTGGTGGGCGTGCCGGTGGGCATCCTGATGGGGCGCTTCAAGGCCGCCGAGCGATTCGTGCTTCCGCTGGTGAGCGTGCTCTCCCCGATCCCGTCACTGGCCTGGGTGCCCGTCTTCATCCTCTGGTTCGGCCTGGGCGACGCGGCGAGCGTCGCGCTGGTGTTCTACGCGGCCACGTTTCCGATCATCCTGAACACGTGGACTGGCGTCCGCTCCGTCAACCGCGTCTGGATTCGCGCGGCCGAGACCATGGGCGCCGCCGGCGGCGACCTCTTCCGAAAGGTCGTGCTGCCCGGGTCGTTCCCGTTCGTGATCGCCGGATTGCGGCAGGCCTTCGCCCGCTCGTGGATCGCCGTGGTCGGCGGAGAGATGATCGCCGCCACCAGCTGGGGCCTCGGCTGGGTGATCTTCGACTCGAAGGAGTTCCTCCGGACCGACGTGATGCTGAGCACGCTCGTCGTGATCGGGATCCTCGGGCTCGGCTTCGAGCGGCTGGTCTTTCAGGCCGTCGAGCGGCGCACCGTGGGCCGGTGGGGCATGGTCCGCACCGCCGGAACGTGAGCGAGGCGCATGGATCACATCGAGATCCGGCACGTCAACTACGAGTACGAGGCGAGCGAGCGCGCCGTCACCGCGCTGCGCGACGTCAGCTTCGGCGTAGCCGAATCGGAGTTCATCTGTGTGGTGGGCCGGAGCGGCTGCGGGAAGACGACGCTGCTCAACATCCTGGCCGGATTCCTCACGCCCACCAAGGGCGACGTGCTGATCGGCGGCCGCGCGGTCAGCGGCCGAGGGCTCGACCGCGGCGTCGTGTTCCAGGACTTCGCCCAGCTCTTTCCCTGGCGGACGGCCCAGCGCAACGTGGAGTTCGGCCTCGAGATGAAGGGCGTGCCCCGCGACGAGCGCGCGAAGACCGCGTTGCGATTTCTCGGCCTCGTGAACCTCGAGTCGTTCGCCGGCGCGTATCCGCACGAGCTCTCGGGCGGGATGCAGCAGCGCGCGGCGATTGCGCGCGCCCTCGCCTACAATCCGTCGGTGCTCCTGATGGACGAGCCGTTCGCCGCGCTCGACGCGCTGACCCGCGACGAGATGCAGCGGTTGCTGGTCGACGTCTGGCGCGAGACCAGGAAGACCATCGTCTACGTCACCCACAACGTCGCGGAGGCGGTGTACCTGGCTGATCGGATCATCGTGCTCACGCCCCACCCGGGCACGGTGAAGGCGGAGGTGAAGGTGACGCTCCCGCGCCCGCGTGATCCGCTGAGCGTCCCGTTCGTCGAGTGTCAGAAGGCGGTGGTCATCCACTTGCGCTGAGCGCGCGAGGGGCGCCGCATCGCATTCCTGAGCGCGGTCGGAGGCCGTCGATAGACAGCGCGGAAGGCCGCGTTGAACCGCCGGATGCTCCGGAAGCCGGCGGCGAACGCGATCGCGGACATCGGCAGCGACGTCTCGTCGACCATCCGCTTCGCGCGCTGCACGCGCCGGGTCGCCGCGACGGCGGAGGGCGTCGCGCCGGCGTGCTCGGCGAAGAGCCGGCTCAGATGTCGGCTGGTCATCCCGAGCGTGTCGGCCAGATCCCCCACGGTCTTGCCGTCGTCGAGGAAGCCGCCGTCGATGAGCTTGAACGCGCGCGTCACCGTTGCCGCGGCCCCGCGCCATGCCGGGGTCCCCGGCGCGGTCTCGGGGCGACAGCGCAGGCACGGACGGAAGCCCGCGAGCTCGGCGGCGGCCGCGGTCGGGAAGAAGACGACGTTGCGCGACTTGGCCGGCTTCACCGGGCAGGTGGGGCGACAGTAGATCCGGGTCGTCAAGACGCCGGTGAAGAACCGTCCATCGAACTTCGGATCGCGCGCGCGCCGCGCGCGGTCGCAACGGGCTCGATCGAGAGCGAGGCTCGTGCTCACGACAGCGTCGAGCGTAGCATGCGAGTAGTCGGCGCCGCTCTCGCCCGGACGATGACGTCCGAAAACGGCGAGACGCCCGTCGACGGCTCGCGTAGCGTCGATCTCGAGCATGAGCGCCCGATACTTCTACGGCTGGAACGTCGTGGGCGCGACGTTCGTGATGGCGCTGCTGAGCTTCGGCCTCGGCTTCTACGGGCTCAGCGTGTACGTCGCGTCGCTCCAGCGGCTGCACGGGTGGTCGGCGTCTGCCGTCTCGGCGCCGGTCACGGTGTACTACGTCGCCGGCGCGCTTCTCACGGTCGTGATCGGCGACGTCTACCAGCGGTTCGGGCCGCGGCTCGTCGTGGCGGCCGGCACCGCCGCGATGGCTGCCGGCGTCGCGGCGCTTGGCGTCGTGAGTGAGCCCTGGCAGCTCTACCCCGCGTTCCTCGTCATGTCGGCGGGCTGGGGGGCGATGAGCGGCGCGGCGATCAACATCGTCATCGCTCCGTGGTTCCAGCGGCGCCGCGGCCTCGCGGTCAGCCTCGCGTTCAACGGGGCGACGCTCGGCGGCGTGATCGTCGCCCCCGCGCTCCTCCTGCTCATCGGCGTGATCGGCTTCACGCCCGCGCTCAGCGCCGCGGCCCTGGCGCTCTTGCTCGTGCTGGTTCCCGTCGCGGGGGGAGTGATGCGGCGGGGCCCCGAAGAGCTCGGGCTCGGCCCTGACGGCGAACCGCCGGATTCGCGACCCGTCGGATCGTCGGCCAGCCTCGTGCGAGGCTGGCGCGGCGAGGCGATGCGGACGTGGCGCTTCTGGAGCGTGTCGATGCCCTTCGCCCTCGGCCTCGCGGCGCAGGTCGGCGTGCTCACGCACCTCGTGGCGCTCGTCTCCCCGACGCTCGGCGCGGGCGGGGCGGCGCGCGCGGTGAGCGCGACGACCGCGGCCGCGCTGATCGGGCGTCTGGCGACCGGCGTCGTGGTCGATCGCCTGGATCGACGCCGGGTCTCGAGCGCGACGCTCGTCGTCCAGATCATCGGGCTCGCGCTGCTCGCGTCGGCGCCGGCGCCCGCGGTCGTCTACGCGGGCTGCGCCTTGTTCGGGCTGGGGGTCGGCAACTTGACGACGCTGCCGGCGCTCATCCTGACGGTCGAGTGGCCGCGCGAGCGATTCAGCGCCCTCGTCGGGCTCGTCGTCGGCATCAACCAGTTCACGTTCGCCTTCGGGCCCTCGCTCG
The DNA here is from genome assembly GCA_003220435.1 of Candidatus Rokuibacteriota bacterium. Taxonomy (GTDB): domain Bacteria; phylum Methylomirabilota; class Methylomirabilia; order Rokubacteriales; family CSP1-6; genus AR31. The sequence continues at coordinate 14,495 of QHSL01000048.1, read as the reverse complement.
TCGGCGTCATCCGAGACTGGAGCGGCGGTTACGGCGCGGCGCTCGGAGCGTGCGCGGCCATGCAGGCGATCGCGGCCGCCCTGGTCGCGCTCGGGCCAGAGCGGCCGTCAGCTCGTCAGGCCTTGCGCGGGCGCCCGGCGTAGATCTTCTGCAGCTCCTCTCGCTCACCGCCATCGAACGATCGCGTACTCTAGAGGGCGCATGGACGGCGCATCGGCGACGATGCTGTTCGGGGCCGGGATCGCGGGCGGCATCGTCACCGCGATCGCCGGCGGCTCCTCGCTGATCACGTTCCCGGCGCTGCTCGCCGCAGGGTTGCCCCCGATCGTCGCCAACGCCTCGAACGCAGTGGGCCTGTTGCCCGGGAACTTCATCGCGGGGCTCGCCGACCCCGAGCGGATGCCGCGCTGGGACCGATCCCTGCTCGGTCTGACGCTGGTCTGCGTCGCGGGCAGCGTGGCGGGCGCGGTGCTCCTGTTGGTGACGCCGGAGAAGGCGTTCACCGCGGTCGTACCGCTTCTCATCGGATTCGCCACGATCTTGTTCGCGTTGTCCGACCGCGTCCGGCAGTGGATCCAGTCCCGTCCGGCGGCGGGTCGAGGCGTGCGCATGTCCGCCGACGGCCTCAAGATCCTTTTGCTGATCCCCGTGGCGATCTACGGCGGCTATTTCGGCGCCGGCATGAGCGTGATGCTCCTGGCCATCCTGTCGGTCGGCTTCGACGAGTTCCGCACGACCAACGTGATCAAGAATCTCCTGGCCGGTCTGACGAGCCTGGTGGCGTCGGTCGTGTTCGTCGCCCAGGGCATGATCGCCTGGCCGCCGGTGATCGTCATGATGGCCGGCGCGCTGATCGGTGGCTTCGCCGGCGGCCGGCTCGTCCGCGTGCTGCGGCCGGAGCTGGTGCGGTGGATCGTGATCGTCGTCGGCACGATCCTCACCGTCGTCTACGCGCGCCGCTACTGGTGGAGCTGATCAGCGCGTGCGGCGATACTCGTAGTCCTCACGCTCGCCGGCGCCCTGCCGCAGCTCCGGCCGGAGGGGCGGTTTCGTGCGGTTCAGCTCGGCGTGCACGTCGAGGGCCTTCTGATTGCTCCAGCGTTCGAGCAGCGCGAGCCGGTCGGGATTCATCGCGCTCTGGAAGATCTCGAACTGCTCGCAACCGGGCTCCTTCATCGCGTCGGCGCAGCGCGCGCGGTAAGCCTGCGCGAGCTCGGAGCCCTTGCCCGGTGCCGCGGTGATCGTGGCGACGAGTCGGACGGCCATGGCTTCTCCTCCAGCGTTGTGGATGCGTCCTGGAGGATAGTCGAAGCGGCGCTAGGAGGGCTGAGTTTGTTTCGCACGCCCCCGGTATTGTTCCGGGACCGCGTCCAGGCGATCCGTCCAGTGCACGACGCCCGCATCGTCGGTCCAGCGAAAGAGCGTGCCGGGGCGGGCCGCGGACGCGCCGTCCGAAGCGGAAGGCGCCGTCGGGGCCGCGGGCGGAGGCGGTGCGGGCTCGGTCGAAGCCGGGGGCGGTGACGACGGCGGATTGGGGATCCACACCCAGGTGTAGGGCGTCGCCATGCCGTCACCGCGGAGCTCGTATCGCCCGTTCCGGTAATTGATGACGTTCGGCGTCGGCGCCACCGCGACCGTCCCGCCCGACGGCGGGGCATAGGCCGCGGGCGGATAGTAGGTGGCCGGTGGGACGTAGTAGGTCGGCGGCGGAGCGTAGTACGCGGGCGGCGCATACGAAGGCGCGTAGTACACGGGCGGCGCCGAGTAGATGACGACGCCACGGACGAAGGGCCGGGCGACGAACGGGCGCGGATGCACGAACGAAGGCGGCGCGATCGGGCCCTTGTTGAGGAGGGCCGGGTCCTGATGTTGCTGCCACGCGAGGACCTGAGTCGGCGCGAGGCTCGCCATGAGGACCAGAGCGGTGGCGAAGGCTCTCATATCCAATTATCTCGTATCCAATTATATGACGGCCGGCGCCGACGTCCGTGTACAGCGGGCGGCCCGGATAGCCGCCCAGATGCGCTCGGGCGTGGCCGGCAGCTCGACGTGCGCCACCCCCAGCTCGGCCAGCGCGTCAACGATCGCGTTGACCACGGCGCCGAGCGCTGGCGTGGTGCCGCCAGCGAGCGGACCCCGGAGTGTTTCCGGAACGTCCGGCCGGCACAAGACCATTCGGGCTATAGTCTCGACGGCCCTCGCGAGCCACTGGAAAGGAGAAACGTCATGAAGCGTTGGGCGAGCGATCCAGGTCTCCGGCGTCTGGTCAGCGAGAAGCGGGAAGGGGTCCTGGGTCGGCGCGCGTTCCTGGCGCGGCTTGGCGGGGCGACCGCCGGCGCTGCGGCGGCAACGCTGATCGGTAGTGCGGCGCCGGCCCGGGCGCAGAAGAAGATCGTCGTCACGATGTGGGACACGGAGCCCAACCCGGCGACCCGCGCGGCGGTGAAGGCGATCGTCGAGGATTTCCACAAGCTCCACAAGGACATCGAGATCCACGCCGAGGGCATGGGGTGGGCCGACATGGATCGCAAGCTCCAGGCAGCGATGGCGGCCAAGAGCCCGCCGACCGCGTCCCACACGCAGACCTACGTCGTCACGTCGTTCAAGGCCAAGGGCCTCATCGAGCCGGTCGACGACCTCGTGAAGGCGCTGGGCGAGGACCGGATCTTCCCGTCCGTGCTCCGGTGGATGAAATATCCCGACGGCAAGTACTGGGGGCTCACGCACGCCTGGGGCGCTGACAACCTCGGCGGTCGTGGCGACTACCTGACGGGCACCGGCGTCGATCCGCGGAGCTGGAAGACGTGGGACGACTGGCTCCGCGATCTCCCGAAGCTCAACAAGGCCCCCCAGTACTACGGCCTCTCGCTCGCGGGTATCCCGTTCTTCGTCAACGAGGACGTTTATATGTGGACGGGGGCCAACGGCGGGAGCATCTTCGACGACAAGGGCAACCCCGCGCTCGAGAGCCCCCAGGTGCTCGGCATGCTCGAGTTCTGGAAGAAGCTCCGAGCGTTCCTGCCGGCCGGCTGGGCGTCGCACGACTATCTCGAGACGCTGTCGGCGTGGGCCGCCGGCAAGACCGCGCAGGTCTTCATGTGGGGCCGCACCGCGGGCTATATCGATCAATACGCGCCGCCCGACAAGCGGAATCCCGACATCTTCCAGATGTGGCCGAAGACCATCGGCCCCATGGGCAAAGCGCCGCTCACCCAGTTCGACAACGAGCCGTGGGTCTTCTACGCCGACGCGCCGAAGGAAGAGAAGGCCGCCGCCAAGGAGTTCCTAAAGTTCTTCTTCAAGAAGGAGAACTACCGCCGCTATTGCGACTCGGTGCCGGTGCACTTGCTCTCGATCTTCAAGGAGGACTTCGCGGATCCGGCCTACATGAACCACCCAGAGCGCAAGCGCTGGAAGCCGTGGCTCGACGCCCAGCTCAAGTGGGTGGAGATCGGGCGCGCGCATCCGCTGCTGATCTGCAATCCGCAAGACATGGTGATTCCGTGGATCGGCGACGTCGCGGCGGCGCCGATCCTGGCCGACATGGTCATGGCGGTCGTCGAGCGCGGGCGCGATCCGCGCGCGGCGGCGAAGGAAGCCAGCGACAAGATCTCGCGGGACATCATCGGTAAGGCGAAGGGCTGAGACGCCGGCCGCTCATGTGGCGCCGCCGGCGGGAAGCCCTGATCGGGATGGGGCTGTTGCTGCCGTCGGCGGCGCTCGTGCTCGCGTTCACCCTGTTTCCGGTCGGCTACAACGTCTGGCTCGGCTTCTACGCCAAGCATTCGCTGCGCGCGACCAGCGCCTGGGTCGGCCTCGACAACTACGCGCAGATCCTCGTCGACCCCGACTTCTGGCGCAGCGTGTGGCTGGCCACCGTCTACGCGGTCGCGAGCACCGCGCTCCAGATCGTCGCCGGGGTCGCGGGCGCGCTGATCCTGCACCGACGCTTCCCGGGCTGCGACTTCCTGCGCGGGGTCGCGCTCTTTCCCTACATGATCCCCACGATCATCGCGGTGTTCGTCTGGCGCTGGCTCATGAACGACCTCTACGGCGTGATCCCGTACGCCCTCGGCGCCCTCGCGATTCCCGGGATGCCCGAGGCGTGGCTGACCCATTCGACCATCATGTGGGTGCTCGTGGTGCTCTCGGTGTGGACCTTCTTCCCGTTCGTCCTGGTCAACGTGCTGGCGCGCCTGCAGACCATCCCGCCCGAGCTCTACGACGCCGCGCGCGTCGACGGCGCCTCGCCGGTCGGCCAGTTCTTCAACGTCACGCTGCCGCAGCTGCGCAACGTGCTGTTGATCGTCCTGCTGCTGCGCGGGATCTGGATGTTCACCAAGTTCGACGTGCCCTGGCTGCTGGGCTTCGGCGGTGGCGCCGGCGAGGCGATCCGGACGCTGCCGGTCTTCACCTACCAGCGCTCGTTCACGTACTACCAGGCGGGCATGGGCGCAGCACTCTCCAACGTGATGCTGGCGCTCTTGCTGATGGCGGTGACGCTCTACTTCGTGGCGTTCCCGCCGGAGGCGGACGAAAACGATGCGTGAGGGCGCGGCGCGCCGGCCGCGTTCGCATCGGGGCCGGCCGTTCTCCGCCGCCGGCGCGTGGGCTCTGCGTCTCGGCCTGTTCGTCTTCTGCGCCTTCCCGCTCTACTGGATGGTCGTCTCCTCGCTCAAGGTCAGCCACGAGCTGCTCGCGGCGCCCCCGACCCTGGTGCCGCACGAGTGGGACCTGCGCGCCTACCGGAAGCTCTTCCTCGAGACCAACTTCTGGACGTACTTCCAGAACACCGTGATCGTGGCCGTGATCACCACGGTGATCGTGATCGTGGCCGGAGTGATCGGCGCCTACGCCCTGACCCGCTACGCGTTCCCGGGACGCACGCTGGTGGCGCGGCTCACGCTGCTGGCCTACATGTTCCCGCCGATCATCATGCTGGTGCCGCTGTTCCTGCTCGCGCGCGAGTTCGGGCTGACGAACTCGCTGCTCGGCCTGGCCCTCACGTACATCTCGTTCGCGCTGCCCTACGCGCTCTGGATCCTGCGCGCGTTCTTCCAGTCGATCCCGATCGAGCTCGAGCACGCTGCGCTCGTCGACGGGGCCAACCGCGCCCAGGCGCTGGCCTACGTGGTGATGCCGCTGGCCCTGCCTGGGATCATCGCCACCGCGATCTTCACCTTCATCGTGGCCTGGAACGACTTCCTGTTCGCGCTGGTGCTCATCGGCAAGGACGATCTGAAGACGCTCGCGATCGGCATCAACGACTTCTTCCACATGGCGGTGGTCGACTGGGGCCTGATCATGGCCGCCGGCGTCATGGTGACGATCCCGGCCCTGGTGTTCTTCATCGCCGTCCAGCGCTATCTGATCGCGGGCTGGGGCGCGGGCGGGCTCAAGGGCTAGCGCCCTACCGTGCCGGTGGGCAGATCAGCGGGATCATCTCCCTTTTGTTGCGCCGATAGACGCGGAAGTCGTCGCGATCGACTGTGATCACGCTGTGTCGCGGATGAAGCTCGCTCAGCCGGATCAGGCAGAGGTCCGCGAGATCTGGATGGCGGTCCTCGTATCTTGAAGCGAGCTCTGCCAATTGCGAAAGATGCTCGCGGCAGTCGAAGGCCAGGGCCACCAGCCCGTCGTGCAACATGGAGAGGACGAGCGGGACGCTTCGAAGATGGAACGCCGCCTCGGCGAGGACCGCTTCACATGTGAGGAGGGGCTCGGTAACCTGCTCGGCGACGCCAACGGCCCAGTCGTGGTGCCTATCGGTACGATTGGCGAAGGCGACCAGAAAGCCGGTGTCCGCGATTCCTCTCACCGGCGCGAGAAGCCTTTCCGAGACGACAGATTTCTAGGTCCGCGGATTTGACCGGCTAGCCGCATGAAGGGCTGCGATTCGTCAGCCTTCGCGCGTTCGAGTTGTTGTCTAACGATGCGTCCCTGGGACACCCCGGTTCTAGCCGCGACGCCTCCTAGCCACGCTGCGAGCTCTTTCCCCAGCCGGATCGTGATTGTCTTACTCATACGGCAGAAGTGTAACACACCACCACTCGGCGAAGCGCGGGCTGCTACTGGGCCGTCCAGCCTCCGTCGATGACCAGCTCGCTGCCGGTGACGAACGACGACTCATCGGAGGCGAGATAGAGGACGCCGTAGGCGACGTCGTCGGGCTGGCCGTACCGGCCGAGCGGGATGCGCGAGACCATCAGCTGGTAGGTGGCGGGATCGGCGCGCCGGCGTTCGGTCATCGGCGTCACGACTGGGCCGGGATGGACCGAGTTCGCGCGAATGCGATCGCGAGCGTACTGGATCGCGGTGGCCTTCGTCAGCAGGCGCACCGCGCCCTTCGAGGCCTGATACTCCGGGCTGCTGTTGTCCGTGCCCACCAGGCCGAGCTGCGACGAGATGTTGATGATCGAGCCGCCGCCGGCACGCCGCATCGCCGGAATGGCCGCCTTCGTGCCGAGGAACACGCCCTTGGCGTTGACGTCCATCGTGCGATCCCACGCTTCGACGGTGGTCTCCTCGATGCGGGTCCCACCCCCGATGCCCGCGTTGTTCACGAGGACGTCGAGCTTGCCGAAGCGGCTGACGGCCTGACCGACGGCCGCCTGCCAGTCGGCCTCGCGGGTGACGTCGAGCCGGACGAAGACGCCCTCGCCGCCCTTCGTCTTGATGTCGGCCTCGACCGCGCGCCCCTCGGCCTCGAGGATGTCGCCGATGACGACTCTGGCGCCTTCGCGCGCGAACAGCCGCGCCTCGGCGGCGCCCATCCCGCGGGCGCCCCCGCTGATCAACGCGACCTTGCCGGCGAGTCTCATGACGGCTCTTCCTTCCTCTCGTTCCCTTGCCTACCATCTGTTCATGTGAGCCACGTGGGCATGGCGCCATGCACGGATAGCGCGATCTGGTTTCATGCTCGCCATCGTCCGGTTGAGCGGCCGGCACAGCCGGCCCGGTCTATCGGTGGTCATGCGACCCCGTGAGGAGTCACGGCAACGGCTCGATCTTGCCTGGCGGCTGAAGCCGGCTTGCTCGCTCCCACGCCACGCGAAGTTCTTGCTGATGGAGGGATGCCCACTCGGTCACCATCCCGAGCGCGCGGGCCGGTAGATTGCCGCCGAGGATCGCGAGCGTGTTGATGTTGAGGAGAACCTCGTGCTCACCGTAGTCGGCGTGAAAGTGCGGTGGATTGTGGTCGTCGTAGAAGATTCGAATGATGATGCCGTAGAAGCGACTGACTTCAGGCATCCGGGCTGATCGGGCCCGGTCCGGTGAATACGTCTTCTGGGCGCTTCCCGGTAAGCCTCAGGTAGAGCGCGTCAGGGCAAAGGTCGACATCCCCCGGCCACTCAATCTGGCCATGGGCGCCGAGTTTAACCTGCGCGAACATTCCCTCCTTCTCCCACACGGAAAAGACACCCTTGCCTGCCAGGTGGGACAGGTCTACCTCTCCCTCCGTCCCATCCTGGTAGCGCAGCCAAATGCGGTAAGCCGCGAGGGGTCGAACCTCAACAGGCCGCACCATATCCTCTACTTACTCCATTCCTCGAGAGTCTTCCAGTTGTTGACATACGGATCCGTGATTGTCGCGAGGGATAGGATGCGATGAGGCTAGCCGCCGAAGCGACGCTCGCGCTGCTGGTAGGCGCGGACGGCGCGGAGGAAGTCGACCTTGCGGAACGCCGGCCAGTGCGCGTCGCAGAAGTAGAACTCGCTGTAGGCGCTCTGCCACAGGAGGAAGCCCGAGAGCCGGATCTCGCCGCTGGTGCGGATGATGAGGTCCGGGTCGGGAAGATCGGGAGAGTAGAGATACTGGCCGATCGTCTCCTCGGAGATGCCCTCGATGATCGTCTGCATGTCCTCGCCCTGCTTGCTCTTCTCGCGCAGCATCGCCTGCACCGCGTCGATGATCTCCTGGCGTCCGCCGTACGCGAGCGCGATCGTCAGGTGCATCGCGCGATTCGACGCCGTGGCCTCCTCGGCCGCCCGGATCGCGTCGATCGTGGAGTCGGGCAGGAGGTCGAGCTTGCCGACGGCCCGCACGCGCAGACCGAGGCGCCGCGACCTCGGGTGGCCGGCGAGGCGCCGCAGCTTGGACTCGACGGCCGACAGGATGCCGGAGATCTCTCCCGCCGGCCGGCGGAAGTTGTCGGTCGAGAACACCCAAAGGCTCACCGCGGTGATGCCGATCTCCGCGCACCACTCCAGGACCTCGTCGAGCTTCTCGGCTCCGAGCGCGTACGCCTCGCGGAAATCGGGAACGCCGTGGGCGAGGGCATAGCGACGGTTGCCGTCGAGGATGATGCCGAGGTGCCGAGGGACTTGCCGGCCGCGGACCTGGAGCAGCAGGCGCCGCTCGTAGAGGTAGTAGAGGAAGCTTCGCATCCCTAACGTTGTCACGCTAGCGCCCTCGGGCCGCGAGAGTCAAGAAATGGAGATCGTGCGCCACGTGTTTCATCGCGTGACCCCCATGTGAAGCGGCGAGTCCTCACTGTGCAGATCTTTTCACAGATCGACGTGCGACGCGGCGGGAACCCGCTGAAACATCTCAAGACGTCGCGCGCTGGCAATTGGCACCCGGATTGCGCTCCTCACGCCGGGTTGGTATGAGCGTGTGGCGCCGGCTCGGCCTGCTTCCTCTGCTGCTGGCGCTCCTGGGAGCCCTCGCCCTGGTGGGCTCCGCGAGCGCGGCGGCGGTGTACCCCGTGAAGGTCGGGCCGACCGGCCGCTATCTCGTGGATCAGGCCGGTGCGCCCTTCCTCATGGTCGGCGAGTCACCCCAGGCTTTGATCGGCAACCTGAGCCTGGCGGACGCCCAGACCTTTTTCATCAATCGGAAATCGCACGGCTTCAACACCGTCTGGATCAATCTGCTGTGCGCCGCCTATACCGCCTGCCGCGCGGACGGCGCGACCTACGACGGCATCGCGCCGTTCACCGCGCTGCTGAACACGACCCAGACGGACCGTGACGCGCCGAACTACGACTTCGCCACGCCGAACGAAGCGTATTTCGCGAAGGTCGACCAGGTCCTCCAGCTGGCGGCTCAATACGGGTTCCTCGTGATCCTGGATCCGGCGGAGACGGGCAGCTGGCTCACGCCGATGATGACCAACGGCGCCGACAAGACGCGCGCGTACGGTCAGTACCTGGGCCAGCGCTACAAGAACTTCGACAACATCGTCTGGATGCACGGCAACGACTATCACTTCGACCAACCGCCGACGGCTGATCTCGACCAGGTCACGACGGCGCTCGCGCTCGGGATCAAGGACGTCGACACGCGCCACCTCCAGACGATCGAGCTCTACTACTTGCAGAGCAGCTCGACCGACGACCCGCGCTGGGTTCCGCTCATCGACCTGAACGCGGCGTACACCTATTTCCCGGCATACGACGAGGTTCTGAACGACTACAACCGCCAGTCCATCCTGCCGGTGTTCCTCGTCGAGTCCGGGTACGAGTTCGAGGATCCGCCGGGCGTGGGCACGGCGCCGAAAAATCTACGAGCCCAGGAGTACTGGACGGTCCTCAGCGGCGCGACCGGACAGCTCTACGGCAACCACTACACGTGGCAGTTCATCGACGGGTGGCAGCAGCAGCTCGACTCGCCCGGCGCGATCCAGATGGGCCTTCTCAACGCGCTGTTCGCGCCGCGAGCCTGGCATCTGCTCGTGCCGGACCAGGGGCATGTGCTGGTGACGGCAGGGATCGGCACCTTCGGCGATGTCGACTACGTCACGGCGGCGCAGACGCCCGACGGTACGCTGGCGATGGCCTATGTGCCGACCTCGAGGACGCTGACCGTCGATCTGAGCCGACTGAGCGGCCAGGTCACCGCACGCTGGTACGATCCAGCCGTCGGCACCTTCTCCCCGGTTCCCGGCTCCCCCTTCGCCAATGCCGGCTCTTACAATTTCACGACTCCGGGCAACAACGCCGGCGGCGATCAGGACTGGGTCCTGGTCCTCGAGGTCCGGGCGCCGAGCGACACGACGCCGCCGACCGTGAGCATCACCTCGCCGACGACGGGCGCGACCTACATCACCAGCAGCGCGCTGGTGACGCTCGGCGGGACCGCGTCCGACGACGTCGGTGTGACCCAGGTGACCTGGACGAACGGCCGTGGCGGCGGGATGGCGACGGGGACGACGAGCTGGGTGGCGAGCGACATCCCGCTGAAGTTGGGGCTGAACGTGCTGACCGTCACCGCGCGGGACGCCGCAGGTCACACCGGTACGGCCAGCCTGTCGGTGTGCCGAACCGCGGTCGGTCGTGTCGGCGGCGTCCTGTGCCGCTGAGGCGCACGCACACCCTCTGCCGTCACGGCGCGCGGTGCGAAGGAGCGGGCGAGAAGGGCAGATTCGTCACAAGCCTGGAGCGGGGTCCCGCGGCGAGCACGACGCCGCCCGGGATGGCGCGGCTGCGATCGGCGACGACGAAGACGCGGCCGCTCGACGTCCACAGACGCTCGAACTCCTCGCGGGTGAGAAAGAGCTGGCGGGCGTCGCCCTTGCGATGGCCGAACAACAGGTCGCCGTCGGCGCCTTCGAGCACCCGAGTCGGATAGCCGGTATACAGCGAAACGCCGCAGTAGTCTTCGTAGATCCCCCAGACGACGAGCTGCGCCCCCGGTTCCCAGCGCTCTTGGAGGACCACTGCGAAATCGCGCTGCGAGAGGTCGGGCGCCACCACGCGTTGGCCGAGCTCGACGAACCACATGAGCGCGACCGCCCCCGCCAGCCAGACGGCGAAGACGACGCGCGCGGCGGCAAAACGGGAAGCAATCACCGCCGCGGTGCCGAGGAGTAACACCAGTACGGCGAACGCGCGGACGAGGCGCACGCATGCTTTGACGACGGCCATCGACGACTCGGGGTGGCTCGCGAAGTACTCGCGATAGACGCCGTCGAGGAGCGTGATGAGCGACGTCAGGAACTCCGCGACACTCTCTCGGGAGAAGGTGAGCCACGGGAGGAGCACGACGCCGACGCCGAAGACGATCCACGCGGGGACGCGCACACCGGCCGGGACCGATCGGGAGTCGATCGCTCGCCGCCAGTACGCCGCGACGATCACGGAGAGGGCGGGGAGCACGGGGAGGGCGTAGCGCTCCAGCCGCGCGCTGCTCACCGTGAAGAACCCGAGCACCCAGGCCGACCAGATGAGAGGGACCGCGAGGTCCCGTCGGAGATCCCGCCGCGCGAGCGCCGCCGGAACGAAGAGCGCCCAGGGGAGGAACCAGAAGGCGGTGGCGAGCCAGAACCCGGGGATCGACTCGGCCGTGTAGTCGAGCGGCTCCCGCGCGTTGAAGAAGCGAAGGACGTGTTCGTTCACGATGTAGAAGCGAAGGAAGTCGGGATCGCGCGACGCTAGGAGGAGGTGCCAGGGGACGAGGACCAGCGACATGATCGCGACGCCAAGCAGCGGGCGGAGGTCGCGCACGAGGCGCTTCGGCGTGAACAGCAGCGCACTGGTCGCCGCGGTTCCCAGCGGGAAGACGATCCCCGCCAGCCCCTTCGTGAGCGCCGCCAACGAAAGGCCGCCCCAGAACAACAAGGGTCCAAGCACTCCGCGGCCCCGGACCGCGCAAGCGAGCCCGAGCAGCGAGACGGCGAGCCAGAGAACGAAGAGGGTGTCGGTGGAGAGGAGCCGCCCGAAGAGGAAGGGGCCCGCCGAGGTCGCGAAGACCAGCGCCGCCAGGGGCGCCGCCGAGACGCCGAGGAGCTCGCGGGCCAGGAAGAACGTGACGGCGACCGTGGCGACGTACGCCGCGGCGCTCGGGAGGCGCGCGGCCGCCTCGTTCTGGCCGAACAGCCGGTAAGCGGCAGCGACGCTCCAGTAGAGCAGGGGCGGCTTCTCGTAGTAGCGGACGTGGTTCAGGCGCGGCTGCACCCGGTCGCCGCTGTCGAGCATCTCACGGGCGATCAGCGCGTACCGGGCCTCCGCTGGGCTGGAGAGAGGCCGCGCACCGAGCTGGAAGAACGCGAAGCCGGCCGAGAGGACGAGACACCCTGCCAGGCATAAGGCCGATCGACGGCTCATGGCCTATGCCCGGCCAGGCGGTTCGAGTACAGCCAGCGCGAGCCGTAGAGCCCGAGCTCGTGCACGTCGGCGGCCGGAAGCGCTGCCACCACGCTCTGGCCTCGCGGGCGGCGCACCACGAGAAAGACGCGCCGCGGGCCCTCCCAGAGGCGGATCAGGTCCCCCGTGTCGATGAACACACCACGTGCCTCGGGCAGCGTCGCCGCGAACGAGAAGTTGTTGAGGGCACCGTTCACGAGGATGGCGCGGCGCCCCGTGTAGAAGGGGAGCGCCGGGCTGTCCTCGAGCGTCCCCTCGACGACGAGCACGTCATCCCGGTCGGCCCGCGTATTGATCGCCTGCGCGACCTCCTTCACGGAATGATGGGGCTCGACCACGTCGAGGAGCCTGAAGAGCAGCACGGTGATCACGCCGGACAACGCGACGAGCGAGGCGAACGAGCTCCGGCGCCAGCCGCGGGCCCAGCAGAGCGTCGCCAGTCCCCAGCCCACGAGCAAGACCAGCCCCAGGGCCTGGAGGAGCACGCCGAACGGACGGGGCGAGGCGAAGGGGAAGGGGAGACCCTGGTCGCGCAAGATGCGGTAGTACGCATTCAGCTGGGCCATGCCGTACAGCGCCTCGTCGGGAGTCAGCCCGGCCCCCGCCCACAGGGCCCAGAGGCCGACGGCGCCACACCCGATCATGCCGATGACGAGCCAGCGGCCGACGTCCCACCTGCCCGCCCACGCAGCGCCCACCAGCACCGCCAGCGCCGGGTAGGCGGGAAGCGCGTAGTATTCGTGCTTGAAGCGTGAGAGCGCGAAGAGCCCGACGACGACGAGCGGCCAGATGACGATGAGAGGACGCCAGCGTGCGCGCGTCGAGGCGTCAGGTTCCGCGCGCGCCAGTGTGAAGACGCTCCAGGGGAACGCCCAGATGAAGCTCGCCGCGAGGAACCCGAGTGTCGAGCTCGGGACGTCGTCCTCGACATATCCGCGAGCATCGAGAAACCGAAGAAGCTGGTTGTCCACGACGTAGAACCAGACCAGCGTCGGCGCGCGCCAGGCGACCAGCACGTGCCATAGCCCCGCGACCACTGCGAAGACAGCCACGCCGCGGGCCAGGTTGAGCTCGCGCCAGGAGAGCCGGCGGACCACCACCGTCCCGAGCCCGACGATCAGCAGCGGGAACACGACCCCGATGAGCCCCTTGGCGAGCACGCCGAGCGCGGTGCCGACATAGAAGAGAAGGAAGCGCCCGCGCCCCCGGTCGGGGCGCTCGGCGTCGCGCAGGAAGCCGTACATCGCAAGCGTGAGGCAGAACACGAAGAGCTGGTCCGTCGAGGCCTTGCGGACGTAGAGCGCGTTGCCCACGAGCGTCGCGACGGCGAGGCCGGCCATGAGCCCCGCGCGCGCGCCGTAGAGGCGCCGTCCGATCCGCCAGGTGAGGACCACCGTACCCAGCGAAGCCAGCGCCGACGGCAGGCGCGTCGTCCACTCGGAAGGGCCCAGGCCCCAGAAGGTCAGCGCCGTCAGCCAGAAATAGAGCGGCGGCTTCTCCAGGTACGGCAGGGCGTTCATATGAGGAATCACCCAGTCCCCGCTGCTCAGCATCTCTTGCGCGATCGTGGCGTAGAGCCCCTCGTCCGGATCGAGGAAGGGCATGCCCAGCTTCGCGAAGAGGAACGGGAGGCTCAGCGCCAGCAGGACGAGAAGTTCGGCGAGGCGGGCGTCAGAACTTTGTTTCGACGACGAATCCATACGTCTTTGTTCGCGGGTCGGCAAACGGGAAGAAGTCCAGGTAGGTGTGGGGCTCGGCGTGGCGGACACTCAGGAAGTGTCCCACCGCCCAACCGAGCACGGCGCCGCCCGCGACATCGGACGCCCAGTGCTTGTCCTGAACGAGCCGCGCAGCGCCGACCAGACCCGCCAGGCCATAGGCAACGATCCCCGGGCCATGCCCGAAGCGGTCATCGATGACCGCGGCGACCGCGAATGTCTGAGAGACGTGGCTCGACGGGAACGAATCGTGCTTGCCCCAGCCGCTGAACCATTGGCCCGGGTCGTTCGACTGGTTGGGACGGGCTCGCGCCGTCCCGTACGCCATGCCCTCGGTGAGGCCGAGTGTCAGCACCTGCGCTTCCGTGGCGACCAGCGCCGCTGCGAGGAGCTTCGAATTGCCGGTCGCCTCCCTGGTGCCCTCGCCGATCGCGATCGCGCCGACGTTCAGGCCCAGGAGAACCCCCGCGTGACCGAGAAGGGCGACATCATCGGCGGCGTCACGTACACCGTCGTGGCGGTGTGGAGCGAGCGCGCCTCGAATAGGTCGGTCCGCGAGCGCCAGCCCTGCGATCCCGGCGCCGACCCCCGCGAGCACCAGCGTGCTCTCGGGCGAGAGCCGGAGCGGCGAGCTGAGAAGATACAGCGTGTCATCGCCGAGCGTGCGCAGCGCCTTCTCCCATGACGGCG
>QHSL01000112.1 GCA_003220435.1 Candidatus Rokuibacteriota bacterium | reverse complement strand
GGCAGCGGATTACGTCCATCACCGGATCCCCAAGAGCCACTGCAATCGACCCCGGTCGAAGCCGACGACAACCTCGTCGTCGACCGTGATGACCGGAACGGCCAGCCGCCCTGTCCGCGCGATCAACTCGTCGCGTGCCGCGGTATCATCCGCAACGTTCTTGGCCGTGAAGTCGAGCCCATGGGACGAAAGAAACTCTTTCGCCGCGTGACAAGACTGTCAGGTGGAGGACCAGTAGACGGTGATCTGCCGATGCGCCACGTTAGTCCCCCGTAAGCAGGCCACCGAAGATCCAGTGGCCAACTTTGAATGCCTCAGCAACGGTTGCTCCAGCGCCCGTCAGGATCACGAGATTCCCCAAGAGCGCCCCCTCTTTCTCTGCCCTGAGGGTAGAGTCTGTAGTAACTCCAGACTCAAGCATTGATTTCAGGGGAGGCCGGGGCAATGGAAGAGACGCAGCGGATCGCCATCGGGGCTCTGGCGACGCACACAGGTGCCAACATCGAGACCATCCGCTACTACGAGCGCGTCGGGTTGCTGCCCGCTCCCGCCCGGAGTTCGGGAGGATACCGCCTCTACGGGACGAATCACCTCAAGCGGCTAAACTTCATCCGCCGTGCGCGCGTGCTCGGGTTCTCGCTCGCTGAGGTGCGGAAACTCCTGACGCTGGCAGATCAGCGGAGACGCCCGTGTGCCGAGGTGCGCGCCGTTGCAGCAGCACACCTCGAGGACGTGAAAGGGAAGATCGCCGACTTGAAGGCGATGGAACGAGTGCTCGCAGACACCATCGCGCGCTGTGAGGCGGGGAGCGGCTCCCACTGTCCGATGATCGACGCGCTATATACGGCCTCTTCACCTTCGCGCTGGCGCAGATTAGCCCGCTGAAGCCTCCGTGCGCCGCTCACTCGCACTCCCGATGGCAGGTCGTCGGGCACGGGTTCTTGGCTGCACAGGGATTCTTGGCTGCGCACGGGTTCTTCGCCGCACACGGCCGTCCTGCGGTGGCAGTTAAGAAAGGAAATTTTCAGTTGCAGCAGCACGGCGCGATACGGCGCCTTGACTTCACCCCGCGCCAGGCCTAGATTTTCGCCGCAAGCTCCCGCGGACCTATCCTAGCCGAGACCAGATGGAGGGCGTATGGTCACGCTCACGGTCAACGGCAAATCCTATCAAGTCGACGTCGAGCCCGACACCCCGTTGCTCTACGTCCTCCGCGACAACCTCGGGCTCCATGGCCCGAAGTTCGGGTGTGGACTGGCGCAGTGCGGCGCGTGCACCGTGCTGATCGAAAGCAAGGCGGTGCGCTCCTGTAGCTTTGCGGTCTCCAAGGTCGGGCCGGGCAAGGTGGTCACGCTGGAGGGGCTGGGGACGCCCCAGAAACCCTCGCCGGTCCAGCAGGCGTTCATCGACGAGCAGGCGGCCCAGTGCGGCTACTGCATCAACGGGATGGTGATGCAGACCACGGCCTTCCTGGCCAGCCGACAAGGCAGCCCCTCCGAGCGCGAGATCCGCCAAGCGCTCCAGAACAACCTCTGCCGCTGCGGGACCCACCAGCGAATCATCGCCGCTGTCAAGCGGGCTGCGGCCCTGATGGGAAAGGGGGCCTGACATGGCGACGCTCGAGACGACCCGCCGCGACTTCCTGCTCGGCACCGGCACGCTCGTCGTGTCCTTCAGCTTGGCGCCGAGTCTGGCCTTCACCGCCGGCGCCCAGACCGCCGGAACGACAAAGCGCGTGGCCCTGGACCAGGTCGATTCCTTCCTCGCCCTCCACAAGGATGGCACAGTGACGATGTACACGGGCAAGGTGGACCTCGGCACCGGTACCCGCATCTCGCTCCGGCAGATGGTGGCCGAGGAGCTGGACGTCGCGCTCGACAAGATCAAGCTGGTCGAGGGCGACACCGCGCTTACCCCCGACCAGGGGCCGACGTGGGGCAGCCTCTCCATCCAGATCGGCGGCGTGCAGCTTCGCCAGGCCGCGGCCACCGCGCGCCAGGCCCTCGTCCAGATGGCGGCTCAGAAGCTCGGCATGCCCTCGGCTGACCTCACCGTCAACGACGGCGTGATCTTCGTGCGAGCCGAGCCGCAGCGACGCGTGAGCTACATCGAGCTGATCGGCGACAGAGAGTTCAACCTCACGGTCGACAAGGACGCGCCGCTCAAGAACCCCAAGGAGCACACCATCGTCGGCCAACCGATCCCGCGGCCGGACATCCCGGGCAAGGTCACCGGCACCCACACCTACATGCAGGACTTCCGCGTGCCGGGCATGCTCCACGCGCGCGTGATCCGGCCGCGGGCTATCGGCGCCACGCTGGTGGCGGTGGACGAGGCGTCGATCAAGGGCATCAAGGGCGCGCGGGTCGTCCGTCAGCAGGACTTCCTGGCCGTTGTGGCCGAGAGTGAATGGGCCGCGGTGAAAGCGGCGAAGACGCTCAGGGCGACCTGGACGAAGTGGGAAGGTCTGCCCGAGCCCGCGAAGCTCTGGGAGCACGTGCGCGCGACCAAGGTCGCCAAGGACGACGTCGCGGTGGAGCGGGGCGATCCGAAAGCAGCCATCGCGAGCGCGGCCAGGAAGCTCAAGGCCACCTACGACTTTGCGATCCACACCCACGGCTCGATGGGGCCGGCTTGCGCGGTGGCCGACGTCAAGCGCGGCAAGGCCGAGATCTGGTCGCCCTCGCAGGCACCGCATTGGCTCCGGAAGGAAGTGGCCGTCGTGCTCCAGATTGACCCGATGGACGTCCACATCCAGTACCTGGACGGCGCCGGCTGTTACGGCCGCAACGGTCACGAGGACGCGACGTGCGACGCCGCTCTCCTATCCAAGCTGACCAGCACGCCTGTCCGCGTGCAGTGGATGCGCGAGGACGAGCACGGCTGGGACCCCAAGGGCCCGCCCACCCTCATCGAGATCTCGGCGGGGCTTGATACCCAGGGCAACATCGTCGGCTGGGACGCCGAGCTGTGGGTGCCGAAGGCTGACATCACCGAGTGGCCGCGCACGCTGGCCGCCACGCACGCCGGCATCCCACAGAAGGAGGCCCTCAACCCCGGTAACGTCCACCGGAACCTCGACCCCTCGTACCCGTTCGCTCACCAGAAAGCGGTGGCGCATCGCCTGGACTCGACGCCCTTCCGGCCGTCTTGGATCCGTACACCGGGACGCATGCAGAACACCTACGCCAACGAGGTCTTCATCGACGAGTGCGCGGCCGCGGCCGGAGCCGATCCCGTCGAGTACCGGCTGCGCTATCTGACCGACCCCCGCGGCATCGTCGTGCTCCGCGCGGCGGTCAGCATGGCCAAGTGGGACGCGCGGCCCTCCCCGCGGCGCGACCAGTCCGGGACCATCGCGCGGGGCCGCGGGGTCGCCTACGTGAAGTACGAGAACGCCCGCACCTACGTGGCCGGGGTGGCCGAGGTCGAGGTGAACAGGCAGACGGGGGCGGTCCGCTGCACTCGCTTCTACGTCGCTCACGACTGTGGGCAGATCATCAATCCCGACGGCGTGCGCGCCCAGATCGAGGGCCAGATCATCCAGACGGTCTCGCGGACGCTCAAGGAAGAACTGAAGTGGAACCGCTCGCGGGTGACCAGCGTGGACTGGGCGTCCTACCCGATCCTCCGCTTCCCCGAGGTTCCGGAAGTCCACATGGAGCTGATCAACCGGCCCACCGAACCGCCGTGGGGCGTGGGCGAGCCGGCGGCCTGCCTGCCGCCGCCGGCGATCTCCAACGCGGTGTTCGACGCCATCGGCGTGCGGCTGCGCAGCGTGCCCTTCACGCCCATCAAGGTGCAAGCCGGTCTCAAGGCGTAGCTCGCGATCTCCCACTCCGGGCGCCCGGCTCTCGCAGCGGGCGCTCGGACATCCTTGCGGGCTCATGGTAACGAGCCGAGAGGAAGGCAGCCTGATGAGCACACTGTCCGCCGAACGGTGTAGCGCCTGCCGCCGCGACTCGCCGCGGGTGACCGGGCCGGAGATCACGGAGCTCAGGCGCGAGGTCTCAGCCTGGCAAGTACTGGAGCGTGATGGCATAGCTCGGCTCGAGCGGGTCTTCGACTTCCCGAACTTCGCCGACGCGCTGACCTTCACCAACCGGGTCGGCGCCCTCGCTGAGGCGGAGGGTCACCACCCCGCCCTCCTCACCGAGTGGGGGCGTGTCACAGTGACCTGGTGGACTCACAAGATCCGCGGCCTCCATCGGAACGACTTCATCATGGCCGCGAAGACCGATGCGCTAGTCACTTTGAGCGGACACCGCGCCTGATATGGATGCTTGGCCTCGACCGGCGGCAAGTCGTTGATCTGTCGGCGCTGATCCGGAGAGAATCTCGGAACGCCCCCGTCCCGCGCAGAGAATCGTGTCAGCTTCTGTGAGGATTGCGGCAATGAGAGGAGCTCGCCATGATCCGACGATATATGCTCGTCACCGCCCTTGTCATGGCCACAGCGGGCGCTGCCGGCGCCGCCGACAAGAAGGTCGTCCGTCTCTGGCAGACCGAGACGGAGCCCCAGACCCTCGCGATCCTGAACCAGACCGCCGCAGCGTACGAGAAGACCCACCCGGACGTCTCGATCAAGGTCGAGGGACTGGCGTGGGGTGATCTGGAAAGGAAGCTGACGGCCGCGCTCGCCGCAGGCGCGCCGCCGGACGCCGCGCACGGCCAGCCCATTACGTGCGTCTCATTCGCGGCGAAGGGGCTCCTGCGTCCGGTCGACGATCTCGCCGACTCGATCCCCAGGGACGATCTGGTCGACGCGTTCCGCAATCTCTGCCGCTGGGACGGCAAGACCTACGGCGTAGGCCATTCCCCCGCGTCGTCAGTCTTCGTCTACCGCAAAGACCTGCTGGCGAAAAAGGGCCTCAAGGTGCCGAGGACTTGGGACGACCTCGTCCAGGTGGCCGACGCACTCCGCGAGGTGAAGGACGGGCAGGTTGTCCGCTACGGGCTCACCATGACGGGGCAGCCTCTCTTCATCAATATTGGGGTCGGCGAGCTGCTGAAGACGAACGGCGGCCGGCTGTTCGACGCCGAAGGGCGGCCGACGCTCACCGAAAAGCCAGTGATCGAACTCCTCGACTTCTACAAGAAGCTCAACCGCGTGCTGCCGCCGGGCTGGACGGGCCATGCCTACCTGGACACGTTCGCCAACCTCGCGAACGGCAAGGCGGCGATGCTGTATCAGGCGTACGGGCGCGGCGTCGGGTACATCGAGAAGTACGCTCCTAAGGAGATCGCCGACCCCGAGCACTTCGCGGTCGCCGACAAGGTGATCGGCCCCTCGGGCAAGACTCCGGCGGCGCAGCTCGACTGCGAGCCCTGGATGGTCTTCAAGGACGCCAAGGGCGCCAACGAGGCCGTGGATTTCCTCAAGTTCTTCTTCAAGGACGAGAACTACATCCCGTATCTGCATTCGGTGCCGATTCACCTACTCTCGATCAAGAAATCCACATCCCGGAGCCCGAAGTATGCCGACAACGCGATGATTGGAAAATGGCGATCCTGGATCGATATGCAGGAGAAGTACTTCAGGAACGACTGGATCAAGCCCGTCCTGGTGACGGACTGGGACGACATGAAGAAGCCCTACCTCCTCGAGGTCATGGGCTCGGGCATCCTGGTCGACATGGTGCTCGACTCCGTCAAGGGCATGCCGTCCGCCGAGGCCGCCGCCAAAGCCCAGAAGCGAGTCGAGGAGCTGCTGGCGAGCGCCGGCCACCTGAAGAAGTAACGTTGCGCGTCCGCGTCGGCGCGGCCGCAGTCGCACGGCCCGTGCGTGGGCGCTGGCGACGTCGGCCTGTCTCCGCGGCCGTCCTGGGCGTGCTCTGGATCCTCCCGGCGCTCGTTCTGATCGGGTCACTCATCCTGTATCCAGTCGGGTACGCGATCTGGCTCTCGTTCCTCGACAAGCATTCCTTCTTCCCCGCTGAGCGCTGGGTCGGGCTCGGTAACTACCTGAAGATCGCGTGGGATGTCGAGTTCTGGGACAGCCTGTGGAAGAGCGTGGTCTACGCAGCGGCCACGACCGGGCTGCAGCTCGTGCTGGGCGTCGCCGCCGCGCTCGTCCTGCACGCGACGTTCCGAGGGCGCACCGTGATTCGCGCGCTCGTGCTCTTCCCCTACATGATCCCGACGATCGTCGCCGTCATCGTATGGCGCTGGCTCCTGAACGAGACGTACGGCGTCGTGGACCACCTGCTCCTGCGCGTGGGCCTGGTCCGAGAGCCGATCGTGTGGCTCGGGGTGGACCACATGATGACCTCGCTGATCGCGGTGAGCGTCTGGCAGTTCACGCCGTTCGTGATCGTAAGCGTGCTGGCGCGGCTGCAGACAATCCCGCTCGAGCTCTACGAGGCGGCACGCGTGGACGGCGCCGCGCCGTGGGCGAGGTTCCGCCACATCACGCTGCCCCAACTCCGGGCCGTGCTCTTCATCGTCGTGCTGCTGCGCTCCATCTGGATGTTCACGAAGTTCGACACGGTGTGGCTCTGGGGCGAAGGGGCGGGGGCCGGGCGCGAGATCCGGACCCTGCCGATCTACGCCTATATGCGGACCTTCACGTACTACCAGGCGGGATTCGGGGCGGCGCTCGCGGTGATTATGTTCCTCTTGCTCATGGCGGCCACGCTCGTCTATTTCCGGCTCTACTGGCGGGAGGAGGAGGCGGTAGCGTGAGACGCGCCCTCGTCCGGACGCTGGTGTACGCCGCGGCGCTGGGGCTGGCCGCTCAGGCGGTCCTGCCGCTCCTCTGGATGCTTTCGACGTCGCTGAAGCCTCCGCGCGAGGTGTTCGCAACGCCACCGACGTTCGTGCCCGCCGCACCGACGCTCGAGAACTTCGTCCGCCTCCTGCGGGACACCGCGTTCCTCACGTACTTCTGGAACAGCGTCGCGGTGGCCGGGCTGACCGTGCTCCTCACGATGGCGGTGGGCGCGCTCGGCGCGTACAGCCTCACGCGCTTCGCCTTCCCGGCGCGCGAGCTGGTCGCAAAACTCATCCTCTGCACCTACATGTTCGCGCCGATCATGATCGTGATCCCGGTCTATATCCTCGCGCGTCGTCTCGGTATCGTGAATACCCACACCGCCCTCGTCCTGTCGTACGCGTCGTTCTGCCTGCCGTTCTCGCTATGGCTCCTGCGTGCGTTCTTCCTGTCGATCCCGATCGAGCTGGAGGAAGCGGCCCACGTCGACGGCGCCGGCCGCGGGCGCGCCGTGCTCTACATCGTGCTCCCGCTCGCCCTGCCGGGCCTGATCGCGACGTCCATCTTCACGTTCACGCTCGCGTGGAACGACTACATCTTCACCCGTATTCTGATCGCGTCGGACGAGCTCAAGACGCTACCGGTCGGAGTCCAGGATCTCTTTGCTGCGGCGGTCGTGGACTGGGGGCTCGTCATGGCCGCCGGCATGCTGATCACGATTCCGGCGCTCGCCTTTTTCATGGCGGTGCAGCGATATCTCGTCGCCGGCTGGGGTACAGGAGGGCTCAAAGGATGACATGAGGAGTGGCCCCTGCACGACCCGTGAAGCGCGGCGGCCGCTTCTCGCGGAAGGCGGCCACGCCTTCTGCGCGGTCGGGGGTGCGGGCGGCGATCGCTTGGTTGCGCGCCTCCATGTTCAGGACGTCCTCGAGCGACATGCCGAGTCCCTGGTAGAGTCCCGTCTTGGCCAGCCCGTACGCCACGGTCGGCCCCTGGGCCAGCCGCTCGGCGAGCTTCAGCGTCTCGTGCTGGAGTTGCTCCGCGGGGACGACGCGGCTCACGAGCCCGATTCGCAACGCCTCCTGCGCGTCGATGATGTCGGCGAGCAGGATCATCTCCATGGCCTTGGCCGTGCCGACGAGGCGCGGCAGGAAGTACGTTCCACCGCCGTCCGGCACGAGCCCCACGCGCGCGAAGACCTCACCGAAACGCGCCGTGTCGGCCGCGATGCGCAGATCGGTGGCCAGCGCGATGTTCAAGCCGGCGCCCGCGGCCACGCCGTTGATGCTGCCAACGATGGGTTTCTGGAGCCGCTGCATGCGAAGGATGCAGCGGTTCAGGCGCTCGATGAGCGCTCCCCCGAGATCGCCCTCGAAGAACGACAGGGGGCTCTCGCCACTACGCTTCTGATCGCCGCCGGACGAGAACGCCCGTCCAGCACCGGTGAGGACTACCGCTCTCACCGCGGTGTCAGCCTCGAGCTCGATGAGGATACGCTCGATCTCGCCCATCATCGCCTCGTTCATGGCGTTGAGGGTCTCGGGCCGGTTGAGGGTGAGTGTCACGATGCTGTCGTGCCGGTGATACAGAACGGATCCATGCGTCATTCTCGAGCTCCTTAGCTGTAAGCGCGCCTCGGCCGGCGGGGCCCCAGCCCCGCGACGGCCTGCAGCGCGCACAACGAATTTACAAGCGCGCCT
>QHSL01000040.1 GCA_003220435.1 Candidatus Rokuibacteriota bacterium | reverse complement strand
GCCGCACTACTGCTCGAACATCTACAAGATGCGCATGCTGCCGTGCGCGCACTATCCGATGGAGGAGGCGCCGGACCTGACCTATCAGGAGCTCGACGAGTTCTTCAAGAGCTGAGAGGGCGAGTCACGTGCCGCGCATCGACATCGCCGTCCCGGGGATCCCCACGCCGATCGCGAGCTACACGCCCGCCGCCCGCGCCGGCAACCTCGTGTTCGCCGCCGGCCAGCTCGCGAGCGACTTCAAGCACGGCGTGGCCGCCGAGGCGCGGATCGACCCGGCGTTTCCGTTCTACGGGTCGGCGATCAAGAAGCAGAGCCGCTACGTGCTGGAGAACCTGGCGCGGACCTTCAAGGCCGCCGGCACGTCGCTGGCCCACGTGGTGAAGGCGCAGGTGTTCCACACCGACCTCGCGAACTTCAACGGCTTCGACGAGGTGTGGAAAGAGTTCTTCCCGCCGCCGCCGCCCAGGACGACGATCGGCACGACCGGGCTCCTGATCCCGGGCACGCTCGTCGAGATCGACCTCGTCGCCACGATGCCGCCGGCGGCGGGCCGGGTGGTGCAGTCAGAGGGGCCGCGGCCGCTCGCCAGCTACTCGGAGGCGGTCGTGGTCGGCGATCTGGTCTTCGCGGCCGGCCAGCTAGCCAGCGACTTCAAGATCGGCGTGCCGCGCGAGGCGCGCGTGGACCCGGCGTTTCCCTACTACGGCTCGAGCATCAAGCGCCAGGCGCGCTACGTGCTGGAGAACCTCGCGAAGACGTTCAGGGCGGCCGGCACCTCGCTCGATCGCGTCGTGAAGGCGCAGGTGTTCCTCACGGACCTGAACAACTTCTTCGCCTTCGATGAAGTATGGCGGGAGTTCTTTTCGACACCGCCGCCGCGGACGACCATCGGGACGACTGGCCTGCTGGTGACCGACACGCTGGTAGAGATCGACTTGATTGCTGCGTTGCCGTCGGCCCGGCTCGAGCGCATCGCCGTGCCCGATATTCCTCGGCCGCTCGCGCACTACACGCCGGCGACCCGGGCGGGAGACCTCGTGTTCGCCGGCGGCCAGATCGCCAGCGACTACAAGACCGGCGTGCCGGCCGAGGCGCGCGTCGATCCGGCGTTTCCGTTCTATGGCTCGGACGTCAAGCGGCAGACACGCTGCGTGCTGGAGAACCTCGCGAAGACGTTCAAGGCGGCGGGCACGTCGCTCGGTCAGGTGGTGAAGGCGCAGGTGTTCCACACCGATCTGGCGAACTTCGTAGAGTTCGACGAGGTGTGGAGGGAATTCTTCCCGACCCCCCCGCCGCGCACCACCGTGGGCACGACCGGGCTGCTGGTCCCGGGCACGCTCGTCGAGATCGACCTGATCGCGGCCGTTCCCTGAGCGCCCGCCGCGGTTGCGCCGGCCTCAGCGCCCCTTGAACTGGGGCGCGCGCTTCTCGACGAACGCCTTGATGCCCTCGCGCGCGTCCTCCGTCTCCGAGCACACGTTCTGGGCGAACGTCTCGAACTCGAGCGCGCCGCGCAGGTCGGACTCCTCGCTGTGATAGAGCGCGCGCTTGGCCATGCGAATGGCGACCGGCGGGCCGGCGGCGATCTTCCGCGCCAGCTCGTGCGTGGCCGGCATGAGCTCCTCCGGCTGGTAGACCGCGTTCACGATCCCGAGCCTGAGCGCCTCCTGGGCGTCGATGATCTCGCCGGTGAAGATGAGCTCGCACGCCTTCGCCATGCCGACCAGCCGCGGCAGGAAGTAGGTCCCACCCCAGTCGGGATGCAGGCCGCGCTTGACGAACGCCTGGGTGAACTTCGCCGCGGTCGAGGCCAGCCGCATGTCGCAGCCGAGCGCCAGGTTCATGCCGGCGCCGGCGGCGGCCCCGTTGACCGCCGCGATCACCGGCTTCGGCGCGTCGCGCATCGCCAGCAGCACCCGGTCGCGCAGCGGCGCCACCTTGTCCTCGAGCGGGCGCGCGGGAGCGCGACCCTCCTTCGTGTCGTTCATGGCCTTCACGTCGCCGCCGGCGCAGAACCCCTTGCCCGCGCCGGTGATGATCATCACGCGGACGTCGGCGTCGCGGCTCGCGCGCAGGACGGCATCGTAGAGGTCGTCGCGCAGCGTGTCGCCGAGCGCGTTGAGCCGCTCGGGCCGGTTCAGCGTCAGCGTCGCGATCGCGTCCTTCACCTCGTAGAGGAGACACTTGTAGTCGGTCATGGTCCTCTCCTATATAGGACCTTGACTATACACGGGAGGACCCATGGACTTCTTCGATGTCGCGACCACACAGCGGGCCATCCGCCGCCTCAAGGCCGATCCGATTCCCGACGCCACGCTGCGCCAGATCATGGACGCGGCCATCTGCGCGCCGAGCGGCGGCAACCGCCAGGGCTGGAGCTTCCTGGTCGTCCGCGACGCGGCCAAGCGCAAGCGGCTCGGCGAGCTCTATCGCGAGGCGTGGGGCGAGCTGATGAAGGTGCCGTACTACGCCGGCGCGTCGCAGGCCCCGCCCGACAGCCCGGCCGGCAAGATGCTCGCCTCGGCGCGGCATCTCGGCGAGCACATGGGCGAGGCGCCGGTGCTCATCCTGGCGTGCATCGCGCTCGATCCCGGCGTCAAGCCGACGATCACCACCGGCGCGTCGATCTATCCGGCCGTCCAGAACATCATGCTGGCGGCGCGCGCCCTCGGCATCGGCAGCTGCATCACGACGATCCACAAGTTCCGCGATGCACAGGTCAAAGAGCTGCTCGGAATTCCAGCGGACGTCGAGACGGCCGCGCTGATCCCGCTGGGCTACCCGCTCGGCAAGTTCGGGCGGCCGCCGCGCCGGCCGCTGCCGGAGGTGGCGTTCGCCGACCGCTGGGGCCAGGCGCTCGCCGGCTGATCGATCGGTGGAAACTCGCGTCGACCTGCTGCACTTGCTCGAGGACCTCCGCGACGCCTATCCCGGGTCGACCGAGGAAACCATCCTGAGCGAGATCGTCGCCAACTCGCTCGACTCGGGAGCCGCGACCATCGCGATCACCACTGATCCTACGGCGCCCGCGCTCACCATCGTCGACGATGGCCAGGGCATGCGGCGACGAGAGTTGGCGCTCTACCATGACGTCGCCGCCAGTGCCAAGGCCCGAGGGGCCGGCATCGGATTCGCGGGCGTCGGCATCAAGATCGCCCTCCTGATCTGCGCCGAGGTCGTCACCGAGACTCGGCGAGGCAAGCACCACATCGCCTCGTCGTGGCGGCTGGCTTCGCGCCACAAGGCGCCCTGGAGATGGGTACCTCCACCGGGTCTTGTGACCGCGGGCGGGACGGCGGTGCGCCTCGCTCCCACCAACGTGCTCTCGCCGCTGCTCGACGCGGGATTTGTCGAGGGCGTGCTGCGGCGGAGCTTCGAGCCGCTCCTCGAGCCGGACCTCCTCCATTTCCTGCGCGATCACTATCCGCGGGGTGTCGCTTTCATTCTGAACGGACGCACGCTCGACCAACGGGCTGCCGCAGCGCCCGAAGTCGCACGGCTGGCGATCCGGCTGGGGCGCAAGCGCAAGCCAGCGGGCGCCGGCTATCTTCTGCGTGCTGCCGAGCCGCTGGCCGACGAGCAGCGAGGAGTGGCCGTCAGCACGTTCGGCAAGGTCATTCGCCGCGGATGGGACTGGCTCTCCCTGTCCCCGTCCGCTGCCGACCGGCTTGCCGGCCTGATCGAGGTGCCGGCCCTCGCCGAGTGCCTCACGCTGAACAAGGCCGACTTCATCCGTACCGGCGCGCGCGGCGTGACCTACCTCGGCTATCGCAAAGCGCTCCAAGAGGCTCTCTCCCACCAGCTTGCGCTGTGGGGCGATGCGGTCGAGTCGACCGAGCGTGCGCGGCGTCGGGCCGCGCGGCCGGTCGAGCGCGATCTCGAGTCGGTGCTGGCGGATCTCGCAGACGAGTTTCCGCTGCTGGCGCCGCTCATGGAGCAACGAGCCGGCGGCCAACGACGACTGCCGACGGCCGATCCGGGAGCCATTCCCGACCGGCGCAGCGCGTCGCTGCTCGCGATCCATGAAGGTGCGCTTCCGACGCCTTCCCCCGAGTCGCTCGCGGCGCCGACCCCGGCCGAGGCCGTGCCACCGACTCGGCCTACGCCCTCACCGGCGACCGGCCATGTCGCGACGGCATCGCGGACGCGCCGGGCGGGGCGATACGGCCTCAGTATTCAGTTCGAGGACCGCCTGGGTGATCCTGAGCTCTCACACCTCGTCGAGTCGACCGTGTGGATCAACGCAGCGCATCCCGCCTTCCGGCGGGCCATCGCCTCACGCTCAGAGGGCTACCACATCGCGCTGGGGGTGGCGCTGGCCCTCGCGCCCCTGGCCGTCGACTCGGCCAAGGAGCATGCGTTCATCGCGGCGTTTCTGGCGCGCTGGGGCGCCACGATCGATCGCCGTGGCAGCGGCCGCCGCCGTTGACGGTGACCGAAAACGGCGGTCTCTCGATTCGTCGCGCGACCATCGCCGATGCCGCCGCGATCGCGGAACTGGTGCGGCTCGCGTTCTCCAATCAATCACGGCCGACCAATCCGCCGTCGAGCGCCTTGAGGGAGACCTCGGCGACGATCGCCGCACATCTGGCCCACGGCGGCGGCGCCGTCGTGGAGATCGGGGCCGTCATGGTCGGCGTGGTGCTGTGGGAGGAAGAGGACGGTGCCCTCTACATCAGCCGGGTCTCCGTCCATCCCGAGCAGCGCCGGCGCGGCATCGCGCGCGCGCTCGTCGATCAGGCCGAGCCGGAGGCCCGCCGGCGGGGACTCACGCGGATGACGCTCGGTGTGAGGCTCGAGCTCGAGGACAACCGGAGGCTGTTCAAGTCCTGCGGCTTCGAGGACAAGGAACTCCGAAGCCACGAAGGCTTCAGCGAGCCGACCTGGGTCCTGATGGAGCGCCGGCTGTCCTAGGGGCCCTTCGAGGCCCGCTGGATGAGCGAGACCGAGGAGCGCCCCGGCGCTTCCGAGCGTGCGGGGGTCTTAGGGGGCCCTTCGAGGCCCCCTATAAATACTTACTCGGGTGGTTCATCGTCCGCCACATATGCGCCGACGGGCTCTGATCGAAGCCGAGCCCTTCCTTCGGCTGCTTGAAGTGACGGCCGACGACGTCGGTGAACTCCTCGAGCTCCACGTTCACGCTGGGATCGAAGGAGTAGAGGTCGTTCACCGTGATCAGGCGCGAGGACTCGTACCACTTGTGCTCGCGCGCCCGCCGGTAGGCTTCCTGGAGGTGGGGCTCGGGCTGGTAGTCCTTCCCGAAAAGGCGGATGTAGGAGTCGGGGTACTTGTAGCCGAACGACTCGTCGGGGAAGAACCGCAGCACCTGGTGGTGGCGGATCGCCCAACTCACTTCCTCGTCGACGTAGGGCTCGACCAGCTGCGCGCCCCAGTAGCCGTGATCGCCACGGATGAATCCCATGACCGAGATGTCGTGCAGCAGGCACGCGAGCACGATCTTCTCGCCGACCCCGTTCTTCCTGGCCAGGCGTGCGCTCTGCATCACGTGGGCGGAGGGCCCAAAGCGATACTTGAAGAAGTCGAACAGCGTGGGCTTCTCGGGCATGCGGGGCAGCCGCGGATCGGGCCCCATCATGTAGAGCTTGCCCTGGGCCTGCTGCGGCGGCAGCGGCTCTCTCGGATCGCGCTCGCCGGACGTGTAGATGACCGACTTCACGACGATGCGATCGAGCTCCTGGCTCATCGCATGCTCGGCCGCCTCGGCCCGTTCCATCGACGTCATCGCCATCGCGTCCCTCCGGAAAATCGACCTTTCAGCGATGATCGGCCCACGGGCGGCCGACTGTCAAGCTACGCGTCAAAGCCATGACCCAGCCGCCGTTGGGCTGGAGCACCTGTCCGGTGAGGTAGTGTGCGTCCTCGGCCGCCAAGAAGACGGCGCAGTAGGCCACATGCACGAACCCCGGGACGTCCTGACCAGCGTCCGACTCGAGCTGGCTCGGTTCCCCGCGGTGCTCGAGGCCCTGCTGAAGGACCTCGACGCGGCGACCTGGCGCGCGCGTCCCGCGTTGGCCGAGTGGGCGCCGGTCGAGATCGTCTGCCATCTGCGCGACGAGGAAGTCGAGGACTTCGGCGCGCGCATCAAGATCGTGCTCGAGGGGGGCGCAGCCTTCTCGCCGATCGACCCGGAGCGCTGGGCGGCGGAGCGACGCTACCTGGAAACCGACGGGCCGCAGGCGCTGGCGGCCTTCCGCGACCGCCGCGTCACGAGCCTCGGCTCGCTCGTCGCGACCGCTCCCGCGCGCCTCTCGGCTGCGGTCGACCATCCACACGCCGGCGCGCTCTCAGCGCTCGATCTGCTGGTCGCCTGGGTCGAGCACGATCGCTTGCACCTGGCTCAGCTGGCGGCGACGCTCGCGCGCCTCTGGGCGACGCGCTGGGTCCCGCTGCGCACCGACTACGCCGGCCCCATCCCCTATTCGACACAGTAGCCGCAATCGGGAGAGCGCGTTCGAGCTGAAGTAACTTGCGCCGAGATCGTCGGCCCCTCCCGTATGATCGTAAAGGGGGGTTTCGTCGATCTCGGCCTTTCATCCTCTCCTCAAGCGGCGGCTCAGCGCGCTTTCGCGATTGCTCGCCCTCGCGGTGGGCCTCACCGGAGTGCTGGTCCTCGTCGGATGGGCGAGCGATATCGCCAGCCTGAAGTCGGTCCTGCCCGGGCTGGCGACGATGAAGGC
Organism: Candidatus Rokuibacteriota bacterium; assembly: GCA_003220435.1. Lineage (GTDB taxonomy): Bacteria > Methylomirabilota > Methylomirabilia > Rokubacteriales > CSP1-6 > AR31. The sequence goes on along the minus strand of QHSL01000040.1, from coordinate 1,251 downwards.
CAACACGGCCGCCGCATTCCTGCTTGCGTCACTGTGCATCGTCCTTCAGGATCGTGGCTTCTCTGGTCGTCTTTCGCGCGGCGTCGCACGAGCCAGCGCGGTCGCCGTGGGGCTCGTGGCCGGGCTGACGCTGTTCGAGTACCTGGTCGGCTGGAGCATCGGCATCGACGAGATCTTGTTCCACGACTCTGGGAGTGGACCACACGGCGTCTATCCCGGGCGCATGTCGCCGGCCACCGCGTTGAGCTTTGTCGTGGCGAGCCTCGCGCTTCTTCTCCAGACGTCCGTGATGCCGAGATGTCAGATCGCGGCACAGGTCCTCGCCCTGATGATCGGCCTGACGACACTGCTGCCGCTGCTCGGCTACCTATACGGTGTTCCGGAGATGTACGGGGTCTTCCTCTACGCGTCGGTGGCTCTGCACACCGCCGTGGCCCTTTTGCTCCTGGGCATCGCGATCCTCTTCATGCGCCCGGATGTGGGCCCGATGCGCATCGTCATTGCGCGTAGCGCCGGCGGCCAGGTCGCGCGTCGGCTGGTGCCCGCAGGGGTCCTGACGCCGCTGATCCTCGGCTGGCTCCGGTGGAAGGGAGAGGAGGCCGGCTTCTACGGAACGACCTTCGGGCTCGCGCTCATGGTCTTTTCGTGCACCGTCGTGCTCGTTGTCCTTGTCTGGACGACCGCCGCTCTCCTGCACGGGAGCGACATCCGGCGCCAGGGCGCGACCGATTCCCTGGCCACGGCCACCGAGCGCCTCAGAATCCTGCATGAAATCGACCGGGCGATCATCGCCGCGAAGGCGCCCGCCGCGATCGCCGAGGGGGCGCTCCGCGCGCTGCGGGACCTCTTGGGTGTTCCCCGCGTGATCGTGAATTTGTTCGATCTGGAGGCCGGCGAAGCGGAGTGGCTGGCGGCGGTCGGGCGTCGTCGCAGCTACCTCGAGCCGGGCTTCCGCTATCCGCTGTCGCTCCTGGGAGATGTTGCTGCCCTGCGGCGCGGGGAGGCCCAGGTCATCGACGTCGTGGCCCAGCCGTCGAGCCGCCACGCGGACGCGCTGCTCCAATCGGGGGTGCGCTGGTTCATGGTCGTGCCGATGATCGCCGACGGCGAGCTCCTCGGCGGGCTGAGCTTCGGCGGCGAGCCGGCCGAGTTTCCGCCCGAGCACGTCGTGATCGCCAAGGAAGTCGCCATCCAGCTGGCCATCGCGATTGCTCAGGCGAGGCTCCGTGAGCGGGTGACGGCGGCCGAGCA
>QHSL01000072.1 GCA_003220435.1 Candidatus Rokuibacteriota bacterium | reverse complement strand
CTCGGCCGAGCTCCACGACGCGATCGAAGCCGCGGGATTGCCGGACGTCGCCGCGTACGCGGTGTCGATGGCGTATCGCGTCCGCTTCTACATGGAGATGAACGCGCGCGAGGCGATGCACGTGATCGAGCTGCGCACGACGCCGCAGGGACACCCGTCGTACCGGCGGATCTGCCAGGCCATGCACCGGCTCATCGCCGCGCGCCATCCGGCCATCGCCGCCGCGATGACGTTCGCCGATCATTCGACCGTCGATCTCGAGCGACTGGAAGCCGAGCGCGCGGCGGCTCGGCGTCGGGGGTCCGCGACGTCCTGACCCGCGCCGCCGGCGCGCCGATCGGCCGCCGGCGGGCACCCTCACCGGAAGCGCTCGAGCGACAGCCCCTTGACGGATCCCCGGCCCGCAAAGATAATTGGTCGGCCAATCAAGAAAGAATGAGTACGTGAGCGAGGAGAGTGGATGAGCCCCAAGCGGGGCGTGGCGCCGCTTCGGCGGACTGCGATCGTCAGGGCGACGATCCGGTGTCTGGCGCGCGATGGATATACGGGGCTCACCATGAAGAAGGTCGCGCGCGAGGCCGGGGTGAGTCAGGGGATCTTGCATTACTACTTCGCCGACAAGCGCGCGATCCTCGTGGCCGCGCTCGAGACGGTGACGGCCGACCTGGATCGGCGCGTGGCGGCGGCGCAAGCGCGTGGCGGCAAAGACGCGAAGGAGCGGCTCCAGGCGCTGGTGGCCGCGTGCCTGCGGCTGGCGGTCGAGGAGCGGGCGTTCTGGATCGTCTTCGTCGAGTTCTGGGGTGAGATGATGCACGACCGGCGCCTGCGCGAGATCAACGCGGCCCTCTACGAGCGGATGCGCCGGCTGATCGGCGCCGTCGTCGTGCAGGGCGTACGGGCCGGAACCTTCCGCCGCACCGACGGCCGGCGCGCCGCCGCCGTGATTCTCGGGCTGGTCGACGGCGTCTCGCTCCAGCTCGCGTTCGACGCGACCGCGTTCAGCGTCGCCGAGGCGACGCGCTTCTGCACGGATGCCGTGATGCGCTACCTGGCGCGGGAGGTTCCATGAATCAGGACGTCATCGCAGCGACCAAGGCGAAGGCCCGCGAGTACTTCAAGGCGAAGGGCACCCTGACGCCGGCCGCGATCATTCACGAGCGGATCGCCGAATCGTTCAACGCGCTCGACGCGTTCCTCGGGCCGCTTCCGGCCGCCACGGTCACCCGGCGCGCGTTCCCGAGCGAGTGGTCGATCCAGGAAGTCGTCGATCATCTCGTCGAGACGCACCGCCCCGGCCTGGACGAGCTCTGGTGCCTGCTGGCCGGCACGCGCCCGCCGGGCGAGGCGATTCCGGCCAGCCTGCAGTCGAAGGCGCCGCTCCATCGCCCTTGGCCTTGGCTCCTGGCCGAGCTCGGGCGTGTTCATGGCGAGATCCTCCGAACGCTCGCCGCGGTCCCTCCCGAGTTCACCACCGACGCCCGGGCGCCGCTGGTGATGGTCGTCAACGTGACCGACGATGACGGCAACGTCGTTCCGCTGCACTGGGTCGAGGAGCTCGACTGGAAGGCATACGCAATCACGTGGCGGCTGCACGTGCTGGACCACCTCAAGCAGGCGAAGAAGGCGCGCGCCGCAATGGATCGATGACGGCGATGGCGCTCGCCGCCACGAAGGCCGAGCTCCGGCGCATCCTGAATGACGTTGGGTTCACGCGGGCGTACGGATTCCAGCTCTACTCGATCGCCAATGGCCGATGCACGCTCGAGGTGCCGTTCCAGGCGCTCTTCGAGCGGCCGGGCGGAATCGTGAGCGGCCAGGTGTTCATGGCGGCTGCCGACGTCGCGATGTGGCTGGCGATCATGACCCGCCTGGGCGCCCGGGATGGCTCGGTCACGGCGGGGATGACGAGCGCATTCCTCGGCGCCGCGCGGCGCGAGCCGTTCCGCTGCACCGCGCGGGTCGTGAAGCTCGGCGGGCGTCTCGTGTACGGCGTTGCCGAGAGCGTCAGCAGGAGCGGGAGGCTGCTGACGCACCACTCGTTGACGTACGCCCGGCTCCCTCGCTAGCGGCCGCGCCGCTGGTGCATCCGCTCGACGTGCCAGCCGGCGCGCTCGTCGTCCGTCGTCTGGGGCGGTCCGCCGATGGCGCCGATCCAGTACGCCAGGTCCCAGAGCTCGTCGTCTTCGAGCACCTGGTGATACGAGGGCATCGGCGTGCCGTCCAGCCCCGTCATCAGCGTGCGGACGATGTCGTCCGCAGCCGGGCCGCTCTTGAGCGGGCGCCGCGTCAGGTCGGTCGGCTTGATCGAGAGGTCCTTCGCCGACGGTCCGTCCCCTCGAGCCCCTTTGCCGTGGCACTCGGCGCACTCTCCCTTGACGTACGCCTGGGCGCCACGGGCAACCCGCTCGATCGTCGGCGTCGGCGCTGGTGGCAAGGGGAGGATCCGGGGCGATGGGTTGCCGGCAAACCGCGGCGAGAGGCTCTTGATGAACGCGATGACCGCCTGCAGCTCGGCGTCGGTCAGGTGGTCCTGGGGCACCATCCCGGTCGAGGGCACGCCGCGCACGATGGTTCGTGCGAGATCCGCGTCGGTCGGGACCTGGCCCGAGGCGGTCGACCGGAACTTGAAGCGGCCCTTGGTGAGGTCACGCGGGATGCTCTTGAAGTGGTGCGTGGCCATGCCCTGGCCGTCGCCCGTCGGCCCGTGACAGACCGCGCAGTTGTCGCGAAACACCGCGGCGCCCGCCGAGAGGTCTGGGGCCTGCCCAGCGGCGCCGGCGGCCAGCACGAGCACGAGGCCGGCGCCCAGCAGGGCGAGCGCGCCCGGGCGCGCCACCACTGAACGTTACTCGAGAACGAGCAGCTGGCCGACCACGTGGGCCGGGTGCAATTGACACTTGATCGGGAAGATTCCTGCCTTGTCCGCGGTGAACTTGACCGTCGAGGTCTTCTCGCCTGCCACGACTTCCTTGACGTTGAACGCGGCGATCTCGAAGCCGTGCTCGTCGGCGTGACGGTTGACGAGCTGGAGCGTCACGCTGTCGCCCTTCTTGGCCGCGATCGAGGTCGGCTCCCAGATCTTCACGTCCTGCGGCGTGACGATGTTGACGATGCGGAGCGACACCTCGCCCGCCTGCGGCGACGCCGCGCCGAGCAGGAGCACGCCGAGGGCGATCGCCAGGATCCTCATCGTTTGAATTCCTCCTTCGCCGCCTCGAGCCGATCGGGCGCCGCGAGCAGGTCGAGGGCGGTCAGCGCCAGCGCTTTAGCGCCCGCGACCATTCCCGCGCGCGCCATCGGTGAACGGGCCCACTCGGCGAACTCGCGCGAGTGTCCGGGTACGCCGTCGGGGGAGATGCGGATGTACGGATGGATCGTCGGCAGCGCCTGGCTCACGTTGCCGCAGTCGGTCGAGCCGTAGCCGGCCTCGCCGTCGTCCGGGTCCAGGGGGAAGTCGATGAACGCCAGGTTCTTCTCGAAGACGGCGGCCATCGTCATGTTGGGCTTGAGCGGGTCGTGGATCGTCGGCTCCGCGGTCACCTCGACCCGGCAGCCGGTGGCGGCCGCCGCGCCTTCGGCGCAGCCGCGGAATCTCCGGAGCAGCTCCTGGCAATAGTCCTTGGTCAGCGCCCGCAGGTAAAAGTCGGCCCGCGTGTACTCGGGGATGATGTTCGGCTGCTCGCCGCCCTTGACGATGATCCCGTGGATGCGGGCGTCCGGGCGGATCTGCTGGCGCATCTGGTCGAGCCCGATGAAGAGCTGGATGACCGCGTTGAGGGCGTTCACGCCGCGCCACGGCCACGACGAGGCGTGCGTCGCCTTGCCGTGGAACTCCGCTTTGACCTTGATGATCCCGAGCGACGGTCGCCACACCTGTGTCCCGCCCCGGCCGTGGATCATCATCGCGGCGTCCACACCCTCGAAGACGCCGGCCTCCATGAGCCGCACCTTGCCGGCGCCGCCCTCCTCGGCCGGCGTGCCGATGACCTGGATCCGACCCGCGAACGGGAGCCGGCCGAGCGCCATGGCCAGCGCAGCGCCCGCGCCCGTCCCGGCCGACGCGATCACGTTGTGGCCGCAGGCGTGGCCGATCCCGGGCAGCGCGTCGTACTCGGCCATGATGGCGATCGTCGGCCCGTCGCCCGTCCCCGCGATCGTGGCGCGAAACGCCGTCGGCAGCCCCCCGACGCCGCGCTCGACCTGGGCGCCGTGCTTCTCGAGGAACTCGGTGAGCCAGGCGTGCGCCTTCTCCTCCTTGAAGCAGAGCTCCGGGGTCTCGTGGATCCGGTGGGACAGCGCCTCGAGCGAATCGGCAAGACGATCGACCGCTCCCGCGACCTTCTGCTTGACGTCGAGGGGCGCGCTCACGTCGCCCTCTTGAACTCGTCCTGCGCCCGCTTGATCAGCGCGGGCTCGGCCAACAGGTCGAGCGCCGTCATCGCCATCGCCTTCGCGGCCTCGAGCGTGCCCTGACGCGCCAGCGGGCTCACCGCCGCCGCCTCGAAGGCGCGCGAGTGGATCGGCGTGCCCTCCGGCGCGATCTTCATCATCGGCTGGATCGTCGGAATCACCTGGCTCACGTTGCCGACGTCCGACGAGCCGAGGCGGTCGCCGAGCGGCGGCCCCTCGGTGATGCCGAGCGCCTTCATGTTGGCGCGGAAGGCGCCGAGCAGCGTCTCGTTCCGCTTCATCGTCTCGTAGACGGTGTCGTCACTCCTGATCACCTTGAGCTGGCAGCCGGTGGACTTCGCCGCGCCCTCGGCGCAGGCGATCACGCGCTTGTGGATCTCCCACATGTAGTCGAGGTTGAGCGAGCGCACGTAGAACGTCGCGGCCGCGAACTCCGGGATGATGTTCGGGGCCGCGCCGCCGTGGGTGATGATGCCGTGCATACGCGAGTCGGGGCGCACCTGCTGGCGCAGCATGCTGACGTTGTTGTAGGTCTGGATCGCCGCGTCGAGCGCGTTGACGCCCTCCCACGGATCGGCGGCGGCGTGCGCCGCCTTGCCGGTGAACTCGAAGCCCACCCGCACGATACCGAGCAGATCCATCTGCCCGGCCCACTGGTCGAAGCCGTGACACATCATCGCGGCGTCGACGTCGCGGAAGACGCCGGCCTGGATCAGCTTCACCTTGCCGCCGCCGCCTTCCTCGGCCGGGGTGCCGATGACGTGCAGACGCCCCTTCGGCAGCTTGTCGCGCACGGCGGCGAGCCCGGCGCCGGCGCCCGCGCCCGCCGTCGCGATCGCGTTGTGGCCGCACGCGTGACCGATCTGCGGCAGCGCGTCGTACTCGCAGAGGATCGCGATGGTCGGCCCTTCGCCGGTCTCGATCGTCGCGCGGAACGCGGTTTCGACGCCGCCGACGCCTCGCTCGACCTTGAAGCCCTGGCGGCCCAGAAACTCGGTGAGCCAGCCGGCGGCCTTCACCTCGAGATAGCCGAGCTCGGGGTTGTCGTGGATCTTGCGCGAGAGGGCTTCCAGGTCGTCGCCGAGGTTGTCGATCGCCCGCGCGATCGAATCTTTCAAACCGGTCATTTCCAGTTCTCCTGGCTGGGATACGGCTGGGCCGCCGCCGCAGCGGCAACTATACCACTCGTGCTAGGATTCGGCCGTGAGCAGGGGCGTTCGATTCGGCGTCGCGATTCCGCAGACGATTCTCGCGGGCGCGTTCGACCTTCGCGGGATTCAGAAGTTTCTCGCGCGTGCCGAGGCGCTCGGCTTCGAGAGCGCGTGGGTGGTCGAGCAGATTCTCGGATCGATCCGGAGCCTCGAGCCCGTCACGCTGCTCACCTATGCCGCCGCGTGCACCGAGCGGCTGCGGCTCGGCCCCGCGGTGCTTCTCACCGCGCTCCGAAGCCCCGTCCATCTCGCCAAGGCGCTCGCGACGCTCGACCACCTCAGCGGTGGCCGGCTCGACGTCGGCGTCGGGCTCGGCGGAAATCCGCGGATCTATCCCGCGTTCGGCCTCGCGCCGGCGCGTCGCGCCGACCGCTTCGCCGAGGGTCTCCGCGTGATGAAGCGTCTGTGGACCGAGGAGCGGGTGACCTTCGACGGGGAGTTCTACAAGCTCCAGAACGCGTCGATGGAGCCCAAGCCGCAGCAGAAGCCGCACCCGCCGGTCTGGTTCGGCGGCCACCATCCGAACGCGCTCCGGCGCGCCGTGGAGCTGGGCGACGCGTTCATGGGTGCGGGCTCCATCTCGACGAAGGCCTTCCTCGACGAGGTCAAGCTGCTCCGCGGCTTGCTCAAGGAGGCGGGGAAGGATCCCGCCGGGTTCCCGCTGGGTAAGCGCGTGTACATCGCGGTGGACCACGACCGCGCGCGCGCCGGGCGCCGGCTCGCCGAGTGGTTCGGCGCGTTCTACGGCCGGCCGGAGCTGGCGGCCGAGGTTTCGGTCTGGGGCGAGCCCGCCGAGTGCATCGAGCGGCTGTCGGAGATCACCGGGGCCGGCGTCGGGTTCCTGATGTTGAACCCGGTGTTCGACGAGATGGCGCAGCTCGAGCTGTTCGCCTCCGCCCTCGTTCCGAAGCTGTAGGCGCCCCCCCGAGTTCCGCCGGCTCTGTCCGGCCCGTCCTCTCGGTGTCGAGGCACTTTACGGATGCCCCGGGCCCCAAGACGCGGCAGCTTCCGGGAATCCCAGGTTTGCCAAAGAACACAACCGGTTGCGAGCGGAGTCCTCTCGGGGCATCGGGATTGCTCGCTTCCAGCCACGGAGGCCTATGAGCGTGCGTTCGTCAACTCCGGCGACAAGGCTCGTCGCGGGCGTCCTGTGTCTGCTCGGCGCGGTACTGGGACCGCGTACGGTCAGCGCCGTGACCATCGACTTTAGCCTTGCCGGCTCCGGCAATCTCGGAGTCGGCACGTACACGAACGGCCCGGTCACCGCGGACGCGTTCTACGAGTCGAACGGGATTTTTATCAGCACTGGAGTGACACTCGTGGTCCAAAACGCGGCCGACCTGCACGGCTTCGGCGTGTGCAGTCCGCAGGAGTCCGGCTGCGCGTCCGGCGGCATCCAGTCCGAGCTCGACAATCTTGGACCTAGCGAGCTGGTCCGTCTGACCCTGGCGCCCGGCTGGCGCTGGGTCGACGTCTCGATCTCGGCGCTGACGACCGTGATCCTGCCGGACAGGGGCCAGCTCCTGTTCGCGAACGGTGACGCGCTGCCCGGAGATCTGAGCTTCACGACACTCCTGACCGGTTTCAGCGCACTCAACGGTACGGAGCAGACACTGGCGGTCAGCGGCGATGCGGCGAACGCGCCCTTCCTCTATCTGATCCCGGGTCCCCTGATCACCACAAACAACGATGACTTCCTGGTCTGGAAGGTGACGGTGGAGCAGGGGCAGGCGGTGCCGGAGCCGGCGATCGCGCTGCTGCTCGGGGTCGCCCTCGCGGCGCTCAGCGTCCTCGCCCGGAACCGCGCTCGCCGCAAGTAGCCCGCGGCGCTCCTTCAGCCTTTCGGCGCGTTCTCGAGCCTCGCGACCGGGACGGGCCGCGTAGTTTCCACGCCGACGCGCCGGCCCGCCACGTGCCGCACCTCACCCGCGACCGTGAAGCGGCCGATCTCCTCGCTGAGGATGTCGATCCAACAGGGCTTGCCGGGCTTCAGCGCGGTCGTCGGGGCGACCGTCACCCAGAGCCCACTGCGGCTCGCGTCCTCGGCCCGCCCGAGGATCGTCTCGTCGTCCACCGAGATGCGGACGGCCCATGCGACAGGGATCCTCGGGTGACGTCGGCGCTCGGGGATTGCGCTCATGGAGGGACATGGATGTACATCTTCCGTGCCATCCCCAAAGCGCTTGGACCGCGAGGAGTTCTGGCGCACCCGCCGTCGGCGTCTGCCCCGGGAGTAAAGTTCCCCGACGGTCGCCCCGACCGCGCCACGAATCGCGATGATCCGTCATATACTGCCTGAGTGACCAAGCGCGTCCTGATCGTCGACGACGAGCCGCCGGTCATCGAGGTCCTGAAGGACTTTTTCCGGCAATTCCGCCACGCGAACACGTACGAAACGGCGTCGGCCAAGGACGGCGCCGAGGCGCTGATCGTCCTGCTCCGCGGGCAGTTCGACCTCATCCTGCTCGACATGCACATGCCGCGTATGGGCGGCCTCGAGCTCCTGAAGCAGATTCGCGGCTTGGGCGTGAACGTGCCCGTCATCATGGTCACCGCCAACGCCGACACCCGAGCGGCGGCCGAGGCGCTGAGCGGCGGCGTCTTCGCCTACATCCCCAAGCCGTTCGACATCCGGCACCTCGACCACCTGGTCGCCCTCGCCGTCTCGACCGGATCCTCAGCACGCGGTGGCTGAGCCACCGGGTCGGGCCAGGGGCCACCGCGACCGCTTCGTCGTCATCGGGGCCACCGGCCAGCTCGGGTTCGACCTCGTCAGGACCTTCGCCCAGCCGGGCGATCTCGTCGGCCTCAGCTCCCGAGACATCGACATCCTGGACGCGGGCCGCACACGGTCGACGCTCGCGGATCTGCGGCCGACGTGCGTGCTCAATACAGCGGCCTACAACCTGGTCGACCGCGCCGAGGACGACCGGCAGCAAGCCTTCGCGTTGAACGCCGACGCCGTCGGCACCCTCGCCGCCGCCTGCCAGGCCCTCGGCGCGACCTTCGTCCACTTCTCGACGGACTACGTCTTCGACGGCGGCAAGCGCACCCCGTACCTCGAGTCCGACGAGCCCCATCCGCTGAGCGCCTACGGCGAATCGAAGCTCGCCGGCGAGCGACGGGCGCTCGAGCGCTGCGAGCGGACGGTGATCTTCCGCGTCTCGGGTCTCTTCGGAGTCGCCGCGGCCTCGGGCAAGAGCAAGGGGAACTTCGTCGAGACGATGCTGCGGCTGGGACGGGAGGGCAAGAAGCTCCGCGTCGTCGCCGATCAGGTGCTGGGCCCGAGCTACACGCTCGACCTCGCGCGGAAGGTATGGGCGGTGCTCCCGAAGCGGGCGCACTCGATCTACCACCTCACGAGCGCCGGACAGACGAGCTGGTACGACTTCGCACGAACGGCCCTCGAGCGCTCGGGGATCGCGGCGGACCTGGTACCGGTGACCGCCGCGGAGTTCGGCGCCCGCGCCCGCCGCCCGGCCTACTCGGTCCTCGCCCACGCGAACCTTGCCGCGCTCGGCGAGGACGACCTGCGCACCTGGGATGCGGCGCTCGTCGCCTACGTCGCCGAGCGGCCGTCGTCGGCGTAGCGCTCGGCCAACCCGAGCTGCGCCGTGACGCCGATCAGCTCGTTGAACTCGCCGAACGGCATGTAGCGATCGGCGAGCGACGTCACCTCGTCGCGGGCACGGAGCTCGCCCAGGAACGCCGCGATCGCCTTCGTGGCCACCAGCAGCGTGTCGACGGGAAGCAAAATGATCGCGAACCGCAGCTCGCGGAGCCGGGTGAACGGGAGCAGCGGCGACCGGCCGCCGGGCGCGTAGTTGTAGAGCAGCGGCGTGTCGAACGCGCGCGCGACGCGCTCGACCTGCTCCGCGTCGCGCGGCGCCTCGATGAAGAGCACGTCGGCGCCCGCCTGGGCCGCCGCCTCGCCCCGGCGCAGCGCCTCGTCGAACCCGACCGCTGAGATCGCGTCGGTGCGCGCGATGATCAGCAGATCCGGATCCGTCCGCGCGTCGACGGCGGCGCGGATCTTGCCGGTGAAGTCGCCCCTCGCAATGACCTGATGGCCCGACAGATGGCCACAGCGCTTGGGCGTCACCTGGTCCTCGATGTGGAGCGCCGCCACGCCGGCCGCCTCGTACGTGTGGACCGTCCGCCGCACATGGAGCGCGTTGCCGTAGCCGGTGTCCGCGTCGGCGATCAGCGGGACGTCGAGCACCGCGGCGAGGTTGCGCGCGTGATCGCCCATCTCGCCGAGGCCGGCGAACCCGAGGTCCGGCAGCCCGAGCCGCGACGCCGCCGTGCCGTAGCCGGTCATGTAGACGGCCGGGAACCCCGCATGCTGCACGAGCCGCGCCGAGATGCCGTCGTAGGCGCCGGGGACGACGAGCCCCTGCTTTCGCTCGACGAGCGCACGGAGGGCGGCGCGGCGCGTGGTCATGCGAGGCCTCCTCGGGCGCGAGCGATCCGCCGCTCCAGCGCCGGATGCGAGTAGAACACGATCTCCCTGAAGCGACTGGGGCTCGGCTCGGCGAGATTGAGCCGACCCAGCCGCTCCATCGCGCCGATGAACGCGGCCGCGTCACCGGTCGTGGCCAGCGAGAAGTCGTCGGCCCGGCGCTCGCGCCAGCGCGAGAACCCGTTGCCGAGCGGAAGCTGGGCGAGCGCCAGCGCCACGACGACGAGCGCGAGCCACGGCAGCCCGGCGGGATCGTCGCGGCCGGTGAGTCCGAGCAGCGGCACGCCCGCGTCGAGGGCGAGCCCCGCCAGCCCGAACGTGACGACGCTCAGAGCGCCGTTGACGAGCAGGCCGCGGGGCACGTCGCCGTGGACGTGGTGCCCGAGCTCGTGGGCGAGCACCGATTCGATCTCTTCGAGCGGGAAATCGGCGAGCAGAGTGTCGAACAGAATGATCCGACGCGTACGACCCAGCCCCACCACCGCGGCGTTCGCGGTGCGGCTCTTCCGCGACTGGTCGGCGACGAACACGCCGACCGCGTCGACGCCGACCCGGCGCGCCAGCGCCAGCAATCGCTCGCGCAGCCGCGGGTCGGCGAGCGGCTTCAAACGATAGAAGAGCGGCGCGATCCAGATCGGCAACACCGCGATGAGGGCCACCTGCGCGACGAAGAACACCGCCGACGCCCAGAGCCACCAGAGCGGCGTGATCGCCAGGAGCGCGTACACCGCCTCGATCGCGGCCAGGCCGAGCACGCCCCCGATCAGCGCGGCCTTGACGCGGTCAATGAGCCACGCGCCGAGCGGCTGGTGGAGGAGGCCGAAGCGCCGCGGCAGCCAGTAGCCCTGGACCAGGCCCAGCGGGAGCGTCAGCGCGCTGTGAACCGCGACGAGCGCCATCGCGACGAGCGCGACCTGCGCCCAGCGCCATTCCGCGGCGCCGGCCACCCCTCTGGCCAGCGCGCGGCCCTCCGGCGTGAACAGCAGCGCGAGGAGGTACGCGGTCGAGACGACGAAGGCGAGGAGCGACAGGCGGCGCTGGAGCCGATGGTAGCGAGCCGCGTCGGCCATGTGGCATTGTACACAAGGGTGTACTCGCCCTCCGGGGTACAATCACCGGAACTTCAGCGGGATGAGGAGCCATCATGTTCGAGTCCGTCGAGGAGGTCCAGCAGCGGTTCAGGCACGCGCGCTACATCGCGAGCCGTCGCGTGTCCACGGTCGTGTTCCTGGCCGCGCGCATGGGTCGTCCGGTGCTCGTCGAGGGGCCGGCCGGCGTCGGGAAGACCGAGCTGGCCAAAACGCTGTCCGAGATCACCGCGCGGCCGCTCATCCGGCTGCAGTGCTATGAGGGACTCGACGAGGGCAAGGCGCTCTACGAGTGGAAGTACGCCAAACAACTCCTGTACACGCAGCTCCTCCGCGAGCGGATCGGCGAACTGATCGCCGACGCGCCGTCGCTCCCCGACGCGGTGGCGAAGATCGCCGGGCAAGAGGACGCGTTCTTCTCGTTCCGATTCCTGTCGCCGCGGCCGCTCCTCTCCGCGATCCAGGCCGCGCAGCCGGTGGTCCTGCTCGTGGACGAGATCGACAAGGCGGAGCCCGAGTTCGAGGCGTTCCTGCTGGAGGTCCTCTCGGACTTCCAGGTGTCGGTGCCGGAGCTCGGCACGGTGCGGGCCACGCACATCCCGCTCGTCGTCCTCACGTCGAACAACGCGCGCGAGCTCTCCGACGGGCTCAAGCGCCGGTGTTTGCACCTGTTCATCGACTTTCCGACGCCGGCGGATGAGCTCGAGATCATCCGCCTCAAGGTTCCGGAAATTCCCGAGCGGCTCGCGAGGTCGGTGGTGGCCGCGGTGCAGAAGATCCGTGCGCTCGATCTCCGGAAGCTCCCGTCGGTGTCCGAGTCGCTCGACTGGGCCCGTTCGCTGGTGATCCTGAACGCCCGCGAGCTGGACGCCGAGCTGGTCGAGTCCACGCTGACGATGCTGGTCAAGCACGAAAAGGACCTGGAGCGGGTGAAGGGATCCCTCGACAAGGTGCTGGCGGAGTAACCCCTGGACCAGCGAATCCTCGAGTTCATCGGCGACCTCCGGCGCGCCGAGATCCGCATCTCGCCCTCGGAGGCGCTCGACGCCCTGGCCGCGAGCGCCGAGGTCGGCCTCTCGGACCGCGAGACCTTCAAGTCGACGCTCGCCGCCACGCTGATCAAGGAATACCGCGACCACCCGACCTTCGACCGGCTCTTCAACCTGTACTTCCTCGATCTGGAGGCGCTCGGCGAGGGGCTCAAGAAGGCGCTCGGCCCCGAGGACCCGCGCGTGAAGGACCTGCTCGATCAGCTCCTGGACGAGGAAGGGCTGGAGCTCGACGAGCTGACCGAGCTGCTCATGCGCGGCCAGGGAAGCGAGATGGAGATGGCCATCCGCTCCGGCGGTCAGAACGCCGGACTCGAGCGGCTCATGTACTTCCTGCAAGTGGGCTTCTTCTCGCGGCGCATCTCGGACAGCTTCGACTGGTCGGCGATCGAGGGGGACCTCGAGCGGATCATGAAGGCGCTCGAGGAGCGCGGTCTCGACCCGGGGCAGCTCGCCCGCATCCGCAACTACCTCGAGCTGCGGCTCGAAGCGTTCAAGCGGATGATCCGCCAGCACGTCGAGCGCGAGCTGGAGCGCCGGGCGTACCGCCAGGGCGAGAAGCTCACCCGCGAGGTGCTCGCCGACAAGCCGCTGTTCGCGCTGACGCCGGACGAGATCGCGCAGATGAAGAGCGTGGTCGCGCGCCTGGCGCGGAAGATCAAGGACGCGCTCGCGCTGCGCCAGCGCCAGGAGCACAAGGGGCGCCTCGACTCGCGGCGCACCACCCGCAAGAGCCTCCAGTACGGCGGGATCCCGATGGAGATCTTCCTCAAGCGCCGGCACCGCGAGAAGCCGAAGCTGATCACGATCTGCGACGTGTCCGACTCGGTCCGCAACGCGTCGCGCTTCATGCTGCAGCTGGTCTGGAGCCTCCAGGAGTGCTTCAGCCGCGTGCGCTCGTACGTGTTCGTGTCGGAGATCGCCGAAGTCACCCAGGCCTTCAACACCTATCCGGTCGAGCGCGCGATCGAATGGGCGTTGAAGGGCGCCCCGGTGGACTACCACTGCCGGTCGGATTTTGGATTCGCCTTCAGCCGGTTCTCGAAGACCGAGCTCGACTCGCTCGACCGCAAGACGACGATCCTGGTCCTGGGCGACGCGCGCAACAACTACAACGACCCGCAGGCGTGGGCGCTGCGGCTCATCCGCGAGCGCGTGAAGGGGATCATCTGGCTCAACCCCGAGGGCCAGTGGGGCTGGGGCATCGGCGACAGCGTCATGCCGCTCTACACGCCGTCGTGCGACTTCGTCCGGGAATGTCGTACGATCGGCCAGCTGGGCGAGGTGGTCGACAATCTCGTCCACCACTGGTGGCGCCGCGGCCGCTAGCGTCCGCGTGTGTTAGCCTTCCAGGCATGACGCACGCCGACCCCGATCTGATCGTCGGCGCCCCTGAGCCGTCGACCCCGCGGCGCGCCGCGATACGCGTCCTGGTGGTCGCCGCGACGCTCCTCCTGCCGTCGGCCGCCTTGCCGGGTCGTGTCGGCGCCCAGCCCGACTGCATCGCGATCGAGGATTTCGCCAAGTCGAAGATCGGCCAGTTTCCGTCCGACTGGAAGCCCCGCAAGGACGCCGGCAAGGACGTCTACAAGGTGACGGAGGAGTCCGGTCTCCGCTTCCTGCGCGCGGTCTCGCGCGAGCTCGGCATCCAGGCCGCCAAGCAATTCGAGTGGGACCTCGACGCCTATCCCCTGCTCGCGTGGGTGTGGCGGCCGCTCGAGTTCCCGAAGGGCGGCGACGAGCGCGAGTCGAAGACCAACGACAGCGCGCTGGCCGTCTACCTGCTCGTGCCGTACTCGCGCATCACCGGACCCAGGGCGGTCAAGTACGTGTGGAGCGAAAAGGTGGCGGTCGGCACGCGCCTCAACTCCAACTTCGGCCTCACGCAGGTACGCGTGCTGCGGTCGGGCGCGCCCGAGAAGAACGGCGAGTGGGTGGAGGAGCGCGTCAACGCGCGCGACGATTTCAAGAAGTACTTCGACGTCGGTGAGACGCCGAAGCCCGCCGGCATCGCCGTCCTGACCGATTCCGACGACACCGGCTCGACGGCGCAGGGAGACTACGCGAACTTTCGGGCCTGCCGCGCCTAGCCGATGGCGCAGGAGGTCCTCGTGGTGGAGGACGAGCCCGACATCCGCCGCCTGATCGTGCTGCACCTGGAGCGAGACGGTTTCCGCTGCCGAACGGCCTCGAGCGGCCCGGAGGCGCTGCGCGAGGTGCGGGCGGTGGTTCCCGACCTCGTCGTCCTCGACCTCATGCTCCCCGAGCTCGACGGCCTCGAAGTGTGCCGTCAGCTGCGGCGCGACGCGACGACCGCGACCGTGCCGATCATCATGCTCACCGCGAAGTCCGACGAAGTCGACCGGGTCGTGGGACTCGAGATCGGCGCCGACGACTACGTGGGCAAGCCGTTCTCGCCGAAGGAGCTCGTGGCCCGGGTCCGGGCGGTGCTCCGGCGCGCGCGGCCCGACGGGGCGCCCGGCGTCCTGTCGCAGCGCTCGGTGACGCTCGACCCGTCGCGCCACATGGTCACCCTCCGCGGCCGGCCCCTCGAGCTCACGCCCAAGGAGTTCGACCTCCTGCACGCGCTGCTCCAGGCCGCCGGGCGCGTCCTCTCCCGCGAGCACCTGCTGAACCGGGTGTGGGGCTACGCGCGGGCCGACGAGATCGAGTCGCGCACCGTGGACGTCCACGTGCGCCGCCTGCGCGCGAAGCTCGGCGACGCCGGGACGCGGATCACGACCGTCAAGTCGGTTGGCTACCGGTTCGAGGTCGACTGAGCATGTTCCAGGCGTTCGTCCATTTCCTGCGCCGCTCCATCGCGCGGAAGCTGACCCTGACCCTCGTCGGGTTCGTCGCGCTGACGACGCTCGCGGGGGGGCTCTATCTGACGCGGGCCCTCGAGGCGTACGCGGTGGAGATGCTGGAGGCCCGCCTCGCCAGCAACGCGCGGCTGCTGCACGACGAGACGCGCGCGCTGGTCGCGCGCGGCGCGTCCCCGGCCGAGCTTCGCGCGTTCGCGGTCCGGGCGGCGCGCCCCACCGTCGCGCGCGTCACCGTGATCTCCGCCGACGGCCGCGTTCTCGGCGACTCCGAGATCGCGGCCGAGGATCTCCCGCGCGTCGAGAACCACGCCGGGCGCCCGGAGGTTCGAGCCGCCTTCGCGGGGCGGGTCGGTCGAGACCTCAGGTCGAGCGCGACCATCAACGTGCCGCTTCTCTACGTGGCGCTGCCCCTCGTCGACGGCGCCCGCACGATCGGCGTGATCCGGCTCGCCCTGCCGCTGGCGGCGGTGACCTCGTCGTATGCTGCGATCCACCGGGCGATGCTGGCCGGGGGGGTCGTCGCGCTCCTGGTGGCGTGCGGGATCGGCCTCTTCGTCGCGCGCCGTGTGACCAAGCCGGTGGTCGAGATGCAGGCGATCGCCGGCCGGATGAGCGAGGGCAGCTTCGGCGTCCGGGCGCCGGTGCGCTCGCCCGACGAGATCGGCTCGCTGGGACGGGCGCTCAACGCGATGGCGGCGCGCCTCAAGGAGAAGATGGCCGACCTCGAGCAGGAGCAGGCGAAGGCGACGGCGATCCTCGACGGCATGATCGAAGGTGTCATCGCCGTCGACGGGCGCGACATCATCATCCTGATGAACGAGCGTGCGCGCACGATGTTCGCGCTCGACACGACGCGCGGCGAGCGGAAGCCCTTCCTGGAGGTCATCCGCAACCGAGACCTGCACGAGGTCTTCCGCGAGAGCCGGGCGCGGGGCGAGGGCGCCGTGTCACGGCGCGAGCTGCGCCTGGCGAGTCCGGTCGAGCGGCGGGTGCAGGTGAACGCGGTGCCGCTCCGCCTGTCGCCCGACGAGGTCGGCGTGGTCATGGTCCTCCACGACGTCTCCGAGCTGCGCCGGCTCGAGCAGGTGCGCACCGAGTTCGTGGCCAACGTCTCGCACGAGCTGCGAACGCCGCTGACCGCGATTCATGGCTACCTCGAGACGCTCCTGGCCGGCGCGCTGGAGGAGCGAGAGAACGCGCGCCGGTTCCTCGAGATCGTGTTCCGTCACACCGAGCGGCTGGGCCGGCTCCTGAACGACCTGACGGACCTCTCGAACATCGAGCTGGGACGCGTATCGCTGAAGCTGGCGCCGACGCGGCTCGACGAGGTCGTCGACGCGGTGCTCGCCATCATGAGCCCGCGCGCCGGAAGCGGCCGCGTGACGCTCAGAAGCCACGTGCCGCCCGACCTGCCGACGGTGCTGGCCGACCGCGACCGGCTCGTTCAGGTCGTGATCAACCTGGTCGACAACGCAGTCAAGTACACACCGGAGGGCGGCAGCGTGACGGTGAAGGCGCTGCCCGTGGCGGACGGCCAGGTCGCGATCGACGTGGTCGACACCGGCATCGGGATCCCTCCGGCCGATCTCCCGCGGATCACCGAGCGGTTCTATCGCGTCGACAAGGCGCGCTCGCGCGAGCTCGGCGGCACCGGGCTCGGGCTTGCGATCGTCAGGCACCTGGTGGTGGCCCACGGCGGTCAGCTCCTGATCGAAAGCGAGGTGGGCCGCGGGACGACCGTCAGGGTGACGGTTCCGGTCGGCTAGGAACCAGCCACCCGAACAGCGCGGTTGCCGCCGCCGCGCCGAGCAGCTGCGCCACGATGAACGCCGGAGCGTCAGCCGGGCGGATGCCGGAGAACGTGTCTGACGCCGCGCGCGCGAGCGTCACGGCGGGATTGGCGAATGACGTCGAGGCGGTGAACCAGTACGCCGCCGTGATGTACGCCCCGACCGCGAACGGGACCGCGGACGACCGGAGCCGGCCACAGCCCCAGATCACTGCGAGCAGCCCGAACGTCGCGACGAACTCGCTGAACGCCTGCGCCATGCCCGACCGGACATGGCGCGCCGCGAAGAACAGTGGTGCCTCGAACATAGTGTGCGCCGCCGCGACACCCGCGAAGGCCCCGCCGATCTGCGCCGCGATGTAGAGGGGCACCTCGGGCCACCGGGTGCCGCCCTGCGAGGCATCCGCGAGGGTGACCGCCGGGTTGAAGTGGGCGCCGGAGATCGGCCCGAAGGTCAGGATCAGCGCGACGAGCGCAGCACCAGTCGCCAGCGTGTTCGCCAGCAGTGCGACCGCCATGTTCCCCCCGGCCAACCGCTCGCCCATGATCCCCGACCCGACGACCGCGGCCAGGAGCAGCGCCGTGCCGACGGCCTCGGCGGTCGCGCGCTGCAACAGCGAGAATTGTGGCGTCGTTGCTGCGGTCACGCGCTCCTCCGACCTTGGTCTACAGTGCGCTCGGGTCAGTCGCCGAAGGAGCCTACATGCGAGATGTCGCGTGAACAAGCAGCGCGTGCTCCTCGGGTTGAAGGATCTCGCCCGTCGCTCGCCGGCCTGGTTCGCACAACCTTCGCGCTCCCGTCACGCGGCCGCAACAGAGGCTCGCTAGGGTAGCTGCGGATGGCCGTAGACCGCTCGCTGGGACGCTCACGGGAGACAACACCGCTTGCGAAGGAGGAACCAGTGTGTAACGTCCACACTGTGCCCCTCGCGACGAACGTGGCGACCGCCGACCTGATCATCACCGCGTTCGCGCGGATCGAGGAGCTTCAGCCGGCCGACGTCATTCTGTAGCGAGCGGGCTCGCGCGGGCGGCGCCGTCCTGTCACAATGCCCAAGGGCCCGCGTGTCGAAACCGCGGCCGACTGGGGGTGCCCGCCCGTGGCGCCGGACTACGACTTCGATCTCGTCTCGATCGGCAGCGGCCCGGCGGGCCAGCGCGCCGCGGTGCAGGCGGCCAAGCTCGGACGCCGGGCCGCGGTGGTCGAGAAGCGCCGCTGCGTGGGCGGCGTGTGCATGGACACCGGCACGATCCCCAGCAAGACCCTGCGCGAGGCGATCCTGGCGCACGCCGGCGTCGCCGGCCTCGCCGAACGGCCGCCGTGGGCGCGGCCGGCAACCCGACCCACCGCCGAGCAGCTCCTCGCCGGCGTCGAGGCGGTGGTCGGCCGCGAGATCGAGGTGGTCGAGCAGCAGCTTCGCCGCAACGACGTCGTGCTCCTCCAGGGCGAGGCGTCGTTCGTCGACCCGCACACGCTGGCGATCCGCGCCGAGAGCGGCCTACGGCAGGTGACGGCGCGCCACATCGTGATCGCGGTCGGCGCCCGGCCGGCGCCGACGCCGGGCGTGAAGCCGGACGGCGAGATCGTGCTGGACTCCGATCAGGTGCCGCATCTCAAGCAGCTGCCGCGCGCGCTGGCGGTCGTGGGCGCGGGGGTCATCGGGATCGAGTACGCGTCGATGTTCGCCGCCCTCGGCGTGCAGGTCACGCTCGTCGAGCGTCGCGAGCGGCCGCTCGAGTTCGCCGACCGCGAGATCGTCGACGAGCTCATGCATCAGCTCCGCCAGCGCAACGTCACATTCCGTCTCGGCGAGGGAGTCGAGACCCTGGCGCTGACCGACGGCTCGCCGCCGCGGGCGATCCTGATGCTCGAATCGGGCAAGCGTCTGGTGGCCGACGCCGTGCTGTTCTCGGCGGGCCGACTGGCCGCGACCGAGAGCCTCAACCTGCCGGCGGCGGGTCTCGACGCCGACGGACGGGGCCGGATCAAGGTGGACGAGGCCTTTCGCACGGCGGTGCCGCACATCTTCGCCGCCGGTGACGTGATCGGCTACCCGAGCCTGGCCGCCACGTCATCGGAGCAGGGGCGCCTCGCCGCGTGTCAGGCGTTCGGGATCGAGGCGCGACCAATGGCGCGCCACTTCCCGATCGGCATCTACGCGATTCCTGAGATCTCGATGGTGGGACCGCCGGAGCACGAGCTGACCGCGGCGCGCGTTCCGTACGAGACCGGCGTCGCTCGCTATCGCGAGATCGCGCGGGGCCAGATCCTGGGCGACGGCAGCGGCTTCTTCAAGATGCTCTTCCACCGCGAGGACCGGCGGCTCCTCGCCGTCCACTGCCTGGGGACCGGTGCCACCGAGCTCGTACACGTCGGACAGGCTGTCCTCGGCCTCGGCGGCGGACTCGACTACTTCCTCGAGACGGTCTTCAACTATCCGACGCTGGCGGAGTGCTACAAAGTCGCGGCGCTCGACGCGTCCAACAAGCTCCGCGGCTGACCACCCCCGTCGAACTTCAGAACCTCGGCGCCTTCGACCTCGATCGCCGGCCCGGGGCCGCCGTCACCGACGCCGAGCGCGCTCGCTTCGAGGCGCTGTTCCGGCGGGTCGCAGTGCTCGAGGTCACGGGCCGGGTGAGCTTCGAGTCGCTCGTCCGCACGATCTCTGACCTGCTGTCGTAGTCCCGACCGGGATTCATAGCCGCGCCTCGGCCGGCGGGGCCCCAGCCCCGCGACGACCTGCAGCGCGCACGGCGCCGCCCAAGATTTACTCGTTCGTCACGAATCTGTAACCCCGCGAGCCGACACTCGGCCCCGATGGCTACCGCACGGGAGGTTGACACGATGGCCGCCGACCGGCGCCGCGGCGCGCACCCGGCGAGCAGGCCGGCCCCCCAGCGGGTCGGCCGGGTGCTCCTCGTCGAGGACGAGCAGGACGTGGCCGAGCTGATCCGCTACAACCTCGCCAAGGAAGGCTACGACGTGGTCATGACGGCCAACGGCGCCGACGCGTTGAGACTCGCCCGCGAGCGCCAGCCCGACGTGGTCCTGCTGGACATCATGGTCCCGCAGCTCAACGGCTGGGAGGTGTGCCGCCGCCTGAAGAAGGATCCCGAGCTCAGCGCGATCCCCGTGATGATGGTCACCGGGCGCGTCGAGGAAGGGGACAAGGTCCTCGGCTTCGAGGTCGGCGCCGACGACTACGTCACCAAGCCCTTCTCACCGCGCGAGCTGATCGCCCGGATCCGCGCGGTGGTGCGCCGGAGCCGCCAGGCCGACGCGAAGGAGAAGAAGGCCAATCTCAAGGCCGGTGACCTCGAGATCGACCGTTACCGGTTCGAGGTCCGGATGAAGGGGCGTCCCATCGAGCTCACTCCGAAGGAATTCGAGCTGCTCGCCACCCTGGTCGGCACGCCCGGGCGCGTCTTCGGGCGGGAGGAGCTGCTCGACATCGTCTGGGGCCGCGACGGCTTCGTCGAGCCCCGGACCGTCGACGTCCACGTCGCCCGGCTGCGGGGCAAGTTCACCGCCGCCAAGGCCGAGGAGCCCGGCATCGAGACGGTGCGAGGGGTCGGATATCGTTTCCGGGACGCCAAGCCGTAACAGACTTGTAACACGCCGTTTGTGTCGCCGAAACACGGACGGGTGATCATGATCGCGAGAATGCGAAAAGGAGACGGACGGATGAGAGCCACGAGACGTTTGGCGATGGTGGCCGCGGTCCTACTGACCGGGGCGACGCTCGTGTACGCCTCCACCCCCCCGAAGGTCGATCCCGCGCTGCCGGCCTACAAGCCCGTGAGCGGGGTGAGCGGCAACCTGAGCAGCATTGGCTCGGACACGCTGAACAACCTGATGACGCTCTGGGCCGAGAGCTTCAACAGGTTCTACCCGAACGCGAAGATCCAGATCGAGGGCAAGGGCTCGTCGACCGCGCCCCCGGCGCTGATCGCCGGCACCGCGCAGCTCGGCCCTATGTCGCGGGCGATGAAGGGAACCGAGGTCGACCAGTTCGAGAAGAAGTACGGCTACAAGCCGCTCGCGGTGCGGAGCTCGGTGGACGCGCTGGCGGTGTTCGTCAACAAGGACAACCCGATCAAGTGCCTCACGCTCGCCCAGGGCGACGCGATGTTCTCCAAGTCCCGGCGCGGGGGCTACAAGGAGGACGTGAAGACCTGGGGGCAACTCGGCCTCACGGGCGAGTGGGCGTCGCGGCCCATCAGCCTCTACGGCCGCAACTCGGCCTCCGGCACCTACGGCTTCTTCAAGGAGCACACGCTCAAGAACGGGGACTACAAGGACGAGGTGAAGGAGCAGCCGGGATCCGCCTCCGTGGTCCAAGGCGTGACGGTCGACCGCTTCGCCACGGGCTATAGCGGCATCGGCTACGCGACCGCGGGCGTGCGGGCCGTGCCGCTCGCCGAGAAGGAAGGCGGCAAGTGCTACGAGGCCGATCCGGACAACGCCTACTCCGGGAGCTACCCGCTGGCGCGCTTCCTCTACGTCTACGTCAACAAGGCGCCGGGCAAGGCGCTCGACCCGTTGACCCGTGAGTTCGTGAAGCTCGTCCTCTCCAAGGAGGGACAGGAAGTGGTCGTCAAGGACGGGTACTTCCCGATTCCGGCCTCGATCGTGAAGGAAGAGCTGGGCAAGATCGAATAGGTGGCCACCACTGTCGAGACGCTGAGAACGGGCGAGCCGGCACCGCCGGCTCGCCCACTCGTCGCGAGCCGGGCTCGCGCGAGCCGGCGCATCCTGATCGATCGTCTCGCCTGCCGGCTCGTCGTCCTCGGCGGCATCGTCATCATCGCCTCGATCCTGGCGATCTTGCTGGTCATCGTCGGCGAGGTCTATCCGCTGTTCAAGAAGCCGACGGCCGATCTGGTTGGCCGATACCAGCCCCCCCTCGCGTCGACGCTCGCTCCCGGCGATTCGGTCGGCGTCGACGAGTACCGGGAGGTCGCGTACGCAGTCACCCGAAGCGGCGCGCTGGCGCTTTACGCGCTCGACGGACGGAGGGCACTGGCAGCGGTGCCGGTGCCAGATCTCAACGGGGCCGAGGTCACCGCCGTCGCCGCGCTCGGTAAGGGACCTCTCGCCGTCGGGACATCCGACGGGCGGGTGATCCCGCTCGACCTGAAGTTCGAGGTGACCTTCCACGGCGGCGGCCGCGCGGTGGCGCCGAAGCCCGAGTTCGGTGAGGCCGCGCGGCTCGATCCCGAGCGGAAGCGCCCGATCCTGCGCCTGGCGAGCATCGCATCCGCCTCCGGTCCGCTCACGGTAGCCCAGGTCGGTCCGACCGATCTGCTCGTCCACTCGGTCGTCGAGAAGAAAGCGCTGATCGGCGGCAGCCGCAAGGAAGAATCGATCACGCCGGCGACGGTCGGGCTCGACGGCGAGATCACCGCGCTCCGGCTCGACGGGCGCGGCGAGGATCTGTTCATCGGGACGTCTCACGGACAGGTCATCCGGTACGACGTGCGCGAGGCGCAGCGCCCGCAGCGGCTCGAAGCGGTGGACGTGGCCAGCGCGCCCGGCGCGCCGGTGACCACGCTCGGGTTTCTCATCGGGGACCGGACGCTCGTCGTCGGCGACGGTGCCGGCGGCGTCTCGACGTGGCAGGTGGTGCCTCCGCCTTCCGGCGGCGAGCGGCGCCTCACGCGCGTGTACACGTTCCAGGGGCACCACGGACCGGTCGTCGCCGTGAACGGCTCCAAGCGCGACAAGGGCTTCGCGACGGCGGACGCGTCGGGCCAGATCCACGTGCACTACGGCACCTCCGGCCGGACGCTGCTGTCGATGAAAGTCGCCGCGGGCCAGCCGCTCCAGTCGGTCGTCGTCGCGCCGAAGTCCGACGGGCTCCTCGCGGCGGACCGCGACGGTCTGCTCACACAGTGGCGAGTCGACAATCCGCATCCCGAGGTCACGCTGAAGACCGTCTTCGGCAAGGTGTGGTACGAGGGGTACTCCGAGCCCGCCTGGGTGTGGCAGTCGACGGGTGGCACCGACGACTTCGAAGCGAAGTTCAGCCTGACGCCGCTGATCTACGGCACGCTCAAGGGGACGTTCTACGCGCTGCTGTTCGCGGTGCCGCTCGCCCTCCTGGCCGCCGTCTACGTCAGCGAGTTCATGCATCCGAACATCAAGGCGTACGTGAAGCCGGTCGTCGAGATCATGGCGGCGCTCCCGAGCGTCGTGCTCGGTTTCCTCGCCGGCCTGTGGCTCGCCCCCATGGTCGAGCGCGTCGTACCGGGCCTCTTCCTGGTGCCCTTCGTCGTGGCTCCGTGCATCCTGGCCGTATTCGCCCTCTGGCGCATCGTGCCCAGCGCGATCCGGGGTCGGGTCCGGCCGGGGATGGAGCTGGCGCTCCTCGTGCCGGTGGTGCTGGTCGGCGTGTGGCTCGCCCTGGCCCTGGGCGGCCTGGTCGAGCAAACCCTCCTGGCCGGGAGCTATCGCGGCTGGCTCCTGTCGGCGCTCGGGCTCACGTACGACCAGCGGAACTCGATGGTCGTCGGGATCGCCATGGGCTTCGCGGTGATCCCGATCATCTTCACCATCGCCGAAGACTCGCTCGCGAACGTGCCGCAGCACTTGCGGGCGGGCTCGCTGGCCCTGGGGGCGACGCGCTGGCAGACCGCTACTCGGATCGTCTTGCCGACCGCGAGCCCCGGCATCTTCTCCGCGATGATGATCGGCTTCGGCCGCGCCGTCGGCGAGACGATGATCGTGCTGATGGCGACCGGCAACACGCCGGTCATGGACTGGTCCATCTTCAACGGCTTCCGCGCGCTCTCCGCCAACATCGCGGTGGAGCTGCCCGAAGCCCCCGAGGGTGGGACGCTCTTTCGGGTCCTGTTCCTGGCGGCGTTCCTCCTCTTCTGCCTCACCTTCGCGGTGAATACCGTGGCCGAAGTGGTGCGGCTCAAGCTGCGCCGGAAGTTCCGCTACCTGTGAGCCCGGCGGCGCGGCACCTCTGGCGCGGCGGCGAGCCTTTCATCTGGCTGACCGGTGGGGCGCTGGCGCTCGCGCTGTTGCTCGTCGCCGGGTTCCTCGGGCTCATCGTGGTCAACGGCTTCGGCCTCTTCTGGCCGCAGGACGTCGTACGGCTCACGCTCACCGATGGCAAGACGCTCACCGGACCGCTGGTCGAGCGTGAGGCGATCCCGGGCGAGGCCGGACAGCACCGGGTCAAGATCAAGGTCGCCAACCGCGACCTCTACGGCGCCGACTTCCAGTGGGTGGACGAGACCTCGATCGTCCGGCGGGAGTACCCGACCGACGTGGTCGTGATGGAGCGCACGGAGTGGGGGCTCCTGATCGGCACGATCAAGGAAGTGCGCGAGGCTGGGCGCGCAGTGGCGACGGGGCCGGCACAGGGCGCCGCCGAGCTCGCGCGGCGCCTACCGGACGCGGCGAGGGCGCGGCGCGAGATCCGGGCGATCGAGAAGGGCGAGGTCGGCGCGATCAACCACGCGCAGGAAGGCATTCGCCTCGCGCTGCGACGGCTCGAGGGCCAGAAGAGGTACCAGGAGCGTGCGGCGAAGCTGGCGGAGCTCCGAGCCCGCCAGACCGCGACGGTCGTGGTCGCTGCGGACGGGGGCAAGGAGAAGGAGCTGCCGCTCATCCAGGTCCTCGGGGTGGAGACGCCCAACATGATGAGCTTTGCTGCAAAGGGCGTTTACTACGTTGGCCGGGTGTGGGAGTTCGTGTCGAACGATCCGCGCGAGTCGAACACCGAGGGCGGCGTTTTTCCGGCGATCTTCGGCACGGTCATGATGGTCATGATCATGTCGGTCATGGTCACGCCGCTGGGCGTGCTGGCGGCGTTCTACCTGCGCGAGTACGCGCGGCAGGGGACGTTCGTGAGCGCGGTGCGGATCGCCGTGAACAATCTCGCGGGCGTGCCGTCGATCGTCTTCGGCGTGTTCGGCGTCGGCTTCTTCATCTACCTGGTCGGCGGCTCGATCGACCGGCTCTTCTTCTCGGAGGCGCTACCCACACCGACGTTCGGCACCGGCGGGATCCTCTGGGCCTCCCTGACCCTGGCGCTCCTGACCGTGCCGGTGGTGATCGTGGCCACCGAGGAGGGGCTCGCGGCCATCCCGCGCGGGATGCGCGAGGCGTCGCTGGCGCTGGGCGCCACCAAGCTCGAGACCACGCTGCGGGTGGTCCTGCCCGCGGTGATGCCGTCGGTCCTCACCGGCCTGATCCTAGCGATGGCGAGGGCGGCCGGCGAGGTCGCGCCGCTCATGATCACGGGCGTGGTCAAGCTCGCCCCGGCGCTCCCGATCGACGGCTTCTGGCCGTTTCTCCACCTCGAGCGGAAGTTCATGCACCTCGGCTTCCACATCTACGACGTCGGCTTCCAGTCGCCCAACGTCGACGCGGCGCGCCCGATGGTATTCGTGACCACGCTGCTCCTGCTCCTGATCGTGGTCCTGCTCAACCTGTTCGCGATCAGCACCCGTAACCGGCTCCGCCGGAAGTACGCCATGTCGGCGGTGTAATGGCGCGTGCTGAAGGCCGAGCCGGGGCCCGCCGGCCGAGGCGGGGCTATAAATAATAAAGAGGAGGGCGTTATGACCGGCAGTGTGCAGGTCGCCGCCAACCTGAATCCCCAGGCGAGCACCGTGGGTCTCATGGAAGCGCCGATGGTCGAGATCGAGCACGTCTCGCTCTGGTACGGCGAGAAGCTGGCGCTGAAGGACGTCTCCATGTCGATCCCGAAGCACCGGGTGACCGCGTACATCGGCCCCTCCGGCTGCGGCAAGTCGACGCTGCTGCGGTGCCTCAACCGGATGAACGACCTGATCGACGGTGTCCGGATCGCCGGCAACATCCGGATCGGGGCGACCGACATCTACGACCCCGCCCTCGACGTGACCGAGGTGCGCAAGCGCGTGGGCATGGTTTTCCAGAAGTCGAACCCGTTCCCGAAGTCGATCTTCGAGAACGTGGCGTACGGCCCCCGCATCCTCGGCGTAAGCGGCCGCGCGGACCTCGAGGGGATCGTCGAGCGGAGCCTCACCGCCGCCGCGCTGTGGGACGAGGTGCACGACCGGCTCAACGACTCGGCGCTCGGGCTCTCGGGCGGGCAGCAGCAGCGGCTCTGTATCGCCCGGGCGATCGCGGTCGAGCCCGACGTGCTCCTGATGGACGAGCCCTGCTCGGCCCTCGATCCGATCGCCACCGCCAAGATCGAAGAGCTGATGCTCGAGCTGAAGAACAGCTATACGATCGTCATCGTGACTCACAACATGCAGCAGGCCGCCCGGGTGTCGGACTATACCGGCTTCATGCTGCTGGGCGAGCTGATCGAGGTCGGGGTCACGCGCGAGTTGTTCACCAACCCGCGCAACAAGCGGACCGAGGACTACATCACCGGCCGCTTCGGCTAGGGGAGGCGGTCATGCCGCGCCACTTCCACGAAGAGCTCGACGCCCTCAAGCAGACCCTCCTGGCCATGGGCGGGCTGGTCGAGGACCAGATCCGCCGGGTCATGCGCGCGCTCATCGAGCGCGACGGCGACCTGGCGCAGGAGGTCATCGACCGCGACCGGCAGGTGAACTCCTACGACGTGGAGATCGACGAGAAGTGCGTGGAGCTGCTGGCGCTAAACCAGCCGGCGGCCGGCGACCTTCGCTTCATCACCACCGCGATGAAGATCGTCACCGACCTCGAGCGGATCGGCGATCAGGCCGTCAACATCGCCCAGCGGGCGATCGAGCTGAACCGCGAGCCGCAGCTCAAGCCGTACGTCGACCTGCCGCGGATGGCCGAGAAGGCTCAGCGGATGGTGAAGGAGAGCCTCGACGCGTTCGTCAGCCGCGACACCGAGCTGGCGCGGCGGGTGTGCGGCGAGGACGCCGACGTGGACGCGCTGAAGGAGCAGATCTTCCGCGAGCTCCTGACCTTCATGATGGAGGATCCCAAGACCATCCCCCGCGCGATCCGGCTCATTCTCGTATCGCGCTTCCTGGAGCGCACGGCCGACCACGCGACCAACATCGCGGAGATGGTGATCTACATGGTCGAGAGCAAGATGGTCAGGCACATGCTCGCGTAAGACCTCTGTTCAGAGCCGCGCCTCGGCCGGCGGGGACTGTTCGCATCGCTCGCCTCGGGCCTGGGGGCCCGACCCCGGGCGGCCCTGCGGCTCGCACTGCGACCCCGCGACGGCCTGCGGCGCGCACTTCACCCGTGCAGGACCAGCGTCGGCACCGCCGCCCGGCTGGCGAGCCGCTCGGCGACGCCGGGCGCCAGGGCGGCGCTCAGCCGGCCGCGCGTCGGCGTCGCCAGCGCGATGAGGTCGGCGCCGAAGGCCTCGGCCTCGAGCTGGATCTCCTCGGTCGGGTCCCCGAAGCGCACCACCCGCTCCACGTCGACCCCGTCGAGCTGGGCCTCGACGTGCGCGAGCTCGTCGAGCCCCGCCGCGGTCAGCCGGGCCATCTCCTGGTCGACGTACGCGATGGTCTGGCCGTGCATGCCCATCACGCGCTCCGGAACCGGGAACACCCGCAGTAGGCGCACCGTCGCGCCGGCGCCGCGCGCCAGCGCGGCCACGAGCGGTACGATGCCCTCGCTGTGTTCGCGACCATCGATCGGCGTGAGAATTCGCTTCGCCATTGTTCCGATCCTCCGTAATTTCATCATTCTCATCACTTTTGGGACGCGCGCGGCGCGTCCACGGATTCCTCCGCGTGCGCGAGCGACGATTTCGAGAATCCTTTTGCGAGAAGCGCGCATCTCATGCAGCAAATGCGTGGATTGATCCTGTTCGTGGTCGTGCTGTTCTTGCTCACGCTCGGGGCACTCGAAGTCGTGGCGTCCCGTCTTGCGCCGTACTCCGAACCCCTACCTCCAGCGCAGTTGATGTCCGTCGAGGAGGAATAGCCTCCGCCGAAGCCCAAATCCGGAAACCCCGCCGTCAGTTTCTGACCAGCCGGCCAGTCCGGAGTCGATCCCGACCTCGCTCCGGTACGTCGTCGGCCGCCAGCCCCCCGAAATTCCGCGCACTTGGCGACGTGCCGTTGTCGGGTGCGTCTTTTGCAGCTTTGAAGGGCAAATGCGGCTCGTGCTCTGGCAGTCGGAGACCCCCGAAGAGGCGCGGCAGCGGCGGCTCTGCCGGAAGATGCTCATGCTTCCGCCGGAGACCGAGTATCACCACGTGCTGCCGGGCTTCACCACGCTCGGCACGCTGGGCCTGCTGCTCCTCGGCGTCGTCGCGTGGCGGCTCGATCGCCTGGGCGCGATCGCTCCCGCGCTCGCCAGCGTGCTGGCGGTCACGATCTTCGCGGCGGGAGTTCTCCGGTTCCGGCGCTGCTATCGGCACGCCGGTGCCGGCGTGCTGACCCTGGTGCTGCTGATCGGTCTGCTCGTGGCCGTCCTCCACCGCAACGGTTACGTAGGGCCGGTCATCGACGCCGCCGGCCCGACGACCTCCGCCTTCGCCGGTTCCAGCACTTCCCGCTGACCCGAAGGCCCCAAGCCTCGTCAAGCTCACTCAGAATCAGCAACCGGCAGTGGATCGGACCGGGTGTGGGCAGGGTCTGGCGACTCGTTCCCGCCGAGGGAACAGCTCGGTGCCGCGCGCCCGGATGGAGCCCAGCCACCGCGGAGCAGCGAGCGCGTGCCGCGTGGTCGCCAGACCCCGCCCACACCCGGTCCGATCCAGCTGCCGACGGCTGTGTTAGCCTCTGGCCTATGTCCGTCCCAGACGTGGATGCCGATGCGATCGAGGAGCTCTACGCCCGTGGCGTGACCGACGGCCTGCCGGTCGTCCCGCCGACGCGCGCCCGCGTCGACCGGGCGATCGCGGCCTCGGGGCGCCCCGGCGACGAGCTGGTCGCGCTGGTTCCGCCCAACTACGGCCGCGCGACTGTCGAGAAGATCGCGATCAACGCCGTGATGGCAGGCTGCCGTCCCGAATATCTCCCGGTCGTCATCGCCGCGATCGACGCTGCCTGCGACGAGGCGTTCGATCTGCACGGCGTCTCCGCGACCACCAACGCCCCGTCGCCGCTCGTGATCGTGAACGGCCCGATCCGCGCCCAGCTCGAGATCAACTCGGGCGCCGGGGTGTTCGGCCCGGGCTGGCGCGCCAACGCGACGATCGGTCGCGCGGTGCGGCTCATCTGCGTCAACCTGGGCGGCGCCCGGCCCGGCGTCGTCAGCATGTCGACACTGGCGCACCCGGGACGCTACACGTACTGCATCGGCGAGCACGAGGAGGCGAGCCCCTGGGACTCGCTTGCCGTCGAGCACGGATTCGCGCCGGACCAAAGCGTGGTCGCGGTGCTGGCCGCCGACGCGCCGCTCGGCGTCTACGCTCACAACAGCCGCACGCCCGAGCACCTGCTGCCGACGCTGGCGGCCAGCATGGCGGTCGTCTCTCATCACCGGATGACGCACTGGGGGGACACCCTGCTCGTGCTCTCGCCCGAGCACGCGAAGGTCTTCGGTGACGCCGGCTGGAAGAAGGCCGATGTGCGCCGCTGGCTCCACGAGCGCCTGCGCTGGCCGGTGTGCGCGCTGCGGCCGGGGCTCGACGGGGGCGAGGGGTTGCCCGAGCACGTCCTCGCGAAATTCGGCGACCCGTCGAGCGATACCACGCTGATCCCGAAGTTCCGCACGCCCGACAACATCAAGCTCCTGGTCGCGGGCGGGCTGGCCGGTCGGTTCTCGGCGATCGTGCCGGGCTGGACGTTCTCCAAGGGCTCGTCGCTCGTGTTCAGGCCGATCCACGCGCCGGTTCATTCCAGGTAAGGAGGCATCATGTCCGATTACCTCGACCCCACCGACTCCGTCGCCGTCCCGCGCAAGACGGCGCGGCGACCGATGAGCCTCGACGGCAAGGTCGTCACGCTGCTCGACATCTCCAAGGCCAAGGGAAACCACCTCCTGGATCGCATCGAGGAACTGCTGCGCGAGCGCACGAAGGCGAAGGCCATCGTCCGCAAGAAGAAGCCGACGTTCGCGCGCCCGGCGCCCGACGGCCTCCGCCAGGAGATCGTGGGCGCCACCGACGTCCTCGTCGAGGCGCTCGCCGACTGAGGGTCGTGCACAACGTGCAGTGTGCACGACGGCGTGTTCTTCGAGGACAACGGCATTCCCGTGGCGACGGTCA
This sequence comes from Candidatus Rokuibacteriota bacterium, assembly GCA_003220435.1. GTDB lineage: Bacteria > Methylomirabilota > Methylomirabilia > Rokubacteriales > CSP1-6 > AR31. Next base: position 61,629 of record QHSL01000072.1, on the reverse strand, counting down.
TTTCGTCCGAGTTCACCCGCGCGGCGCGGGCGCAGGCGGAGGCGCTCGGCGCCGCCGACTATCGAGCGGTCGTGGTGACGCACCCGATCCAGCCGCTGACGCGCGAGGAGGTGAGGGCGCTCGCCGACAAAGCCTTCGACGAGATCGTGCGGAGACTGACCACGTGAGACGCTGATGCTGGTCGGCGCTTTCGCCTGTGCCCACACGCCACAGCTCCTGGCCCGGCCGGGGACCGAGGACCGCGACCTCGTGCTGCGCGTGCACGCCGCCTTCGCTCGCGTCAAGCGGCGGCTCGAGGCGCTCCGCGCCGACGCGATCGCGATCGTCGCCGGGGACCACGTCGAGGCGTTCTTCCTCGACGCGGTCCCCGCGCTCGCGGTGTACGTGGGCGCCGAGTGCGCCGGGACGTTCGGTCAGTATCGCTACCGCTTCCCGATCCACGAGCCTCTGGCGCGATCGATCGTGGAGCAGGGGGTCGAGCGGGGCTTCGACCTCTGCTACACGCAGTCGGCGCCGCTCGACTACGCGTTCTACGTCCCGCTCTACTTCACGATGCCGGAGCCGTCGCTCCCGATCGTCCCGCTCCACGTGAACGTCTACCTGCCGCCCCAGCCCACGCCCCGACGCTGCTACGAGTGGGGCGGGGCGCTCGGGGCGATCCTGCAGGGACGCTCCGAGCGCGTGGTGCTCATGGCCTCCGGCGGGATGTCCCACTTCCCGGGAACCGATCGGTACGCGTCACCGGAGTTCGAGTACGACCGCCGCCTGCTCGACACGCTTCGGGCGGGGCGTGGCCGCGAGCTGGCCGCGGTCACCGGCGAGGAGCTGGACAAGATGGGCAACATCGAGCTCCGGACGTGGGCGGTCGTGCTGGGCGCCGTCGGTGACGCGAAGGCAGACGTGTACTGCTACGAGCCCTCGTGGCATCACGGCAACGCCGTCGTCGAGTGGGCGCTGTGAGCGCAGGCGAGCCCCTCCACTACCGGTTTCCCCCCGCGTCCGCGTACCGGCTGAACCGGTGTCTGTTCGCGCTCAAGTCCGACGACGGGTTCCGCGCGCGCTTCCTGAAGGACGCCGGCGCGGCCATACGCGAGATCGGGCTCGCCGCCGCCGACGCGGCCGCGCTGGTCCAGGGCGACCGCGACACGCTCCTCGCCCGCGGCGCCCATCCCTATCTGGTCTTCATGGCGGACCTGCGGCTCCGGATGGAGCGCGAGCCCGTCACCTTCGAGTATTTCTAGCCGAGCCGTTGACATCGCCGACCGGGCCGTCATAACGTCGGGCTCTGTCGCATGAAGAACAAGATCTACCGGACCTTCGATGAGGCCGTGGCGGACGTCCCGGACGGCTCGGTGTTCATGTCCCCGGGCTTCGGCGGCGTCGGCATTCCGCGCAACCTCCTGGCCGCGGTGAACCGTCAGGGCGCCAAGGGCCTCACCGGCATCTCCAACAACGCCGGTACCGTGGACGCCAAGGTGGACGTGGGCACGCTGATCGCCGCCGGGCAGGTGAAGAAGATGTGCTGCGCGTTCACCGCGACGCCCCATCCCTCGCAGGTCACGGCGTTCGTGCGGATGTACAACAACGGCGAGGTCGACGCCGAGCTGATCCCGCAGGGGACGCTCGCCGAGCGGATTCGCGCCGCGGCCGCCGGCATCGGCGCCTTCTACACTCCGGCCAGCGTGGGCACCGAGCTCGCCGAGGGCAAAGAGCATCGCGAGATCGACGGAAAGGTCTACGTGCTGGAATACCCGCTGCACGCCGACTACGCGTTCATCCGGGCCTGGAAGGCGGACACGTTCGGGAATCTCCAGTTCCGTCTGACCCAGCGCAACTTCAACCCGATCATGGCGATGGCCGCTCGCATCACCATCGTCGAAGTGGAGAACGACATCGTGCCGGTCGGCGAGCTGGACCCGGATCAGGTCCACGTGCCGGGAGTCTACGTGGACCGTCTGGTGCGCATACCGCCCGACGGGATCTGGGACTGAGACGTCGATGTCTGAGCATCGGACGACGACGGAGAAGCCGAGACTGGCACGACAGGCCATGTGCGACCGGTTGGCCATGGAGTTCCAGGACGGTTGGATCGTGAATCTGGGCGTCGGGATGCCGACCCTGTGCTCCAACTACGTCGACCCCCGCAAGAGCCTGATCTTCCATTCCGAGAACGGCGCGATCGGCTACGGTCCCCTGGCGTCGGCGGAGACCGCGGACCGATATCTCGTCAACGCCGGAGGGCAGCAGGTCACGGCCGTCCCCGGCATGGCCATCGTCCATCACGCCGACTCCTTCGGCCTGATCCGCAAGGGGATGGTGGACGTGACGGTGATGGGGGCCTACGAAGTCGCGGAAAACGGCGACTTCGCCAACTGGCGCGTCCCCGGCCGCAAGGGCGGTGGCATCGGTGGAGCCATGGATCTGGCGGCGTGCGCCAAGCGCGTCTTCGTCGCGCTGGAGCACACGACCCGCGAGGGCGAGCCGCGGTTGCTCAAGCGCTGCACCCTGCCCATCACGGCGCCGGGCGTCGTCAAGCTGGTGGTGACCGATCTGGGCCTGTTCGAGCTGACCCCCCAAGGGTTCAAGCTGCGGGAGCACGCGCCGGGCTGGACTCTCGACGAGATTCAGGCGCTCACCGGCGCGCGACTGAGCGCCGCCGACGACCTGCGGGAGTTCCGGCTTCGCGCCTCCCGCGAGCCGCGCTAGCCGAGAAACTTCAGCAGAACCTTCTGGCCGAGGAGCCGGATCGAGCGCAACACCCGATCCTGGTCCATGCCCGGCCACTGAAGTCTAAAAATCATCATGGTGACGCCGAGCCGCTCGCGGTAGCGGGCGATCTCGTCGACGATGCGCGCCGGGTCGCCGACGAGGAACCGGTCGCGCGCCAGCGCGTCGAAGCTCCCATCGAAGGTTTCCCCGGCGGGCAGCGCCTTGTCCTGTTCCCACCGTCGGTACGCCTGATACTTCGGCCCGACGAACCGCGCCGCCTCGGACACGGCCGTCGCGGTCTCCGGGGCCACGTAGCATTCCTTGATCAGCGGGATCTCGATGGCCGCCGGCCGGCCGAGTGCGCTCCGCTCGCTCCGGAAGAGCGCCAGCTGCCGCTCGAGCGTCGGGAGCGTGGTGTGCGGGTTCATCAGCCAGGCGTCGCCGAGACGCGCCGCGCGCCGGACACCCGCGTCGCTGTTGGCGGCGAGCCAGACGGGCGGGCGCGGGCTCTGCATCGGCCGCATCGAGATCCGGACCGATCGCAGGCTGAAGTGGCGCCCTTCGTAGTCGACGGGCTCGCCGCTCCACAGCCGCTCGAGGACCTCGAGGCCCTCGACGAGGCGACCGACGCGCTGCGTGGGATCGTGTCCCAGCGCGGTGTTCTCGACGTCGCGGTAGCCGAGGCCGACGCCGCAGATCAGGCGCCCGTCGGCGATCACGTCGAGCGTCGCGAGCTGCTCGGCGATATCGACCGGATGATGGAGCGGAAGCAGCAGCACGCCGGTGCCCAGCGTCAGGCCGCGGGCGTCGGCGGCGAGGCGCGCGAGGGTTGGAATCGGCTGGAAGTAGGTGAAGGGATCCGAGAGATAGTGCTGGCTCGCCCACACGGAAGAGAAGCCGACCGCGCGGGCGAGCCGGACCTGCTCGACGTGCTCTCGGAACCGCACAGCCTGCGGCTCGTCGGGCAGATGCTGGACCGAGAGCCCGAGGCCGAATCTCACCCTGGCAGCCGCCACACCCGCCCTTGCGCGGGCTCCTCCGTCAGCGTGAACTGGGGCAGCGCCATGTGATCGGCCAGGTCCTGGAAGACCACGCGCACCCGCTTGCCGATCGCCACGTTCGCCTCCGGCTCCGGAGTGAAGTCCGGCTTGACCAGATTGGCGATGACCCGCAGCGCCTCGTCGGCCGTCGGCCGGCCGCGCTGCTCATCCAGCTCGACCAGCACCACCGCGTACGGCGTCAGCTCCTTGAAGCCCGGCTGGATCGCGTGCGCGACGATCTCGTAGGAGTAGATCGTCCCGCGGCCGGACACCTCCTGCCACGTCCACCCGAGGTCCATGCACCACGGGCAGGCGTGGGTCGGCGGGTAGCGCATCAGCCCGCAGGCGTTGCACTTGCGTACGACGAGCCGGTGGGCGCGGGCGTGCTCGTAGAATTCCTTCCACTCGCTGTCGTTGTCGGGAACGATCAGCGTCATGCCGCGGTACTGGACGGGTTGGGGCATCAGGGGCTCCTATTGAACAGGGCCCACTGGGCCGTGCATCCCGGGCTGTCGCCACGCCCGTGCCCCGCCGTGCCCTGTACGGGATGTCAGACCGATCATCGGCGCATGATCAGGGCGCTGCCGGTGGCGGGCATGGCCCAGCCGAGATTCATGGAGATCTCGGCGTCCTTCACCTGGCGGCAGCGGCCGGGGGAGTAGTCGTAGGTGTGCACGCCCTCGGCGGCGCGCGGGCAGTAGTCGTCCACGGTCCCGCGAAGCTGGCGCACGTTCTCGATCACCATGGACATGCCGTGGGTGTAGCCCTCGCACAGGTGGCTGCCGGAGGTGTTGTTGGGGCGCTTGCCGCCGAGCTCGATGATTCCGCTCGACACGTACGCGCCGCCCTCGCCCTTCTTGCAGAACCCGTACTCCTCGAGCTGCAGCATGGTGGTGAAGGTGAACGCGTCGTAGGAGCCGGTGACGTCGATGTCCTCGGGGGTGATCCCGGCCTGCGGGAACACGATGTCCTTGGCGTAGTAGCCGGCCACCCGCGAGATGGGGCCGTGCGCCCAGTGGAAGTCCAGGCGTGGCTTGGACACGCGGCCGGCGACCCCCATGATGTAGACGGGCCGGGGCTTCAGGTCGCGCGCGCGCTCCACCGAGGTCACGATGATGCACGTCGCGTTGTCCGTCTCGAGGCAGCAGTCGAGCAGGTGCAGCGGCTTGACGATCCAGCGTGAGTTGAGCACGTCCTGAACCGTCACCCGCTCCTTCAGGAGCGCCTTGGGGTTCTGCGAGGCGTGCTTGCTGTGGGCGACCCGGACGTGGGCGACCTGCTCGGAGGTGGTGCCGTACTCGTACATGTGGCGCATGAAGGTCGGCGCGAAGCTCTGGCCGGCGCTCCGCATTCCATAGGGCACCTGGGCCAGATCGAGCCCGCGGACTGGCTGGGCGGCCCGCGCGCCGGTGCCGCCGATGCGGAACTCCGAGTAGCCGTTCATGGAGCGATAGATGGCGACGGTATTGCACATGCCGGCCTCGATCGCGCCCATCGCGAGACCAACCAGCGCCTCGGTGGAGGAGCCGCCCCCCATCACGTCCATGTAGAAGTTGAAGCGGATCCCCAGGTCGGAGGCGACGCTGTTGGCGAGCGTCGAATCCCCGCCCTGGTAGTCGAGCATGCCGTCCACGTCGGCCGCCTTGAGCCCGGCGTCGATGATCGCCTTGCGGATGGCTTCGACGGCCATGGCCCGCGTCGTGCGGCGGGAGCTGCGCGAGTACTCCGTCTCGCCCACGCCGACGATGCAGTATTTGTCGCGCAGAGTCTTCATCGAATCTCCTTTGTCGCCGAGGCCATGGAGCGGGTCGCCGTCAGGGGTGGCCGTGCTTGCCGTTGGGCTTCGGAAGGACCTCCGCGAGGAACTTGCCGGTGTACGACCCGGGCGTCTGCGCGATCGTCTCGGGCGGGCCCTCGGCGACGATCTCACCGCCTTCCTCACCGCCCTCGGGCCCGAGGTCGATCACGTGATCCGCGGCCTTGATCACGTCCAGATGGTGCTCGACGACCAGGACGGTGTTGCCGGCGTCGACCAGGCGGTTGAGCACGCCCAGGAGCTTCTTGACGTCGTCGAGATGGAGCCCCGTCGTCGGCTCGTCCAGGACGTAGAGCATCTCGCTGGTCGCCCGCGCGCCCAGCTCGGCGGCGATCTTGAGCCGCTGCGCCTCGCCGCCCGACAGCGTCGTCGCCGCCTGACCGAGCCGGAGATAGCCGAGGCCGACGGCTTGCAGGGTTCGCAGGCGACGCGCGAGGCTGGTCTGGGCGGCGAAGAAGTCGACCGCCTCGTCGACCGTCATCTGGAGCACGTCGCTCACGCTCCGGCCGCGAAGCCGCACGCCGAGGACGTCCGTGCGGTAGCGCCGCCCCTCGCACTCGGGGCAGGCGACGTACACATCTTCGAAGAAGTACATCTCGAGCTTCTGGAAGCCGTCGCCCTGACACGACTCGCAGCGTCCGCCCGGCACGTTGAAGGAGAACGCGCCGGAGTCGAGGCCGAGCGCCTTCGCCCGCGGGAGCGCCGCGAAGAGCTTGCGGATCTCGTCGAACGCCTTCACGTAGGTGATCGGGTTGGAGCGGGGGGTGCGCCCGATCGGTTCCTGATCGATGAGGCGGACGCCCTTCAGGTACTCGGTGCCGGTCAGCGCGTGGTAGGCGCCGGGCGGCGCGAAGTCGGTCTTGAAGGCGCGCGCGACGGCCCGATAGAGCGTGTCGTGCACGAGGGTGGACTTGCCCGAGCCCGAGACGCCCGACACGACCGTGAGCGTGTGCAGGGGGACGCGGACCGTCACGTCCTTGAGGTTGTGCTCGCGCGCGCCCACGAGGGTAAGCTGGCGGCGGCCGCTGCGCCGGAACGGGGGCACCGGGATCGACTCGCGTCCGGTGACGTAGCGCGCGGTCAGCGAGTGCGTCGCCTTCTGGAACTCGGCCTGCGAGCCGTTGAAGACGATCTCGCCGCCGCGATCGCCCGAGCCCGGCCCCAGCTCGACGATGTGGTCCGCCGCCGCGATGAACTCGCGGTCGTGCTCGACGACCACGACCGTGTTGCCGGCCTGCGCCAGCTCGCGGCAGAGGTCGGCCAGTCGGGTCGTGTCGCGCGGGTGCAGCCCGATCGACGGCTCGTCCAGCACGTAGAGTGTACCCACCAGCTGCGAGCCGAGCTGGTTGGCCAGGTTGATGCGCTGCGCCTCGCCTCCCGACAGCGTCCGCGTCTGACGGGAGAGCGTGAGGTAGCCGAGCCCGACGCGCAGCAGGAACGTGAGCTTGGCGGTGAGCTGGCGCAAGATCTCGCGCGCGACGACCGCGTCCCACGCGGTGAGACCGAGGCTGCCGACGAGCCGAGCCGCCGCGTCGATGGTGAGCGCGGTGAACTCGGCGATCGTGAGCCCCCCGACGCGGACCGCGAGGGCTGCGGGCTTGAGCCGTGCGCCGCGGCACGTCGGGCAGATGGATTGGCTGCGGTAGCGCGAGAGGAAGACCCGCACGTGGAGCTTGTAGCGGTACGACTCGACTTCCTCGAAGAACCCCTGGATGCCGGGGAAGTTCCCGTCACCCTTGTAGACGTAGGTGCGCGTCGCCTCCGGAAGCCGCTCCCATGGCGTCTCGGTGTCGAGCTTCTTCCGCCGCGCCGCCTTCATCATCTCGCGCTGGTACCAGCGGCCCGACGGGTGCGTCCACGGCTCGACGGCGCCGTCGGCGAGGCTCAGCGTGCGGTCGGGGACCACGCGCGCCTCGTCGTACTTCAGCACGTTGCCGAAGCCCTTGCACTCCGGGCACGCACCCAGCGGATGGTTGAACGAGAACAGCAGCGGCTGTGCTCGCTCGAGGGCGGCCCCGCACCCGCTGCAGCGGAACTCCTCCGCGAACACGCGGGTGGGACCGCCCACGATCTCGACGGCGAGCTGCCCGCCCCCTTCGCGGAGCGCCGACTCGACCGACTCGGTGATCCGGGCGCGCTGCGCCGGGTCCAGCACGACCCGATCGAGGACTACCGCGATCGCCGAACGGTCGCCGAAGTCGGGCGGCGCCGGCGCGGCGAGATCGAGGATGTCGCCGTCGATCCGGACGCGCGCGAACCCACGCCGCGTGAGCGTCGCCCACAGCTCGGCGGGCGGCAGCCCGGCCGGGACCGCGAGCCGGAAGGTGATCAGCGCCCGCGCGCCCGCGTGCTCGCCGAGCAGCGCGTTCGCGATCGACTCGGGCGAGTGCGACACCGCCGGCGCGCCGCAGCTCGGGCAGTGAACGCGACCGATCTTGGCGTAGAGGAGACGCAGGTAGTCGTACACCTCGGTGGCGGTGCCGACGGTGGACCGCGCGGTCCGCACCGGATTCTTCTGCTCGAGGGCGACCGCCGGGCGGATCTGCTCGATCTTGTCCACGTCGGGACGGTCCACCCGGTCGAGAAACATTCGAGCGTAGGTCGACAGTGATTCGACGTAGCGCCACTGGCCCTCGGCGAAGAGCGTGTCGAAGGCGAGGGACGACTTGCCGGAGCCGGACACGCCGGTCACGACGGTGAGACGGTCGTGGGGGATCTCCAGCGAGATGTTCTTGAGGTTGTTCTGCCGTGCTCCCTGGATGCGCAGCCCGAGGGGCTGGGGCATTCGAACAGTCCTCCTGAGGCGGGTAGTCTACTGGAAGACGGCGCAGCGCGCCACACGCTTCGGACGCTTGACAGCGCGCCGAGCCGCCTGTACGCTGCCGCTAGTAGCAAATTGATAATGATTACTAACAAGATGATTCCCGACAATCTCGACGCGCTACGCGCGCGCGGACGGCGGCTCACGCGTCCCCGGCGACTCATCCTCGACGTGGTCCGCGCGGCCGACACGCACCCGACTGCCGCAGTGGTCTACCGGCGCGTGCGTCGCCGGCTTCCGCGCGTGAGCCTCGCGACCGTCTATCGAAATCTGAGGATGCTCGCCGCCGAGGGGTGCCTGGCCGAGCGCGCCCATGCGGGCGGGCTGCGCTTCGACGGTAACACCGGCCCGCACGATCACTTCACGTGCCTCGTGTGCGGCCGGATCTACGACGTGCCGGCGCGCGCCGAGCGAGGCGGCCGGCGCCGAATCGCGGCGCGCACGGGCTTCGAGGTCCTGGACCACCGGACCGAGTACTACGGCCGCTGCGGCGCGTGCCGGCGCCGCGGTCGATCATCCGTGACAGGATAAAGGAGGAGTCGTGGCAGGGAAGAGCCTCAAGGGCACCAAGAGCTTCGAGAATCTCAAGGAAGCGTTCGCCGGCGAGTCGCAGGCGAACCGGCGGTACCTGTACTTCGCGCGCGTCGCGGACATCGAAGGGTTCCCGGACATCGCGGGCCTCTTCAAGGACACCGCCGACGCCGAGACCGGACACGCCTTCGGGCACCTCGACTTCCTGAAGGAAGTCGGCGACCCGGCGACCGGTGAGCCGATCGGAAAGACCGAGACGAATCTCAAGGCGGCCGTCGCCGGCGAGACGTACGAGTACACCCAGATGTACCCGGGCATGGCCAAGACCGCGCGCGGCGAGAGCTTCGACGAGTTGGCGGAATGGTTCGAGACGCTGGCCAAGGCCGAGAAGTCGCACGCCGGGCGGTTCAACAAGGGACTGCAGCAGATTGCCGGGAAAGATCCAGCTGAAGCGATCTAGCTGACGACGGGCTCGCGACGAAGGACCGACGGGGGAGGGGCCGACCGGACCACGCGGCACACGTGCGCTGCCCGGCGGCGACTGGGCTCCATCCGGGTGCGCGGCGTCCGCCGCCACTCGGAGGGAACGGGTCCGGTCGGCCCCTCCCCCGTCGGCCCTTCGCCGCGAGCCCGTGCGGTAGCTAGCCGCGCCAGTCTCAATCATGGCGAGTCTAGATCTTCGGAAGGCGGAGTTCTGGGATCTCGGGGCGGTCGACCGCGAGCTGCGGCGCGTCTATGACATCTGCGGCGGCTGCCGGCGGTGCCTGCCGCTCTGCCCGTCGTTCAAGGTGCTGCTCGACCGGATCGACGGGGACGCGGTGGACGGCGATGTGGACAAGCTTCCCGCGTCGGACGTCAAGGAAGTCGTCGATCTCTGCTACCAGTGCAAGCTCTGCTTCAACCACTGTCCGTACACGCCGCCGCACCGCTGGGAAGTCGACTTCCCGCGGCTCATGTTGCGAGCCCGCGCGGCCGGGGCCCGCCGGAACGGCGTGAGTCTTCAAGATAGGCTCCTTGGCAACGCCGACCTCGTCGGCCGACTCGGGAGCCTCGGCGCGCCGCTGTCGAACTGGATGAACGAGCGCTCCGTGCACCGCGCCTTCATGCAGGCGGTGGTGGGCATCCACAAGCGGCGGAACATGCCCAAGTTCCACCGGCAGACGTTCTCGGCTTGGTTCAGGCGACATGCGCGGGGGATGACTCCACGTCGCGCAAGCGCGGCGGGCGCGGCGACGGCCCGGGAGCCCGCCGCTCGGAAAGTCGCGCTGTTCGTGACGTGCAGCGTCGAGTACTACGCGCCGTCGACGGGGCGTGCCGCGGTGCGGGTGCTGGAGCGGAACCGAGTGGACGTAAGCCTGCCGGCGCAGCGCTGCTGCGGCATGCCGTACCTCGACGGCGGCGCCGTCGACGAGGCGAAGGCCCTCATCAGGCAGAACGTGACGAGCCTCGCCGCCGCCGTCCGTGAGGGATGCGAGATCGTCGTGCCCGGCCCGACCTGCAGCTACATGCTGAAGCGGGAATATCCCTGGCTCGACGGCTCCGACGACGCCAAGCTCGTCGCGGCGAACACCCGGGACATCTTTGAGTATCTCGGCCAGCTGCAGGCGGCCGGGGCGCTCGACACGAGCTTCACGCGGCCCGTTGGCCACGTGACGTACCACGTGCCCTGTCACTTGCGGGCCCAGAACCTCGGCCACAAGTCGGCGGACGTGCTGCGGACCGTGCCCGGCGCCGCCGTCGACGTGGTGGAGAAGTGCTCCGCCGTGGACGGCACGTGGGGCTTCAAGAAGGAATACTACGAGCTCTCGCTCAAGGTGGCGGAGCCCCTCTTCGACGCCGTCGTCGCAGCCGACGCGCCGACGGTGACGACCGACTGCCCGTTGGCCGCGCTCCAGATCGAGCAGGGGACGGGTCGGAAGGCGAAGCATCCGATCGAGGTCCTCGCCGCCGCCTACGGCCTCGAGGAGTGACGCGGTGAACCACCTGGCAACCTCGGAGATCCTGAATCTCGTCGAGTACGAACGGGTGCGCGACGCGCGTCGCCGCGAGCTCATCGAACTGAAGAAGTCCCGCCGCGTGGCGGTCGGGCGCTACCTCTCCTTCGTCTTCGAGAACCGGGCGACGGTGTGGTTCCAGATCCAGGAGATGGTCCGCGCCGAGCGCATCGTGGACGACTCGAAGATCGCCGAGGAGGTCGAGGTCTACAACGGCCTCCTGCCACGGTCCGGCGAGCTGTCGGCGACGATGATGATCGAGATCGCCGAGCCCGCGGAGATCAAGCCCGTGCTCGACACGCTGCTGGGGATCGACACGCGCGAGTACGTGAAGCTGACCGTCGGCCCCCACGTGATCGCGGGCCACTTCGAGTCGGGCCACTCCGACGAAGAGCGCGGCAAGCTCAGCGCCGTCCACTGTGTCCGCTTCGCGTTGCCGCCGCGGGCGTGGCGCATCTTCCTCTCGGCCGAGGTCGCGGTGGTGGTCGAGCACCCGAACGAGCACGCGCGCACGGTGCTGTCGGACGACACGAAGAAGAGCCTGCTGGAGGACCTCGCGTGAAGCCCGCGCTGCCGCTGCTGGCTGCACTCGTCCTGACGGTGGGCGGCTGCTCGGAGAGCGGGCTCTCGCCGAGCGCCGAGCGCGGCAGGCAAGTCTATCTCGCCCAGTGCACGGCGTGTCACAACATGGATCCTCGTCAGGCAGGTTCGGTGGGCCCGCCGGTCAAGGGGTCGTCGCGCGAATTGCTAGAGGCGAAGATCTTGCGCGGAGACTACCCGCCCGGCTACACGCCGAAGCGGCCGACGAAGGTGATGGCCCCGCTGCCGGCGGTCGCACCGGACATCGCCGCGCTGGCCGACTACCTGCGCTGACGCACGACGGCCCGGCGCTTCGTCCGGCCGGGCCGTCGACCGCATCGTCCGTCCGATCAGATCAGGAGAAAATGAGCTTGAGCGCGATCGCGAAGATCGCGGTGAGCACGAACCCGGCCCAGAGCGTCCCATTCACGGTGCTGAGCAGCTTCTTGCCCGCGCTCGCCTTGTCGGGAGTCGCCGGGCCGAGCACCGCGTTGCCCTCGACGATGGCGAGGATGATCACGAAGACGACGAGCATCGTGATCTTCGCCCCCCGCGCGGTCGGCGCGAAGAACGCCCAGTGGCTGGCGGCGCCCATGAAGAAGAGCATCGGGATCGAGAGCAAGGTGTTGGTGCGAGAGGTGACGCCGCCCCGCGCGCCGCGCGCGGCCGCGTCGGGAATCGCCTGGCCGCCCTCCTTCACGCGGGTCGCCGAGGCCATCACGACCTGCTGGGCCGGCCAGATGACGAACCACACGTTGAACCACATCAGGGTGCCGATGATGCCGCCGATGAAGATCGCCCAGCCGTAGGGCGTGTTGAAGAACGACTGGACGCCGCCGAGCTGACCGATCCGGTGCAGCAGGTAGAGCCAGCCCGTGATGAAGGTGAGCATGGCACCCCACCGGAACCACCAGAGCGCGCGACTGACGAGCCCACCGGTGATCATGCCGGTCCGTACCGGGGCATCGGCGCCCGCGAAGAACGGGACCTGCACGAAGTTGAAGTAGTACAGCATGCCGATCCATGTGATGCCGGCGAGAAAGTGGAACCAGCGTAGCAGGAACAACCAACCGTCAGTCATTGCGCCGCCTCCTAGTCGAGTGGTGCGCTACCCGTTCTGGTCGTCCTCCTCGGCTTCGCCATCTTCATCGTCGTCGTCGAGGTCGTCGTCGTCGAGATTGTCGAGATCGTCGTCGGGCTCGTCGTCGAGGTCGTCGTCGTCGAAGTCGTCATCGTCGTCGTCGAACTCGTCATCGTCGTCCAGGTCTTCGTCGTCGTCCGCGTCTTCGTCGTCGTCGACGTCATTGCGGCGCAATTCGGCGTCGTCGTGCCACGGGTGCGTCCGAAACTGCATTTTGAAAGCTCCTTCGGGTGAGATATCCGGGCGGATTATAACAAACATCCTCCGTGTCAACGCGACTAGCACCCGAGGCGGACGGCAAGCTCCCCGAAGTCTGCGGCGACGACGTCCCACGCTTGTGTCGGCGCGAGGTCGGTCGTCTGTCCGAGGCCGTACTCGAGCGCGCGCGGGACGAAGGCCGTCATCATGCCCTCGGCGCGCGCGGCGGCAAGGTCGTAGTTGTGCGCGGCGACCATCATGATCTCGGCCGGCGCCAGGCCGAGGAGCGCGATCGCCGTTTGATAGACCTCCGGCCGGGGATTGTAGCAGCGCGCATTTTCCGCCGTGATGACGCAGTCCCACGGCAGACCCGCCGACCGGGCGAGCTCGACCATGCCGATGAAGCTCGCGTTGGAGAGGGGTGACAGGATGTAGCGCTGCTTGAGCCGGCGCAAACCGGCGAGGGCGTCGGGCCAGGGACGCAACCGCCACCAGACGCGGGTGAGCGCGTCGATCTCATCCGTCGCCAGCGTGACGCCGTACTTCGCGAGAAGCTCCTCGAGCCGCGTGCGATACATCGCGTCGACGGTCGTCCACCGGCTCTCGCCGCGGTTCACTCTGTCCATGCCCGGACGATACGCGGCCTTCCACTCGTCGAGAAACGCGACGCAGTCGAGCGTGAGCGACTTTCGGTCCGCCAGCGCCCGGAGCTCGTCGAGAACACTCGTCCGCCAGTCCACCACGGTGCCGTACGTGTCGAAGGTGAGGGCCCGAATCATGGTCGAATGCTACGTGATCGTCGGCGCCTCCGGCGGGCGATGTTTCCTCGCATGAGAGGGGGGGGCCGCGGTAGAATTGCGCGCTGCGGCTACGTCCTCTCTCCGGATCGGCGGTGTAGCTCAGCGGCAGAGCAGGGGTCTCATAAGCCCCGTGTCGGAGGTTCAATTCCTCCCACCGCCACCAACTCAACAGACACATCACGCGGCAACCGGTACCACCGGCGGATGGCCCGGCGGTACGTCTGGACGACCGCCTTGCGCTCCTCGGCTGACCCAGCCTCGAACACTTGGCGCACATTGCCGAGGTTCGCGAGGGGATCCACGATCAGGTGATCGAATAGCCCAGCCCCTCGGTGCTCGTCCAGGCGGGCGCTGGTGCGCCTCTTGGCGTTCGGCTAGACTCCCGGCAGCATGCGGCTAATCGGGCTGGCGGTCATTCTCACACTCACGCTCAGCTTCGCGCTTGCGCCGATCGCGGCCGAAGCACAGCAGGCAGGGAAGATCCCGCGCCTCGGGTACCTTGTTCTCGCCCCGCTCAGCGACAAGCCCTCGCCGGAACGCGCAGCCTTCCTCGCCGGTCTTCGCGAGCTGGGCTGGATCGACGGCAAATCGATCGCCATCGGGTACCGCTCCGCGAACTGGAATGTTGACCTGCTAGACGACCTCGCCGAGGAGCTGGTCCGAATGAAGGTCGACATCATCGTGGCGGCAGGGGGCGGCGCGCCGCTCAGAGCCGCGAAGCAGGCGACCAGCACGATTCCCATCGTCATGACTGGAAGCGCCGATCCAGTCGCCGAGGGACTCGTCGCCAGCATGGCGCGCCCCGGCGGCAACGTCACGGGTAGTTCCCTCATGATCGCTGAGCTGGGCTCGAAGCGACTCGAGCTGCTGAAGGAGGCCGTTCCTCGAGTCGCCCGCCTGGCCGTTCTCCTGAACCCGGTCACCAGCGACAAGCTTGAACTACAGGCGACGCGAGCAGCGGCCCGCCGGTTGGGAGTCGCCCTCAAGCTCATGGAGGTGCGGAACGCCGACGACCTGATACGCGTGTTCGCGGTGCTTGAGAAGGAACGACCGGATGGCCTCACAATGCTCTTCGATGCGTTGACGACGGGCTACCGAGGACTCGTCGGGGACTTTGCGAAGAAGCAGAAGTTACCGACCGTTTTCGGAGCCAGGGAGTTCGCGGAGGCCGGCGGCCTTATGTCCTACTCGCCAGATGTCGCCGAGGGCTTCCGGCGGGCCGCCGGCTACGTGGACAAGATCCTCAAAGGCGCGAAGCCAAGCGACCTCCCCGTGGAGCAGCCGACCAAGTTCGAACTGGTTATCAACCTCAAGACGGCGAAGGCGCTGGGTCTCTCGATCCCCCGATCGCTCCTGCTGCGGGCGGACGAGATCATTCAGTAGTGCACCGTCGTGCGCTCCTGGTCACTTTCCTCACCGCGCCGCTCGCGGCGGAGGCGCAACAGGCGGGCAACGTTCCTCGGATAGGTCACCTCCTCGTCCTACCTTGGTCTTGTAACCGAGCACTCCCGGAGGCCTTCCGGCAAAGGCTGCGCGAGCTGGGCTACGTGGAGGGTCGAAACATCGTCGGCGTGCTTGGCTCGTGGCTGAACTCTTGGCGGGAGATCGGCGATGTTGAGCGTGGCATGGCTACGATCTCCAACTCACGCGATACGACGAGCGGGGCTGGCGAGCCACGTTCTCTACGGCGCGCCGATGAACAAGAACGCGACAATGATTCGGCGCCGACGGGTGCTCATTTGATCGCCAGACTGCTGAACGGCTTGGTCGACCCGGCCGCTGCGAACAGCGGGCCTTGCTTGAACACCTCATCCGACGTGGTGAGGTGCGATGCGTTCGTCCACAGCAGCCGCTTGTCGGGTGCGACCGTGAAATAGAGCACCTGCACATCGCGCTGGGCCGTCCTGACGTAGACGACGAGCAAGGGTGACTCATCGAACACAAAAAACGGCTGCTGGTCGACGAACGCCGTTTTGTAGCGGTCGCGCTCGTTCTGGGGCGCGGTGGCGAACCACTGCTTCAAACGACCTCCGCCTTCCGGCGTCATGTCGTTGGCGAACGCATCGACATCCCCGACGCGCAGCGCGGCTTTCATTCGATCGATCGTCGCTTTCACCCGAGTGGCGACGGCGGACAACGGTTCCTTCGCGTCGAGCGGAGCGCCCGTCAGCAGGAGAGCACTCGGTCGCCATGTCGAAGGCACAAGCGACACCCGATGCGTCGCCCGCTTGACGTCAGCATCCGCGCAGTACGAGGGCGTCTCGGTGGGAGCCGCACCTGAGGGAGCAAACCAGTCCGTGACGATCCTAAAGCTTGCCTTGTTGGTGCGCGACGGCAAGAACCTGAACGTGTCTTCGCCGTTGTACGCAAACACGAGCGGCACGAATGCCGTCTGACGCGTGGATTGAAACTTGCCGAGGAAGGCCACCAGGCCATCGAACTCGTACGCGCGCGGCACGGCGAGGAGCTGAATCGACTGGAATTGCTCAAAGAAGGCATCGGCCTGCCTGTCGAACCGACCCGTATCTCTGGCCTGGGCCGTATCCGTCAGCTTGAGCAACGCACCTCGATCCTTCTGTTTAATGGCGACAATGACGGACCGGAACGTGCGCTCGGGTCCACCCCCGGTGCCGGACCCCGTCTCCCACCACGCGGTCGCGGGATAAACGCGTTCCCCCAATTGTAGGCAGGCTGTCGTCCGCAAATCGCCAGCTTCGGCGTGAAACGCCATTGGGGCATAAACTGTTCGGACATCCTGCGCAGACGCGTGCTCGGATCCAAGGCCGAGCGCGCTCATGACCGTCAGCATGACAATCAATAGCCGCACGTGCGCGAGACTCCTGAGAGGTTGATGGTGCAGTCTAGCGCGTAGGCGACATACAACTCAACAGACACATCGCGCGGTCGCCGATACCAGCGGATGATCGCCCGCCGTCCGGCCGACCGCCTTTCGCTGCTCGGCGGACCCGGCCCGGGCCGCGCGCGCTCGTTCGCGCGGGTCAGATCCTTCTCGAGTCGTTCACGCTCTCGCTCGAGGCCAAACCAGCGCCGAGCGCACGCGTAACTCCCACATGGAGGAGATTCTCCGAAGCACGATCGGTGCGGGGGTGGTGTGGCCACCACAGCGTCAAATTCGATGCCCGGCGACACCCAAGTTGTCGCGTGCGCTGGCGCCGGTCGTCGGCGACAATGGGTCAGCTCAGGAGGCCCGCATGGCGACGATGTACCGATATCAGCTACCCGTGGAGCAGACCGGCTGGACGTTGTCGGGCGAGACGCAGACGTCCTTCACCTGGGAGTATGAGGACGAGCGGTCCAAGCTGCTGGCCCTGTACGACAAGGGCAAGAAGCAGCAGTGGGACGCCGCCACCCGCATCGACTGGTCGCAGGACCTCGATCCCGAGAACCCCCAGGAGATCGACGACCGGCTCATCCCGATCTTCGGCTCGCCGATTTGGGAGAAGCTGACGGACACGGAGAAGGTCCACCTGCGCCACCACCAGCAGGCGCAGTCCCTCTCGCAGTTCATGCACGGCGAGCAGGGCGCGCTCATGGCCGCCGCGCGGATCGTGCAGATGGTCCCGGATCTGGACGCGAAGTTCTACGCCGCCACGCAGGTGATGGACGAGGCACGCCACGTGGAGGCGTACGCGCGGCTTCTGAACGAGAAGCTCGGCATCGCGTATCCGATCACGCCGGGCCTCAAGTCGCTGCTCGAGACGGTGCTGACCGATCGGCGCTGGGACATGACCTACCTCGGAATGCAGATCCTCATCGAAGGCCTCGCGCTGGCCGCCTTCCAGCGCATCCGCGACTTCGCCAAGAACCGGCTGGCCGCCTCCGTCAACGCCTACGTGATGCAGGACGAGGCGCGCCACGTCGCCTTCGGGCGCCTCGCGCTGCGCGACTTCTATCCCCAGCTCTCCGACGCCGAGCGCGCGGAGCGCGAGGAGTTCGTGGTCGAGGCCTGCTACCACATGCGCGATCGCTTCAACCAGAAGGAGCTGTGGGAGAACCTCGGCCTGCCCGTGAAAGAGGCCATCGAGGTCGCCATGGCCTCGGAGAGCATGCGCCTGTTCCGCAAGCGCCTGTTCAGCCGGATCGTGCCGACGGTCAAGGACATCGGGCTCTGGGGCTCGGGCGTGCAGAAGGCGTTCGCCGACATGGGCGCCATCGAGTTCGCGGATCTCGACAGCGACGCGCTGCTCGATCAGGACAATCGCGTGGCCGAGGAGTTCGACGCCGGGGTCTTCGTCCGAACGTCGCTCGCGTAGGAACGTGGGGGGCGGCGCGGCCCCCTACGCGCGGTGAGCGGATGGCGCGCATCCGGCACGACACCGGCATCGAGTCGGTCTGGATGGTGCGGGGCGCCGCGATCGTGTTCTGCAGACGGTCGAGCTTGGTGCGAGGGATGCGGCGAACGCACCCGACGCCCTCTCGAAGACTAGTACCCGCCGCCCCCGGCCGACCGCTCGCAGTACGCTCTGCCGGTGCGCCAGATCCCACCGGCTCGCTCACACTCCTGCTGCGCGGTGGCGACTGGTGGAGCCCCCTGGAAATCCGCGCAACCCGCCAGCCCGAGAACAAGCAGCAAGGATCCGAGGCCCTCGCGCACGGTCTTTCCCATTCGCTCCTCCCCTGCAACAACGCGGGGGACGGGGCAAAAGGTTCCGGCGCGATCGAGGTCGGCGCGCGCGTGTTACACTCGGGGACCCGAGGTGGCACGAATGACCGATATCCTCGTACAGCACGACGGGCCGATCGCGACGGTCGTCATCAACCGGCCGGCCATGCGCAACGCGATCAGCCTCGCGATGTGGACGGAGCTCGCGCGCGTGACGGAGGGGCTCGCGAAGGACGAGTCGGTGCGCGCGATCGTCTATCGCGGCGCCGGCACGGTGGCGTTCGCGTCGGGCGCGGACATCTCCGAGTTCAAGGAGCAGCGCAAGGATACCGAGGGCGCGCTGCACTACAACGCCCAGACCGGCCTGGCCTACTCGACGATCCGCGCATGCCCCAAGCCGACGGTGGCGATGATCTTCGGCTTTTGTATGGGCGGCGCGATGGCCGTCGCGATGGCCTGCGACCTGCGCTTCGCGGCCGAAGGGGCCAAGTTCGGCATCCCGGCGGCGCGGCTCAGCATCATCTACGGTGCGGACTCGGTCGGCCAGCTCGTGGATCTCGTCGGCCCCGCCTACGCGAAGGACATCCTGTACTCGGCGCGGGCGGTGGACGACCGCGAGGCGCTGGCGATGGGCTTCATCCAGCGGCTGCTGCCGCCGGACGAGCTCGAGCGCTACACCTACGACTATCTCAAGAAGGTCGCCGACAACGCGCCGCTCTCGGTGCGCGGCGCCAAGGTGACGATCGAGTCGTATCTGCTCGGCCTCACCGAGGAGCGTCGCCGGAAGCTCAAGGAGCTGACGGTCGAGGCGACCGAGAGCGAGGACTACAAGGAGGGCACGCACGCGTTCCTCGAGAAGCGGGCGCCCAGATTCCAGGGGCGCTAGCACTCACCCCTCGTGCGCTTCGAGTTTCTGACGTCGACGCCGCTCAACCCGATCGAGGGAAGCGGCACGTACGTCGCGCTCGATGGTCTCCTGCGCGGGCTCACCGCGCTCGGCCACACCATCGCGATCCGGCCCCTGCGGCTGCGCAGCGGCTTCCACACCTTCGACCGCTGGCTGTACAACGCGCACGCCGCGCTGGCGCCGCCGGCCGGCGACGTCGTCGTCGGGGTGGACCTCGACGGGTTCCTGTGGGCGCGGGGGCGCGGCCGTCGATCCTTCGTCGTCATGCTCAAGGGGATCATCGCCGACGAGCTCCGAAACGAGAGCGGCTGGGTCCGCGCGTTGCTCTCCGTCCAGGCGCGCTGGGAACGGACCAACACCGCGCGCGCGGACCGCGTCGTGGTGCCGAGCCGCTATTCGGCGGCGGTCGCCCGCGACGCGTACGCGATTCCGGAAGACAAGCTGGCGGTCGTTCCGGAGCCGATCGACCTCGATGAATGGCGCCGCCGCTTCACCGAAGCGGCGGCCGCGCCCGCGGCGCGTCCCACCGTGCTTTCGGTGGCGCGAATGTATCCACGCAAGCGTCTTGAGGACCTTCTGCGGGCCGCGGCCCTCCTCCGCGATCGCATCCCGGATGCCCAGGTCCGCATCATAGGGGAGGGGCCGGAGTCCGCCCGGCTGCGCGCCGTCCATCGGGACCTCGGGCTGGGCGACGCCGCGGTCCTACTCGGCGAGGTCAGCCGCGGGAGGCTCGCGGTAGAATATCTGAGCGCCCACTGCTTCTGCCTTCCGACCGTTCAGGAAGGGTTCGGGCTGGTTTTCGCCGAGGCGATGGCGGCCGGGCTGCCCGTGGTTGCCTGTCGTGCGGCGGCGGTGCCCGAGATCGTCGAGGATCGGCGGACCGGCTTCCTGGTGAGCCCGAGAAGCCCCGTGGAACTGGCAACCGCACTGGAGACGTTGCTGATGAACGAAAGTCTCAGACGTGACTTCGGCCGGGCCGCGACGCAGCGGGTGGAGGCGTATGGCCTCCAGCGCGTCGCGCGACGCTTCCTCGAGACGCTGCCATGACGGACGAGCCCCGGGCGTCGAGCACCCGCCGATTCGCGTTCTCCGCGGCGCACCGCTACTGGGTGGACGAGTGGCCGCACGAGGAGAACGAGCGCTTCTTCGGGCGGCTCACGGTCCCGCATGGACACAACTACACGCTCGACGTCACGGTTCGCGGGCCCATCGACCCGCAGACCGGCATGGTCATCGATCTGGCGGAGCTGAAGCGGGTCGTGGGCGAGACCGTGGTCGACCGATTCGACCACGCCGACTTGAACGCCGACGCGCTGTTCCGCGGCCGCGTGCCGACGACGGAGAACATCGCGATCGCGGTGTGGGAGCTCCTGGTCCCGAAGCTCGGGGCCGACCGGCTCTGGCAAATCCGCGTGTGGGAGGATCCGACGCTCTTCGTGGACTACCGGGGTCCCGATGCTTGAGCTGACGCGCATCTACCATTTCAGCGCGGGCCACCGGCTCGCCAGTGCCGCCCTGTCGCCGGAGGCGAACGCGGCGCTCTACGGTGCGTGCTACCGACCGCACGGGCACAACTACTATCTCGAGGTCACGGTGGCGGGTCGTCCCGACTCGCTCACGGGGATGGCCGCGGACCTGGGACAGCTCGATCGCGCCGTGAGCGAGCGCGTGCTGGACCACGTGGATCACCACACCCTCGAGAGCGTTCCAGCGCTGGCCGGTGTCGTCACGACCGGCGAGGGACTCGCCCGCGCGTTCTGGCGCCTGCTGGCGCCGGCCCTCCCGTTGGGGACGCTCCGCCGCGTCACCGTCGTCGAGACGGCCAAGAATCGATTCGAATTCGGCGGTGAGGAGTCGTGATGACCGAGAACGGAAAAATCGCGCGACTGGTCGCCGAGCTGTTGCACGAGCTGGGCGAGGACACACGGCGCGAGGGCCTCGACAAGACGCCCGAGCGCGTCGAGAAGGCGCTCCGCTACTTCACCTCGGGCTACGCGCAGGACGTGAAGGAGGTCCTGAACGACGCCATGTTCGTCGAGGACTACGACGAGATGGTCATCGTGAAGGACATCGACTTCAGCTCGCTGTGCGAGCACCACCTCCTGCCGTTCATCGGCAGGTGCCACGTGGCGTACATGCCGAATCGGAAGATCGTGGGCCTCTCCAAGATCCCGCGGCTGGTCGAGATGTACAGCCGGCGCCTGCAGATCCAGGAGCGGCTGACCACGCAGATCGCGAACACGCTGAACGAGGCGCTCCAGCCCCGGGGCGTCGCGGTCGTGGTGGAGGCGGTCCATCTCTGCATGATGATGCGGGGCGTCGAGAAGCAGAACTCCAAGGCGATCACATCGGCGATGCTCGGCTCGTTCCGCGACCGGCCCGAGACGCGGGCCGAGTTCATGGAGTTGATCAAGTCGAGCCGGGGGCTCGAGATATGAGCGCCGCGTCGGCCGCCCTGCGGGGACAGGTGGCGATCGTTACCGGCGCCGGACGCGGGATCGGCCACGCGGTCGCGATGGCGCTCGCGCACGAGGGCGCGACGGTGGTGGTCGTCGCGCGGACACGCGGGGAGCTGGCCGCCACTGCGGCGGCGATCCGGGAGAGCGGCGGCTCCGCCCTCGCGATTCCCGCCGACGTGGCCAACGATGGAGCGGTGGAGGCGATGGTCGAGCAGGCCTACGCCGAGCTCGGACGGATCGACACGCTCGTGACCGCGGCCGGGACGGCCGCGTTCGGGCCCCTGATCGGCACGAAGCCGGCCGACTGGGACGCGATGCTCACGGTGAACTTGCGCGCGGTGATGGTGTGTTGCCGCGCCGTGCTGCCGCTGATGATTCGCCAGCGCCGCGGGACCATCATCAACATCGCGTCGGTGGCGGCGCAGCGGCCGATCGCGGGCGCCGCCGTCTACACCGCGACGAAGGCCGGAGTCGTCGGCTTTAGCCGGGTGCTTGCGGAAGAGCTCCGCGCGGACGGAGTCCGCGTGGGCGTGCTGGTGCCGGGTGCCGTGGACACGCCGCTCTGGGACTCGATACCACAGGGCCCGGATCGAAGCCGGATGCTGCGGCCCCAGGACGTGGCGCGGGCGGCCGTTCTCATGGCCTCGCTTCCGCCCGGAGCCTCGCTGGAGGAGCTGACCCTCCTCCCCGCGGGGGGCATCCTGTGAGATATGGGTGCATGGGCCGCCCCTGGGGCGCATCCTGTGATACGATGACAACTAAGGTCAGTTCCGGAAACGCTCGCCAGATCGGGAGGATCGCATGGTTACGATGACTGAAACGGCCGCGAGGAAAGTGTCGGAGCTCCGTCTCGAGGAAGGCAAGCCCGAGTGGGGTCTCCGGATCCGTGTGGTGGGCGGCGGCTGCTCCGGGATGTCGTACGAGCTCGGCTGGGAAGAGCAAGCCGCGCCGGACGACAACGTGATCGATGCCCAGGGCATCAAGGTCTACATCGATCCGAACAGCTTGCCGTACCTCAGCGGCAGCGAGATCGACTTCGTGGACAACAGCATGATGGGCGCCGGCTTCGCGATCAAGAATCCGAATGTGAAGTCGAGCTGCGGCTGCGGGCAGTCGCACCGCTTCTAACCCGCGCCGTCTGCCGTGCGCGTCCGGGTCCGTCTCTTCGCCCGGTACCGTGAGGCCCTGGGACGCGAGCAGCTCGAAGTCGATCTTCCCGAGGGCGGGACCGTCGAGTCCGCGTGGTCAGCAGTCGCGGATCGCCATCCAGAGCTGGCGCGGTTCCGTCCCTTCACCCTCTTCGCCGTCGGCCAGGACTACGTCACGTCAGATCATCGCCTCCGAGCCGACGACGAGCTCTGCCTGTTTCCGCCGGTGAGTGGCGGCGCGGACACCGACGTCTACCGGGTCGTCACCGAACCGCTGTCCCCCGACGCGATCGCCGCGCTCGTCGACGATCCCGGCGCCGGCGGCGTCGTCGTCTTTTCCGGCGTGGTGCGGAATCAGACCGACGGCCGGCCGGTGAAGTTCCTGGAGTACGAGGCGCACGCGCCGATGGCCGAGGTCAAGATGCGCGAGATCGGCGCGGGGCTGCGCGCCCGCTGGCCCGGCGTCAAGCGCGTGGCGATGCTCCACCGCATCGGGCGGCTCGAGATCGGCGAGGCCAGTGTCCTCATCGCGGTCTCCGCCGCGCACCGTGGCGACGCGTTCGAGGCGTGCCGGCACGCGATCGACACGCTCAAGCGTACGGTCCCGGTGTGGAAGAAGGAGCACTTCGAGGACGGCGAGATCTGGGTGGGTCTCCAGGGGGGGTAGGCCGGTGGCCCTGCGCGCCCTGGTGGAGCGCACCATTCGCCGCCACGCGATGCTCGCGGGCGGCGAAACGGTCCTGGTGGGCGTGTCGGGCGGCGCCGACTCCGTGGCGCTGCTCCATCTGCTGATCGCACTCGTGCCCTCGTGGCGTCTGCGACTCCACGTCCTGCACGTCGACCACGAGCTTCGTCCCGACTCGGCACGCGACGGAGACTTCGTGCGCGCGCTGGGCGCGCGCCTCGGCGTCCCGGTCGACGTCGCGACCGTGACGGTCGATCGGCGCGCGTCGCTCGAGGCGGCCGCGCGGACGGCCCGCCACGCGGCGCTCGAGGCGTGGGCCGCGCGCGTCGGGGCGCAGCGGATCGCGCTCGGGCACACCGCCGACGACCAGGCCGAGACGGTGCTGATGCGCCTGCTGCAGGGCGCGGGAGTCCGAGGCCTTGCCGGGATCCCGCCCGTGCGCGGGCAGATCATCCGGCCGCTGATCGAGGTCCGGCGCGCCGCCCTCGAGGCCGAGCTTCGCCGGGCCGACCTCTCCTGGGTGGAGGATCCGACGAACCGCGACCCCAAGTTCCTGCGCAACCGGATCCGCCATGAGCTGCTTCCACTCCTCGCCGACTCGTACAACCCCGAGGTCGCCACCGCGCTCGCGCGCGTGGCGACGCTCGCGCGCGACACGGTGTCGACCCTCGACCGCGCCGCCAGCGCCGAGCTCGATCGGCTGGGCGTGCTCGGCGATCAGACGGTGACGCTTCCCCTCGCTCGGCTGCGATCGCTGGCACGGCAGACCGCCGCCGAGGTGCTGCGCCAGGGAGCGGGGCGTCTCGGCAGCCGCGCGCCGCTCCGGGCGTGGGCCCATCGCGGGCTCCGCCGGGTTCTGGCGACGCCGGCGCCGCGCCGCCCGTTCAAGCTGGGCGGCATCACGATCGAGGTCAGCTGCGGCCTGGTGCGCCTGGCGCTGGCTTCGCCGCCGCGGCTGCCGGAGCGCGCGGTCGCGGTGCCGGGACGCACCGAGCTGCCGGAGATCGGCCTGGCGCTCGAGGCGCGTGTGGTCGCCGCCGGCGAGTACGCGGTTCCCCGCGAATCGAGCCGCGTGGCGTTCGATGCCGACGAGCTCGCCGGCCCCCTGGTCGTTCGCGCGCGACGGACCGGCGAGCGCCTCGTGTCGTTCGGCGGCGGAGAGCGGAGGCTCAAGACGCTGCTCATCGACGCGAAAGTGCCTCGTTGGGAGCGAGGCCGGATCCCCGTGGTGGAGTCCGGCGGCGAGATCGTCTGGGTCGGCAACCTCCGGCGCGGCGCCTCGGCCCGCGTGACGCGTCGGACGCGCCGCGTGCTCGAGCTGGCGCTGGTTCCTCTGGCGAAGTCGGAGCGCGACCGGGTAGAGTAGAGACGAGCCCCCGATGAACGCACTCATCGTCCTCGCCTTCACGCTGCTCGTTGCCGGGCCGGCGTGGGCACAGCAGCGCCCGGCGCCGACCGAGACGCGCCCGGCGACCAAAGTGGATCCGCGTGGGATCCTGCGCGCGATGGAAGAGGCGTTCAGCGCGGTGGCCGACCGGGTGACCCCGGCGGTGGTGCACGTGAGCACGGTGCCGAAAAAGGCGCCGCCCGGCTCCGCCGAGGAATCACCCGAGCGGTTCCGCGAGTTCTTCGGCGAGGAGTTCTACGAGCGCTACTTCCGCCGGCGCCCGCGCGAGGACGCGCGAGCCACCGGCTCGGGCGTCTTGGTGGATCCGAAGGGGTACATCTTGACGAACAACCACGTGATCGAGAACGCTCAGGACATCATCGTGCGTCTCTCGGATCAGCGGAAGTTCACGGCGCGGCTCGTCGGTCGCGATCCCAAGACCGACCTGGCCGTGCTCAAGGTGGACGCGCCGGCCGCCCTGCCGGTAGCCGAGCTGGGCGACTCCGACCAGCTCCGCGTCGGGCAGTGGGCGATCGCCATCGGGAACCCGTTCGGCCTCGACCGCACCGTCACGGTGGGGATCATCTCCGCGACGGCGCGGACGCGCGTGGGCGTGACGCAGTACGACAACTTCATCCAGACCGACGCCTCGATCAACCCGGGCAACTCTGGCGGGCCGCTCCTGAACATCGACGGCAAGGTGATCGGGATCAACACAGCCATCGTCGCGGCCGGGCAGGGGATCGGC
Source organism: Candidatus Rokuibacteriota bacterium (assembly GCA_003220435.1). Taxonomy (GTDB): domain Bacteria; phylum Methylomirabilota; class Methylomirabilia; order Rokubacteriales; family CSP1-6; genus AR31. The sequence goes on along the minus strand of QHSL01000072.1, from coordinate 36,042 downwards.
TTCTCGATCCCCATCAACCAGGCGCGCGACGTGATGCAGCAACTGATCACGCGCGGTCGGGTCGTGCGCGGCTGGCTCGGCATCGCCATCCAGGACGTGACCGATCAGCTCTCCGGTAGCTTCGGCGTGAAGGAGCGCGGCGGGGTCCTGGTGGCCGAGGTAATGAAGGGTAGTCCTGCGGAAGCGGCCGGTCTCAAGGCCGGGGACGTGGTCGTGGAGCTCGGCGGCGCGCCCGTCAAGGAAGTGCCCGACCTCCAGCGGAGGGTCGCCGCGTTCAAGCCCGGACAGACTATGAAGCTCACGGTGATCCGCGAAAAGAAGCCCGTGGCCGTGACCGTCAAGATCGGGGAGATGCCCTCCGACGAGACGGCGGCCGCCGAGGCGCCGGAGGCCGACGAGTGGGGCCTGAGCGTCGAGGCACTCACCGGCGACGCGGCGCTCCGCCTCGACCTCGGAGTCACGCGCGGCCTGCTCGTCACCGACGTCCAGCCCGGAAGCGCGGCCGAGAAGGCCGGCCTCAAGCGCGGCGACGTGATCCTCGAGCTCGGCCGCAAGCCGATCGACGATCCGGCCAACCTCTACCGCGCGCTGGGCGCGCTCAAGCCGGGCGAGTCGGTGCTGATCTACGTCCACCGGATCGGTGGCGCCGGCTCCGGCGGCAACCAGTACATCGTGATGGAACGCCGCCGGCCGTGACCGGCGCTGACAGCAAGACCGTGCTGCGGGGCACGGTCCTCGTCGTGGACGACGAGGAGGGCGTACGGGCCTCGGTGCGCGCGATCCTCGAAGAGACCTGCGACGTCCTCGAAGCCGGCAACGGCGCCCAGGCGCTCGAAGTCATGAAGACGCACGAGATCGACCTGGTCATGCTGGACCAGCGGATGCCCGGCGAGGCTGGGATCGACGTCCTGCCCCGCATCAAGGCGGCCGATCCCTCGACGGTCGTGGTCATCGCGACCGCGGTCCGCGAGCTACGGACGGCGGTCGAAGCGCTCAAGCGCGGCGCGTACGACTACCTCACCAAGCCGTTCGACGTCGACGACATCTTGATGCTGGCGCAGCGCGCCATCGACAAGCGTGCGCTCGAGCGCGAGGTCGTCGGTCTGCGCTCGGCGCTGTCGGGCGCCCCGTCCGACGGCAGCGGCGTAGCCGGCGCCTTTGAGGGCATGGTCGGCCGCCATCCCGAGATGGTCAAGATCTACCAGCTGATCACGCAGATCGCGACGACCCCGACCACCGTGCTGATCACCGGCGAGAGCGGCACCGGCAAGGAGCTGGTCGCGCGCGCGATCCACGCGCGGAGCGGGCGGCGGGGCCAGCCCTTCGTCGCGATCAACGTGGCGGCAATCCCGGACACGTTGATCGAGTCCGAGCTGTTCGGTCACGAGAAGGGGGCCTTCACGGGCGCGCACGCGCGCAAGCTCGGCCGCTTCGAGCTGGCGCACGGCGGCACCGTGTTCCTCGACGAGATCGGCACGCTCCGCCTCGACCTCCAGGCGAAGCTGCTGCGGGCGCTGCAGGAGCGCGAGATCGAGCGACTGGGCGGCGTGCGGCCGGTGCCGGTCGACGTGCGGATCCTGGCCGCGACGAACGTGAATCTACGGAACGCGGTGCGGGCACGCGAGTTCCGTGAGGACCTCTACTATCGGCTGAACGTGGTCCCGATCCATGTGCCGCCGCTGCGCGAGCGTCGCGAGGACATCCCGTGGCTGGTCGAATACTTCGTGCGCAAGCTCGCGCGCGAGTGCAATCGCGAGGTGCGTGGCGTGTCGGCGGGCGCCCTCGACGTGCTGACCCGCTACGACTGGCCGGGGAACGTGCGCGAGCTAGAGAACGTCCTCCACCGTGCGGTGGTGCTGGCGCGGAGTCCCGTCATCCATCTTCAAGATGTGCCACTGGACGTCGCGATGCCCGAGACGGGCTCGCGCCTCGGCGAGGACACCGGCCCTCCGCTGCGCGAAGCGATGGAGCAGTTCGAGCGTCAGTACATCCTGCGCGTGCTCGAGGGGGCGGGGTGGAACGTGAGCCGCGCCGCGCGTCTGCTCGGCGTGCACCGCAACACCATCCTCACGAAGCTCTCGAGCTGGGGCATCCAGCGCCCGGGCAGCAACGAGGGGCGCAGCCTCAGCCTGTAGCGGGTCTCCCGCGTCTGTCGCCGGGCCCGGCCTACCAGGAAAACAGATTCGTGAAGAAGTGCTTCACCCGGTCCGTGAACGACGGGTCGCTCCTCGCCGCCTGATCGCGCATGGCAGGCGCGGCCGGCGTGGCCGACGCGTCGAGCGACGCCGTCGCGGGACGCGTGACTCTCTCCTGATCCTGCACCGCACCGACTCCGGGCGCCGGAATGCTGGCCGTCCCGGCCGTCGCTTGCTGGAGCGTCTCGGCGGCGCTGACGGTCAGGTACGTGAACCACCATCCCTCATAGATGTGGATCTCGAGCGCGTGCCCCTCCTTCTCGTAGACCTGCCGCGTTCCGTCCGCGGCCGCGCTCGTCCTGGACAGCGGTCGCCAACCGCTCGACTCCAACCGCGCCCGCATCGCGTCGCCGAGGCTCTGGGGCTCGAGACGTCCGCGATAGACGAGCTGAGCCGCCTTGACCGACGGCGACTCGATCACGACCGAGCGATCGGGCTGGTAGGTGAGCCCGGTCGGCAGCGTGATATCAGGGAACTGAGGCCGCGGCGCCGTCGTCGTCGCGCACGCGGCAGTCGAGAGCAGGAGCACCGCGATCGCACAAATTTCTTTTTTCATGGGCGCAGCCTAGCAGCACCCCACCCTCAGAACCAAGAAAATGGGGGGCCGCGACGGGCCTCCGCAAGCCCCCAACCCTCGCCAGCGCCCCGGTGGAGCCGTGGCACTCCTCGACTGCGTGCTCGGGAGGCCTCGACGGATCCCACACTCACGGGATCAACCCGTACATCGCGCGCCACAGCGCCAGGAAGTCGGCGGCCGCCCGCCAGCCGAGGCCGGGACCTCCTTCCACGTGCCCCACGATGCCCACCAGCACGATTGCGGTCCGCTCCGGCCGCGCGGCAGCGAGTCGCAGGCTCTCCGTGTATGGCACCGCGCGGTCCTGATAGCCGTGGACCAGGACGAGCGGCGCTGAGATGTCGCGTGCCACTCGCAGGGGCGAGAGCGATTCGAGGTGCCGCCGAAGGTTCGGCGGGAGGGCGGCGAGGAACCGGGCGGCGTTCTCGGGCTCGCCCCTCTCCAGCAGCGTCTGGGACGCGGGATCGAGCAGGTCCCAGTTGGCGCGGACGAACATCCGCAGGAGCTCCGGATCGTGCTCCACCCGGCCCCGAACGTTTTCGAACCCATAGTCGCCGGTCAGCCAGAACCGCACCGCCTCGATCCCGGACGCATAGCCTCCCAGGGATACGACCGTGCTGACCCGATCGCGGACGCGCGGGTCGGCGGCGGCGAGCAGTGCGGGGCCGGCGCCGATGCTCACGGCCATCACGACGGTCGGCGCCGCATGGCTGGCGAGCGCGGCGACCACGGTCTCGACGTCCTCGAGCCCCAGCCGCCCGCGCGTGAGCCCCACGATCGTCGGGACCGCGACGTCGAAGCCGGTCCGCGCCAGGAGAACCGCCGCCTCCCGGACCCGCCGGTCGCCCTTGCCCTCAGGGGCGAAGCCGTGGACGAGCACCAGCCGGACACCCTGGGTCCAGCCGGCGTGGCTATAGAGGTCCGCCGCCGCGCCGGCGACGCCGAGCGGGCCCCTGACGGGCGCCGCGGTCGTCGCCGTGAGCACGGGAGCGTGGGTCAGGAACTCGACCAAAAACGCGGCCGCAAGGCTTGCTCGGCATCCGGCTCGCATGACGGGCAGGACCAGGAGCACCGCCAGCAAGAGCAGCGGCAGGATCTGCCAGCCGGCCGGTTCCTGGCCCGACGGCGTGTGAGACGCGGTTGATCTCGGCGCGGGCGGTGAGTCGGGCTACTTCCGGTTGACGAACGTCACGAGGCGCCAGCCCTTGAACAGGTTGACGTAGTCGATCGACTCGGGCACCAACGCCACCTGCTCCAGAAGCGGCGCCAGGGCGAGGTTCGACTTCCAGCCCAGGCGCGTGCAGAGCGGCGCGAGCATGTCTTCGATCCACCCGGTGACCCTGCGCTGGCTCCGGAAGTGGTTCAGGATCACGATGATGCCGTCCGGCTTCACAACGCGGCGCATCTCGCGCAGGACCGCGATCGGATCGGGCACGGCGGAAATCGTATAGGTGGCGAGCGCCTTGTCGAACTCGTTCTCGCCGAAGTCCATGGACGTCGCGTCCATGACTTTCAACGTCACGTTGGGCATGGCGAGGTTGTGGACGCGCTCCACCGCCTTGTCGAGCATCTCCTGCATGAGATCGATGCCGGTGAGCTGGCACGACCACGGGTAGAGCGGAAGGTTCAGGCCGGTGCCGATGCCCACCTCGAGCACCGAGTCGCTTCGCTGGATCGCCAGCTGCTTGACGGCGGCGGTCCGCCCGGGCGCAAAAATCCAGTCGAAGATGAAGTCGTAAACGGGAGCGTACAACTCGTATGCACGCTGGACCTGCCTCTTCTCCAACGCGGCGTCCACCACTCAAAGCCCTCCCGCGATTCGAGTTTGGGTGTGAGGCCGGTCATAGCCGAGAGCCGCGCGTATTCTAACTACTGCAGCCCGGGTTGCCAAGCGACTTTTCGCTTGACGGCCCCCTAGAGGAGAAACCTGATCAGGATCGTGGCCAGTCCCAGGAAGGAAAAGAATCCGAACACATCCGTGAACGTCGTAATAATCACGCTCGACGCGATCGCCGGGTCGACCCGAGAAGTCTTGAGCGCAATCGGGATCAGCGTGCCTACGACGGCGGCAACGATCATGTTGGCCATGAGGGCCACGGCCAGGATCAGCGACAGGAGCAGCTGCCCCTTCCAGAGATAGGCGATCGCCGCAATGACGAGCCCGTTCGCCGCGCCGGTCGCGAGCCCAAGCCAGAGCTCCTTGTAGAGGACGCGGCGCAAGACGCTCCCGGTCATGTCGCCCAGCGCGATTCCGCGGACGACGACCGTGGCGGTCTGGGTCGTCGCGATGCCGCCCATCGAGGCGACGATCGGCATGAAGACCGCCAGCGTCGCCAGGGTCTGGATCGACGACTCAAAGAGACCGATGACCGACGCCGCCAGCACGGCCGTCCCGAGGTTGATCAGCCGCCAGGTGTTGCGCTTGGGGAAGACCGCCCTCGGTGAGTCGAGCACGGTCTCGTCGCCGGCGACGCCGCCGAGGCGCTGGATGTCCTCGGTGGCCTCCTCGCGAATGACGTCGATGACGTCGTCGACGCCGATCGTGCCGAGGAGGCGCCGGTTGACATCCACTACCGGGATCTGGATCAGGTTGTAGTGCTGCACGAGCCGCGCGACCTCTTCCTGGTCCATGTCTACCCTGACGCTCTCGACATCCTCGGTGCGGATCGCGCTGATCGGCGTCGCCGCCTCGGCGGCAAGGAGCCGGTGGAGGGGGACGACGCCGACGAGGTGGTCGTGATCGTCCACGACGTAGAGGTAGAAGTCGCCCTCGCCCGGTGCCGCCTTGCGGATGTGCTCGATCGCCTGGGCGACGGTCGCCTCTTCCCGCACGGCGACGAACTCGGGCGACATCAGCCGGCCCGCCGTGCCCTCCTTGTATTCGAGGAGCTCTTGGACCTCCTCGGCCTTCTCCTCCTCCATGAGCTCGAGGATTTCTTCTGCCTGCGCCTTGGGCAGCTCCTCGACAACGTCCACGACGTGCTCCGGCGGCATACGATCGAGGACGCGTGAAACCTCGACCTCGGGAAGCGAGCCGACCAGTTCGCGCAGCGTCGGGTCGTCGAGCTCGGCCAGCACCTCACCCGCGCGCTGAGGTGCGAGGAGGCGGAAGACGCGGATCTGATCTTCGTGCGGGAGTTCGCGGATCACCCGGGACACGTCCGCCGGGTGCGCATCTTCCAAGAGGTCGGCCAGCCGCTCGTCCCGGCCTTCGCCGAGGAGCTGCTTGACCGACTCGGTCAGTCGCCCGGTCTCTTCCATCCTACTTCGGAGTATGACCGGGCCCCGGCACGAGGCAAGCGAATTGTCGCGTCAGGCTCCGAACTTGGTCAGGCGGAGGGCGTTGGCCATCACCAGCGGCATGAGGTGCTGGGCGGGCATCACGCCGAGGCTGCCGGCGCCGCATGCGCGCTCGGTGAAGGCGGTCACGACGTCGGCGCCGCAGTAGCGGCTCCAGACCAGCACCGGGACCGGCTGCCAGCCATGGGCGGCCAGGATCGAGGGGGTGGCGTGATCGCCGGAGACGATGAGGACATCGGGTTTCAGGGCGCGAATCTCGGGGATCGCCCGGTCCAGGCGCTCGAGCGCGTCGACCTTCGCATCGAAGTCCCCGTCCTCGCCCGCCTTGTCGGTGTCCTTGTAGTGGACGAAAAAGAAGTCGTACGCATCCCAGTGGTCGCGGAGCGTCGCGAGCTCGTCGGCGAACGTGCTGCCCGTCTTGAGGATCTCCATCCCGACGACCTTGGCCAGGCCGCGATACATCGGATAGGCGGCGATGGCGGCGCTGCGGAGCCCGTAGATCTCGGGGAACCGCGGGAGCTTCGGCGATTGATCGAACCCGCGCAGGAGCACCATGTTCGCCGGCGTCTCGTCAGCGAGCAGGCGGCGAGCCTCCGCGACGAACCGGTTGACGAGGGTGGCGGTGGCCTTCGCCTTCGGGTGGAGCGCCTTGATCGGGAGCGGCGGCTTGTCGAGAATTTGAGGGTCGCTCTCCGAGAGCTGTGCCGACAGCTTCGGGGCGCCACCGCGGGCCCGGGCGCGTAGAACGAGGACAAAGCGATAGTCCTTCACGGGCTCGACGAGCACCTCGATCCCCGGCAGGCGAATGGTGCGCAGGCGCTCCGTCAGGCGCACGCACAGGTCGGTCGAGATCCGGCCCGCGCGGCGGTCGGTGATGCGGCCCGCCCGGTCCACCGTGCAGAAATTCCCCCGCGCAGCGATATCGCCCGGGCGCAGGTCGAACTCGATACCGAGCGCCTCGAGGACCCCGCGCCCGACCAGAAAATGGAGCGGATCGTAGCCGAAGAGCCCGAGGTGCCCTGGGCCGCTGCCCGGGGTGATGCCGGGCGCGACGTGACGGATGAGGCCGCACGCCGATTCGGTCGCGAGCTGGGAGAGATTCGGCAGGCGCGCCGTCTCGAGCTCCGAGCGTCCGGTCTCTGGACGGGGGAGGCCGCCGAGCCCATCGAGCGAGACCAGCACGATCTTGGTCGTGTTCGTGACGACAAGCGGCGCGATCACGTCGAGCATGGGCGCCTCGCGGGCGATCATGCTTCCTTCACTCCGTTCTCGATCTGTCCGAGGCCGGTGATCTCCAGGCGGCAGGTGTCGCCTGGCTGCAGGAAGACCGGCGGCTTCCGCGCGAAGCCCACGCCGGGGGGCGTCCCCGTCGCGATGAGGTCGCCGGGTGAGAGGGTGATCAGATTCGAGAGGTAGCTCACGAGATACCGGACGTCGAAGATGAATGTCTTGGTGTTACCGCTCTGCATCTGCGTTCCGTTGACCCACAGCTTGAGCTCGAGGACGTGCGGGTCCGGAATCTCGGTCCGATCAGCGATGTAGGGTCCGACCGGCGCGAAGGTCTCGGGGATCTTCCCGGCCATCCACTGGCTCCCGATGAACTGGAAGTCGCGAGCGCTCACGTCGTTGATGATCGTGTAGCCCCAGACATAGTCGAGCGCCCGTTCTTTCGGGACGAAGCGCGCGGTGCGACCGATGACCACCCCGAGTTCCACCTCCCAGTCGAGCATGTTGGAGCCGCGGGGTCGCAGGATCGGCTCGCCCGGATCGAGGATCGCGTTCGACCACTTCGCGAAGATCGGCGGCTCCTTGGGGATCGGCTGGTTGGCTTCCTCCGCGTGGTCGCGGTAGTTGAGCCCGATGCATATGAATTTCCCCGGGTCGGCGATCGGCGCGTGCAGGCGCGCCGAAGATGTGGGAACCGTCACCCACTCCTTGATCCCGGCGATCGCTTCCTCGGCCGCCGGACCTCCCTCCATGAACGCCCGAGCGCTGTTCGGAACCAGGGCCGCGGCGATCTCCGCCGAGCGGGTTACGCCGCGATGCGTCAGAGTGGCCGCGACGCTCGCCTGGAGGTCGGCGATCCGATCCCCATGCAGCGCGCCGAGGCGAGGCGACTGGCCATTCGTGGAGAAGCGGACCAGCTTCATGGGTGACAGACCTCCCGCAGGAGAATGTGCCGCCGATTATAGCGTTTGTCGAGTTTCCGCGCCGGCGCGTCGTTTGCTATAGTCAAGGCTCCGGGAAATACTTCAAGCGAGCGCCCCCGAGGGCGGACAATGGGTAGGAGGAGCTTGCGATGAGAACCGAATTCCGAACGCTGGCCGTGGCCGTGTCGCTCGTGATGCTCCTGACCGGCCCGCTCGCGCCACTGGCGAACGCACAGCAGCCGGCCCCCACCGAGCCCGCCCCGGCACAGCCCGCCCCCACACAGACGATGGAAATGAAGCCGGACACGTCCGGCCGTGCGGCCGAGTCGGCGGCGTACAACATCGGCGCCGGCGTGGCGAACGTTTTCTACGTCCCGGGCAAGGTCGCTCTCTGCGGTCTCGGCGGCCTCGTCGGCGTCGCCGTGATGATCGTGTCCATCGGTTCTGCGCCCCGGACGGCGGCCGGCTTCGCTCGCGAAGGGTGCGGCGGCAAGTGGGTGCTGACGGGCGACGATCTGAAGCCGGAAGCCGACGCGCGGACGTTCGATTGGGAGAAGGATCGCTCGTACTGAGATCCCCGCGTCACGCGCGCTCGTCGCTCTCCTGTTCGTGGTGCTCCTGGCCGCGTTCGCGGTCGGCATCTGGGGCACCGTGCTCCGCCCCTCCGCCTACGAGGTGCGCGGCGTTCTCGTCGCGCGACCGTCGCCTGACCTGATCGTCGTGCGCCACGAGCCCGTCGCGGGGCTCGGTATGGGCGCTATGGAGCTCATGGCCGTCTCCTCCGAGCCCGCGCTGCTCGATGCCCTCACGCCGAAAGCGGGAGATCGCGTCAAGCTCGCCGTTCGGCAGCGCGCCGATCGGCTCGTCCTCATCCGTATCGAACGCCTTCCCTGACTCAGCGCTTGACCGCGAGACCGCGGACATACCGGACGAGCTCCTCGATCTCCGCGTCGCTGATCGTCGAACCGAAGGCGGGCATCCCCGGCCTCCCGATCGGCGCTCCTCCGTGCTTGATGATGTCCCAGAGGTACTGATCCGAGCGCCGGCCGAGCCGCTCGCTGTCGGCGAGGCTCCCGGGACGGACCATGAAGAGCGCCGCGCGCCACGAGCCGTGCCCGTCAGCGCCGTGGCAGGTAGCGCAGAGGCCCAAGTACAGACGCTCGGCCCGAGACGCGCCGGGCGGCGCCTTCGGGGTGTCGAGAAGCCACGCCGAGCCACCGGTGAGGGCGCCCACCGCCGCGAGCACGACGACGAGCGTGGCGAGCGGTCGGCGCATAGCGGCGAGGATAGCATTCGCAAAGCCGGGTCGCGCCGAGACCACTTGACAAGTAGTGGTCAGAACGCATAAAGAAGCTAATCCTTTAGATGAGTTGTTGCTCGGACAGCCAAGGAGGCTGACAATGCGTGATCCCCGACCGGCCGATACCCCCTCCTCTGCGGTCAACCGCCGGAAGTTCCTCAGGGTTGCTGGAGCGGGCGTGGCGGGCAGCTCTCTTCTCACGATGCTCGATGCCCGGCAGGCCCCGGCCCAGATCAAGGGGACGACGCTCCGGATCCTCCAGTGGAGCCACTTCATTCCCGCGTACGACGCCTGGTACGACAAGTTCGCCAAGGAGTGGGGCGACAAAAACGGCGTCAAGGTGCGGGTCGACCACATTCCGCATCTCGACATTCCGGCGCGCATGGCGGCCGAGTTCGCAGCGGGCGCCGGCCACGACATCATCTACAACGGCTCGTCCATCCTCACCCGGCTCTACTACAAGAATTTGGTCGATCTGACGGACATCGCGGACACAGCCGCCAAGAAGTACGGGGGCTGGATTCCGGCGGCAAAGTCACTCGTCGAGGTGGAAGGGCGCTGGTACGGCCTGCCGATCTTCTACATCCTGGCGCCGATGCTCTACCGGAAGGACCTGTTCGACGCCAACAATCTGAAATATCCGGACACCTGGGAGCTGGCGCGGGTGGCCGCGCGCACGCTCAAGCCCAAGGGGCATCCCACGGGCATCGCGCTGTCCCAGTGCGCCGACGCGAACCTGTTCTGGCGTTCGATGTTCTGGAGCTTCGGCGGCACCGAGGCGACTCCCTCGGGTGACCAGCCGACGATCGACTCCAAGGAGCTGCGCGAGTTTCTCAAGTTCGCGAAGGCCATCTTCGAGGAAGGCATGACCCCGGAAGTCTTCTCCTGGGACGACGCGTCCGACAACCGATATCTGGCCTCGGGTATCGCGTGCTGGGTCCACGACGCGATCTCGGCGTATCGCACCACAGAGGACACCAACCCTCCCGTGTTCCAGAACACCTTCCTCGGCCTCGAGCCCCAGGGGCTGCCCGGCAAGCGGGTGAGCGCCGCGGCGCCGAACGTCTGGATGGTGTGGAAGTTCTCCAAGAACCAGCAAGCGGCGAAGGAATGGCTGGCGTACCTCATCGACAACGATCTCGAGGGCATGGTCCAGAGCCGCGGCTACAACATGCCGTACCTCAACGACCGCTACAAGAAGCCCATGCCCGTGATCGGCACCGATCCCAAGCTGCAGATCCTCCAGGACTTCCCGAAGATCGTCGCGTTCTACGGTCAACCGGGACCGTCGACCACGCCAATCCAGGAGATCGTGAACACGTTCGTCTTCCCCGACATGATCACCAAGTTCTGTCGCGGCATGGCCCTGGAAGACGCGGTCAAGTGGGGAGCGGGCGAGTACCGTCGGATCTACGCCAAGCACAAGCAGGCATGACGCCAAGCTCGTCGAGCGGCGGCCCGGAGGCGGCAAGCCCCCGGGCCGCTGCCGTCTCGGTCGCTGTTCGGGCCCGCCCGCGCCGGTGGTTCGCAAGCCAGACGTCCAGGCGACTCGCCTTCGGCTACCTCTTGCTCGCCCCCGCCGTCCTCTACGTTCTCCTCCTCGTCGGCGCCCCGTTCGTGTTCTCGCTCTTTCTGGCATTGAGCGATGCCTCGGTCGCCGATACCTCGGCGAGCTTCGTGGGGCTGGAGAACTTCCGGGCCGCGTTCGAGAGCGACGTCTTTTACATCGCGCTCCGCAACAGCATCAGCTTCACCGTGGTGGCCGCCATCTTCAAGGGCCTGCTCGGTACCAGCCTCGCGTTTCTCTTGCTCCAGCCCTTCTGGGGCCGGAAGTTCGTCCGCGGCCTCGTCGTGATCCCGTTCACGCTTCCCATCAGCATTAGCGTGCTCGGCTGGAAGTGGATGTACGACTCCCAGTTCAGCGTCATCAACTGGTTCCTGAGCCGGATCGGGGTCATCGGGGCCTACGGGTCCGCGGGCTGGCCGGTGTGGCTCGGTGAGCCCCACCTGGCGCTGTTCGCCTGCATCATGGTGAACGTGTGGCGCAACTTTCCGTTCTCCGCCATCGTGCTCCTCGCGGGGTTCACGTCAGTGCCCAACGAGATCCTCGACGCGGCCCGCGTGGACGGAACCAGCTTCTTTCAGCGCTTCCGTCACGTCGTGGTTCCCATGATCGCCCCCATTCTGTTGATCGGGTTCCTCTTCGACACCGTGTTCACGCTGTCCGATCTCGGCGTCGTGTACCTCCTGACCCAGGGTGGTCCGGCGAACGCCACCAAGATCTTGCCCGTGCTCGCCTACCAGGTCGGGATCCAGGCGGGAGCGCTCGGACGAGGGGCGGCGATCGCCCTGTTCCTCTTCCCCTTGCTCCTGCCCCTGATGATCCTGATGCTCAGAAACTTGAAGCGCAGGGAGTACTGACCAATGGCGGCCGCTCCGCGCACCCACCGCCAGCGAGAGATCCGGCGTCACCTCTGGATCTACGGGGCGATCACCCCCTATGTCATCATCGCGATCTTCCCGGTCTACTGGATGGCCCTCACGGCCCTGAAGCAGGACCCCGACCTCTACCGGATGGATCAGTTCCCGCTGTGGTTCCACCTGCCGCCCACGTGGAAGAATTTCTCCTACCTCTTCTACAGCACGAACTACGGCGCCTGGATCGTCAACACGATGAGCATCGCCGCCTGGGTCGCCGTCATCACGTTGCTCATCGCGGTGCCGGCGGGATACGCGCTGGCGCGCCTTCGGATCCCCGGGTCCGAGAATCTCGGGATCGCGGTGTTCATGACCTATCTGGTCCCGGGCATCATCCTCTTCATCCCGCTGGCGCGGGTGGTGTCGATGGCCGGATTACAAGATTCCTGGTGGGCGCTGGTATTGGTCTATCCGACCATCACCATCCCATTCTGTACCTGGTTGCTCATGGGCTTCTTCAAGACCGTTCCCATGGAGATGGAGGAGGCCGCCCGCGTCGATGGATGCGGTTACCTCGGCGCGCTCCTGCGAATCGTGCTGCCCGTGAGCATCCCGGGGATCCTGACCGCGGTGATCTTCGCCTTCACGCTCTCGATGCAGGACTTCCTCTACGGGCTGGCCTTCGTCGCCCCCGGCGACCAGAAGCCGGTGACGGTCGGTGTGCCGACGGAGCTGATCCGGGGCGACGTGTACTACTGGGGCTCGCTGATGGCGGCGGCGCTGATGGTGGGCCTACCGGTGGCAATCCTCTACAACTTTTTCCTGGACCGGTTCATCCAGGGCATCACCGGCGGGGCCGGGAAGTAGAGAGCGCCGGATCCGGGCTTACTCTTTGTCAGGCCTCTGAATCGGATCGGGACGACCGGGGTAGGCAATGTGAAGCATCAGGAACTTGACGGGCTTCTCCGAGCGGTTGGCGAAGTTGTGCCACCAGCCTACGCCCCCGTTGTCCATGAAGGACTGCCCCGCCGCGTGGTACTGAGTGCCCTTGACCCCGATCGGGCCCGATTCGTACTCGCTGACCAGGATGCCCTCGATGACGTAGATGTAGGTCGGCACCCGGAATTCTTGACGGCCAGTCTGCCCGCCGGGCGCGAGCTCCACCGTCGCACCGGTGATGAAGATCGGCGTGCTCACCGTGGCCGAGAATCCTCCGAGCGATGTGACGAGTCCCTTGACGGTGACACCTTTTGGTTCTGCGGCCGGCTGGGCCTGCGCGTCGACCGGGATGCTCTCGAGGCCGATAACGAGCAAGCCGGCCGCCGCGGCGATCAACGCCCTGGTGATCATCGATGCGCTCCTCGGGAGACGAAGTGAACTGCTGGCAGCCGGTCCTACTCGGCGGCTCGAGCCCGTCGGCCCACCGCTCGTCTAAACCGGCGCTCGCGAGCCACGCGGAGGCTAGCAGAGGCTCTTCGCGGATGTCAAGCGTCACGTGCCTCGGGCGCGCCGTCGGCGGTCGTCGGTGGGCACGAATCGTGATCGCAGGGTTGACATGGCTTCTCGCGGTGAGCCCCACGCCATCGGCGGGCGTCGACGTCGCGCCGGGGTTCCGGGTCGACACGGTGGTCACGGGGATTCCCCGCCCGATCCAGCTTGCCCTCGATGCTCGTGGAGCGCTCGTGGCGCTGAGCCCGGGCTGGTCCGGAGACGCTGCCGGGGAGATCTATCGCCTGGACTTGCGCACGCACCAGCCGATTGATGCGACGCGCGTGCCGCGAGTGGTGATCCCCTTCGCTGACGAACTGCGAAAGGCGGTGCTCGGGAGCCTGGCGCTGGATCCACGGAGCGGAGACCTCTTCCTCGGGGAAGAGAACGGCAATCGCATCTATCGCCTGGGAGATAATCAGAGGCTCCAGGCCATGGTCGTCGGGCTGAACCACCTGCTGGGCGGGACCGCGTTGACGCTCGACCGGCATGGCCGCCTCATCGTGCTGGACTACGCGAGTGCCGAAACCCATCTGCGGTCGGAAGCGCCCCTGCCCCCCTCGCTCCGGTGGCTGCTCGACGAAGGATATCGAGGCCCGTTGGTCTTTCGCATCGATCCGCGCGAGGAGCGGCCGCTGCCGAGGCGAGCCGATTTGCTCGTCCCGCTCCTGCCGCGACGGGAAACCACTCGTCTCGACCGGGAGCCTATGTGGCGGCTCGTGAGCGTCACCGCGACGCCGGGTGACGACCTCGTGTTCCTGAGCTCGGTCGGGGAAGTGTTCCGGCTCGGACCCGACGGCGAGCTCCGTCTCGTCGTTCGACTCCCCGGCGGTCACTATCATCGGACCAACCTGACGGCCGGCGCCGATGGGAGCGTCTACGTCTGCGCCGGCTACCAGATTCGTCAGATCTTCCGGATCTCGCCGGCGGGCAGCGTCAGCGTCGTGGCCAGCGAGCTCGGCGATCCGGGTGGGATCGTGCTCGACTCCGAGGGCGCGCTCTACGTTCCGGAGGCGGCCCTCCACCGGATCATTCGGATCGCGCCGATTCGCTGAGAGAGTCGGTCAGGCGCCCTCGACCATCGCGGCCGTGAGACCCCGCACGTAGCCCCGTGCGAAGAGCGCTGAGATCGTCATCACCGGGATCGCTAACAGATTCACGCCCGCCACCGCCGCCAGCTCGTCCAGCGCCACGTCGAAGGTGCCGAGCCCAGCCGTGACGGTCTGATTGTTCGCGGTCAGCAGGAACATCGAAGCGATCATGAAGTCGCTGGCGACGGTGCCGAGGCTGAAGATGCCCGCGGCGACGACGACCGGGCGGCTCATGGGCAAGATGATGCGGAAGAAGGCGGTGGCACGACTCGCCCCCTCGATCAGGGCCGCCTCCTCGATCTCCCGCGGCAGGTGCTGGAAGTAGCCGGAGAGCATCCACACGCAGAAGGGCAGCGCCATCGTCGGGTAGATCAGGAGCAGGGCCAGAAGGCTGTCGTCCAATCCAAGCGTGTTCACGACCTGATAGAGCGGGATGAAGAGGAGGGTCTGTGGAATGACGTACGCGGCGAAGATCGCGCGTCGCCACCACCGGAACCCCGGTGGCCGCAGCCGGCCCAGCGCGTAGGCCGCCGCGACGCTCGCCACGAGGGTCGCCGCCACCGACCCGGCAAAGATGACGAGGGTGTTCACGAGCCAGTCCAGGAACGGGTAGGAGCGGCGCAGCGCGCTCCCCACGAAGCCGCGGACCTCGCCCTGGCGCTCGAACAGCTCCTCGAAGTTCTCGAAAGTGGGATTCACGACGATGAATGGATTGCCGAAGACGTCCTCTCGGGGGGTCTTCAGCGACTGCACCAGCATGAAGTAGATCGGAAAGACGCAGTACACCGTGACCAGGAGTACCAGGCTCGCGTGGCCGAGCTTCGCCCACCAGGGCTTCGGGTTCATGCAGCGCTCCGCTCCGCACGATCGAAGAGCCGGAAGAGCACGAGGAGCACGACGAGCAGGAACGGGCCCATCGTCAGCGCCAGCGCCGAGGCGGGTCCATACTGGCCGACCTTGACGGCCAACCAGTACGCGTGCGTGCCGACGAGGGGGAAGACGATACGGCCCGCGGTGAGCATCCAGACGTTGGACAGGTCGGCGAAGGCGCTCGTGATCGAGAGGAAGACCCCCAGCGCGAGGAACGGCTTCAGCAGCGGAACGGTCACCAGGCGGAAGCGACGCCACGGACTCTTCGATTCCAGGAGCGCGCACTCGAACAGCTCCGGCGGGATCGAGTTGATGCCGGCCAGCAACAGCACGGCGATGAACGAGCTGCCGCGCCAGACGTTGAACAGCATGACGCTCGTGAAGGCCCAGGCGCCGCCGCCCAAGGCGCTGTCGACGTAGAACTTCAGATGCCCCATGAACGGGGCGTAGGCGGTGATGGTCGGCGGGTTCAGCGTCCAGTACCAGCCGATGACGCTCACGCCCGCGGGGTAGGCCCAGGGCAGAAAGATCGCCAGGAAGACGAGGGCCCGACCCCGGAACGGCCGCGCCAGCAGCAGCGCGAAGCCGAGCCCGAGGGCCAGCTTCCCGGCGCTCGTGACCACCGCGTAGACGACGGTGACGAGCGTGGCTCGCCAGAACTCGGCGTCGACGAGCAGACGGCGGTAGTTGCTGAGTCCGACGAATTCGGCGGAGCCGTCCTTGAGCGGTGAGAGGTCGGTGAGGCTCGTCCACACCTCCCACCCGACGGGGTACGCGATCACCACGCCGAACAGGAGGAGCGTCGGGGCGAGGAGCAGGTATGCGAGCCGTATGTCGCGGGCGCGCCCCGCCGACCTCGCCGCCGCCACGCGATCTAGATCGCCAGCTCGGTCTTGTTGTCGAAGATGCGGACGCGCTCGGGATGGAGCGCCAGCCGCAGCTTGTCGTTGAGCTTCGCCCGCACCGTCGGATCGACGCGCGCGACGATGACGCTCTGGCCGACCTTGACGTCGAGCAGGATCTCGGACCCGAGCGGCTCGACGACCTCCACGATCGCGTCGAAGCTGTAGTCGGCTGGGTCGTTGCTGGTCGCCATGTGCAGGTCCTCGGGCCGGATACCCAGGGTGATCCGCTGGCCCTTGTAGGCCCCGAGGCGCCCGGCGAGCGGCGCCGGAACCTTCACCCGCAGCCCGGTGGTGTCGAGCCACAGGGCCCCGTTCGCCTCGGCGACGGCCACCTCCATGAAGTTCATGGCCGGCGACCCGATGAAGCCCGCGACGAACCGGTTGGCGGGCTTGCTGTAGAGCTCGAGCGGCTCCCCGACCTGCTGGATCCACCCGTCCTTCATGACGACGACGCGATCGCCGAGCGTCATCGCCTCCACCTGGTCGTGCGTGACGTAGATGGCCGTCGTCTCGAGCCGGTCGTGCAGCCGCTTCAGCTCGACTCGCATCTGGACGCGGAGCTTCGCGTCGAGGTTCGAGAGCGGCTCGTCGAACAGGAACACCTGCGGGTGGCGGACGATCGCGCGGCCGACCGCGACACGCTGCCGCTGGCCGCCCGACAGCTGGCGCGGCTTCCGCTTGAGCAGCTCCTGGATGCCGAGGATCTCGGCCGCCTCCTGAACCCGCTTGGCGATCTCGGGCTTGGGGAACTTCCGCATCTTGAGCCCGAAGGCCATGTTGTCGTAGACGGTCATGTGCGGATAGAGCGCGTAATTCTGGAAGACCATCGCGATGTCGCGGTCCTTGGGCGGCAGGTCATTGACGATCCGATCCCCGATCGTGATCTCCCCGCCCGTGATCTCCTCCAGCCCCGCGACCATCCGCAGCGTCGTCGACTTGCCGCAGCCGGAGGGCCCAACCAGCACGACGAACTCCTTGTCGCGGATGTGGAGGTTCACGTCCTTGACCGCGTGCACCTCGTCGTACTTCTTGTTGAGGTCCTTCATCATCACCTGGGCCATGGAGGTGTCTCCTTAGTCTGTAGCGACTAGCCTTTCACCGAGCCGGTCAGGCCGGTGACATAGTACTCGACAAAGAAGGAATAGACGAGGGCCACCGGGATCGAGCCGAGCAGCGCGCCGGCCATCAGCTGACCCCAGAAGTAGATGTCGCCGCGGATCAGCTCGGACACCACGCCGACCGGCACGGTCTTGCGCTCGGGCGACGACAGGAAGATGAGCGCGTAGATGAACTCGTTCCACGACAGGGTGAACGCGAAGATGCCGGCCGACAGGATTCCCGGAACCGCGATCGGGAAGATGATGCGCGTCATCGCACCGACGCGGGTGGCTCCGTCGATGCGCGCGCACTCCTCCAGCTCCTTGGGGATGGTCTTGAAGTACCCCATGAGGAGCCACGTGCAAAATGGGATCAGGAACGTCGGGTAGGTGAGGATCAGCGCCCACGGCGTATTGCCGAGCTGGAAGTCCCGGATGATGTCCGCGAGCGGAATGAACAGGAGCGTCGGCGGCACCAGGTAGGTCACGAAGATGGAGGTGCCGAGCGCGCCGGCCATCGGGAACCGGAGCCGAGCCAGTGCGTAGCCCGCCAGCAGCCCACACAGGAGCGAGATCGCCGTCGAGGCCACCGCGATATAGAACGTGTTCAGGAGCCACCGGGGAAACGTGGTCTTCGCCAGCAGGTCTCGGAAGTGCTCGAAGGTCGGATGGAGCGTCCAGAACGGCGCGTTGTTCACCGCCCGCCACGAACGGTAGAGCTCGGCGTCGGGCCGGATCGCGGTGACGGTCATCCAGTAGAACGGGAACAGCGTGCCCACCACGAACACGGTCAGCGGGATGTAGAAGAACACCCACTTCTTCCAACGTCTTTCGATGACCATTTACCGAGGGCTCCAGGCCGGTGCGGACCGAGGGTGGCCTGCTGTAGATGCTGGTGGCTCCGCTCCGCGGACAACCCTTCGACCTCCGCGGACAACCCTTCGGCCCGCTCGGAGGACCCTTCGGCCCGCGCGGACAACCGTTTCGGCCGCGCATGCCCCTCGTCTTTCGGTGCTCGCCATCATGCGCCCTCGAGTTTGCGGAGGTAGCGGAGCTGCGCCCAGACGACGAGGAAGAGAACGGGGAGCATGAAGAGGGAGATCGCGGCGCCCTCACCGAGGAGGCCCGTGGCCACGCCGATCTGGTAGGCGTAGGTCGCCAGCAGGTGCGTGGAGTTCGCGGGGCCGCCGCCGGTCAGGACGTAGATCAGCTGGAAATCGGAGAACGTCTGGATGATCGAGAACACCACGACGACGACGGTGACCGGCTTCAGCAGCGGCCAGGTCACGTGCCAGAACCGCTTCCAGCCATTGGCGCCGTCGAGCGACGCCGCCTCGTGCAGGTCCGTGTTGATCGTCTGCAGCCCGGCCAGCAGCGTGATCGCGAAGAACGGCATGCCGCGCCAGGTGTTGACCGCGATCGCGCACCAGAGCGCCCAGTCGCCGTTGGACAGGAATGGGAGCTTGGTGACGATCACGCCCATCTTGTACAGAGTCCAGTTGAGGACGCTGAAGGTCGGATCGAACATCCAGCGCCACGCGAAGGTCGACAGGACGGTCGGGATGATGAACGGGAGCAGCATCGACGCGCGGACCAGGCGCTTGCCGCGGAAGTGCCGGTTGAGGATGATCGCGAGCCACATGCCGAGCGCCAGCTTGAAGATCGTCGCCCAGAACGTGTAGACGGTGGTGTTCCAAAACGCCGTGCGGAAGATCGAGTCGTTCCAGGCCTTCACGAAATTCTTGAGGCCGACGAAGTGCGCGGGCTGACCGACGCTGATGTCCGACAGCGAGAACCACACCCCCATCACGAACGGGTAGGCGATGAACGCCCCGAGAAGAACGACGGTCGGGGTGAGGAGGGCGAAGGCCAGGAGCCTCTCGTTTTCGAGGAGGCGCTCGAACGCGCGTCGCCGCACGGCGCCGGAGTGCGGGAGCGCCACCTCGACTCGGGCGGCGCTCCCCGCGCCTCCGGCGATCGGATTCTTCAAGCCATCTACCTGTCGATCAGCCTTCGTAGATCTTCTTGAGCTCGCCCTCGGCCCATTTCACCGCGTCCTCGGCCTTCATGCCCTGCACGGCCTTGGCGTACATGTCGACGATGATGTACTTGGTGTAGGCCTCGGTGGCCTTGGCCGTCGCCGGCCCCGGGTGCCCGAAGGCGCGCGTCAGGCGGGCCGCCTGCCGGAAGACCTGCAGCGGCTTGTCCACCTTGGCCCACATCGGGTGGTCCTCCCACTTCTTGGTGGCGCCCACGCTGTAGCCCTCGTTGACCTCGAACCACTTCCCGTAGTTCGCGTCTTGATGCAGCCACTTCAAGAACTCCTTGGCGAGCTTCTGGTTCTTCGAGTACTTCATCACGGCGTGCTGGAAGGCCGCGTAGAGGGCGAACTGTCCGGCCGGCCCCTTGGGCATCAGCGCCGCGTGCTCGATGTCCTGCCAGAGCGGCTCGCCCTTTTCGTCCTTGATCTTGTCCTTCTGGCGCTTGGCGACGATGTAGATCGAGGCGCCGTTGAGCGTCGCGCTGATCTCGCCGGCGTGGAAGGCGCGGTTGTTGTTGGTGTCGTCCCAGGCCAGCCCGCCCTCGTCGCAGGCGTCCTTCCAGAACGCCTGCAGGAACTTCACGGACTCGATCGTGCCCTTCGAGTTGATCGCGACTTTCTTTCCGGTTGCGTCGACCTCGGCGCCGCCGAAGTCCCACAGGAACGGGTAGGCGAAGGTCGGCGGATCGCCGAAGCTGTGACCGAGCGCCTGACCGATGGGCTTGCCCTTGGCCTTGAGCTTCTTGCCGACCTCGCGGTACTCGTCCCAGGTTTTCGGGAATTCCTTGACGCCGATCTCGTTGAACCACGAGCGCCGATACGCGACAGCGTTTCCGCCGGTGCCGTGGGGCACCGCGAGCCACTTGCCGCCGACCTTGGCGGTCGAGCTGAAGACGTCGTAGTAGCCGCCCTGCGCCTTGCCGATCGGCTCGGCCACGTCGGAGATGTCGACGAGCGAGTTGGCGTAGAGCTGAGGCCAGTTCCACAGCATCTGGATGATGTCGGCGCCGGACCCCGACTGGATCGCGGCCGTGATGCGCGGTTGCAGGTCGTTGGCGTTGATGAACTCGAAGGTGATCTCGGCCCCCAGCGCCTTCGACGCTTCCGGCGCCTGGCGCTTCAGCTCGACGTCGGCCTCGGGAATGAAGTCGACCCAGCGAACGATGTGGAGCTTGGTGCCCTGCGCCCAGGCGGGAGCCCGGCGCGCGGCCACGATGCCCTCGATCCCGGTGGTCAGAACGGCGGCCGCCGTCCCGGAGACCTTGAGGAAATGACGGCGATTCATCCCCTGAGCGTCCATGCGGATCCTCCTTGATCAGGATTGCCGAACCGGGCGCGCTCTAACCTCTGAGAAAAGCGACGAACTAGTATCATCCCAGGCTCGGAGGTGTCAACCGCCCACGGCGCAATTGCGCCAATGCGACTAGCGGACCACCGCGGGAACCGGCGCCGGCGACACCGTGAGGCGGGGCGGCCGGAACGTCAGCGCGATGAGCATCGCCATCCCCCCGATCGCGGCGGAGCCGATGAAGAGCCACGCGTAGGTTCCCATGGCATCGTGGATCCACCCGCCCGCCCACGCCCCGATCCCCATCCCGACCGTCGAGACCAGGAACACGGCGCCATAGGCCGAGCCCATCACTCGTTCGCCGAAGTACTCGCGCGTGACGAGGGCATAGAGGGGCATGACCCCGCCGTACGAGACCCCGAACACCACCGCGGCGGCGTAGAAACTCCACGCGTCGCGCGTGAAGAGGTACGAGACGACCATCACGGCCTGGAGCGCGAGCCCGACGACCAGCGTGAGCTTGGCTCCGTAGCGGTCGGCGATCAGTCCACAACCGATCCGTCCGGCGATCGACGAGAGCCCGGAGACCCCGAGGACGGTCGCGGCGAGCATGGCCGGCACGCCCTGGTCGATCGCGTGGGTCACCATGTGGAAGATCGGTCCGGCGTGCGCGGCGCAGCACGCGAAGTGTGTGAGCGCGATCGCCCAGAACTGTGGCGCGCGCAGGACCTGGACGGTGGAGAAGTCGCGATGAGCCGCCGCGGCGCCGCCGAGCGCGACCGCGCCCATCTCGGCCGGCGCGTTCCGGATCAGCAGCGCGACCGGAATCGTCACCAGCCACGCCAGGTCGCCCAGCACGAGCATCGCGACCCGCCAGTCGAACGCCGAGGTGAGCCAGCGGGCGAGGGGTGAGATCAGGAGCATCCCGGCGCCGCCGCCGGCGGACACGATGCCTACAGCGAGCCCGCGGTTCGTGGTGAACCACTTCGTCGCCGTCGCCGAGAGCGGCGTCAAGAACGCGCCCGCCGCGAAGCCGACCGCCAGGCCGAACGTCACGTGGAGATGCCAGAGCGCGGTTGCCCGGCTCGACAGCACCAGGCCCAGGCCCAGTAGCGCGCCGCCCGCGATCGTCACGACGCGGCTCCCGAGCCGGTCGGACACGGCGCCCCAGAAGAAGGAGCCCGCGCCCATCGCCATCCAGTTGATGAGGGCGATCACCGAGATCGCGCTCCGGCTCCAGCGCATCGATTCTTCGAGTGGCTTGAGGAAGATGCCGAGCGAGAACAGCGCGCCCTGGCCGATGGCGACGACGGTGGCGGCGGCGGCGAGGATCACCCAGCCGTAGAAGAGTCCGCGCTGACTCATGGGCGAACTACGATAGCATGTAGCGCCATGCGGTATCTCGTGTGGCCGGCCCTTCTCTTCTCCGCCGCCACTGTGATCGCGCTGCTCGTCCGCGCCCTGCTGCTCTCGGGAATCCGCCGGTGGTCGCGCGCGCCGAACGGCTGGTCCTCGCTGGCCCAGGCGGTGCGGGTGCCCTCGATCCTCTGGTCCGTCGTCCTTGGCCTGTGGATCTCCATCGACGTCGCCGGCGAGACCGAGCAGCTGCCCCGGCGCCTCTCCCAGCAGCTCGGCCTCATCCTCGAAGTCGCGATCATCCTGTCGGTGACGCTGACCGTCGCCGGCATCTTGAGCACGCTGATCCAGCGCGCGAGCGAGCGGCAGGCGCTCGGGGGCCCCATCACCGGGCTCGGCCAGGCCGTGGTCCGCGGCGTCGTTCTCATCGTGGGATTCCTGGTGTTGCTCGCCGCGCTCGGAATCCAGATCACGCCGATCCTCACCGCGCTGGGGGTGGGCGGTCTGGCCGTGGCTTTGGCGCTGCAGGACACGCTGTCGAACTTCTTCGCCGGCGCCCACCTGCTCGCCGACAAGCCGATCCGCGTCGGCGACTACGTGAAGGTCGCCGACACCGTCGAGGGCTATGTGGTCGACATCGGATGGCGCTCGACGCGGGTGCGCATGCTTCAGAACATGGTGGTGACGATTCCGAACAAGCGCGTGGCAGAGTCGATCATCACCAACTACGACATGCCCGACCCGCGACTGACGCTGCTGATCCGCGTCAGCGTGGACTACGGCTCGGACGTCGAGCTGGTCGAGCGCCTCCTGGTCGAGGAGGCGACCGGCGCGGTCGGCGAGGTGGCGGGGCTGATGGCCAGCCCCTCGCCCTCGGCGCGGCTGATCCCCGGCTTCGGCGACTTCTCACTCGATTTCACGCTTTCGTGCCAGGTGGCGTCGTTCACCGATCAGTTCCCCGTGCAGCACGAGTTGCGCAAGCGCATCCTTCGGCGTCTGGGCGTCGAGGGGATCCGGATCCCGGTACAGGTGAGGGCGGCGGAGTTGCGGGACGTCGGGGGCGCGCGGTCGGGCTAGGACGTCACGCGAGGGACCGAGAACCGGCACCGCCTCCGGGGCCGGCCTCGGTCTCGCGTCTGGTCTGCGGCTCTCCGACGTCTTACTGCTTCGGCGTGGCCGGTGGCGTGCTCTGCGGTGTGGCCGGTGGCGCCGTCTGAGCCTTGGTCTGCGTCGCAGTCTGGGCCTTGGTCTTCAGTTCCGCGATCGCTTGCTGCCGCTGCTCAGGGGTCATCGACTGCCACTTTGCCTTGGCTTGAGTTGCGTCCGTCTTCCAGGTCGCCTTCATCGCCTCTTTTTGCTCAGGGGTCAACGACTCCCACTGCTTCGCCGCGGTCGTGGCTTTGGTTTTCGTCTGGGCGATGGCCTGTTGCTGCTGCTCGGGAGTCATCGCCTGCCACTTCGCCTTGGTCTGTTCGGCTTCGGTTTTCCAGGTGGCCTTCAGCGCCTCCTGCTGCTCCGGTGTCAGAGACTCCCATTGCATGTGCGCCTTCTTCACCGCCTCCCGGGCCTTGGGCCTCGTCTCGCTCGGCGGCTGCTGAGCCGACGCGGGAGCGGCGACACCGCTGACGAGGAAAGCCCCAACCAAAGCGGCAAGGATTCCGACCGACGTGCGTCTTGCGATCATGTGGTCTCCCCCTTGGTGCGTTGTTACCTGCCGACGAAACCTGCCGTGTCCGCTCTCGCTTCCGAGTCTACGCCCGCGCTGATTCGAGGGCCACTCGAGGGCCACCGACTCCGATGTTCGGGTGCAGGCGGAATTCGTTTGAGCCGTCAACGAACCGAAACCGGTGACCAGAACCACTCATCTCGTGTATAGTAGTCGCCCATGGACCTGAGGACCAGGGTCACGATCCTCTCGGAGACCGCCGACCGTGACGGACCATCCGGCGCGCTCATGCGACCCGGAGATCCGGTCGGGATCACGAAGGTACGCCATCCCGGTCAGGGCTCGACACGTCTCATGCGCGTCATGCAAACGAATGCTTGCTCGCTGTCCTGTGGCTACTGCCCCACGTTCTGCGGAGGAAAAGTGAGGCGCACCTTCTTGGCGCCCGAGGAGGTTGCGCGCGTGTTCATGGACGCGAGACGCCGCGGTCTCGCCGATGGGCTCTTCCTGACATCGGGCGTCCCGGGCCGCCCGGCGAAGATGACGGATCGGATGCTTGCCGCCGTCGAGCTGCTACGCCGGCGTGAGGAGTTCAGCGGTTATATCCATCTGAAGCTGCTGCCAGGCGCCGAACCGGCCCAAGTCGACGCGGCCGTTCGCCTGGCCAATCGCGTGTCGGTGAACCTCGAGGCGCCCGGCGACACCCATGTGAGGGCCCTCGCCCGGGAGAAAGACTTGCTGGGCGACCTTCTGCCGAACCTGGAGCGGGCCGGACGCCTCATGCGAGAGCGCCGGCTGCTCGGTGACCCGGCCGCCGTCACGTCGGTCGGCACGACCACGCAGTTCGTGGTCGGCGCCGCGGGCGAAAAAGACCGTGAGATCCTCGGTCTCGTTGCCCGACTCGAAGGGGAGCGGCTCCTCCATCACGCTCACTTCAGCGCGTTTCAGCCCGTGGTGGGGACGCCGTTCGCGGAGCGGCGCCCCACGCCGGCGATGCGAGAGTTCCGTCTCTATCAGGCCGAGCACCTGCTCCGACAGTTCGGCTTCGGCTACGACGAGCTCGTCTTCAGCGCCGACGGCAACCTGCCGCTCGACGACGACCCGAAGACCGCGTGGGCGCTCGCCCACCCGGAGCGCTTTCCCCTCGAGGTCTCTCGCGCGCCGTACGAGGCGCTGGTGCGCGTGCCGGGGATCGGCCCAATGGCCGCCCGGACGATCGTTGCCGAGCGGCGTCGCACCGTGATCCGCGGATCGGGAGATCTGCGAGCGGCCGGCGTGGACGTCACGCGGGCGGGCTGGTTCCTGTCGCTTCGCGGCCGGCGGCTCGCGAGCGCGCCTGCGCCGAGGCAGCTACGGCTCTTCCCCCACGGCCAGCATCTGACTCAAGCGCCCTTCCGGACGCCGGTGCCGCCGTGCGCCTACCGCTGATCGCGAGGACCGCGATCGGCTGTAGCGCGGCCGCCCTTCGCGGCCCCGCGAGCGCTCAGAAGATTCTCGACGGCCCGCAGGTCGGCTTCAGTGTCCACGCCAATCGTGGGCTCGGTCGTCTCCATCACGACGATCGCGATACCGTTCTCGAGGAATCTGAGCTGCTCGAGCTTCTCGGTGAGCTCGAGTGGCGACGGCGGCAGGTGATGAAAGGCGTCGAGCGCCGCCTTGCGATAGGCGTAGAAGCCCGGATGCTTCCAGCGGACGACGCCGATCCCGTCCCGGTCATACGGGACGGGATACTTGGAGAAGTATAGCGCGCGTCCGTCGACGCTGCAGACGACCTTGTTCACGTTCGGGTTGTCGACCTCGCCGGGCAGGAGGCGGATCTTCAGCGTCGACACCTGGGTGTCCGGGCGCTCGCGAAACGGCGTGACGAGCAGCCGGATGTGTGAGGGCATGGTCAGCGGCTCGTCGCCCTGGATGTTCACGTAGACGTCGGCGGCACGCGTCTGCGCGACCTCCCAGATCCGGTCCGTTCCCGACGGATGATCGGACGAGGTCATGACCGTGGGAATGCCGTGGCTGGTGCAGGCGTTCACGACCTCTTGCGAATCGGTGGCCACCAGCAGGTCGTCGAGGTCGGGCGCCCGGCGCGCCGCCTCCCACACGTGGACGAGCAGCGGCTTCCCGACGATCTCGCGTAGGACCTTGCGCGGGAGCCGCGTGGACTGAAGACGCGCGGGGATGACTCCCAGGACACGGAGGGGGGATCCGTCGGTCACGGGAAGGCGCGCAGGGTGCGGAGCGGCGCCTCGCGCGCCTCGGCGCCGGCGCCGTGAGCGAACGGCACAATCACCGGCTGCGTGAGCCCGGCGCGCGCGAACTCGGCGACGCGCTCGCGGCAGAAGGGCGCCGGCCCCACGACGCCGAGGCCGTCGAGGAACCGTGGCGACACCTGCTTGACCGCGCCGGCGCGGTCGCCCCTCCGCCATGCGGCGTTGACCGCATCGACCTCGTCGGCGAAGCCGGCGACCCGGAAGAAGCTCGCGTAGGCGTCCACGGTCGCGTAGCCCGTGATGTCGCGCGCCAGCGCCTCGCGCGCCCCGGGCACGTCGTCGGTGACGCACGTGCGGATGAACGACGCGATCTCGAAGTCGGCGAGCGTGCGTCCCGCCTTGCGCGCGCCGACTTCCAGGTGCCGGATCGAGACCGGGACGGTCTCCGGCGGGATCCAGTTCAGGACCACGCCGTCCGCGATCTCTCCGGCGAGCTCCAGCATCTCGGGGCCGAGCGCGGCCAGCGCGACGCGCACGGGTCTGGCCGGCGGCGGCGCCGTCAGCCGGAAGTTCTTCACCCGGTAGAACTTGCCCTCGAAGGTGACGCGCTCGCCGGAGGCGACCATGCGGATGACCTGCACTGCTTCGCGGATCTGCTGGATCGCCGGCGCGAAGGCGAGCCCGTGCCAGTCCCCGACGATGACGCGGCTCGAGAGCCCGATGCCGAGCGTGACGCGGCCGGGCGCCAGGTGGTTGAGCGTCGCCGCCGTCTGGCCGAGGACGACCGGCGTTCGCGTCTGGACCGGCAGGACCGCCGAGCCCACCTGGAGCCGCTCGGTGTGGACGGCGATCGTGGTCATGAGGCTGATCGCGTCGTAGCCCGAGGCCTCGCCGGTCCACGCCATGTGATAGCCGCGCGCCTCCGTCTCGCGCGCGACGGCCACGAACTCAGCCGCGGGGAGCGCGGCGAAGGGCGCCAGGACGATACCGAGCCGCCCCTTCTGATCGTTCACGAGCACTGTCCCTTCGTCGATGTGTCGGTTGCGCGCCGCGAGTATAGCGCGTCAGCGGTGACCGTGATCGTGGTGGGTGTCCGGAGTGTGCGGGTGCTCGTGCTCCAGCGGGCCCGTCGAATGCGGATGGCTGTGCGGCTCCGCCCCCTCCCAGCCCGCGTGCTCGTGCCGGTGATGTGCGTCGGTGACGTGCACGTGGGCATGGACGGCCGCGGCGTGCCGGTGCGCGTGCGCATGCCGCTCGCTGGCCAGGAGCCAGGTCGCGAGCGCCATCAACACCGCCGCGGCGAGGAGCCCCGGCGTCGGCGACTCGCCGAGGAGGAGAATGCCGCCGGCGGCGCCGAAGAACGGCGCGGTGGCGAAGTAGGCGCCGGTTCGCGCGGCGCCCAGATCGCGCATCGCCACGATGAACAGGGCGAGACTCGTGCCGTAGCTCACCGCCCCCAGAGCCATCGCGAGGACGATCGTCCACGGCGCCGGCAGGGACTGGCCCCCCACGAGCGCCAGGACGGTGTTGACAGTCCCGGCGCCCAGCCCCTTGACCGTCACGATCAGCCGCGGGTCAGCCTCGGCGATGAGCCTCGTCAGGTTGTTGTCGAGCGCCCACAGCGCGCACGCGAGCGCGACCGCCCCGATCCCAGCGACGCTCGTCGTGCCGCCGGGAGCCCAGCCAAGCGCCGCTCCGCCGAGCGCCATCACCACGGCGGCGCCGCCCACGCGTGGGCCAAGATGCTCGCCGAACACGGCGCCGGCCAGGAGGGCCGTGAAGACGACTTCGAGGTTGAGCAGCAGCGCCGTGGCCGCGGCGGGGCTCCGCGAAAGACCCCAGAGGAGCAACGGCGGCGCGAGCATGCCGCCCGCCAGCACGACGCCGACCAGTATCAATCGGTCGCGCACCGTGAAGCGACGGCCGACCGCGGGCCGGCGATGCCACGCGAGGCGGGTGAGCCCAAGAAACGCGCCGGCGCCCAGATAGAGCAAGCCGGCGAGCAGCAACGGCGACGTCGAGGCGAGCAGCAGCTTCGCGAGCGGCGCGCTCAGCCCGAACGCGAGCGCCGCAATCAGCGCGTAGAGGATCGGCATGGCGTTGCGCCGCCATTGTACTCAACGTCGCCTCTCGATAGAGTGACGCGTGAGGCGCGCGGCTCGCCGTATCATGACCACCGGAGGCTCCACGCATGGGTCTGCTCGACGGCACGAGGGGAATCGTCTTCGGCGTCGCCAACAAGCGCTCGATCGCGTGGGCGATCGCTCAGGCGCTCGCCGGCGCCGGCATGCGGCTCGCGTTCACCTACCAGGGGGAGCGACTGAAGGAGAACGTCGAGGAGCTCGCGGGCACGCTCTCCGGCTCGCGGGTCTATCCGTGTGACGTCACCTCGGACGGAGAAGTCGCCGCCGTCTTTGCGGGCGTGGCGCGTGACTTCGAGCGGCTCGACACGCTCGTCCACTCGGTTGGTTTCGCCCGGCGAGAGGATCTCGAGGGCAACTTCGTCACGACCGAGCGCGAAGGGTTCCGCGTCGCGCACGACGTGTCGGCCTATTCGCTGGTTGGGCTGACGCGCGCCGCCCTGCCCCTGCTCGAGCGGTCCGACGGGGCGTCAGTGCTCGCGATGACCTACCTGGGCTCGCAGCGCGTCGCCGCCGGCTACAACGTCATGGGCGTCGCCAAGGCCTCGCTCGAGGCCGCGGTGCGGTACCTCGCGGCCGATCTCGGCCCGCGCGGGATTCGCGTGAACGCGATCTCGGCCGGCCCCGTCAACACGCTCGCCGCCCGGGGCATCCGCGGCTTCACCGACATGCTCAAGCACCACGCGGACCGAGCGCCGCTGCGCCGCAACGTCGAGCTGCGGGAGATCGGGGACACCGCGCTGTTTCTCGCGTCGCGCATGGCCTCGGGGATCACGGGCGAGGTGATCTACGTCGACTGCGGCTACCGCATCATGGCGGTCTGAGCGTTCTCCCCGGCGGCGGAGTGCTCTCGCGGGTCGTTCCCGAGCTCGTCCTGACCGAGACGGGCTGGGCCTCGGGCCGGGCGGTGACGCTCGACGGCGGACGCATCGCGTCGATCGAGCCCCTCGACCGCCTTCGCCCGGGCGACGTCACGCTGGCCGGGAAGGCGCTCCTGCCCGGCACGGTCAACGCGCATTGCCACACCTTCCAGTCGCTCTTGCGCGGGCTGGGCGATGACCTCGGCTTCGTGGGCTGGCGCGACCGGGTGCTCTACCCGTTCTCGGAGCGGCTGAATCGCCGCGCGATCGCGCTCGGCGCCTCCTTCGCGTTCGCCGAGATGCTGCTGCACGGCGCCACCACCTGTGCGGACTTCTTCTATTTACAAGACGGCGGCAACGAGAATGCCGAGGCGGTGATCGAGGCGGCGCGCGAGGTCGGGATCCGCCTCGTCCTGGCGCGCGCCATGTACGACTGGGAGGGCGCCCCCCGGCGCTATCGGGAGACGGTAGCCGACGCCGCCCGGCGGACCCGCGAGCTGATCGCGGCGCATCGGCGCGACGAGACCACGCTGATCCAGCCCGCGCCGCACAGCCCGCACGGCGCGTCGCCGGCGATGATCAGGGCGGGGTGGGAGATCGCCGAGTCCGAGGACACGCGCTTCCACATCCATGTGGCCGAGGGACAGTACGAGGCCGAGCGCACCCTCCGCGCGCACGGCGCCACTCCCATCCGATATCTCGAGGGGCTCGGGGTGGTCGGCCCGCGGATGATCGGCGTCCACTGCGTCTGGCTCGACGACGAGGAGATCGGGCTGATGGGCGCCCGGCGTGCCGCGCTCGCCTACTGTCCCAGCGCCAACATGTTCCTGGGCGACGGGATCACGCGGGTGCCGGAGCTCTTGAAGGCGGGGGTCCGGGTCGCGCTCGGCACCGACGGCGGCTGCATCAACAGCCGGCTCTCGGTGTTCGAGGAGATGCGCATGACGTCGCTGCTGCAGCGCGTGCGGCTGCTCGACGGCGCGGCGATCGACGCCGCCACGGTGTTCGGACTCGGGACCCGGTCCGGCGCCGAGGTGCTCGGCCTCGAGGCGGGGGCGCTGGCGCCGGGCGCGCTCGCCGACCTCGTCGCGGTGGACCTCGACGACGTGTCGCTCCACCCGAGGACGGATGTGTTGAAGTCGATCGTCTACGCGATGTCGCCGCGGGCCGTGACCGACGTCTGGGTCCACGGCCGGCGCATCGTCGCGCGCGGGCGACTCGCGACGGTCGACGCCGGCGAGCTACTCGCGCGCGTTCGCGAGCTGACGCGCGGCTGGTCGATCTAGGGATTCGGTCCGGAGGGCGTCGACCGCGTCGGCGCCCTGCGCCTTGGTCATCTTGCACTTGCCGTCGAAGAAGACGCCTTCCTCGATGACGACCACCGGAGCCTCCACGTCGCCGAAGACCCGTGCGGCGCCGCGCAGCTCGACGCGCTCGGCGGCCAGGACGTTGCCGACCACCTCGCCGTTGATGAACACGATGCCGGCGCGGACGTTGGCGTGAACCGAACCCTTCTCGCCGATGATGAGGGTGTCACTCGAGACGATCTCGCCGCTGAACTTGCCGTTCATCATCACGGTCCCGCGGAAGGTGTACTTTCCCTCGATCTCCGATCCTTCGTCGATGAAGGCGGTCAGGTCGCTGCCCTTGGGCGTGGCCGCGTGCTTCTTCTTCTTCCAGAGCATGGACACCCTTTCGCGCGCGCCGAATTATCGCGGCGCGCCGAGCTGCGCCGGGTACCTGTCGTCGGACATGTAGACCGGTCGCGAGTCGTGCGCCAGCTCGTTCATCTTCGTGACGTTGCCGTTGAAGAAGCCGCCCTTGGTGATCACCAGCGAGTCGGTCGTGATGTTGCCGCTGACGCGGCCGGTCTCCGTGATCTCGACGTTGCCGGTCGCGACCATGGTGCCCTGGTAGTGCCCCATGATGATCGCATCCACCGTCTGGACGTTGGCGTTCACGACGCCCTTCTCGCCGATGACCAGCTTGCCGCCGACGTTCATCTCGCCGCCGACCTCGCACTCGACCTGGATCGAGTCCGCGATGTCGAACTTGCCCTCCATGCGGGCGCGCTCGCCGACGATCGTCAGCAGCGCCACCGAAGAGGCGACCGACTTGCCATTTTCCGAGGCCGCCAGCGGCTCCTGTTTGGCGCCCTTCTGAGTACTGAACATCGTGAGCTCCTCATTGCGTGAGACCGCTCGGATGAGCGCGGGAGGCCAGGATTGCACCCCCGGCCGTGGGGTGTCAACTTTGTGTGACCACACTGCCGGTCGTGCATTGGCTCGGCGTGAGCGCCTCCCCTTGTACCGCGCGCGGGGCCTTCTAAGCGCGTCGAAGCCCGTGCGGACGTTGCGCAAAATCGATGGGCGCTCTACGGGCGTGGGTCACGGCTCCGCCGGGGCGCTTCCGAGCGCTGGGGGGCTTGGGGGGCCCGTCGAGGCCCCCCATTTATTTCGAAGAAAATCAGAACGAGCGGATGAGGCGCTCGACCCGCTCGTCGTGGGACTGGAACGGGTCCTTGCAGAGGATCGTCTCGCGCTCCGGATCGTTGAGCTTCAGGTAGACCCAGTCGACGCGATAGTCCTTGCCCTTCAGGTTCGCCTGCCGGATGAACTCACCGCGCAGCCGCGCCCGGGTGGTCTGTGGCGGCACGTGCTTGGCCTGCTCGATCGTCTCGTCGTCGGTGATCCGGTCCACGTGGTCGTTACTGACGAGGCGGTAGTAGACGCCCTTGTCGGGCCGGATGTCGTGATACTGGAGGTCCAGCAGCGACACCTTCGGATCACGCCAGGAAAGGCGGTGACGGTTCATGAAGTTGTCGATGAGCTGGCGCTTGATGACCCAGTCGAGCTCGCGGCTGAGCTGCATCGGGTCTGTCTCGAGCTTGGTGAGGATGTCCGTCCAGCGAGCCAGAACATCTTTGGTCGTCGGATCGGCGTTGATGGAGTTGACGTACCGCGTGGCGTACTCGAGGTACTCGAACTGCATCTGGAGCGCCGTGATCGAGCGCCCGTCCTTCAGCTTGATCGCCTCGCGCAGCGTCGGATCGTGCGAGATATCGCGGATCGCCTGAACCGGCGACTGCAGTGAGTAATCGCGGTCGAAGAAGCCGTCCTCGATCATGTCGAGCACGAGGGCCGTCGTGCCGATCTTCAGATAGGTGGCGACCTCGGACATGTTCGAGTCGCCCACGATGACGTGAAGGCGGCGATATCGCTCGGCATCGGCGTGCGGCTCGTCGCGGGTGTTGATGATCGAGCGCGATGATGTCGTGGCGCCGGAGATCTCCTGGCAGATGTGCTGGGCGCGCTGCGAGAGGCAGTAGTGGAAGCCCCGTGGGGTCTGGAGGACCTTGCCGGCGCCCGCGAAGATCTGCCGGGTGACGAAGAAGGGGATCAAGGCCTCGGCCAGCCGCTGGAACGAGACGTCGCGGCTGACCAGGTAGTTCTCGTGGCAGCCGTAGGAGTTCCCCGCCGAGTCCGTGTTGTTCTTGAAGAGCAGGATGTTGCCGGAGATCCCGTCCTCGCGAAGGCGCTTCTCGGCCTGATGCAGCAGGTCCTCGACGATGCGTTCGCCCGCCTTGTCGTGGATCACCAGCTCGGCGACGTCGTCGCACTCGGGGGTCGCGTACTCCGGGTGGAAGCCGGTGTCCAGGTACAGCCGGGCGCCGTTTTCCAGGAACACGTTCGCGTTGCGGGCGCCGGGGATCACCTTCTCGAACAGGTAGCGGGCGACGTTGTCGGGGGACAAGCGGCGCTGGCCGTTCAGGGTGCAGGTGAGACCGTACTCGTTCTCGAGGCCGAAGATCCGCCGCTTCATGAGCCTGCCTCAGACTAGCACGGCTTACCTCGCCGTGCCCAGGAGTTGGCTGAGCGCCTCCAGCGGGATCCGGCGGAACTTGCGCCGGGCCTTGGTGCGGTCCAGGACCGCGACCTCGAGGTCGCGCTCGGTCAGCGTCTTGTTCTGCGTGACCGTCAGCGCCCGCACGCCGAGCTGCAAGGCGTCGTTGAGGGTCATGCCCTCGCGATAGTGGTCCTTGAGAAACCGCCGAATCTCGTCGGCCTGACCGCCCATCGCTGCGTAGTTCCGCTCGTCCTCGATCGTGCCGTCGTAGAGGATGTGATAGATCTCGCTCTTCGAGCCGTTGGCGTCGCCGACCTCGGCCACCAGCACCTCCACCTCGAACGGCTTGATGTCCTGGGTGAAGATGTTGCCGAGCGCCTGGGAATAGGCGTTGGCCAGCGCCTTGGCCGTCACGTCGCCGCGGCTGTACGAGTAGCCCTTCACGTCGGCGTGGCGGATGCCGGCGATCCGGAGGTTCTCGAACTCGTTGTACTTGCCGACGCCGGCGAAGGCGATCCGATCGTAGATCTCCGAGATCTTGTGCAGGAGCGTAGACGGGTTCTCGGCGACCAGGAGAATGCCTTCGCCGTACTCGAGGGTGACGATGGACCGGCCGCGCGCAATGCCCTTGCGGGCATACTCGGCCTTGTCCTTCATCATCTGCTCGGGGCTCACGTAATAGGGCAGCGGCATGACGTCAGGCCCCGTTTCCGGCGCGGGTTCGCTCGCTCAGGATCTCCTCGCAGACGCGCCGCACTTCGTCCTCGGGCACGTCGCCGAAGCCCGAGCGCGTGATGGTCTTCACCGACGGGAAGATCCCGCGCACCAGGTCCGGACCGCCGGTGCCGACGTCCTCGTCGGCGGCGTCGATGAGCGCCTCGAGGGCGACGCGTAGCGCTTCGTCCCGTCCCATGTCGCGCTTCCAGAGCTTCTTCAGCGAGTCGCGCGCGTCCTTCGAACCCGAGCCCTGCGCGTCGAAGTTGGTCTCTTCGTAGCGGCCGCCGGTGATGTCGTACTTGAACAGCCGCCCCACGCCGGCCTTCTCGTCGAAGCCGGCGAAGATCGGGACCACTACCAGCCCCTGCATCGCGGCCGGCAGGTTCATCCGGATCATCTGGCTCAGGCGGTTCGCCTTGCCGTCGAGCGAGAGGTTTTCGCCCTCGACCTTCTCGTAGTGCTCGAGCTCGGTCTGGAACAGCTTCGCCATCTCCATGGCCGGCCCGGCCGCGCCGGCGATGCCGACGCCGGAGAGCTCGTCCGACTTGAAGATCTTCTCGATGCGGCGGCTGGCCACCTGGTAGCCGGCGGTCGCCTGGCGGTCGCCGGCCATGATCACGCCGTCACGGAAGCGCACCGAGAGAACGGTGGTGCCGTGCACGGGCTCGATCTCGGGAAGGGGCGTCGGCGCCCCGCCCGGAACCAGGTGCGGCGACTCGCGGCGCAGCAGGTCGATGAAGCTCGAGTTCGAATAGTCGCTGAACAGCGAACGCCAGCGCTCGTCGCTCACGGTCACATCCCGGCGGCGCGCGAGATGTTGCGCAGCAGATCGGCGGCGGTGGGCGACTCGGTCAGCAGCTGGCGGACGTGCGCCTCGGTGCCGCGCAGCGGCTCCAGCATGAAGATCTTCTTGAGCGGGCCCTCCTTCAGATCGAAGATCACGGAGTCCCAGCTCGCCGAGACGATCTCGTCCGCGTAGCGCTGCAGGCACATGCCGCGGAAGTACGCGCGGGTGTCCTTGGGCGGATCGTAGATGGCCTTCGCGATCTCGTCGTCGGTCGCGATCCGGTCCACCGCGTCGGACTCCTCGAGCTTGTAGAAGAGACCCTTGCCGGGGCGGATGTCGTGGAATTGCAGATCGATCATCTGCACGCGCGAGTCGTTCCACTCGAGGTCGTGCTTGGCCATGTAGTTCTCGATCAGCTGGCGCTTGATGACCCAGTCGAGCTCGCGCCCGAGCTGCATCGGGTCCTCGGCCAGGCGGTCGAGGGTCGACTCCCACCGCGCCATCACCTCGCGCACCCACGGCTCGGCCTCCCGGTCGCGGTAGTAGCGATGCGCCATCGCCAGGAACTCCCGCTGCAGGTCCACCGCGGTGATGGAGCGGCCGTCCTTGAGCCGGATCGTCTCGCGGCAGGTGAGGTCGCGCGATACCACGCGGAAGGCGCCCACCGGCCCATCCACCGAGAGGTCGCGCTCGATGAAATCGTCCTCCACCATGCTGAGCACGATCGCCATCGTGCCGACCTTGAGGTAGTTCGAGACCTCGCTCATGTTGGCGTCGCCGACGATGACGTGGAGCCGCCGGTACTTCTCGGGGTCGGCGTGCGGCTCGTCGCGCGTGTTGATGATCGGGCGCGAGTGCATCGTCTCGAGGCCCACTTCGGTCTCGAGGAAGTCGGCGCGCTGCGAGATCTGGTAGTCGCAGGGGTCGGCGTTGTTCTCGGCGCCGACCTTCCCGGCTCCGGTGAAGATCTGGCGGCTCACGAAGAACGGCATCATGTGCTGCACGATGCGCGCGAACGGGACCCGCCGATCCATCAGGTAGTTCTCGTGGGTGCCGTACGAGTTGCCCTTGTTATCGGTGTTGTTCTTGTAGATCAGAATCCGCTGCTCGGGCGGCGAGACGGCCTCGGCGCGCTGCCGCGACAGGTTCAGGATCCGCTCTCCGGCGCGGTCCCAGATGACCAGGTCGCGCGGATTCGTGGTCTCCGGGCTCGAGTACTCGGGGTGGGCGTGGTCGACGTAGAAGCGCGCGCCGTTGGACAAGATGAGGTTGATGAGGCGCGACTCCTCTTTCGAGGTGCCCTCCTTTTCCTCCATGTACTCGAACCCCCGAGCGTCGCGCAGCGGGCTCTCCGCTTCGTAGTCCCACCGGACGCGCGACGAGCGGAACGTCTCGTAGGAGTTGATCAGCAACAGGGAGGACAGGATCGGATTGAAGTCCGGTTGATTCTTGACCGTGATCCCGTACTCGGTCTCGATGCCCATGACTTTCGGGATCGCCATTGCTGTCCTCTCTGAAGGCTAGAAAGAACGCCCCCGGTCAACGGAGCCCGGGGGCGAAAGTTGGGGGCGCCGCGCACCCCCCATTGGCTGGGGGGCGCGACGCCCCCTCGTCGTTACAGGTACTGACCCGTGTTGACGACTTTCTCCACGCTCCGCTGCTTCTCTTTCGTCTCGCCCATGAGCGGCTTGACGTACACGATGCGCTCGCCCTTCTTGCCGGCGATCTTAGCCCAGTCGTCGGGG
>QHSL01000047.1 GCA_003220435.1 Candidatus Rokuibacteriota bacterium | reverse complement strand
GACGCCGCGCGCGCCCGTCGCCTCGCCAGCGGCCAGGCGCCCTGGAGCGCGCTGCTCGACACGGTGGAAGACGCCTGGGCGAGGGCGCCGGAGAGCGCCGGCTAGGTCCGCTGTCGGAGAGCGGGGGCGTGCCAGAGTCGGCGCCGGTTCTGCGCTGGGCCGTCGCCGGCCTGGGGACCGCGGGGTGCATGATGCTTCCCGCCATCCTCAGGCATCCTCACGCCCGGCTCACGGCGGGGGCCGACGCGGATGCCGGGGCTGTCGCGGCGTTCGCGCGCGACTTCCAGGCCGAGACGTACTCGAGCGTCGAGGCGCTCTGCGCGAGCCCGCGCGTCGACGCGATCTACATCGCGACCCCGACGCAGTACCACACCGAGCACGTTCTCCTCGCGCTCGAGCACGGCAAGCACGTCGTCATCGAAAAGCCGATGGCGCTCAGCCTCGACGATGCCGACCGGATGATCCGCGCGGCCGAGGCGCACGGCCGGCAGCTCGTGGTGGGCCACTCGCACAGCTTCGAGCCGCCGATCCGCAAGATCCGGGAGATCGCTCAGAGCGGGGCTCTCGGCCGGGTCCGCATGTTGCACAACTGGTGCTTCACGGATTGGCTCTATCGCCCGCGCAACACCGAGGAGCTCGACACGCGCCTGGGCGGCGGCGTGACGTTCCGGCAGGGGTCGCACCAGTTCGACATCCTGAGATTCATCGGCGGCGGCCTGCTACGTAGCGTCCGCGCGATGACGGGGCGCGGGGACGCGCAGCGCCCCACCGAGGACGCGCACGTGGTCTACATGGAGTTCGAGGACGGCACACCCGCAAGCGCCGTGTACAGCGGCGCCGATCACTTCCACACCACAGAGCTGGCGTTCGGGATCGGAGAACAGGGGCAGCCCGTTGACCCCGCCGCCTACGGCCGCGCCCGGCGGACGCTCCAGACGGTCGGAGGCCGCGATGCGGAGCTCGGCCTCAAGCGTGCGGTCCGGTATGGCGGCAATCGCGCCCCGCGCCCGGCAGGGCCGGCGCCGCATCCGTCCTTCTTCGGGCTCACCCTCGTGAGCTGCGAGAAGGGCGACATCCGGCAGTCGGCGCACGGCGTCTACGTCTACGGCGAGGATGAGCGGCGCGAGGTGCCGCTCTCGACCGGCGACACGGGGCGCGACGCGGTGGTTCGCGAGCTGTACGACGCGGTGGTCAAGGCTCGAGTCCCGGCCCACGGCGGACGCTGGGGGAAGGCCAATCTAGAGGTGTGCCTCGCCGTGCTGACCTCGGCCCAAGAGCGCCGGGAAATCCCGCTCTCGCACCAGACGGCAACGCCCTTCCTCTCCTAGGAGGGACCGCCAACACTGCACGCCTACGCGTGCCAGTGGACCTTGTCCCACGCCTCCAGATCTTTCACCCCACCCGGCGGGTCGGCGGGCGGCGGTAGCTGGCCATCGTTGTACAGCCGGGCCGCATTCCCGCAGAGCACCTTGGCTCGTGCCTCGGGCACGAGGTGTCCCAGATCCTGCGCGATGAACCGGGTGGCCCCCGGCCAGATGCAGGCACTGTGCGGATAGTCGTTGGACCACATAAAAGTGTCGGCGCCATACTCGGGCAGCAGCTTGCAGCCGACGGTGTCCTGAATGAACGCCCCGTAGACTTGCCGGTAGATGTACTCGCTCGGCGGCCGCGGGATCTCGCGCTGCCGTCCCAGACCCATGGGCGACGGAGCAAAGCTCATCTGGTAGTAGTCGAACTCCTGGGCGAAGAACGGGATCCAGCCGACGCCGGCCTCCGCGAGCACCAGGTTCAGGCGGGGGTATCGCTCGAACACGCCGGCGGCCACCATGTTGCCCACGGCCTTCATGCAATCCCACTTGTGGCCTGCCGCTCCATCGGGCATGAGCCCACTGCGCTGCTGAGGGGAGAACTTCATACGGCCCGGGCCCGAATTGATGTGCAGGTTGACCGACATCGCCAGGTCCTGGCAAGCGGCCCAGAATCGGTCGTAGTGCGCTGAGCCGTAGAGCAAGTCTTCCGCGGGTACCAGCCCGATGGTCGCTCCGCGCAGGCCGGCCTTTCGGCACCGCTCGAGCTCCTGCGCAGCGTGCTCGATGTTCCACAACGAGATCATGGCCAGACCCCAGAGGCGTCGAGGAGCCGCACTGCAGAATTCGATCAGCCAGTCGTTGTAGACGCGGCAACACGCTTCCTCGAGCTCCGGGTCACCCGTGACCCAGGCGGCAGCGCCCCGGGTGGGATAGAGCACCTCTGCGCTGATGCTGTCGTACGCCTGGTCCTTGAGCCGCTCATCGGGGTCCCAGCCGCCAACACGCACGTTACCGTTGTCGGTGTCGCGATTCGGAAAGCGCGGGGCGCGGTCTCGTAGCGCGGATGGCAGCCGCTTCTCCCAGAGGTCCGGCGGCTCTGTCATGTGCGAGTCGGCCGAAATCCGCTGCTCGCGGCCGATGGTGACCAGGGTCTCCCGTGCAACGGGCACATCGCTGAGTCTTGGAAACGGCATGGCTTCCTCCTACTTGAGCTGCGGAATGACGCGCTCGTTGATCAGCCGTAGGTTTTGCAATTGCAGCGCGTAGGGAATCTGGCGCCCGTAGTTGACCTCGTACAGAATCTGCGTCAGGTCCAGCTCGTCCCGCAGCTGTTGGAGTCGATCAACCACGGTCTCCGGTATCCCGTAGACCACCTTGTCGCGCAGCCAATCCTCGTAGCTCATGCCTCGCACGCGTTCGGCCTGAGCGCTCCAGTCACCGGTGGTGCCCGCCCGGGAGGCGCTGTTCGCCACGCGATTGCCCAAGCCTTGCACGGCCGCCAGCGTGCTGGTCTTCGGCTCTGCGTAGGCCCGGTCGGCCGTCGTGGCTACGTAGAGCGGCACCCGGAGTCCCACCTGAGGAACCCCTGGATGGCCCGCCTCGTGCCAGGCCTTCCGGTACTGCTGGATATACGGCGCCAGCTCGGAGAGCGCAAACACCCGGGACGGGTTGATGATGATGGGAAACCCCAGGCGTCCGACGAGAGGGAAGGTGACCTCCGAGGTGATCCCGACGCGGATCGGGGGATGGGGCCGCTGCAGCGGCTTGGGCCGGACACAGAGGTTTTCGCACCGATAATGCGTGCCCGTGAAGGAGAAGCGCTCCTGGGTCCACGCCTTGACGATGACTTCCAGGTATTCGTCGAACCGCTCCCGGCTCTCGGCGAACGGGGAGTTGAAGCCATCATGCGTGTCAGGGAACGTGCCCCGCCCCACGCCGAACTCGACCCGGCCGTGACTGATGTGGTCCACCGTGGCGATGTCCTCGGCGATGTGGATCGGATGGGCCAGGGGCAAGAGCACCACCGCCAGGCCAATGCGGATGCGTTGGGTGCGAGCGGCGATGGCGCTGGCGATCGTGATGGGGGAGGACAGGACGCTGATCGGGGAGAAATGGTACTCCGCCAGCCACACCGAGTTGACGCCCAGGGCCTCGGCTGCGTCTACCAGCGCAAAGCACTCGGCAAAGGCCTCCCCATCCGTCATCCCTTCGCGACAGGGGAACTCGATGAAGAGCCCGGAGTCCATGAGCGTCTCGATCAGCCGACGCGGGTAAAGTCAGCGTCGGGGATCTGCGCTCGTGGGGGCTCCGCCGCGGTGATGTCCATCGGGACCGCCCCGCCGCGAGTGGATTTCATGTAGGCCAGTCCTTCCTCCTCGGTGGCATAGGTATCGGAGAAGAGCTCCATCTCGATCCCGTCCGGATCCAGGAAGTAGACGCTGCGGGTCATGCCGTGGTCCACGATGTGGTCGATGGTGGCGTGAGCCTCCACCAACCGTCTGTGCGCCGCTTGCAGGGCCCGGTAGCTTTCCACCTTGAACGCGAAGTGATTGAGGCCGATCGCTCCCTTCTCGGTCGGCCGGGCCCCCGCGGGCGCTTTGAACAGGGCGAGGTTGTGATGCACCACGCCGCAGGTCAAAAAGGCGCCCGTCCCGTCAGGGCGATAGCGAGACACCTGGAACCCCACCACATCCCGATAGAACCGGGTGGACCGTTCGACGTCGATGACGTTGAGGACGATATGCCCGATCTCTTTGGGTACGCTCATTCCGATTTCCTCCTGGGGCTGTCCCTTGCGCTGGTTGTTATCGTGTGCCCGCCCGCGCCGCCTGATCGTCGGCGATCGTCTTCAGGGAGTCCTGTTCGAGCTTCAGCACGTGCTTCGCGATGACGCGATAGGTCCACTGGCCGGGGGCCGTCGCGCTGTTGAATTGTTCGTCGGTGAGGCCGACGAGCGACCCGATGAGCCGCGCCCGCTCGGCCAGCCACTCCGCCAACAGACGTTGCATCGGGGACGCGGTGATCCGAGACTCGTACCGCCCTTCGAGAATCTGCCCCGTATGGATCTTTTCGTGGTCGATATCGTTGCTCAGGAGGGTCCACACATCCTTGCCTTGGGCACAGGCGTGCGACGACGGCATCGGAAGTTCTCGATCCGACGCCACGAGCAAGGCGTCCATCGTCGCCATCGTCTGCTCCAGGAGCTCACGAATCGCGTCGCGGACGGTCGCCGCCATGGGTCCCTCCACCGGTATCAGTCGAGCAGCTTCGCGTCGTAGGGATACGTGCACACGAGCCGTGCCCCGTCGGCCGTGACCAGCACCTGATCCTCGAGCTTGACGCCGAACGGCGCGCCCGGCTTACCCGCGTAGCACTCCAGGCACAGCACCATGTTTTCCTTGAGCTCGCGCTCGGGCATGATGCGCCGCGGGCCGCGATCGTCGTCGGGGTAGGGGATGCCGGGCCCCTCGTCCTCGAGCCCCGCCTGGTGAACCATCGTCGGATACCGCTGCGCCGCGTACGCCGCCGGCAGGCGCGGCGCCTTCGCCGCGAACTCCGCGAACGTCATCCCGGGCCGCACGAGGTCGAACATACCGTTGACGCAGTCGTACGCGATCCGGTAGGCCTCCCGCTGATCGGGTGACGGTGTGTCGCCGCACAGGAACGTGCGCGAGACGTCGATCACGTAGCCCTCGTAGCCGTTCGCGTCGGTGTCGACGCCGACCAGGTCGCCCGGCATGACGACCTTGTCGTGCGCCTCGGTCAGCCACGGGTTGGTGTTCGTGCCCGACGCCACCAGCCGCGTGAACAATCCCTCGCCGTGCCGACGGAGCAGCGCGTCGCTCAGCACCGCCCAGAGCTCGTACTCATGGATGCCCGGGCGGATCGCTGCCTCGAACTCGGCGAGCATGGCATCGCCGATCCCACCGTTGATCGCGACGAGCGCGACCTCCTCCGGCGTCTTCACCTCGCGCGCGTCGATCGTCGCGGGACCGACGTCGGCGATCGCGATCCCTTCGTCCTGCAGCGCCAGGAACCCGACCGCGTCGAGCTTGTCCACCGCGAGACGCTCGTGCTCGCACCCGAGCTCGCGCAAGGTCGAGCGGATCGAGCGCGTCCACTCGCGAGCCTTGTCGCGAGCCGCCGTGCCGCCGTATTGCCAGGTGTAGGCGGGACGCACGTCACGGACGATTTTCTGGGAGACGTGGATCGAGCCCTTGTACTCGAACAGGATCGGCGTGCCCTCGGCCGGCACGAGGCAGTAGCGCGCGAAGGTGCCGGCCGTCCACACGGCCATGACGTCCACGCCGGTCGCGTAGCGGATATTGGCCGTGTTATAGAGGAGCGCGACGGGGAAATCGTGGCGCTTCAGCATCGCCTGGAGCCGCGCGAGCCGCCCGGCGCGTAGCTTGCCGAAGTCGATCTCGCTCAGGTTGGGCACGGAGAGCTGGTGGACACGGGGCCGAGGCGGCATGGACGGCAGCATATCGCATCCTGATTCCTTCGCGCGCTGCGCGACGCTCACCACCTTTTTGGCCCTGCTGGGCGGCGAGCTGCGCGGCGCCGCGGCCGAGGCCGCTGAGGAGGGTCCGGCCGCGAGCCTGCGAGAGTTCGCGCGGCT
Source organism: Candidatus Rokuibacteriota bacterium (assembly GCA_003220435.1). GTDB lineage: Bacteria > Methylomirabilota > Methylomirabilia > Rokubacteriales > CSP1-6 > AR31. The sequence continues at coordinate 20,963 of QHSL01000047.1, read as the reverse complement.
CCTGGGCGCGGTCGATCCGAGCCCTCCCGCGCACGGATGGGGCACGCCGCCGAACCGGCTGGCCGTCTGTCGTTTCTGGGAGGCGGCCCTCCGGGCAGCGCGCAACGCTCCGAGCGCACTCGTCGCAGCGCTCGAGACGCTCGGCCCCTGGCTCTCGTGGGCGCAGAACCCGAACTATCGGCGCCATCCGCCCGACGCGACGTTCCTCGACCACTACGGCTACACGGTCATCGCGGGACCGGTAGACGGCCCCCCCGCGCTCGCCGTCGATCGTTGGCTCGCGCCGGGCGTGCTCCTGCTCGGGCCGCACGCGCACTATCCTCTGCACGCGCATCCCGCCGTCGAGATCTACTACACGCTGACGCCCGGCGGCGAATGGTGGCGCGACGAGGGGCCGTGGCGGGAGGCTCCACCCGGAGCGGTGATCCATCACCCGCCCAATGTGCGCCACGCCACGCGCGCCGGAAGCTCGCCTCTGCTGGCGATCTACCTGTGGCGCGGTGACCTGGAGACCCACGCGAAGCTCACCGCCGACGGGGGCGCCGCGGGATGACGCCGATCGCGGCAGGACGAAGCACTCGTGTATAGTCCCGGGCATGCCCGCTAAGAGCGCGACCAGGAAGACACCGCGGAAGTCGCTCGGGCTGCTGGAGCGGCTCGCCGCCGGCCCGGTCATCTGCGCCGAGGGCTACCTGTTCGAGTTCGAGCGCCGCGGCTACTTGCAGGCCGGCGCGTACGTCCCCGAGGTCGTCCTCGAGCACCCCCAGCTCGTCGAAGGCCTCCACCGCGATTTCGTGCACGCGGGCTCCGACGTCGTGGAGGCCTTCACGTACTACGCCCACCGAGCGAAGCTCAAGATCGTCGGGCGCGAGAAGGACCTCGCCAGGATCAACCGGACCGCCCTCGCGATCGCGCGGAAGGTCGCGCGGGCCACCGGGACCTTGCTGGCCGGCGATATCTGCAACACCAGCATCTACGCGACGGACGACGCGCAATCGCACAAGCAGGCGCGTCGGATCTTCGACGAGCAGATCGGCTGGGCGGTCGACGCCGGGGTCGATTTCATCGTCGGCGAGACGTATTCATTCGGCGCCGAGGCGCTGCTGGCGCTGGAGGCGATCAAGCGCGCGGGCAAGCCCGCGGTGATCACCTTGTCGGTCCCGCGCGAAGGCCGTCTGCGCGAGGGATGGACGGCGGCCGAGGCATGCCGCCGACTTCAAGATCACGGCGCCGACGTGGTCGGGATGAACTGCGCGCGAGGCCCGGCCACGACCTTGCCGCTGCTGCGCGAGATCCGGGCGGCGGTCACCTGCCACGTCGCCGCGCTGCCGGTGCCCTACCGAACGACGCCGGCCGAGCCGACGTTCCAGAGCCTGACCGATTCCCACGGCACGTCCGGCCCCGACGGGCGTCCGTTCCCGACCGCGCTGGATCCGTTCCTGTGCAACCGCTACGAGATCGCCGAGTTCGGCAAGGAGGCGCAGGCACTCGGCGCGCGGTACCTCGGCGTGTGCTGCGGCGCCGGCCCCCATCACGTTCGCAGCCTGGCCGAGGCGCTCGGTCGGCGACCGGCGGCCAGCCGATACTCGCCGGACATGTCCAAGCACATCCTCTTCGGCACCGACAAGCGCCTGCGTCAGGACTACCTGGAGTACGCCCGCCGCAACTATCGCTCGCCCGCCGCGTCCGGCTGAGTCGCCGGCGGCGATGGGGCGTTTCTTCGTCAAGCACCTGCTGTTTCTGCTGCTGACGCTGTTCGTCGTCTCCTTCCTCGTCTTCACGTTGAACGAGTTCTCCCCCGGGGCGGTGGCGCGCAAGGTCCTGGGCGCCTACGCGACCCAGGAGCAGGTGGATCTGTTGACGAAACAGATGGGCCTCGACCGGCCGGTGCTCGTGCGCTACGTCGACTATATGCGCGCGCTCGCCGCCGGCGACCTCGGATACTCCGCGCGCTTCAAGCTGCCGGTCAGGGACGTGATCTTCAAGCACCTCGCGAACACGGCGCTGCTGGCCGCCATCGCGTTCGCGTGCATCGTGCCGCTGTCGACCGTGCTCGGCGTGGCGGCCGGCATGCGCGAGGCCTCGCGGCTCGACCGCGTCATTTTGATGTTCAGCACGGTGATCGCGTCGATCCCCGAGTTCGCGCTCGGTGTCTTCCTGGCCAGCGTGTTCGTCGTCTGGCTCGGTTGGCTGCCTGGCACGGCCACCCTGCTCGCCGGTGGCGGCTGGTCGGTGGCGGCCCAGCTGGTGCTGCCGGTGACGGTCATCGTGCTGTTCGACTCGGGGTATGTCGTCAGCATGATCCGCGCGTCCGTGGTCGAGGTGATGCAGCGGCCGTACATCCGGACCGCCGTGCTCAAGGGGCTGCCGTTCCGCGCCGTCATCCTCCGCCACGCGCTGCGCAACGCGATGCTCACCCCGGTGACCGTCATCATGCTGCAGATCAACTACCTGATCGCCGGCGTCGTGGTCGTCGAGACGGTGTTCGCCTATCCGGGCTTCGGCCGCATGATTCTCGAGGCGGCGCTCTTCAAGGACATCGCGCTGATCGAAGCGGGGGCGCTGGTCGCGGTCTTCCTCGCGGTGGTCACCAACATCCTCGGCGACTTCGCCTACATGCTCCTCGACCCACGCATCCGCGCCTGAGCCATGAGCACGCCGGTCGCCGCCGGGACACTGTCCGCGTCGTCGCCGGCGGCGTCGCGTGTCCGCGCCCGCCGGTGGCGCCGGCGGCTCTCGGCGCTGGGCGAATCCGCGCCCGCCACCGTCGGCATCGTCATCGTGCTGTCCTGGGTCGGGCTGGCGCTTGTCGCCCCGCTGATCGCGCCGTATCCGCCGAACGCCAACGACATGACGGCGCTCGCCAACACCACGCCCTCGAAGGCGCACTGGCTGGGGACCGATCAGCTCGGGCGCGACCTGCTGTCGCGCATCCTGTGGGGCGCGCGTCCGGTCCTGGTCATCGCTCCGCTCGCCGTGCTCGGCGCGGCGGCGCTCGGCTCGCTGCTCGGCCTGGCCGCCGGCTACTACGGCCGGTGGGTCGATCTCACGATCACGCGCGCGTGCGACATCGTGCTGTCGTTCCCGGTCATCATCCTGTACATGATCATCCTCGCCCACTTCGGCTCCTCGGCGTGGAACATCATCGGCGTCCTCACGTTGACCAAGGCGCCGATCATCGCCCGTATTGTCCGGGGCATGACGCTCGACCTGCGCGAGCGCGAGTACGTGGCGGCGGCGAAGATGCGCGGCGAGTCGGCGCTCTACATCATGCTGGTCGAGATCCTGCCGAACGCGCGCGGCCCGCTCGTCGTCGACATGTGCCTGCGCACCGGTTACAACGTCATCATCATCGGCGCGCTCGGCTTCCTCGGCATCGGGCTGCCGCCCCCGGATCCCGACTGGGGCGGCATGGTGAAGGACACGTACGGGTTGATGATGGTGTGGCCGCACATGGCGCTGTTCCCGTGCGCGGCGATCTCGTCGCTGGTCGTCGGCTTCAACCTGCTCGCGGTCGGGCTCAGGGAGCTGGGGCTCCGTGACTGACGGCCCGCTGCTCGACGTCCAGAGTCTCAGCGTCGCGTACACGACGCGCGCCGGCGAGATGGCGGTCATTCCTGGGCTCAGCTTCCAGCTGAACGCCGGCGAAGCGCTCGGGCTCGTCGGCGAGTCCGGCTGCGGCAAATCCACGGTGGCGCTGGCGATCGTTCGGTATCTCGGCCGCGCCGGCCGGATCACCGGCGGCCGCATCCGCTTCGAGGGCCGCGATCTGACGACGCTGGACGAGGCGGGTCTTCGCGCGATCCGGGGGCGGCGGATCGCCATGGTCTACCAGGATCCGATGGCGAGCCTGAACCCGGTGATGACGGTCGGCCGCCAGCTCATGGAAGTGCCGATGACCCACGAGGGCGTATCCGCCACGTCGGCGCGCGCCCGGGCCCTGGCGATGCTCGCCGAGGTCAAGCTGGCCGATCCCGAGGCGGTGATGGAGCGGTATCCGCACCAGCTCTCCGGCGGCCAGCAGCAGCGAATCGTCATCGCGATGGCGCTCATCACGGGCCCGGCCCTGCTCATCATGGACGAGCCGACGACGGGACTGGACGTCACGGTCGAGGCCGCCGTGCTCGATCTGGTCCGCGAGCTTCGAAGCCGGCATCGCTCGGCGATCCTGTTCATCAGCCACAATCTCGGCAGCGTCGTGCGGGTCTGCGATCGCGTTGCGGTCATGTACCGGGGTGAGCTCGTCGAGGAGGGGCCGGTCCGGGGGATCTTCACCAACCCGCGTCATCCGTATACGCGCGGGTTGCTCGACTGTCTGCCGACCCTGGGGAGCGACAAGCGGCAGGCGCCGCTCGTCCCGATCGCGGGACAGGTCGAGTCGGCGCTGGCGCGCTCACCCGGCTGTGGCTTCGCCGCACGCTGCCCCCAGGTCGAGATCGGCCGCTGCACGTCGCGCCCGATCCCGTCCTCGACGGTGCACGGAGAACCCGATCACCGTGTGGCCTGCGTGCGCGCTGACGAGCTGGCACGCTGGACGCGACGGAGCGGTACCGGCGGCGCGCACGATGCCGACAGAGCGCGCGAGCCGATGGTGGCGGTCCGTCACCTCACCAAGCTCTACGCGCCCCGGCAGCGCCTCCGGCTCCGGGGATCGCGCGCGCCGGTTCGCGCGGTCTTCGACGTCGAGCTCGCGGCGGGGCGCGGGCAGACGCTTGCGATCGTGGGCGAGTCCGGCTGCGGCAAGTCGACGATCGCGAAAGTGTTGAGCGGCCTCGAGGTCGCGACCGCGGGCGGTGTCAGCCTCGACGGTGTCGAGGTCGGCGCGCTCGCGGTCGACGCGCGGGATGCCACGCTGAAGCGGAAGCTCCAGATGGTGTTCCAGAATCCCGATAGCACGCTGAACCCGAGCCACACCGTGGGCTACGCGATCGGCCGAGCGCTGCGACGGCTGCAGGGTCGCTCCGCGAGCGACACGGGCGCGGGCGTTGCCCGCCTCCTGGACGTCGTGAAGCTTTCGCCGGCGATGGCGGCGCGCACGCCGCGTCAACTTTCGGGCGGCGAGAAGCAGCGCGCCGCGATCGCGCGGGCGCTGGCGAGCGATCCCGACGTGATCGTGGCCGACGAGCCGGTCTCGGCGCTCGACGTCTCGGTGCAGGCGGCGATCGTCAATCTCCTGACCGAGATCCAGGCGGCCCGCGGCGCCACGCTGGTCTTCATCTCGCACGATCTCGCGGTCGTGCGCTACCTCGCCGATACGGTCGCGGTGATGTACCTCGGGACGGTGGCCGAGCTCGGTCCCGTGGAACGCGTGTTCGCGCCGCCGTACCATCCCTACACCGAGGCGCTGCTGTCGGCCGTGCCGGTGCCGGATCCGGATCACGCCGTCGCGCGCATCCTGCTCGAGGGGCGGGTGCCGCGCGCCGACGAGATTCCGCGCGGCTGCCCGTTCGCGACGCGCTGCCCCCGCCGTATCGGGCCCATCTGCGACGAGACGCCGCCGCCGGTGCAGCGATTCGCGGATCACCGCATCGCCTGCCACATTCCGGGCGACGAGCTGCAGCGCCTGCAGGCGCCTCTTGTCGAGCCGCGCGCGGTTGGTCGATGATGGCGGACATGGCGGGGACGAGCGGGGCGGCGGTCGTGATCGTGGGCGGAGGCGTGACCGGGCTCAGCGCCGGCTGGTGGCTCGCGCGCGCCGGCGTCGACGTGCTCGTGCTCGAGAAAGGCATCGTCGGCTGGGAGGCATCGGGTCGCAACGGCGGCGGCGCCACCCACGTCTACAGCCCCTTCGGTCTGGAGGAGCAGCGGCTCTGGCCGCAGATGGACGAGCTGCTGGGCTATCCCACGGAATATCAGCGCGACCGCATCGGCGTCGCGCTCAGCGAGGCTCAGCTGGCGCTCGCGCGGCGGTGGGCCGAGATCGGCGAGACGCGCGGGTTCCGCTGGGAGCTGCTGGATCGCCGTCAGCTCAAGGAGCTGGTGCCGAATGTGGGCGACAACGCGATCGGCGGCACGTACCTCCACTTCGGCGGCCACGCCAACCCCCAGCGCACCGTGCAGGCGTACGCGTGGGCGTTGCAAGACCTCGGTGGCCGTATCCAACAATTCACGACCGTGACCGGGCTCAGCCAGCGCGGCGGGCGGGTCACCGCGGTCGAGACCTCGCGCGGCACCTTCGGCACCGACGTCGTCGTCATCGCCGCCGGCCCGCAGACGGGCGCGTTCGCCGACATGCTCGGGGTCTGGCTTCCGCTGGCGCCGGCGCGGGTGGAGATGATCGCAACCGAGCCGATCCCCCTCATGCGCGTGGGCGGCGTCGCGGGCAACGGGCTCTACGGCCGTCAGACGCTCCGCGGCAACCTCGTGTACGGCGGCGGCCCGCACGAGTGGATCAACGTGCCGGACATGGCGACGCCGGACCACGCGAACACGCCGCTCGTGCGCAACCTGGCCCGGCGGCTCGCGGAGCTCCTGCCCGGGGCCGCGCACGTGCGCCTGATCCGCTCGTGGAGTGGGCTCGTCGAGAATACGCCCGACGGGCTCCCGGTCATCGAGCGGTTGGCCCGTCCCGACAACGTCGTGATCGCGACGATGTCGAGCGTGGGCTTCGGGCTGTCGCCCGCGGTCGGCCGCGCCATCAGCGAGCTCGTGCGTTGCGGCCGCTGCGAGTTCGCCGACCTCGGCGCGCTGGCGCTCAGCCGGTTCACGGACACGCCGCGCGACTGGCGCGAGCGCGTCGGATGGGCTGCGGTGCCTTCCGCCGTCGAGGCGGCTGCCGGTGGTGACGCCTGATGCGTGAAACGGATCCCCGGTCGATCGCCGGCAAGATCCCCGCCCCGGATCGCCACGTGCCGCTGGTCGTCGTCGGGGCCGGGGTCGCCGGTGTGGCGGCGGCGATCGAGGCGGCGCGCGCCGGCGTCGAAGTCGTGCTGATCGACGAGCATCCCGTCGACAACGACATGATGGCGATGGACGTCCCCCTCTGCTTCGGCCAGCGGATGGACGGCTCCGTCCGTAACCGCGCGTTGATGCTCGAGCGCGTCGTGGAGTCGAACCCCGAGCTGGCCAGCGCGCACGAGGCCGGCGTGGACGTACAGCTCGGTACCTACGTGTGGGGCGCGTTCGTCAACGGCCCTGCCGTACAGGAGCTGCCCGCGCCGATGCTCGGGCTGGCCGACGATCGTCGCTCGTGGCTCCTGGGCTACGACCGGCTCGTCGTGGCCGCCGGCGCCCGCGACGTGCTGCTGGGGTTTCCGGGCTGGGAACGCGCGGGCACCCTCGGCGCCGCCGGCGCCGCCGCGCTGCTCACGCGCTATCGAGCCCTGGCCGCGCGCCGTCTCCTCGTGCTCGGCTCGGGCGCGCTCGGCCTGCACACGGCGGCGCTGGCGCTCGATCGCGGCGTCGAGGTTGCCGGCATCGTGGAGGTCGACGCGCGGGTGCGCGGCAACGCGGCGACCGCGAAGACGCTGGCCGGGCGCGGCGTGCCGTTCTTCCCCTCGCACACGATCCGAGCGGCGCGCGGGCGCACGGGTGAGATCGAGTCCGTGGTGCTCGTCGCGGTGAATCGCGACGGCACCCCCGTCGAGGGCAGCGAGCGCGAGATCGCGTGCGACGCCGTCTGCTGGGCCGTCGGCCTGGTGCCGAGCGTCGAGCTGCTCCACCTCGTGGGCGCACGGATACGCTTCGTCGGGGCGCTCGGCGGCTGGGTCCCCGACGTCGACGCGCGGATGCGCACGAGCGTGCCGACGGTCTTCGCGGCCGGCGATTGCGCGGGGTTCCATCAGGGCATGCTGACCGAGCCGGACGTGGCGCTGGCCCAGGGGCGATTGGCCGGACTGGCGGCTGCCGAATCGCTCGGCGCCCGCGTCCCGGCCGAGACTCGACGCGCCGTCGCGGCGACACCCTTCGCGACCGCCGAGGTCCACGGTCACTGGCGCGCCTGGCTCGACTCGCTGATCGCGGCGGGCGGCTGGGAGGTGAACATCTGCCAGTGCGAAGAGGTCACGCGGCGCGAGCTGGTCGCGACGGAACCGCCGCGGTATCTCAAGTGGCAGTCGCCGCAGATGAGCGCGCGCAGCGTCACGACGCTGCTCCGCGACGGGCCGCTGAATCAGGATCAGATCAAGCGCCTCACGCGCGCGGGGATGGGCCCGTGCCAGAGCCGGCGCTGTCGGGAGCAGGTGGGGCTCCTGCTCGCGCGGGCGGCGGACACCACGCTCGATCGCATCCCGCTGCCGACGTTCCGTCCGCCGATCCGCCCGCTGCCGCTCAAGGTGCTGTGGCCAGCCGACGAGCCGGCGGCGATGCGCGAGGAATGGGTGAGCTGGTTCGGGATCCCCACGCAGTTCAGCCCGCACTGGACCGCGGGCATGGCGATCGACGAGCCGACGGCTCACGCCCGCTTGATCCTGAGCGACGAGTGAGTGGGGGGCCCCGAAATGGCTCCCCCCCACCCCCAACGCTCGGAAGCGCCCCGGCAAAGCCGTGGCGCTCCTCGGTAGGGGCGAGGGAGGCGCGATGGTAGACCTGCCGAAGACGGCGGACGTCGTGATCATCGGCGGGGGCGTCCACGGCGTCAGCCTCGCCTACCACCTCGCGCGCAAGAAGGCCGGACGCGTGCTCCTCATCGAGAAGAAGTTCATCGCGTCGGGCCCGACCGGCCGCTCGACCGCGCTGGTGCGCCGATTCTACGCGATGGACTTTTTCACGCGGACCGCCAGCGCGGCGGCCGAGATGTTTCGCCACTGGAAGGACGTGGTCGGCGGCGACGGCGATCCCGGCTTCCAGCAGGTCGGGATGCTGGCGCTCGCCGCCCACGACAAGGCGCCGTACCTCCGGCACAACGTGCTCCAGGCCCAGAAGGTGGGCGCCCGCGTGACGTTGATCTCACCGGCCGAGGTGAAGGCGCTGGTGCCGGCCGCCAACGTGGACGACGTCGCGCTGGCATCGTACGAGGCGGAGTCGGGCTACGCCGACCCGTCCTCGACGGCGAACGCGCTGGCCAACCGGGCGCGCGAGCTGGGGGCGACGCTCGTCCAGTACCGACAGGTCGATGCCATCCGTGCCGCCGGCGACAAAGTTGTCGGCGTGCGGTCGGAGGGCGTCGACGTCGATGCCCCTGTTGTGGTGAACTGCGCCGGACTCTGGGCCGATCGGCTCCTACGCCCGCTGGGCGTCGAGGTGTCGATCAAGCCCGAGCGTCACCAGATGTGCTTCTTCCGCCGGCCGGCGGGCTTCGGCGTGCATCCGGCGATCGCCGACAGCGTGCAGATGACCTACATGCGTCCCGAGCACGGCGATCTCACGATCCACGGCAAGCTCGTCTACGACGAGATCGTCGACCCGGACTCCTACAACGAGGGCGCCGACCCGGACCAGATCGTGAAGAACGCGGAGCTGATCGCTCATCGCTTCCCGGTGATGGAGCACGGCCTGGCGATGGGCGGCTACTCGGGCCTGTACGACGCGACGCCGGATCATCACCCGGTGCTGGGCGCGATCGCGCCGTACGCGGGACTCTTCGCTGACTTCGGCTGGAGCGGACACGGCTTCAAGCACTCGCCGATGATGGGCGACATCATCTCGGACGTGATCCTGCACGGCCGCTCGAAGGACTACGACATCACGCCGTTCCGGTGGACGCGCTTCCGTGAGAACGACCTGGTGCCGAGCGCGCGCTGGATGGCCGAGCCCCACCCGAAGCACCGTCTCTGATCCAACATCGCCGAGAAGGCTATCCCTTGACCGACCCGGTCGTCAGTCCCTGGACCAGGTACTTCTGGAAACAGAGCACGAGGAGCACGGCCGGGAGGGCGGAGAGAAAGCCCGAGCTAGCGATCACCGAGTAGTCGATGTTGATCTGCGCGTTCATGCCGGCGATGACGGGCGGGAGAGTCGTCGTCCCGAGCTTCGTATTCAGGATCTGCGCCACGATGAACTCGTTCCAGCACAACATGAACGTGAAGGCCCCAGCGGCGACCAGACCGGGGCCCGAGACGGGAAGAACGACCCGGTAGTAGGCCTGGAGACGGTTGCAGCCGTCCACCAGCGCGCTCTTGTCCAGGTCGGCCGGGATTGTCTCGAAGTAGGCCTTCATGATCCAGATGGTGAACGGGAGCGTGAACGAGCAGTAGGCCAGCACGAGGCCGGTCAGCGTGTTCTGGAGCCCGAGCGCCTTGAACAGGAGGAAGTACGCCGGGATCAAGACGACCGTCGGCAGCATCCGGGTGAACAGGAGCGCGAAGAGCGAGAACGTCTTCATCGGCACTCGGAAACGGGCGTAGGCGTAGCCGGCCGTCGTGCCGACGGTCAAGTTCACGACCGTGACCGCCGTTGCGACCACGAGGCTGTTGAGCATAGAGGGCAGGATCTTGGCGGCCTGCCCCTCGGCGTGGAAGCGGACCATGCCGAGGACCATCCGGTAATTGTCGAGGGTGACCTCGGGCGGGACGAGCGCGAGCGGGCGGGCCAACAAATTTCGCTGGTACGAGATGCTCGTCACGAACAGCCAGATGAACGGGCCGACGAGCCAGAGGGTCACCACGACGAGCAGCGCGTAGACGAGCGTCCGGCCTGCGCGTCGCTCGAGCGCGCCGGGCTTCATCAGATCTGCTCGGCGTCCAGCTTGCGGAACACGACCTTGTGGTACACGACGGTGAGAAGAAGGCACAGAACCGTGAGCGTGTACAGAATCGCGGTCCCGGGCCCGAATTTGAAGAACTGAAACGCCGTCTGGAACCCCAGCCACGAAATCGTCGTCGTCTCGTTGCCCGGGCCGCCCATCGTCAGGATGTAGATCAGGTCGAGCATCAAAAACCCGTTCACCGTGGACACCACGAGGACAAGGAAGAGAATCCCGCGTAGGGCGGGCAGCGTCACGTAGCGGAGGCGCTGCCAGTAGCCGGCGCCGTCCACCTCGGCCGCCATGTAGACCTCCGTGGGAATCGATTGCATCCCCGCCAGCAACAGGAGTGTCGCGAACGGCGCCTGGTTCCACATGTAGACGGAGACGAGCACGTTGAGCGCGCTGAAGCCGGACTTGAGGAACGAGATGTAGCTGTCGATGAGCCCTGCCCTGTAGAGGAGGCCGTTCAGGGCGCCGAACTCGACGTCGAGAAGGCCGATCCAGAGGAGCCCCACGACGATGCGGGAGAGCGACCAGGGGATGAGGAGCAGGCTTCGCATCAGGGGCCGCCCCAAGAAACGCTCTTGGAGAACCAGGGCCATCCCGAGCCCGACGACCGCGGTCTCGAGGACGAAAGCGCCGACGAAGTAGGCCGTCCGCCAGAACGAGTCCCAGTAGAGGGGATCGGCGAGGAGCCGGACATAGTTCTGAGCGCCGACGTAGCGGAAGAGCGGGATGCTCAGGCCGAAGAGCTCGAGGGCGGGGCCCGTCGTGCGGAGGAGATTCACGTCGGCGAAGCTCATCCAGAGCGAGTAGACAAGCGGGAAGACCACGACAAGCGAGATCACGAGGACGGCCGGCAAGATCAGGAGCGAAGCAAACCATCGCTCCGAGAGTCGGAACCGCCGGACCTCCAGGGCCGCCTACTCCAGCGACTTCTGGAGCTTCACGAGCTCCTTGAGCCCCTGGGGAACGGTGACGCCGCCGCGGATGATGTTGTGAACGATCGGCACCGCCTTGACGTCGTACTCGCTGTACCACGGCTCTTTGTAGGCCGCGATCACCTTGCCCTTTTCGTACTGCCTCCGAAGGAGCTTCAGATCCACCCAACGGTCGTAGGAGGCGATGATCTCCGGGTGCTCGTACATCTCGGGATACGGGTTGTCGAGGCCGGAGATCAAGCACCACTGGCGCTGGACGTGCCAGTCGCCCGTGAGGTTGCCGCCGAGGAAGCGGACCAGCTTCCAGGCATCGTCCAGGGTCTTCGTCTTGGCGTTGATCGTGTAGGAGTCGGTCCACATGTAGGTCTGACCGGTCCCCGGGTACATCGTCATCTTGGCTTTCTTGGGCGCGAGCTTCGAGTTCTCGGGCTCCCCGGCGATGGTCTTGAGGTAGTACGAATGGTTCGTGTGGTACGCGTACCGGCCGGTCCAGAAGAGGCGGTGCGTGTCGGTCGAGGAGGTCTTGGTCAAGACCTCCGGGTTGACCAGCTCGGCCTTCCAGACTTTCTGCCAGCGTTCCATGGCGCGGGCGACCCCGGGCTCCTGGTCCACGATGACCTTGTTCCTGGCGTCGAAGACGTTGGCGCCCTCCGAAAAGGCGTCGGTCATGAATTGCGGCATGGTGCCCGACGGGCTCACGTTCCAGTTGGGAAGGAACGGATAGTCACTGACCTTGTCCTTCTTCAGCTTCAGGCTGTGCTCGACCAGCTCGTCCCAGCTCTTCGCGGGCGCCTTGATCCCGGCCCCTTGAAGCATCGGCTCGTTGTAGATGAGGATGAAGAGGCTCGTGAAGTAGGGCACGCCGGCGAGCTTGCCGTCCTTGGCCTTGAGGCTCTCGAGATTCTGAGGGTTCATCTTCTTCTTCAGCTCGGCGATGCCGGGCAGGTCGTCGAGCGGTCGGATGAGCCCGTTCGCGTACCAGCGCTCGCGGAAGTTGTGGGCGCAGTACATGACGTCGAAGATCTCGCCGCCGAAGGCGCGCGTTTCCATCGTCGGATGGTACTGGGCCCACGGGATCGCCTCGTATTTCACCTGGCCGCCGAGCTTCTGGTTGTACAGGTCGACGTAGTCCTTGACCGTATCCGGCTTGAAGACCCAGCCGGCAAGGTTGATCGGCTTGTCCGCGCGGGCCTCGCCGAAGAACCCGTCGGCGAGGACGGCCGAGGTGCCGAGGAGGCTCGTGGTCCGGAGAAAGCTCCGACGAGTGATGGGCTGCATAGGAGTGCCTCCTCTCCGAGGTGGCGTGATTATTTGTGAGCCAACTACGGCTGTCAAGGGTTGCCATCCGGCTCAATATGCCGTAAGCAGAGGACGACCCTCATCCAGCGGAGGTCGCCATGCGCCGAACGCTGCTGACGCTTCTCCTCCTGCTGCCCGCCGCGCATGCGCTGGCGCACGGCCCGAACCAGCCGGCCCACCAGCTCTATCGCATCGGTGACTTCAAGCTCGAGAGCGGTGAGGTCATCAAGGATTTTGCCATTTCGTACGTCACCCACGGGACGTTGAACGCGAGGAAGTCGAACGCGGTCTTGATGGTGACCGCGACCAGCGGGAACCACCACCGCATCGACTTCCTGATCGGCCCCGGCAAAGCGCTCGACACGACGAAGTACTTCGTGATCGCCACCGACGCGATCGGCAATGGACTCACGACCTCGCCGAGCAACAGCACGGCGCAGCCGCGCATGAAGTTTCCGAAGTACGGCATCCGCGACATGGTCGACTCACAGCACCGGCTCCTGCAGCATCTCGGGATCGCGCGCGTCGTCGCGGTGATCGGACCCTCGATGGGCGGGATGCAGACGCTCCAATGGGGCGTAAGCTATCCGGACATGATGGATGCGCTCGTGGCGATGGTGCCGCTGGCCCGGACACCCGCGTGGACGATCACCGTGCCGGAAGCGAGCCGCAAGGCGATCATGCTCGATCCCGCATGGAACAACGGGAACTACGCGAGTCCGCCGGAGCAGGGCATCCGGCTCTGGCGGGACATCCTCAATTTCCTCGCGGCGCGTACACCCGAAGTGTCGCGTGACCAGTTCGAAAACCCGCTCGACATCTTGCCGTGGCTGGCGCAGCAGGAAGGGAACCTCGTGAAGGCGTTCGACGCGGACGACTGGATCTATCAGACGTGGGCGTACGAGCGGCACGATGTCGGCACGAGTCCCGGACAACACGGGGACTACGTCAAGGCGCTGCGCGCAATCAAGGCCAAGACGATCATCCTGAACGGCGTGAAGGACCTGCTGAATCCGGAGTGGGAGCCGGAGGAGGCGGCGCGTTACGTTCGCGACGTCCGGGTCGTGACGATCAGCCCGGGGCGCGTCACCGGCCACGCCGCGGCCGGCGGCGCCTACCCGGCCGACGTCGAATTCCTCAACCGCGAGATCGGGGCGTTTCTGGACGTCGTCACCGACCGTGGCAAGAAGCTCGAATGAAGGAGGGACCCCCATGGCATCGACATCGCCCTTTCACCTGGCATTCACGGTCCGCGACATCGGGGAAACCCGCGCGTTCTTCGGCGGCCTGCTCGGTTGTGCGGAAGGCTTCGTCTCCGACACCCGCGTCGACTTCGACTTCTTCGGCAACCATCTCGTCGCTCATGTCCGGCGCGACACCGCCCCCGTCGCGGGGAACATTCAGACCGACGAGCAGCGGATTCCGCTGCCTCATTTCGGCGTGATCCTGGATCTCGCGGCGTGGGAGACTCTGGCCGAACGACTTCGAGGCCAAGGGACGAAGTTTCTCCTCGAGCCTCGGGTCCGCGGCAAGGGGGCTCACGAGCAGGCCGTCATGTTCTTGACCGATCCGTCGGGAAACACTTTCGAGTTCAAGGGGCTCAAGGATCCCACGCCCGCGCAGTTGCTGGCGCGTCGATAGGAGGGGAGCGGATATGCCGACGATCGAATTGCTCGCTCCGGTCGCGGGGGTGGCCGGGAACGCCGTGCCGCTGGCCAAGCGCGTTCCCACGCTCGCGGGGCGAGTCGTGGGTCTCCTCAACAACTCGAAGGCCGGAACCCGGCCGTTCCTGGATCGCGTCGAGGAGCTGCTCCGGAGCGCGCACGGCGTGTCCCGGACCATCCGCTACGACAAGAAGGCCGCCGCGCTCCCCGTGCCCGACGAGATGCTAGAGGCGGCGGCGCGCGAGTGCGAGGTGGTGATCAACGGGATCGCCGACTGAGGGTCCTGCACGTCGTGGAGTGTCCACGACAGCATCGAGTTCGAGAAGCGCGGCATTCCGACCGCGACGATCGTCACTGAAGAATTCCGGACGCTGTACGACATCGTCACCAGGAGTCTCGGCCAGCCGAGCCTGCCGGCCGTGTACGTGCGGCATCCGATCGTCAGCGTGCCGCACCTGGAGATGCGCGGGCGCGCCGAGCCCGTGATGGCGGCGATCGTAGAGATCGCCACCGCGACGGGCGCCTACGCGACAACCGGACTGCATGCCACCGCCGGGACGGGCCGGCCTGCCACGGCGGCGCTGGTCGAGCGCATCGCCGTCGCGGACGAGCCGGAAGCGATCTTCGAACGATTCGCCAGGGAAGGCTGGACCGACGGGCTCCCGATCGTGCCACCGACCGAGGACCGGGTCGCGCAGATGTTGACCTTCAGCGACCTCGACCCGTCCTTGTCGCTGGGTCCGATGCCGCCGCGCTGGGGAGAGGCCACGATCGCCACGCTCGCGGTCAACGCGGTGATGGCCGGGTGCAAGCCGGAGTACTTCCCGGTCATCGTGACGGCGGTGCAGGCCATTCTCGGCAAGCCGTTCAACCTGTACGGCATCCAGGGAACCACGAACCCGGCCAGCCCGGTGCTCATCGTCAATGGGCCGATTGCCGGCGAGATCGGGCTCAACGCGCGCGGGAACTTGTTCGGTCCGGGCTTCCGAGCCAACGCGACCATCGGCCGGGCGATTCGGCTGATCATGACGACGATCGGCGGCGGCGTGCCGCAGCAGGCCGATAAGTCGACGCTTGGCAACCCGGCCAAGTACACCTGCTGCTTTGCCGAGAACGAGGCGGACAGCCCGTGGGCCCCGCTTCACGTCGAACGCGGCTTCGACGCGCAGACGAGCACCGTCACCGCCTTCGGCGGCGCCGCGCCCGCCAACATCATCGAGAAGAGCAAGACCGCCGACGAGATGCTCGAGACGATCGCGCGGGCCGTCGCCGTCTCCGGCTCCAACAACATGTTCATGAGCCAGGAAGCGCTCGTCGTGCTCGGGCCCGAGCACGCCGCGATCGCGGCCAGGCAGGGCTTCGACAAGACGCGGGTGCGTCAGACCTTGTTCGCGCACGCGCGCATCCCCTTCGCGCAGATCGGCCACAGCAACGCGGAGGTCCTGAGCGTCTGGCGCGGCAACTGTATCGACGAGCAAGCCGGTCGGCGGACGTTACGGGTCGTCGAGAAGGCGGACGACATCATCGTCGTGGTCGCTGGTGGCGCCGGGAATCACTCGGCCTCGATCCCGGGGTGGTACTCGCGGTCGGTCACCTTGCCGATCGTCCGCGCCGACGGCACGCCGATCCGCGCCGTCGCGGAGATGAAAAAGAAATAGGTCGCGCCTCCGCGGTCAGCTCGTCATCGCCAGCTGGTGGCCGAAGATGTAGAGCGTCGGGTGCACCTTGAAGCCCTGGACGCGCTTGTCGTGGAACGTGAAGATCGCGCGCCACACCGGCTGTACGATGGGCCCGTCGTCCTGGAGGATCTTCTCGAGCTGCACCATGAGCTCGCGCCGCGCCGTCACGTCGAGCGTGCCCTCCGCCATCGTGAGGATCCGATCGAACTCGGCGTTCGAGTACTTCGACTCGTTCCACGGCACGCCCGTGCGGTAGGCGAGGGCCAGGCTCATGACGCCGAGCGGGCGGTGGGCCCACGTCGTGAAGCCGAACGGGACCTTGGTCCACACTTCCCAGAACTGCGTGGACGGCATCACGTTGATCTTCACGCGGATGCCGGCTTCCTTCCACTGCTCCACCATCGCCTGCACCGCCAGGAGCTCCCAGCCGGGCTGCGGCCGGCAGACGATCTCGGTGTCGATCCCGTTCGCGTAGCCGGCGTCGGCCAGGAGCTTCTTGGCCCTGGCCACGTCGCGCTGGAACGCCGGCAGCTTCGCGTACTCTGGATGCACCGGGCTCACATGATGGTGCTCGCCGGCTTGCCCGAGGCCCTTGTGCGCGAGCTGGAGGATCGCGTTGGAGTCGATCGCGTAGCGCATGGCCTGGCGCACGCGCTTGTCGTCGAACGGCTTGACGGGCTGCACGCGGGCCGTGGCGGTGTACGCCGTGGTCACCTGGTACATCTGCGCGTGCGGAAGCTTCTGGAGCGCGTCCAGCTGGGTGATGTCGGCCTCGTAGAGCCCGTCCACCTGCTTCGAGGCGAGCGCGGCGACCGCCGCCGCCGGATCGTCACCGAGGTCGATGAACTGGATCTCGTCGAGGTAGGGCCCGCCACCCCAGTAGGGCTCCTTGCGGGCCTTGAGGATCTGGCGGCGTCCGACCTCGTTCTCCGTCAAAGCGAAGGCGCCGGTGCCGTTCGAGCCGACCTTGAACTCGCCGTTCTCGGCCGGATCGAGGATCAGCAGCGGATAGTGGAAGAGCTGCTCGGGGACGGCGAGCTGCGCGCTCTTGCCGTTGAGCTTCACCGTGAACGTATCGACCTTCTGGACGGCGTTGGCGTCCCAGAGTCTGGTTGATTTCTTGGCGTTGCCCTTGTCGTCCTTCTCGCCGGTCTCGAACTCCTCGAGGAGGAAGCCCTTCATGAGGCCGAGGACGGAGGAGCCAGTTTTCGGATCGAGGACACGCTTGAGGTTCCAGACGACGTCGTCCGCCGTGAACTGCCGGCCGTTGTGCCACTTGACGTTGCGGCGCAGCCGTAACGTCCACGTCTTCAAGTCCGGGCTCGCTTCCCACTTCTCGACGAGCGACGGCCGGGTGACGTTGTCGACCCCGGTGGTGGTCAGATAGTCGAAGACCTGGCGTGCGGAGTTCGACGACTGGACCCAGCTATAGGTGTGCGGGCTCTTGATGTCCTGGCACCGCATGCCGAGGCGCAGCACGCCGCCGCGCGGCAGCCCCTGCGCCGCCGCCGGCCCGACCAGCGGCTCACCGGTCACCTTGCGCACGAACGCGTACGCGGCTGGCGCCGACATGCCGAGCAGCGCGGCGTAGCGCACGAACTCACGCCGGTCGATCACGTGATCGACGAGCTGGCGCTTCAGGGTGGGGATCAGGATGTGCTCGTCGGCGTGGCGCATGGGCGAGTCCTCCGGGCCCCGTGGGGCGGCGCCAGTGTCGGCGGGCACGGCGGCCTTGTCAACCGCGCGGACTACGCGAGCCGGGTGTAGCCGGCCCCTTCGGCCTGCCGCTGGCGCTCGAGCATCACGTCGAACGCCGCGGCGTCGGCGGGGACGAACCGCGCGATGAGGAGCTCGTCGAGCGTTGGCTTGAGCTCCGGCGCCGCGTGGGCCGCGAGCAGCGCCTCGGTCAGTCGCTGGCGCGTGTGCGCGTCGACGCCCGGCGAGGCCACCAGCGGCGCGCTCGGCGCCTCGACGGTCGTCGCGACGACGCGCACGCGCTTGGCCCGCTCGGCGCCGTGGTGACGCAGGAGATCGAGCCCGTAGGCGTCGACCGGCCCGACGTCGGCCCGGCCGTCCAGAACGGCGTCGATCACCGGGAGTTGGCGGTGCAGCGGGCCGACGACGTCCGAGTAGAACGCGGCACGGTCGGGGCGCCGGTAGCCGAGCAGGTGGAAGCGCGCGGCGTTGTATCCCGAGTGCGAGTGCTCGATCGAGTACGCGATGCGGCCCCCGAAGGTGTCCTCCAGAGTCCGATAGGCGCTGTCCGCCCGAACCACGAAATCGGTGAAGTAGATGGGCCGGCCTTCGTAGCGCGGAGGCGAGGGCACCGGCGCGGCCAGCAGGTGCGGCCGCTCGCTGCGCATCGCCCACGGATAGCCGCACATGAACACGCAGCCGAGGTCGTCGCGCGCCCATAGCTCCTCGAGCGGGTAGGGGTCGGCGAGCTCGAGCACCTTCAGGGCGCCGCCCGAGCGCGCGGCCACCCACTCGAGAAGGCGGCGCCACGCCGCGGTGAGCGTCGGGGACCAGGAGTACATGCGTGCGGAAGCGACTGGGATCATGCGTGGACCCTAGCGCCTGGTCACGTCCATTTCAAGGCCGGGATAGAATGCCGGCCGAGCCGTCGACCCGACGGCACTTTCGCGAAGGAGCCGCACCCATGCCGACCCAGAGCCAGCTGCCCCCTCAGATCGAGCAGTTCCTCCACGACAACCCGCAGGGCGTGCTCACATCGTTCCGGCGGAACGGGATGCCGCAGCTCAGCATCGTCACCGTATACCCGCGCGACGGCGGGGTGGGCATCTCCATCACGGAGACGCGCGCGAAGTTCAAGAACCTCCTGCGGGATCCGCGCTGTTCGGTCCTGGTCTCGCACGTCGACTGGTGGTCGGGCTTCCTGGTGTTCGAGGGCAGGGCCGAGCTCATCCACTCCGGCAACGCGGACGCCGAGGTGCTGCGCCTGGCTCGCCGGCGCATCTTCAGCGCCACCACCCGGCGGCGCAGCGCGGACTGGGATCAGTACGACCGGATTGCGGCGACCGACAAGCGCGTCGCGATGGTGGTGCGGCCCGATCATATCTACGGCTCGGCGCTGGCCCGGATGCGGGAGGCGCTGGCGAAGTAACTCTCACGAACCCCGCGCCCTTGACGATACGTTTGTCCCGGGAGCAGGATCATCCTCACAGGAGCCGGGCCGAGCGGGGTGGTCTCGGCCCCCGAGAACAGTCCGGGCCCGTGATGCGAACTGGCGCACCTACAAGGGGAAAAGGCATGGCACAACCCGCACAATCCAAGGCCGGCCGTCGTGATTTCCTGAAGCTCGCCGCCGGGGCCGCCGGCGTTGTCGGGGCTCCGTGGATCGTGCGCAACGTCCAGGCGAAGCCGACGACCATCACGTTCGCGCGCGAAAGCTCGTACGTGAAGAACTTCGACGAACATTTCCAGAAAGTCATGGTGCCGGCCTACCAGAAGGCCACCGGCATCAAGATCGATTATCTGATCCAGGCCGCCGGCGGCAGCGCGGTGCCCCAGCTGGTCTCGATGGTCGAGAACAAGTCCGGCGCCGACCTGGCCTGGGTTCAGCAGGAGTGGCTCTACCGCGACGCCCTGGTGGACGTGTCCGACATCGCCGAGGCGGTGGGCAAGGAGCAAGGCGGCTGGTACGAGGAGATCAAGAGCCTGTCCGTCGACAACGGCAAATGGAAGTCCGTGCCCCAGGCGAACATCGGCCAGTGCATGGTCTACCGCAAGGATTGGTTCGACGAGGCCGGGATCAAGCATTTCCCGGAGACCTGGGACGAGTTCCTGGAGGCCGGCATCAAGCTCAAGGCCAAAGGCCATCCGTTCGGCATGTCGATGGGCCACGGCTTCGCCGACAACTACTCTTGGCTCTACCCGCTGCTGTGGTCCTACGGCGTGACGGTGATGGACAAGGCGGGCAAGAAGGTCGCTCTCGACACCAGCGAGACCGCGAAGGCCGTCGATTTCGTGCGCAAGCTCTACAAGGAAGCCTGCCTCGAAGACTGCGTGGGGTGGCTCGATCCGGCGAACAACAAGGCCTTCCTGACCAGCCAGATCTCGTGCACCAACAACGCCTACAGCATCATGGTGTCGGCGAAGCGCGACCTGCCGGAGATGGGGAAGGTGATCGACCACGCGCTGAACCCCAAGGGGCCCAACGGCCAGCGCTACCACGCACTCGTGCCGGTGACGCACGGCGTGTTCGCCTACGGCCCCGACCCGCAGGCCGCCAAGGATTTCCTGCGCTGGACCATGGACCCGAAGCAGTTCCGCCCGTGGATCGCCTCCGGCGACATGTATTTCGCTCCGTACCTCCACGCCTTCGACAAGGTCCCCGAGTGGGACATCGAGCCGCGCGTGAAGCCGTACCAGAAAGTCCTCGAGACCGGGAAGCTCACGTCGTGGCCGGCGCCGGCCAACCGCGCGCACGGCGCCGTGATCAATCGCTGGGTCGTGATCGACATGTTCTCCAAGGCGTGCACGGGCGCGCCGACCAAGAGCGTCATCGCGGAGGCCGTCGCGCAGCTCAAGCAGATCTACGGATAAGATTGAGCCCACTCGTCGAGGCATCACGGGCGGCCGCTCTCGAAGCGCGGACCTACCGGCCGGTCGGACTCAGTCGGCTCCGCGAATTCGTCGAGCGGGAGCAGGTGTTCAGCTGGCTCATCCTCACGCCGCCCGTGCTGTTCCTGCTGGCCTTCCTGGGCTACCCGTTTCTCTACGGGGTGTATCTGAG
>QHSL01000071.1 GCA_003220435.1 Candidatus Rokuibacteriota bacterium | reverse complement strand
AGTGGCGGATCTCGTCCCAGCGAACGTCGGGGATCCGACGGAACATGTCCTCGAGGAACTCCCGCACCGCCGGCTTGCCGACGACGCGCGCGCCCCAGGGATCCTTGCCGAACGACGCCTCGAAGACGACGTCGTCGGTCATCATCGCGAGAATCCCCGCGACGTCGTGGCCGTTCCACACGGTGTTGAACCGATGGACGAACGCCTCACCGTCGAATGCCATGCGTTGCCTCCTTCACGTGCCGAGTTATCGCGCCAGCAGCGCTCGTAGTATCGCGCGGCCCTTGTCGCCGCTCCACGGCCTGGTGCCGATCGCCTTGCCCACGAGCTTGCCGTCGCGATCGACCAGGTATACGGTCGGCGTCGCGGTGATGGCGTAGGTCCGTCCGAGGGCGGGGTCATCCAGGAGCAACACCGTCGAGGTGACGTTGCGGCTGTTCACCCAGTTGGCGAGCATGCCCCGATCCTCGCCGAGATTGATCGCCAGAACCACCAGCCCCTGGTCCCTGAACTCCTGCTGGATCCGCTCGACCGTCGAGGGCAACTCCCTCGCGCAATACGGTCAGGTCGATTCCCAGAAATACAGCATGACGACGCGCCCACGCAGCTCGGCGAGCGTGACCGGCGCGCCATTGAGCGACTCCAGGGTGAACGGTGGTGGCGACTGGTCGCGCAGCGAGATGAT
Organism: Candidatus Rokuibacteriota bacterium; assembly: GCA_003220435.1. GTDB lineage: Bacteria > Methylomirabilota > Methylomirabilia > Rokubacteriales > CSP1-6 > AR31. The sequence goes on along the minus strand of QHSL01000071.1, from coordinate 91,852 downwards.
CTGGAGGTCGGAGAGCAGGCGGTCGAGCACTTCGTCGGCCCCCAAGGCTCCGAACGTCCAGAGGCCGACGGCGAGGACCGCCAGCGCCAGGCTACGGCTTGACGTAGACGTAGCCCGCCTCCTGGAGCTCCATCACGCGCACCACCCCGCTCGGCACCGCCATCACGCCCTGGATCAGGTCGCGGACCTCGATCTTCTGTCGCGTCATCGTGATCTGGCAGGCGCCGAGCTTGAGGCCGCCGGCGAGCAGGGTCTCGAGCTTCCTACGCACCTCCGCGTCGATGTCCCGGGCGACGAGGGTCCGCAGCGCGGGCCCGTGGACCACGAGCTCGAGGGCCTCGATGTTCTTCCAACCGACGACGTCGACGTGGTTCTGCATGTTCACGAGCACGGCACGCGCCTTCTCCACACCGCCCTCGTTGAGGTGATAGAAGACCCGATGCTTCCTCGGGCTCTCCGCCGAATGAGATGCGTCCGCGTACGCGGACCACGCCAGCAACGCTGCCGCAACCGCCGTCACCGTCCAGCGAGCTCTGCTCATCTCGGCTCCTTCCGGGGCGCGCTTCCCCACCACACCGCGACCCCTGGTCAGACGACGCGGACGCGGGCGCGCGGGGTCAGCCTGACGCGCCGGACACTCCGCAGATACTCCGCCACCACGTCCCATGCCGGTGGTCCGTCGGCCTGGGTCAGGCTCGCCCAGCCGGTCGCCTTGTAGTGCCGGCCGGGCTCGAGCGGACGGCCCGCCACCCGTACGTCGAAGATACGCCGGCCGACGCGCCTGGCCGGATCGATCGCATAGGTGAGCCCGCCCAGGCGGACCATGTCGCCTCCCTGACGATAATAAGGATCGGGGTTGAACAGATTGTCGGCGACGTCCTCCATGACCTGATGGACTTCGCTCCCCGCCATCTCGCGTACCCACGTGTTCGGATACGTCACCGCGGTATGGGCATACACGTCCTCGAGCGTGATCTCCTGCCCTGGCAGGATCGTGGTCCCCCAGCGAAAGCCGGGTGAGAACCCGATCTGGGCGTCGGCGCGCCGCAGGAGCGCGTCGAGGATCAGCTCGTCGAACGTGCCGTTGAAGTTGCCGCGCCGGTAGAGCAGCGAGTCGGACACCGCCAGGCGCTCGCCGAGCATCGCTTCCAGGGGTCGGCGGATCTCCTCGATCAGCCGCGCCATCTCGGCGTCCTCCGGCAGCGTGTTGGCGAGCACCGGGATCAGGCGGTAACGGTGACCGGCGACGCGCTTGCGCTGAACGTCGAGGTCCAGCCGGCTCAAGAACTTGCCGTGCGATCCCGAGTTCACGACGAGCGTCCGGCCCACCAGGAACGGCTGCGGCAGCGCGTCGTGGGTGTGGCCGCCGAGGATCACGTCGAGCCCGTGGACTCGCGTGGCCAGCTTGAGGTCGACTGCGAGGCCATTGTGCGAGAGCAGCACGATCAGATCCACGTGCTTCTCGTCCCGTAGCTCGTCGACGAGCGTCTGGACGCCGTCCTCACGAATGCCGAACGTGAGGTCAGGCACGAAGCGCCGGGGATGGGAGACCGGTGTGTAGGGAAACGCCTGGCCGATGACCCCCACGCGAACACCGCCGACTTCGCGGATCGTGTACGGGTTGAAGACCCGGTCATCCCATCCCGACACCGTGACGTTGTGGGCGACGAAATCACCGGCGAACAGTCCCCGGTGCTCGCGGTCGCCGAACAGCTCACGCACTCGGTCCAGCCCGTGGACGAACTCCCAGTGCGGCGTGAAGACGTCCACGCCGAGCTCGTTTGAGACGCGCACCATGTCCTCACCGCGGCTCCAGAGGGTCGTGGCCGAGCCCTGCAGGGTGTCACCGCCGTCGAGGAGCAGCGTGCGGCCGACCCGTTCGGCCCGAATTCGCTTCACGAGCGTCGCCAGGTGCGCGTAGCCGCCCATCCGCCCGTAGCGCGCCGCCAGCGCGGGAAAGTCGAGGTGGGTGCAGGCGTACGCCTCGACGGAGCCGGGCGCCAGGTGGTAGGCGCGCAGGAGCGCCGCGCCCGTCAGGAAGGGCGCCTTCCCGCGCTCGGCGCCGACGCCCAGGACGGTGTCGGGCTCGCGGTAGAACACGGGACGGAGCGTGCCGTGCGTGTCGGTGACGTGGAGCAACGTCACGTTGCCAAGCGGCTCGAACGCGAGCAGCCGCGCCGGACCGTCGTCGGCCTCGAGCGCCCGCGGCGCCAGCCCTGCGCCGGCCGCGACCGCGAGGAGCTTCACGAGGTCGCGGCGGGAGATCAATGGCGGATCCCGGGGACGCTCAGGGGGCGGCCGTTGTCGAAGGTGGTGAGGTAGAGCTCCAGCTCCGCGTACTCGACGGAGTCGGCGGCGAGCATGTTCGCCCCGAGCGGCGTCATGCACCACTGCAACCGCTTGCGCACGTCCCACACCTCGCCCAGGCTCGTGCGCCAGACCGGGAAGTGGCGCGTCATACCGCTGGTGACGTCGGCCAGCAGCCGACCGCCCAGGAACTTGTTGGCGCCGCGCTCGGGCGTGTGGCAGTCGGCGCACGCGTGATTGCGTTCGCCGACACGCCGCTCGAAGGTCGCCTTGCCCCGCGCGAGGGCGGCGCGCGCCTCGGCGCTGGTCGTGTCGACGCTCACCGCGAGCCCGTTCGACACCATCTTGACGAGGACGGTGAGGTGCAGGTTCTCAGGCGATTCCTCCGGGAGCTCGCGGCCGGTCGTCTCGGGCGCGTGGACGGCGAGAAAGTCCTCGACGCTCATCACCCGCCCGTGCGCCTTGACGAGCTTCGGATACCGGACCGCGACGCCGCGCATCGCGCGGCGAACGCCGCCCTCGTGACAGTCGGCGCACGCCTTGCCGCCGGAGCCCCTTGCCGTCCAGAGGCTCTCGGCGTCCTCGGCGAGGAGCACCGCCGGGTTGTTAGTCGCGTCGAGGCCGTCGCCGAATCCAACCGGCCGCCGGCGCGTGAACGGGCTTCGGTCGGCGTCGGTCTCGGGGGCCAGCGGGGCCTTCAGCGTTTGCAGATAGGCGACCAGATCGACGATCTCCTCGGTGCTGAAGACGCCGGCTGTTCCCCATGGCGGCATGGTGGTGTTCGGGAAGAACACGCGCGGATCCCAGATGACCTGGTAGAGGTACTGGTCCGGCAGCCTTCGATCTGCGATCGTCGACTGGTCCGGCCCCACGCTCCCGGCCGGCCAAACGTCGGCGCCGGGGATCAGGTGGCAGCCGACGCACGGCCCCTTCGACCGGCTCAAGAACAGCGCGCGGCCTTTCGGCGGGTCGCCCACGGCTCCCGCCGGCATCGTCGCGCGCTGCACGGGCGGCTCGGCTCGCGTGTCGTCGTAGGCATAGGTACGGAACGTGCCGAAATCACGAGTCGTCCAGCCCGCGTAGCGCACGGCGGCCCGCTTGCCGTCGGGCAGCGTGCGGTAGTCGCCGCGAGCCTCGGGGACGGCGCGCGACGTCCACTTCGGGAGGTTGGAGTAGTCGGGCGTCTCGGCGGCCGTCGCCGCGCATCCGGCGCCGAGGGCCATGAGCGCGACCAAGCGGAGCGGTCGCGCTCCGGCGCGCCTCATCGCGAGACGCTCACGAGAATTTGATCTCGGCCGTCCCCTCGTAGCGTCCGCCCGTGGTGTCGAGAAACTGGACCTTGAGCAGGCCCGGGTCGGTCGCCTTGAAGGTGAAGGAGAAGAAGGGGTTCTCGGCCACGTTCTGGGTCGTGTCGAACGTGGCGACGGTCTTGCCCAGGTAGGTCACGATCACCTTGTCGATGTAGTTGTAGTTCTTCTGAATGATCTTGCCCTGGGCATCGCGCTCGATCCGCTCCATGGGATGGATCACCAGCGCCCGCACCTGGACGACATCCCCGGCCTTGATGATCGCTGGAACGCGGAGCCGGACCTTCCCGATGTCTGTCATGGCTAGCCTCCGCAGCCGCCGACCGTGACCTTGACCTCGCGCTTGACCTGGAGCAGGGTGCCGTCGCTCTGCTCGACGATGGCACGCACGTCGCCGGTCTCGCCGAGTCTGATGTTCGCCCCCATGAACGCGCGGCCGGCCTCGGGCGCGAGCGTCACGCGCGTGACGATGGGGATCCGGTTCTTGTCGGCCAGGACGTAGATGTGCCTCACATAGCTCGTCGGCGTCATCGGCGAGTCGACGCTGACGGAGACGGGAACCACGGCACCGTTCTCGGCAATGATCGGCACGTCGAGCTTGATCGCAGGGGAGCCGTCCTTGATGGTCTTGCCACCGAAGAGACGCTTTATCGCCGCTTCGACGGTCTCGTTCTGGCCAAGCGCCTGGGCGTGCGCCGTCCCTGGGGTCACGGGGTCGAATCCGCCCGCCACGGCGACGCCGAGCGCGCTCAGCGTCCTCAGCATCGTCCGCCGGCTCACACGATGATCGCCCGTCATGCCCCTCTCCTCTTCACCTTACCGGCGTTTCGCGGCCCCGTTGATTGATCACTTGACAACCCCGGGGACGCAGACCCAGAGTGCGTCTACACCCGGAGAGACACTATGCGCCAGAAGCAGGCCCTCGGACAACTCTTGCCTCTAGCCGCCCTCGTCGTGTTCGGTTGTGTCGCGGGAACGGAAAAACACGAGGCGTCGACCCCGCAGCGGTGGACGTCTCGGGCGATCCCCGAGGCCCGGGGCGAGGTCAAGGAGATCGACGGCAAAAGAGTGCAGGTCCGTTACAACGAGGAGCCCTTCTCGACCTTCACCACCAACTACGAGCAGTGGCCCACCTATGCCTACAGCGACGCGAGAACCTTTCCCCAGCCGACTCGAGTGTCCATGCCCAGCCTCAAGGGCGACCCGGCGCGGGGCCGGCAGCTGTTCATGGCGCGGAACAAGGCGCCCTGCACTGGCTGCCACCTGATTCCGGGGGACGACGTCTGGCCGGCCGGAAGTGTCGGGCCGGATCTGTCGGTCATCGGCGACCGGCGTCTGCCGGATCGATATCTCTTCGAGCTGATCTGGGATGCCCGCCTGTTCTTTCCCAATACGGCCATGCCCCCGTGGGGACCGGCCGGAATCGTGTCGGCCGAGGAGATCGTCCACATCGTCGCCTTCCTCCAGACGCTCAAAGGGAACCCGCCGTTTGTGCCGCCACCAGAGAGAGACGCTACGCGGAACCCGCATACGCGTCAGGCGATACCGCCCTACTACGGGGACAACTTGGATCCAGCCACGAATCCAGCGGTCCTCTTCGCTGAAAATGCCCTGGCCACGTGGTCCACGAAGGGACCGGCGGGGAAGGCCTGCGCGGATTGCCACGCGGGCGGTCCGGAACGGGCCATGAAAGGCGTGGCGACGAAGTATCCGAAGTATCTCTCCGCGTACGGGCGCGTCATGTCGATTGGGGACTTCCTCACCGTCCACGCCCCGGGGACGACCGGCAGAGAGATGCCGGCCGAGAGCGCGGACAACCTCAACATGACGATGCTCATCCGAATGCAGTCGAACGGGATGCCCGTGGACGTCGACATCACGAGCCCCGAGGCAGCCGCGGCTTACGAGCGTGGGCGGGCCGTGTACTTCAAGCGGGTGGGACAGAGAAACCATGCGTGTGCCGATTGCCACGAAACGGATCGTGGCGCGGGCCGGTTTGCCGGCGCGCGCTTCTTGAGCGTGGCGCGCGAAGGGCTGACCAAGCACTTCCCACTCTGGTTCATGGCCTATCGCGGGGTCTGGGACATCCGGAAGCGCTTCCAGGTATGCATGCTGCCGCTCGGCATGAACTACCTCCCGGCCGACGCGCCAGAGTACGCCGACCTCGAGCTCTACCTCACCGCATTCGACAACGGCAAACCGATGAGCGTGCCCGGAATCCGGTGACGCGGATCCGACGTCACCCTCACCGCCGCGGCTCGTCCCCCGGCATTTTCGGGAACATCTGGGCATAGGCCCGCAGATAGTAGACGGCCTCGGGCGCGCGGGCCACGGCGTCCTCGCTCTCGCTCAACAAGACGCGCGTCACCCCTCCAAATGTGCCGAGGACACGTCGGGCGACGTCCGGATGCTCGCCGCGACCCCCGACCTGTTGCGCCCGGAACAGGGCCTGGGCCATGACGCCGTTGGCGTCGAGCAGCGGCGGAGAGCTCTTGTCTTCGGTGAAGGCGCCACGGCTGGCGTCGAAGAGCTCGTTGACGGCAAAGCGGAGCACTTGCTCGGCGGCCTCGAGGTGGCCCTTCGTCGGCGCGACGCGATAACCCTCGAGGAGCCCGAGAGCGGTCCATGCGTTGGCATCGACCTGCCCCTCGCCATACCGTCGACCGGTTCGATACTCGTAGAGGTGGAAGGCCCCCTTGTTGCCGATCATATTCGCGCGTATGAACTCGAGCGTGCGAAGGGCGACCTCACGTAGATCCTTTCTCCCGGAGGACTGGCTCAGAGCCAGCATGGCGACCGCCGCCTCCGCGTTCCACGCGGTCACCTTGTCGCGGTTCACCGGCGGCTGGCGCGCAGCCCGTCGGTCGGCGACCGACAGCCGGTAATACGCAGGGTCGGCGCTTTGGCTGCTGAAGAAGCCGCCCGCGGTCGCGTCGTAGAGATTCCGGAGCAGATAAGCCGTCGTACGATCTGCGGCTTCCCGGTAGCGCGTGTTCCCGGTCACCCGGTGAGCCTCGCCGAGCAGCGCCGCCAGGGCCGCGTTGAGATGCAGGAGCTTCTCGTAGTGTGGCTGCCGCCACTCGCGTCCTTCGGCGAAGCGGAAGAACCCGCCGTCAACGCGATCGTAGAGGGCTCCGAGGATTCCATCGAGGCTCTTCTCGACCGCCACCAGATAGCGACGGTCCCCCGTGGCTTGATGCAGCTCGAGCAAATACGCGAGCAGACGCGGCTGCGGGTATTTGTCCCCGGCTCCGAACCCGCCGTAGACCGTGTCCAGGTGCTCGGCGATGAAGCGCAGTAGCTCGTCGCGGAGCCGCTGATACGTCTCCCACGTCACCGGAGCCGGGGCCAGGACGGTGCCCGGCCGGGCGTCGGTCGTCGGTGGCGGTAAGGTGGCGGCATGCTTCACGATTGCAAGGAAGTCTTCCTTCTTCAGCACGCCGGCAAACGATTGCCGCACCCGGCCCTCAGGACCGAAGAGCACGATCATCGGCAGCCCTCGAGCATACTTCCGCACGAGGTCCGGGCGTCGGTCATGGTCGGCGAAGACGTTGAGGTAGTGCCGATTCAGATACTTCGCCACCTCGGCGTCCGCAAGCACTTGTTGCTCGAAGTACTTGCACCAGTAACACCAGACGGCACTGATAAAGAGGAAGACCGGTTTGCCGTCCCGTTGCGCGGCGTCGAATACCGCCGGGGAATGCTCCACGAACTGCACCTTCGAGGCGTCATGGTCCTGGCCCCGCGCATTTGCCGCGGGAAAGACTACGGTCATACCGAGCCCGAAGACAGGCAGGAAGCGCCTTGACAAGCTGCTGATGTCGACCCAGAGTCTCCGCACGTCGATCCCTCGGGGAGGAAGTATGCGCTCGGACCAGAAGCCGGGACAACCGGTATCCCCACGCCAACCCACGCGGACTCGATCCTGAAACGGGTCGTCGAATGATTCGCCGCGCATTGACGCTCTTGGCCGCCGTCGTCCTCGTGATCGTCGTCGCGCCGTCCGGCGCCGTGGCGCAGCGGCCGGACAAGGTTCCGCGGATCGGTTATCTGGTCCTTTCTCCCCTCGCCGACCCGCCCTCCACGGAGCGCGCCGCGTTCCTGGACGGCCTCCGAGAGCTCGGCTACGTTGTCGGACAGAACATCGTCATCGAGTACCGGTCAGCGGCGTGGAATCGCGAACTATTGTCCGATCTGGCTGCCGAGCTGGTCGGCCGCAAGGTCGACGTCATCGTCGCCGCTCCCGGAGTTCTCGACGCCGCGAGAGAGGCGACGAAGACCATCCCCATCGTGGCGGCGTTGCTGACCGACCCGGTCGAGGGAGGGCTCATCGCGAGCCTCGCGCGTCCAGGCGGAAACATCACGGGGCCCGGCTGGTCGACGGCCGAACTCAGCGGAAAACGGCTGGAGCTACTCAAGGAAGCCATTCCCAGACTCTCCCGCGTTGTTCTTCTGTGGAATCCGACGAACGAAGGCGCACACCTGCAGTTGCAACAAGCACAGTCCGCGGCCCGCAAACTGCGAATCACGCTGCAATCTCTGGAAGTGAGAGACCCGAACGATGTCCCCAAGGCCTTCTCGGCGATGGCGCAAAAGCGCCCCGACGCCTTGATGATCTTCCCCAGTCCTCTCACGTCGGCCTACCGGCCGATCATCATCGAGTTCGCGATCAAGCAGCGGATCCCGACCATCTTCGGGCTGAAGGCCGACGTCGAGGCCGGAGGTCTGATCTCCTATGCGCCGAGCATCACCGACACGTTCCGGCGAGCGGCGAGATACGTCGACAAGGTCTTGAAGGGCGCCAATCCCGGCGACCTGCCGATCGAAGGCCCCACGACGTTCGAGCTCGTCATCAACCTCAAGACGGCGAAGGCTGTGGGGTTGACGATTCCCAAAACGCTCCTGCTGCAGGCCGATCAGGTGATCGAGTAACGCATCGCGCGCGGCTTATCCTCACCCGTCCAGGCGATACGCTGACGCATCGGGCTTGAACGCGCGCGGCAGCCAGAGCGGCCGGCGCAGGTTGTCCGGCCCCGGGGCCGGGCGCGCCAGCGCCAGCCACTCGCGGTAGACCTCGAACGACCGGTTGGTATCCACGACCACGTCCCCGTACCGATCGTCGGGCCCGGGCCGCGACACGGTGACTTTCTGGTGCCAGCAGTGCTGGCCGCTCACCGGGTCGGGCTGAACCGGGAACGTGAGGTTCTGGTGGACACCGGCCTCCTCCCACCAGATGCGGGAGGAGTCGGGATCGTCGCTCGCGAACGGGCGCGGGCCGTGAACCTGGCGCATCCGCCACTTTCCGGGCTCGAGCCGCGCGAGATCGACCAGCGCGGTGGACCAGCGCTCACCGCCCGCGTTCTCCTGGAGCCGCCAGCGCCCGAGGTGATGCGAGCAGGCCACCACCCCGGGGCGCACCGACTCGGTGACCCACACCTTGTCGACGAAGTGGCCGATCCGGGTCGAGACCTTTAATAGATCTCCGGTGACGACCGACACGCGCGCGGCGTCCTCCGGGTGCAGCCAGAGGGGATTGGTGTGCGAGATCTCGTAGAGCCACTTGGCGTTGCCCGAGCGCGTGTGGATGAGCGTCGGCAGCCTGAAGGTCGGCAGCAGGACCATCTCGCCCCGGGCGCGGTCGAGCTGCGACCAGTGGACGTGGCTCCGGATGTAGTTGGGCACCGCCTGCTCCGGCCACTTCCACGCCTTGAGCGTCTTCGAGAAGAACTCGAGCTTGCGCGACGGCGTCGGAAACCCGAGGTGGCGCTTGCCGTCGATCTCGACGCCCGGATCGCCGGCGGGCGGCGGCTGCTCGTGGGTGCGGTACACCTGATCCTCGATCAGGAAGGCACCGTACTTCCGCATGTACTGGAGCGGGGTCAGCTTCTCCTTGGCCGCCGCCGCCGGCAACCCGGGCACGCTGTTCTCGAAGATCCACCGATAGAGCTCCTCGGTACGGAGCTTCTGGCCCTGGCGGTACGGCGACTCGAAATACTTCCGGATCCCGAGCGCCCCGTCGGGGTCGATCCGCCAGGAGAGCTCGATCCAGAACTCATCTTCTTCCCAGACCTGGCCGAGCCCCGCGGCCTCGTGCGCCTGCCAGGTGAGATCGAACGTCTTGCCCTGCTTCTCGAGAGCGACGCGGAGCACGGGCTGGCGAAAGCCGATCCAGCGCGCCGCGTGGGTCTCTTGCGACATGAGGTCGTGGCGCTCGGAGGCGTGCCCCATCGGCAGCACGAAGTCGGCGAACCACGCCGTCTCGCTCCAGATCGGCGTCAGGCACGCGTGCCGCTCGACCTTGGCCTCGTCGGTCAGCATCTCGACCCATGACATCCCATCGGGATTGGTCCAGACCGGGTTGTAGACGCGCGTGAAGTACATCGCGAGCTTGCCGCGGCCTTCCTTCAGGAAATGCGGCAACAGGAAGCTCATCTCGAAGAACGCCAGCGGATACTCGGGCGGCATGAGGAGCTCGCTCCACACCTTGCCGGGCGGCGGCATCATGGGCGGCTCCGGGATCGCCTTGTTCCAGGCGCTGGGGGCCGTCCCGCCCGGAGTGCCGACCGCGCCCATCAGCACCACGATCAGCTCGAGCGCGCGCGCCACCTGCCAGCCGCCGAGGTTGCCGGCGGCGGTGTTGCGCCAGACGTGGGTCGCGAGCGCCGAGCCGGCGCGACCGATCTCGCGCGCCACCTCCACGATCGTCGCGGCCGCCACGCCGCTCTCGGCCTCGGCGAACTCGGGCGTGAACCCCGCGTACAGCTCGTCGAGCGCCCGCTCGAACGCGTCGAGCGTCACCGGCAAGTCCGGGCGCTCCTCCCGCAGGTACTCCTCCCAGTTGACCCACCGCCGGACGAAGTCGCGGTCGTAGAGCTTCTCGCCCACGAGGATGCGGGCGATCGCCAGCAGCACCGCGGATTCCGAGCCTGGCCAGGGCGCCAGCCACCAGTCGGCCATCGACGCGGTGTTGGAGAGACGCGAGTCGAGCACCGCCACCTTGGCGCCGCGCGACTTCGCTTCCATGATGCGCTGGGCGTGCGGGTTGAAGTAGTGGCCGGTCTCGAGGTGCGAGGAGAGCAGCAGGATGAACCGCGCGTTCGCGTGATCGGGCGACGGCCGGTCCATCCCGTGCCAGAACGCGTAGCCGGCGCGAGCGCTCGCCGAGCAGACGTTGGTGTGGCTGTTGTGGCCGTCGATCCCCCAGGCGTGGAAGACACGCTGGAGGTAGACCAGCTCGTGACCGGGGCGGCCCAGGTGGTACATGACCTCCTTCGGCCGTCCCTCGACCAGCGCCTTGCGGATCCTCGCGGCGATGTCGTCGAGCACGTCGTCCCAGGTGACGCGCTCCCACTTCCCCCCGCCGCGGGGACCGACGCGCCGCAGCGGATAGAGGATCCGCTCGGTGTCGTTGACCTGGTTCAGCGTCGCCGGTCCCTTGGCGCAGTTGCGGCCGCGGCTCCCGGGGTGCGTGGGGTTGCCCTCGAATTTCTGGATCTTGAGCGTGTGCTTGTCGACGTACGCCAGCAGGCCGCAGCCTGCCTCGCAGTTGAAGCAGATCGTCGGGATCAGCGAGTACTGTCGCTTGACCCGCTGCGGCCACGCGACCGGATCGAACTCCTCCCAGTCCTCCCAGCGCTCCACGGGCGGGTACGCGCGCAGCCCACCCGCCGGCGGGGTGAGCTCGCGGGCGACGGGGTGAAGCGGCTCGATCGGGCGATCGGTCATGCGTTCCCTCTGTTCAAAGTCGCGCGCGGGCGTCAGCTCAACGGAATGGATTGACCGGCCTTCACCCACAGGTCCTCCCACAGCCAAAGGCCGCCCAGTGTCAGGACCGCGGCGAGCTGGCTCAGGGCCGGCAGCGTGAGGGCGAGGTCCGCCATCACGAAGGCGATCGGCGCGACGGTCCCGGCCAGGACCACGCCGGCCCAGAAGCGCGCGCGGTAACCTCCGCGCGTGATCAGCATCGCAGCCTTGGCGACGTCGCGTACGGGGTGGTGACTCCCGAGCTCGATCGCCAGCAGCACGGCGTTGGCGAGGAGCGACAGCACCATCAGCGGGCCGAGCACGTCGGCCGGATGGAAGACGTAGCGGCCCGCGGCCGGTGCCCCGGTCCGCCAGACGAGCGAGGCGAGCAGGAGCGTCGCGCTGCCCGCCGCCAGCGCGGCGACGATCAGATGCGGAAGCACGAGCGGGCTCTGCCAGAAGTCGCGCCCCTCGGCCTGCCCGAACAGGAACGCGCTGTACCCCGCGGCGGCGAGCGCCAAGAGCACCGCCGGCACGAAGACCGCGCTCACGATGTCGCCGCGATCGCTCAGGCCGCCGATCAGCCACACGGCGGCAACCATGCCGAACGCCATCAGGATCCAGGCGCCCCGCACGAGCCATGATCGCCAGTTGGGTTTGAGAAGCACGTACGCGAAACGGTCGGCACGCTTGAGGTCGAGGATCAGCAACGCGGTCGTAAGGATCAGAAAGAGCAGGCTGATCGCCGGTGCACCGATCCCGAGGAGACCTCCCCAACCCCCGGTGCCGGCGAGGGCGGCGACGAGCAGCACACCCGCGGCGATGGACTTCGTCCACAGGTAGGCGGCGACCCGCCAGCCCCAGGGCCGCACCTGGTGGGGTACGTCGTAGACGGACCGGCTCAGCGCGCCGGCGCCGGGACCGCTTCTCGGCTGCACCGAGGTGACCATCCTCACGAGGTCGACCTCCTCGCGCGGCCGCTGTGCCCAGAGGTACTGGTCGGACGGCGTCTGAAGCTCGGGCGAGAGCGCGGAGGCGTCGGCGCCGAGGTAGAAGACCTTGGGACGCGTCCCCTGCTCGGCCTTCCTCACCTGCACCGGCTCGCGGTCGACGATACGGGCGATCGTGGACGCCGGGTCGTCCAGGTCGCCCGCGATGATCGCCTGCTCGGGGCACACGATCACACAGGCGGGCTCGAGCCCGACCTCCACCCGGTGCGCACAGTAGTTGCACTTGGCCGCGGTGTGCGTGTCCGGATCGATGTACAGCGCGTCGTAGGGGCAGGCTTGCATGCAGCCCTTACAGCCGACGCACCGGGACGAGTCGAAGTCCACGATCCCGTCCGGGCGGCGGTAGAGCGCCACCGTCGGGCAGATGGTGACGCACGGCGCGTCGTCGCAGTGGTTACATCGCAGGACCGAGAAGTAGCGGCGGGTCTGCGGGAAGGTGCCGCGCTCGACGTACTTCACCCAGGTGCGGAACGCGCCGAGCGGCACCCGGTTCTCCTCTTTGCACGCGACCGTGCAGGCGTGACAGCCGATGCAGCGGCGCTGATCGATGACGAACCCGTAGCGCACGCGCTCAGCTCCCGCCGGTCGCCATCGCCCGCAGCACGGTCAGGACCGCGCCGATCACGACGAAGCCCGCCAGCACGAGGTTCACCGTCCGCGTCCGGACGAGACGGCCGGCCGACGGGCTCACGACCGACCCGACCATCGCGCCCGCCGTCAGCAGCCCGACGAACCGCCAGTCGACGCTGCCCAGGACCAGGTGCGTGACACCCGCCGGGACGACCATCATCATGGCGAGCACGAACGCCGACTCGAGGGCGTCGACCACCGGCACCTGGAACATCCGGAACTGGGAGAAGATCACCAGGCTCCCGCTGCCGATGGCGGTCAGCCCGACCAGCCCGGAGACCGCCAGCTGAGTCGCCACGTCGTGCGCGACCGCGAGCGGCGTCACCCGCCCGGGCGGCGCGCTGTCTCCGCCTCCGTCGCTCGGCCAGACCAACACGTTGCCCGCCAGCAGCAGCGCCAGCACCAGGAGGATGCCGGCGAGGACGTACGGGTACGCGGATTGGACGGCGGCGGGAGCCGTGTACACCATGCGGGCGCCGAGCACTGCCCCGAGCGCGCCCACCAGCCCGTAGAGGAGAACGGGCGTCCACCGGACCCGTCTCCACCCACGGTAGGTCAGCACGCCGAAGCTCCGGGCGATGATCGTGCAGATCAGGGCGAGCGCGACCGCGTGGGAGTAGTCGAGATCGAGCACCGCGTACGACAGCGGCACGATCAGGACGCCGCTGCCCATCCCCGTCGCGCCCAGCACCAGTCCCAGGGCAAATCCCACCGGGATCGTGACGAGCGCGATCGGCCCGAACACGTCCCACCACACGCGCACCGCGGCCGCCACGATCGTGATCGAGAGCGCCTGCTTGAGGTGCCTGCTGCTGACGTGTCGGCTCACCATGGCGCCGAGCTGAGCGCCGGGGATCGCGCCGACCGCCACCACGAGCGCCGGGCCGAAGGGAATCTGGTGGGACACCAGCTTGCCGAGGAACCCAGCGGTCGCGGACAGCGCGGTAATGCCGAGCGAGCTTCCGATCGTCGCGCGGATGGGCACGCCGACGACCACGACCAGCAGCGGCACCAGGAGGAAAGCGCCGCCCGCACCCACGAACCCCGCCGCCAGGCCGACGCCGCCGGAGACGACGGCGATCCGCAGCGAGCTGTAGCGCGGGGCGTCTCCCGTCGCGGAGACCTCCTCCAGCCCGCCCGGGAGCAGGATCAGCGCCGCGCCGACCGTGGCGATGGCAGCGAACACGAGCAGCAGCCACGTATCGTCGACCGTCTTGGACAGGAGCGCGCCCACGAACGATCCCGCGGTGCTGGCCACGCCGCCGACGGCCGCGATCTGGGAATTGACCGTACGGTGCCGCCGGTGCGCCAGAAAACCGAACAGCGCCGCCACGAACACCTCGGCCATCGTGATGCCCGCGACGGCCTTGATGTCGAGCTGGCCGACGCCCACGAGCGGGGGCACGTAGAGCAGCAGCGGAATCATGACCAGCGCGCCGCCGATGCCGAGGAGCCCGGCGAAGAATGCGCTGAGGAACCCGACGCCGAGGAGCGTGGACGTGAGCGCGAGCGTCACGCGTTCCGTCCGTCGCGCCCGGGAGCGATCAGTGCAGTTACCTGACGCTCGACCAGTATGCGGCCAGGTCGGCGAACTGCTCGTCCGGGATGGTCTTCATCAGCGCCTTCACGGCCTTGAGCGTGTCGTCGCCGGGGCTCCGCCGATCGCTCTTGAACAACAGCATCTGGTTGCGCAGGTAGCCGGGCGGCTGGCCCGTCAGATCGGGAACGCTCTTGGACGCGTCGCCCTTGCCGGAGACACCGTGGCAAACGGTACACTGCGCGGCCGCGGCGCGCCCGCGCTCGACCGCCGCCGCGTCGAGCTTGACCGAGGACGGCGTGCGTGGCTGGCCCGCGAAGTACGCGGCGATCTCGTCAACGCCGAACTGCACGACCATCTTCGCGTAGGGCTCCATCTCGGGCGACGGCCGCTTGCCGGCCGCATAGTCCTGGATCGCCTTCTTGAAGTACCAGGGCGTGATCCCGGCGATGATCGGCATGGTGTTCGACGGGCTCTGGCCGCCCAAGCCGTGGCAGGCGCTGCAGGCGAGCGCGCTGGTGGCGCCCGGCGCGTCGAGCGGTCCGGCGGCGACGGCGGGGGCGAGGAGGAGCAGGAGCAGGAGGCTGACGAGGGTCGGCATCGCGTTCTCCTTTATATCGCCTATATCGCCGCGCTAACCGAGGATGTCCTGCCAGATGCTGGTGGCCCAGCCGACCGCGTTCTGCGCCCACGCCTCCGACTGGCCGGGGGTGAGCTTCTGCTCGATCTGCACGACCTTGTCGCCGTCGATCTTGTAGCTGTTCACGACCGCGATCGCCTCGCGGTCGCTCACCCAGCTGTAGCACGTGTTGCCCGGCGCCATCGCGGGCACCGGCTTGTCGTTGAGCATCCGGGTGACCGCGACCGCGCAGATCTTGCCCATCGCGTTCGCGATGTTCCCCGACTTCGGCACCGGCAGCCCGGTGGTGGAGTCGCCGATCACGTGCACGTTCTTGTGCTTCACCGACTCGTAGGTCAGGTGGTTGACCTCGCACCAGCGCTTGTCCGCGCCGACCAGATCCGCGCTGACCACGATCGTCCCGGCGCGCTGCGGCGGGATCAGGTTCACCACGTCGTACTTCACCTTGTCGCCGAGCTCCGTCGTCACCTCGCGCACGCCAGGGTCGACCTTCACGACCTTGTTGGAGCCGCGGTACTCGAGGTTCGGGTACTTCGTCCAGGCGGCCCGGAAGAGTCCCGTTTTCGAGATGACGTTCGGGTTGGCGTCGAGCACGATGAGCTTGGACTTCGGCTTGTTGGTCTGCAGATACCACGCGACCTGACACGCGCGCTCGTACGGGCCGGGCGGGCAGCGATAGGCGGCCGGCGGGATCGTCAGCACGAACACGCCACCGTCGGCCATCGACTGCAGCTGCTTCGCCAGCGCGACAGTCTGCGGCCCCGCCTTCCAGGCGTGGAGCACGCGGTCTTGCGCCGCCGCCAGCCCCTCGACCTGCTCCCACTGGAACTCGACACCGGGTGAGACGATGAGCCGGTCGTACTGGATGTAGCCGTCACCCACCTTCACCCGCCGGGCGTCGGGCTCGATCGCGGTCGCCGCCTCGTGCAGGACACGCACGCCGCGGGCCCGGAGCCCGCCGTAGCCGAAGCTGATGCTGTCGATCGAGCGCACACCGCTCAGCACGAGGTTGCTGAACGGGCACGACACGAATTCTTTGTTCGGCTCCAGCAGGACGACCTCGATCGATGGATCGGCCAGACGCACGTATTTAGCCGCCGTCGCGCCCCCCCAGCCACCGCCGATCACGACGACCCGCCGGCCCGACTTCTGCGCGAAGTCCGAGACCGTGGGTGCGCAACCCGCCGCCAGCAGGCCGAGTCCGATTCCCGACGTCCCGAGGAAGTGTCTGCGCGTCCAGTGACTCATTCTCGCCTCCTCGAATTCGCTAGACCGCGCTGAACCGGCCGGTCGATTCGTTCCAGGTCGCCAGCATAGCCCACCCGAGGGCGATCGCGACGATCAACACGATCGCGCCGCCCCAGCCGAGCGACGACGGCAGGAAGACGGCCGCGCCGAGCTTCCCGAGGAGGCCGGTCTGCGCCGCGACCAGCCGCGCGAGGGACGCGCCGGCGGCGAAGCACGCTACGGCGGCCCAGAGCTTCACCTGGCCCTCGCCGGCCCGCCACAGGGAGCCCGCGCCGCAGCCGCCCGCGAGCGTCATCCCGACGCCGAAGGCAAGCCCGCCGGCGAGCGAGCCGAGCCCCGCGGCCGGGAACACCCACTCGCTCTTGTCCTTCAGGTCGCCGAATTTCAAGATCGTAAAGCCGAGCGTGGACACGACCAGCGCCAGCGCCGCCGCCCGCGTGTGCTCGGCGTCGCCGGACATGAACGGCTCGCGAAAGGCGCGCACCAGGCAGAAGCGCGAGCGCTGGAAGATCACGCCGAACGCGCCGCCAAACAGCAGGAAGACGGACTGCGTCCCGTACCCCGCGCGCGCGTAGGCGACCAGCACCGCCGCGACCAGGACGAGCGCGATCACGCCCGCCCAGGGCTGACGCCCCGGCGCGTCGTCCGCCGTCTGGAGGTAGATCCGCCCGCCGCCGCGGGACCAGCGCGGCCGGTGCGCGACTTCCCAGAGCAGATATCGCAGGCCGAGGAAGGCGCCGGCGCCGAGGCCCAGCATCATGCCGAGCCCCGAGAGCGACAGGGCGCTCGTGGCCGAGAAGAAGCCGCCGATGTTGCAGCCGAAGGCGAGGACGGCGCCCACGCCCATCAATAACCCGCCCACGCCGCCCTTGACGAGCTCGCCGCGCGCCGGCACCCGGATCGCGAACTCGCGCGAGAGGAGCGCGGCGATCGCGCCGCCGACGATTACCCCGGCATTCAGGAGCGAGCCCGAGTAGAGCCAGGGCGGCAGGAGGTCGGGACGGCGCACGGCGCCGAGGGCCGTGAGCATCCAGTCGCCCCAGTTCCGCATCCCGTCGGACGCGGTCCACGGGCGATCGAACGCGAACAGGAACACGTTGAGGGTCGCCACGAGGACCCCGGCGCCCCACACGATCCACGGACGGCCGAAGAGGGCCGCGTACTGCGGGGCAAAGGACCCGGTCAAGCGCCGGACTTGTCTGATGAGGCGCGCACCACGGGATATCCCGAACGCTGCCACGCGGTCATCCCGCCCGTGACGTTGTACCAGCCCTGGATGCCGTGCCGCTTGAGCGCGCTGATCACGGTGCTCGAACGGAGGCCGCCGGCGCAGAGCACGGCCTTCGGCCGGTCGGCGGGTATTTCGGCCCGCCGTCCCTGGGCTTCGAGCATCGGCAAGTGAAGCGCGGCCTCGATGTGACCCTCGAGCCACTCGGAGTGCTCGCGGACGTCGATCACGGCGACGTCGCGGCCCTCTTCGAGCCACTCGGTGAGCTCGTGCACCGTGATCTGCGGCACCGACTCGACCGAGAAACCCTCGCTGCGCCACTCGATCATGCCCCACTGGAGGAATCCGACGACTTCGTCGACGCCCACGCGGGCCAGCGCCTGGACGGCGCGCTCGAGGTCGGACGGACCCTGCGCCAGCAGCAGGAGCGGCACCCCGGCCGGCACCATGCCCGCGACGCGCTCGGCGAACTGCGGGCTCTCGATCCACACGTTGATCGCCCCGGCGACGTGCATCTCACCGTAGGTGGCCGGGTCGCGCAGGTCCACCACGATCTCGCCGCGCTGCACGGCCTCCCACGCCTCCCGCGCGCTGTACGGACGGGGCTTGGCCGCCATCAGCGGCACCACGCCCCGGTTCTTGCCGACGATCTTCTCGAACGACGGCGGCTTGGGCGGGAGGTCACGCATGATGAAATCGACGAACGCGCCGCGCTCCTTGAACTGGAGCGCCGGATTGAAGCGCCGTTCGAAGCCGATGGTCGACCCGGACTTCGCCGACATCGCCCGCCCGCACGCCGAGCCGGCGCCGTGCGCCGGGTAGACCTCGACGCTGTCGTCGAGGGGCAGGAGCACGCGGCGAAGGCTCTCCCACGAATCCTGCGCTGCCTGGGCGCCGCCGAGGTCGGGTCGTCCAACCGATCCCACGAACAACGTGTCGCCGGTCAGGACGAACCACGGGATGTCGCCGCGCGAGAGGTCGGTGACCAGCAGGCAGATCGAGTCGGGGGTGTGGCCGGGGGTGTGGGCGATCTGGACGCGAACGCTGCCGATGCGCAGCTCATCGCCGTCGCTCACCTCGCCGTGCTCGAAGGCGACGCCGGCGGCGCGGTGGACGAGGATCGGCGCGCGCGTGAGTTCGGCGAGGTCGCGATTGCCCGAGATGTGGTCGGCGTGCGTGTGGGTCTCGACGATATGGCTGATGGTGAGACCCTTCTTCGCGGCCAGGCGAAGGTATTCGTGGACCCGGTCGCGGCCAGGATCGACGATGAGGGCGCGCCCGGCCTCGCTACAGCCGATCAGGTAGGAGAGGCACCCCGACTCTTCGTTCAGGACTTGTTGGAAGATCATCGAAGCGCTCCTATTCTACCCGGAGCCTCCCGGCTCCCCTAGTGCTTCTCGGCTTTCTCCTTGTCGGCCTTCGCTTCCTTGACGACCTTGTCGGCCAGGAACGCCGGCACCTCTTCGTAGTGCGAGAACTCCATCGAGTAGCCGCCGCGGCCGCCCGTCATCGAGCGCAGGCTCGACTCGTAGGTGAGCATCTCGGCCATCGGCGCCACCGCGCGCACGACCGCGGTCTCGCCCGCGGGCTCCATGGCGACGATGCGGCCACGCCGGGAGTTGAGATCGCCGATGACGTCGCCGGCGTGGTCGGCCGGCGTGGTCACCTCGACGTTCATGATCGGCTCGAGCAGGATCGGGTGGGCGTCCATGAAGACCTTCTGCAGCCCCATCGAGGCGGCGATCTGGAACGCCATGTCGGAGGAGTCGACGTCGTGGGAGGAACCGTCGTAGAGCGTGACCTTCATGTCCACCACCGGGTAGCCGGCGAGGATCCCCTTCTTCATACAATCGCGGACACCCTTCTCGACCGAGGGGATGAAGTTGCGCGGCACCGCGCCGCCGAAGACGTCGTCGACGAACTCGAACCCGCCGCCACGCGCCATCGGCTCGACCCGCAGCCAGGTGTCGCCGTACTGGCCGCGGCCGCCGGTCTGCTTCTTGTACTTCCCCTGCCCTTCGGCGCGCCCCTTCACGGTCTCCTTGTAAGGGATGCGCGGCGGCAGCAGGAGGACGTCGACGTTGTACTTGCGCTTCATGCGCTCGACGACCATCTCGACGTGGAGGCTTCCGACGCCGGACACCAGCAGCTGCTTCGTCTCCGGGTCGAAGTGGTAGTGGACGGTCGGGTCCTCCTCCGCGATCCGCGCCAGCGCGGTCGAGATCTTGTCCTCGTCGCCGCGTGTCTTGGGCTGGATCGCGAACGAGATCGCGGCCTCCGGGAACGTGATGCGGGGCACTTCGAAGGGATGCGCCTCGTCGGCGAGCGTGTCGCCGGTCAGCGTCTCCTTCAGCTTCTGGGCGACGCCGATCTCGCCGGGGCCGAGCGCCTCGACGTTCTTCTGGGTCTTGCCCTGGAGCCACGAGACGTGGCCCATGCGCTCGCGGGCGCCGCGGTGCGGGTTCAGCAGCGTCGAGTCGGCCCGGAGGGTGCCGCTCAGGACGCGGAACAGCGAGAGCTTGCCGATGTGCGGGTCGCTGAGCGTCTTGAAGACGAGCGCCGCCACCGGCGCCTTCGGTTCGGCGGCCCGGGAACCCTCCGCCTTCGCCTTGAGGTCGGTGCCGGTGATCTCGCCACGGTCCGCCGGCGACGGGAGCGAATCGACGATCAGGTCGAGCAGCGCGTGGACGCCGATCGACTTCACGACGGCGCCGCACACGACCGGCACCAGCTTGCCCTGGGCGATGCCCGCGCGCAGCGCCTTGAGCATCTCGGGCTCGCCCAGCGAGCCCTCGTCGAGATACTTGCTGAGCAGGTCGTCGTCGGTCTCGGCGGCGGCCTCCACGAGCTTCTCGCGATGCTCCTTGGCCCGGTCGGCCAGGTCGGCCGGAATCTCGCCCTCGGTCGGCTTGCCGCCGGCGACGGTGACGGCCTTCATCTTGACGAGGTCGACGAAGCCCTTGAAGCCGGACTCCTCGCCCAAGGGGATGTGGAGCGCGACCAGCCGCCCCTTGAGCCGCCGGCCGAGCGATTCGAGCGTGCGGAAGAAGTCCGACCGCTCGCGGTCGAGACGGTTCACGACGACCACGCGCGGCAGGTTGAACTCGGTCGCGAACTTCCAGACCTTCTCGGTCTGCACCTGGACGCCGGCGACGGCGTCGACCACCACCACCGCCGCCTCGACCACCCGGAGCCCGGCGCGGGCATCGGCGATGAAGTCGCCGTATCCGGGGGTGTCGACGAGGTTGATCCGATGGCCCTTCCAGTCACAGTAGGCGATCGAGGTGTTGATGGAGATCTTCCGCTTGATTTCGTCAGGATCGAAGTCGGTGGTCGTCGAGCCGTCGTCCACGCGGCCCAGGCGCGTCACGGCGCCCGCCGCGAACAGCAGCGCCTCGACCAGCGACGTCTTACCGACGCCACCGTGACCGACGACCCCCACGTTCCGGATTTTGCCGATCTCGACCGTCATGGGCCAGCCTCCTGAAACTCGCGCTGAGGTGGCCCGATGCTACCACCGACGAAAGACCCTGTTAAGCCCCGGTTACGCCCCGGCGGACCTGGAGGAGAACCTGCTCCTCGGTGCCCGCGAGATCGGTGGGAGCTTCGAGCGGCGGGGGCGCGTACTTGAGGCCGGCGCCGGTGAAGATCAGCATGATCTCGAGGTCTCGGCCGACCTCGCCCGCGGCCTTCATCAACAAGAGCGCGGCGACGAGCGCCGCCGATTCGGGCGCGGTCCAGGTCCCCTCGGTGCGCGCGATCAGGCGCTGCGCCTCCTGGATCGCCTTCTCGCTGACCGCCAGCGCGCCGCCGCGCGTGTCGCGCAGCAAGCGAAGCATCTGGCGCCCGGCGAACGGTGACGGCACGCGCAGGCCGGCAGCGTGCGTCGTCGGGTTCTCCCACGCCGCCGTGTTCTCCGCGCCCTCCGCGAACGCCTTGACCACCGGCGCGCAGCCCTCGGCTTGCACGGCGAAGAAGCGCGGAAGCGGGCCCGAGAGCCAGCCCATCGCGCGGAGCTCCTCGTAGCCCTTCGGGATCCCGACGAGCCCGGTGCCGCCTCCGGTCGGATAGAGCAGGACGTCGGGCATGCGCCAGTCGAGCTGCTCGGCCAGCTCGAGCCCGATCGTCTTCTTGCCCTCGAGGCGGTACGGCTCCTTGAGCGTCGAGAGATCGAACCAGCCCAGCGCGGGCGCGGCCTTCGCGACGACCCGCCCGGCGGTGGCGATGGAGCCCTCGATCGTGAAGACGTGGGCGCCGGCAATCTGCGCCTCGGCGACGGCGGCCGGCGGCGTGCCGCGCGGCACGATGACCACGCACGGCAGGCCGCACCGCGCCGCGTACACCGCCGCGGCGCCGCCAGCGTTACCGGCGGAGGGAATGACGAAGCCGCGGGCGCCGAGGGTTCGCGAGCGGGTGATCGCCATCCCCAAGCCGCGCGCCTTGAACGATCCGGTCGGGTTCTGGCCCTCGTCCTTCGCCCAGAGCCGCCGGATCCCGAGGTGGGCGGCCAGCCGCGGGAGGTCGAGGAGCGGCGTTCCGCCCTCGCCGAGCGTCACTGGCTGCTCCGCGTCGTCCAGCGGGGTGAGCTCGCGGAAGCGGTACATGCCGGCGGCGCGCTGGCGAAGCGCATCTTTCGTGACGCTTGCCTTCACGCGCTCGAGGTCGTACCGCACCGCGAGCATCTGTCCGCACTTCTCGCAGACCGTCAGCAGGTGCCGAGCGTCGTGACGGGCGCCGCAAATCGTGCACTCGACGTGGCTGACGAAACTCATCGGGCCTCTCCGGCGGTAGAATCGCCTCGCGAGCAGTGTATCCGATCCGCGGCATTGACCGCAGGCAGGAGGCGCAGCGGAATGGCGGAGGGCGAGGATAACGTGGCCGTTACTCAGAGACGCCGTCGCTTCACGCTCGACGAGTACCACCGCATGGGCGAGACCGGCATCCTCGGCGCGGACGACCGGGTCGAGCTCATCGAGGGCGAGATCTTCGAAATGACGCCGATCGGCAGCCGCCACGCCGCGACCGTGGCAAGGATCCACCATCTTTTCTCGATCCGACTGGGCGATCGGGCGGTCGTGTGGATCCAGAACCCGTTGCTCCTGGTCCGCCATCAGTCGGAGCCGGAGCCCGACATCATGCTGCTCGCTCCGCGCGCCGACTTCTACGCGAGCGGCTTGCCCGAGCCGCCCGCCGTTCGTCTGCTCATCGAGGTCGCTGATTCGTCGCTGCTCTACGACCGCCGGACCAAGTTGCCACTGTACGCTCGGGCTGGCGTGGGAGAGGCTTGGCTGGTCGACCTCGAGGCGAGCCGGGTCGAGATCCATCGCGGGCCCGGGACCTCGAGCTATCGCGACGTGTCCATTCCGCCTGCTGATGAGCGATTCGCTCCGCTCGCCTTCCCCGACCTGACGGTTACGGTTCGCGACCTGCTCGGCTGACCGCCCGCGGCGCAGGTCCCGGTCGTCTGGCGTTGTGGCGAGATCACGGGAGGCGAGTGTCCGCGAGATCGCCCTCGGCGCGTCGAAGCCAGAACGTCATTCCCATTTCGCGGTAGAGGTCGACGGCGGCGGACAGCTCGGAGCGAGCATGGGCAATTCTGGCGAGGCCCCGCCGACAGTGCGCCTCCAGCGGCCGCATGCCGAGCTCGACCGCGAGGGCGAGCGCCTCGCCATAGCGAGCCGCGGCGTCTGCCGACGAGCGCTCCGCGTCCAGCTCGCCGAGCACCCGAAGCGTCCACGCCTCCCAGCCGCGCTCACCCAGCTTGCGTGCCAGCGCGAGCGCCTCGCCGGCGGTCCGGCTTGCGTCGTCTAGTCGCCCGGCGCGGAGGTAGCCCTCGGCCAGCAGCGCCAGCACGAGCGAGTGGCCGTGCATGAAGCCGATCGCTTGACCGTGCTCGGCCGCCTGCTCCAGCAGGGGCAGCGCCTCGGCGGTCCGTCCCGCGAGCAGGCGCACCGAGCCGAGCGTCGAAGCGATCCGTGAGATGTAGATACTCAGCTCGCTGCGCGCCTGGGGCAGGATCGCCTCCAGGAACGCGGCCGCCCGCTCGAGCTCCCCCTGGACGAACGCGACTCGACCGGCGCCGAAGCGCGACCAGACGCGCTCATGCGGAGCCTCGGCCCTGTCGGCGATGGCGACAGCCTCCACGCTCCGGGTGTTCGCGGCGGCAAAGTGGCCCTGCTCGGCGAGCGACATCGCCACCCACACGCGTGCTCCGACGGCCTGGAACTTCGACTGGGGACCGAAGCGATCGTAGCCCGACTCCACCTCCACCGCGGCGAAAGCCCGACTGGCCGTCTCGATCGTGGTTGCATAGTTCCCGAGCGCATAGTTGGCGCGGCCCATCATCGCGTCGGCCCCCGCGATCGTGAGGAGATCGCCGGACTCCTCGGCGAGCGCCCGGCCGCGCTTGGCAATTTCGATGGCACGCTGGTGCTCACCAAGGGCCCCCAGGGTGTAGCCGGCCGACCCGAGAATCTTGGCGAGCCGACCCCGATCGCCGAGCCCCTCAGCGATCGCGATCATCTCCTCGAGGGTCTGCACCTGTCGCTTGAGGTCGCCGAGCGGGATCAGCGCCGTGCGCAGCCCTCCCATCACGTCGTGCATCCGCACCATCCGCTCTCGGCTCTCGGGGAGCTGGCGCAGCGCGGCAAGCGCCTGCTCGGAGCAGCTCGCCGAGTCGCGAAACGCCCCTCGCTCCGCCGCTCGCTTCGCGGCCTCCCGCAGATGTTCGACGGCCTTGTCCCAGACGTCGGCGTCACGGTAGTGGAGGCCGATCGGCAGCGCCTCGATGTTTGGGTTATCCTTCCGGGCAGCCTCCAGCGTCTCGGCGATCCGCCGATGGAGCAGCTTGCGGCGGGGCGCCAGGATGCGTGCGTAGGCGACGTCGCGAATCCGGTCGTGGGTGAAGTCGAAGCGCTCGCCCAGACCATGGAGGATGCGCCGGCGCACCATCTCCTCGACACCGGCCGCCGTATCGTCCTCGGTGAGCCCGGAAACCCGATGCAGCAGCGTGAACTCGAACTCGCGCCCGATCACGGCGGCCACGCCGGCGAGCGTGTGCCCGCGTTCGGACAGGCGCTCGAGCCGCCGGCCGATGAGGTCGCGCACCCGTTCGGTAAGCGCCCCACCGCGCGCGCCGCCGATCGCCGCGCCCTCCGCATATGCCCGCGCGGTCTCCACCGCAACGAACGGGTTGCCCTCGCTCGCCGCCCACGCCTGCTCGCCGAGCCGCTCGATTGCGGCCTCATCACCGCTCCGCGTGATCGCCCGGACGAGCGCCAGCGTGTCGGGGTGTGAGAGTGGCCCCAGCGTCAGCGTGTCGATGAGTCCACCCCGTCGCAGGTCGTCCAGCGCCTGGCGAAGCGCGGGGAGATCGGCGAGCTCCTCCTCTCGCGCGGTCGCCAACAGCAAGACCGGTCGCCCGGCCAGCCGCCGACCGACGAAGGCCAACAGGCGGGCACTCATCTCGTCGGCCCAATGGACATCCTCGAGGATGATCAACAGCGACTGACGGCCGGCGAGCAGGCCGACGACCTGCGCGACGCTTTCGAACACCGGTCGGACGTCGCCTGCACCGGCTGTGGGCGGCTGGCCCGCCTCGGGAAGGAGCCGCGCGAGCTCGGCGCGCAACGTGGCGCCGAGTCGCTCGAGCAGCTCGACGTCCTCCCCGATCCTTCCCGCGCGCAGCGCGTCCACCCAGGGACCGAACGGCAGGATCTGCTCGGATTCGTACGAGCGCCCGACCAACACCATCGCGCCCCGGCGCACCGCCTCGGTGGCGAGCTCGCCGACCAGCCGGCTCTTGCCGATCCCGGCCTCGCCGAGCACGGCCACCACCCGACCGTCGGCGCCGAGTGCGAGCGGGAGCGCCCGGCGTAGCGCGTCCAGGTCGTCGGCTCGCCCGAGCAGCGTGGTGTCGTGACTCGCCCCCGGCGCACGGTGCTCGCTCGCGCCAGCCGCGCGGGCGGGCGCGACGGCTTCGGCCGCGGCCGAACGCGTCGTCCGCTGACGCAGAATATCCTGATAGAGCGCCTTGGTCCGGGGTTCGGGCTCGGCGCCGAGCTCGCGCGCGAGCACGCTCACACACTGCTGGTACTGCCTCAGCGCCGCGGCCCGACGCCCGAGGTCGGCGTAGAGACGCATCAGCACGCGGTGCACGGGCTCCTGCAGCGGGTCCAGCCCAAGCAGCTTCAGCGCCGTCTGTACCGCAGTCTCCAGAAGGCCGGCGCCGCGCTGCTGGCCCAACAGCTTCGCCAGCCCCTCCAGCGCAAGCTCGCGCAGCCGCTCGCGCTCGCCGAGCAGCCACTCCTCGAAGGGCGGCTCGTCGACGGTGAGCCCCGCCAGGAGATCGCCGCGGTACGTCTCCGCCGCCCGGGCCAGCGATTCTGTCGTCCCCGCGGCCACCGCGCGCTCGAAATCGGCGACATCCACATCGACCGCCGCCGGGTTCAACGCAACCAGATCGCCGTCCTGGCGCAGCACGGCGGAGACTTCCTCGCCGAGCGCACGCCGGAGAGAGAACAGCGCCTGGCGGAGACTCGCGCGCGCCGATTCCTCGCGGATGCCGCCCCAGAGGACGGACGCGAGCTTGTCGCGCGGGTGAGCCTGGCCGAGTGGCAGCGCGAGATAGGCCAGGAGTGCCTGCGCCTTGCGCGTCGGCAGGACGAGGGAGTTCTCCGCCGAGAGCCGCGCCTGGAAGCCGCCGAGAAGCGTCAGGTGGAGTCGGCTCACGCGGGATCGACCTCGGCGCGTCGAAGCCAGAACGTCATTCCCATTTCGCGATAGAGGGCGATGGCGGCGGACAGCTCGGAGCGAGCCTGGATTACCCCGGCGAGGCCCCGTCGACAGTGCGCCTGTAGCGGCCGCATGCCGAGCTCGACCGCGAGGGCGAGCGCCTCGCCGTAGCGAGTCGCAGCGTCTGCCGCCGAGCGCTCGCAGTCCAGCTCGCCGAGAAGCCGAAGCGTCCACGCCTCCCAGCCGCGCTCACCTTGCTTTCGGGCGAGCTCGAGCGCCTCTGCGGCGGTCCGGCTCGCGTCGTCGAGTCGCCCGGCGCGCAGGTACCCCTCGGCCAGCAGCGCCAGCACGAGCGAGTGACCGTGCAGGAAGCCGATCGCGCGACCGTGATCGGCGGCCTGCTCCAGTAAGGTGAGCGCCTCGGCCGTGCGCCCCAGGAACAGGTAGGCTGAGCCGAGCGTCGAGGCGATTCGCGAAACGTAGACGCCAAGGTCCCCGCGGGCCAGAATCAGGATCGGCTCGAGAAGCGCGACGGCCCGCTCGAGGTCGCCCTGGACGAAGGCCACGCGACCGCCGCCGAAGCGTGACCAGACGCGCTCGTGCGTACCCTGATCGACCTCGGCGATGTGAATCGCTTCATCCACCCGAGCGTTCGCGTCGACGAAATCGCCTCGCTCGGCGAGCGCCATCGCCGCCCAGACGCGGGCGGCGATCGACTGGAGAAGGCCCAGGCGGGTGGATCGCTCATACATCAGTTTGCCCGTGAGCACCGTGTACGCGCGTGTCGCCGCCTCGATCGTACGGGAGTACTGCCCCATGGCGTAGTAGGCGCGACTCATCATGGAATCCGATCCGGCCTGACCGAGGAGATCTCCGGCCTCCGCTCGAAGGGCCCGCGCACGCTCGCCGGCGCGCACGGCGCCCGGGTGGTCGCCGAGCGCCCCCAGGGTGTAGATGCTGGCGCTCAAGGCCGCTCTTAGACGGTCACGGTCGTCCAGCGCCTGCGCGATCGTCTCCATCTCTCGCAGCGCTTCGACCTGCTTTCGCAGATCGCCGGGCGGCACCGCGGCGCCGCGCAGCTCGCTGTTGATCTCGTATGCCAGCTCCATTCCCTCCCGGCTCTGGGGGAGGCGGCGAAGCGCCGCCAGCGCATGATCGAAGCCGCTCGCGGCTTCGCGGTACGCAGCCCGCTGGGCCGCGAGGAGCGACGCTTGCCGGAGACATGTAACTGCCTTGTCCCAGACCTCGGCGTCGCGGTAGTGAAGGCCGATGGACAGCATCTCGACGTCTGGATCGTGTGACCGCGCGGCCTCGAGCGCCTCCGCGACCCGCAGATGGAGCAGCTTCCGGCGCGGCGACAGGAGGCGACCCGAGACAACCTCGCGAATCCGGTCGTGGATGAAGTCGAAGCGCTCGCCCACACCCTGGAGGACGCCGCGTCGCACGAGCTCCTCGACACCGGCGGCGGCCTCTTCGCCCTCGAGCCCCGCCGCCCGCTGGAGCAGCGTGAACTCGAACTCTCGCCCGATCACCGCCGCCACGGCGGCAAGCGACTGTCCGCGCTCGGACAGGCGCTCGAGACGCCGGCCCACGATCTCGCGGACACGCTCGGAGAGCGCGAGCCCTCCCTCGTGAGCGACCCAGGCGTTGTCGGCATGAGCGCGCACCGTCTCGACCGCGACGAAGGGGTTCCCCTCGCTCGCGGCCCAGGCGCGCTCGCCGACCCGTTCGAGCTCCGCCTCGTCGCCGAGCCGCGCGAAGGCGCGGACGAGCGCCAGCGTGTCCGGGCGTGACAGGGGCCGCAACGCCAGGGTCGTCACGCGGTCCTCACGCTGGAGATCGTCGATCGCCCGCCGCAGCGCGGGCGCGTCGACCATCTCTTCCTCGCGCGCGGTGGCGATCAGAACCACCCGGCTGCCGGCGAGCCGGCGACCGGCGAAGGCGAGCAGCCGCGCACTGGTCTCGTCGGCCCAGTGGAGGTCCTCGAGCACCACCAGCACCGGGCGACGCTCAGCGAGCTGAGTGATCAGCTGGGCGACGCTCTCGAAGACGAGGCGGGCATCGGTCGCCCCGCTACCCGCGGCCGGAGCGTCGCCGATCTCGGGCAACAGCCTCGCCAGCTCCGGTCGCAGCGTTGGGCCCAGGCGCGCGAGCAGCTCCGCGTCGGCCGCGATGCGGCCCGCGCGCATCGCGTCGACCCATGGCCCGAACGGCAGGATCTGCTCCGACTCGTACGAACGCCCGAGCAGGACCGTCATGCCCCGGCCGGCGGCGACGCCTCCGAGCTCGGAGACCAGACGACTCTTGCCGATGCCGCCCTCACCCAGCACCGCCACGACACGCCCGGCGCCGGCGATCGCAGCGTCGAGGGTCCGACAAAGCTGTTCCACGTCCGCCGTCCGCCCGATCAACTCGGTCTCGGCGGTAGCGCCAAGCGCGCCGTGCTCGACCACTTGCGACAGCTCCCCGCGCTCCGTCGCGGAGTCCGGCCGTGCCCGCCGAGGCCGCTCGCGGAGGATCTCCTGGTACAACGCCTTCGTCTCGGCCTGGGGCTCCACGCCGAGCTCGCGCTGCATCACGCTCACGCACTGCTGGTATTGCCGGAGCGCCGCCCCGCGCCGCTCCAGCTGCGCATAGAGCCGCATCAGCGTCCGGTGCACCGGCTCCTGCAGCGGGTCTAGCATCAGCAGCCGCAGCGCTGTCTGAACCGCCGGCTCCAGCATTCCGTCCTTGCGCTGCTGGGCCAGCAACTTCGCCAGCCCTTCCAGCGCCAGCTCGCGCAGCCGCTCGCGCTCGCCCAGCAGCCACTCTTCGAACGGCGTCTCGTCGACACCGAGGCCGGCCAGCAGATCGCCGCGGTACAGCTCCGCCGCCCGCGCCAATGATTCGGCGCTCCCCGTAGCCACCGCGCGCTCGAAGTCGGCGACGTCGACTTCAACCGCCGCCGGGCTCAACGCCACCAGGTCGCCTTCCTGTCGCAGCACGGCGGATGCCTCTCCGCCCAGCGCTCGGCGGAGAGAGAACAACGCCTGCCGCAGACTCGCCCGCGCGGATTCCTCGCGGATGCCGCCCCAGAGGACCGATGCAAGCTTGTCCCGGGGATGGGCTCGGCCGAGTGGCAGCGCGAGGTAGGCCAGGAGCGCCTGCGCCTTGCGCGTGGGCAGGGCAACGGCGTCCCCGGACCCACGTCGGGCCTGAAAGCCGCCGAGAAGCGTCAGATGAAGACGCAGCATCCCGTCACGCGCTCAAGAGCTCGGATTGCGCGATCGACAACCAGTACGCGACCCCCATCGACCGAAAGGCGTCGACGGCCGCGGAGAGTTCCGCGCGCCCTCCCGGATCGCCGGCCGAGCGATACAGCCGACCGAGTCCGAGATGGCAGTGCGCGCGCAGCAGACGAAGGTCGAGGGCGTCGGCGAGCACAGCGGCCTCACGATACAGTCCCGCCGCGCGCTCCACGTCTGCCTGGGCGCCGTGCGACGCGACCTCCGCCCCGAGCCGAAGCATCGACGCCCGAACGTTCGGGGCGTTCCCGGGCGTGAGCGTCTGCGCTCGGTCGGCGACCTGCGCGGCATCCTCTACGCGCCCGGCGAGGAGATACCCTTCGCTGAGCCAGCCGAGCAGCGTCGGCCGCCAGAATCCATCGATGCGATCGACGTGCTCGGCGGCCCCCTCCAGCAGCGCGAGGCCGTCGACGAGCCGTCCACTCCGGACGTACGCATACCCGAGTCGCGCCAGCATGGAGACGCGCTGGACGGGAAAGTCGCCGCCGTCGCACAAGGACCGCGCCCGTTCGAGTCGAGTTATAGCCTCCGCGAACTCACCGGCGGCGATCGATACACTGGCCATCGCAAGGCACGCGGCGATCGTGGTGAATGGATGAGCGAGCTCTTCGGCCACCGCGAGCCCCTGCGCACCAATGCTCTTCGCCTCGTCGAGCTCTCCTCGCTCCGCGAGGACGGTCGCCATGTCCGTCATCGAGAACACCCCCGGGTACCCCGGAGTCCCGAATCGCTGGCGGAGCTGGTCGCTGGTGAGCGCGGTGACGTTCCTCCGGAACACCTCGACCGCGCGATGACCGGCGCCGGAGAACCAGAGGGCCTGGGCAAGGTAGAGCGTCGTGGCGACCTGAAGAGGGAGGTCGTCGATCGCTGCGGCGCGGGAGAGCGTCCGTTCTCCGGCCTCGATCGCGCCTTCGAAGTCGCCGAGACGTCGCAACGCGACGCACAGGTACGCCGAGACCCGCCCCAGCCGTCGATCGTCGTGCAGCTGTTCGGCCAGCGGTTGGGCCTCGCGCAGGTACGCGAGCGTCCGTCCGAATTCCCCCAGCGGGTAGAGCGCGGTTCGCAGCTCCAGACGGACGTCGACCGCGATCTCGGTCGTCTCGCGTCCGCCCGCAACGTGGCCCAAGGCCTCGAGCGCCAGCTCCAGGCAGGCCACCGCTTCCCGGTACCCGGCGCGCGCCATGGCGTACGCGCCGGCCTGGCGGAAGGACGCCACCGCCTTGTCCCAGACGCCGGCCTCCCGATAGTGCCGAGCGAGCGCGAGCGCATGAGGATCGCGGTCGACCCCGACGAAGGCCTCGATCGCCTCCGCGACGCGGCGGTGAAGGAGCCTCCGTCGTGGCATCAGCAACGCGTCGTACGCGACTTCGCGGATCCGGTCGTGCGTGAAGTCGAACCGCTCGCCCACGCCGTGCAGCACGCGTCGGCGCACCAGCTCCTCGACCGCGGCCGCGGCGTCCGCTTCTCCGAGACCGGCGGCCTGCTGGAGGACGGGAAAATCGAAGGCGCGACCGATCACGGCGGCGACGACGGTGAGCTCGCGCGCGTGGTGTCCCAGCCGTTCCACGCGCCGCGAGATCACGTGCCGCACCTTCTCGGGGAGCGGGAGTGGGTGTGGGACGGCGCCACCGGCGCCCTGCTCGAGCGCCCGGATGGTTTCGACGACCATGAAGGGGTTGCCCTCGCTCGCGGTCCAGATGTCCTCGCCGAGTCGCTCCCACGTCGACGGGTCGCTGCCCGTGCGAGCCGTTGCGTGGACGAGCGCGAGCGTGTCTTTCCGATCCAATGGCGCAAGCGCCAGCTTCACGAGACGCTGCTGGTCTTGAAGATCCTCCAGAGCCTGCCGCACCACCGCGGTCTCCGCGAGCTCCTCCGCTCTCGCGGTGACCGCGATCAGCACGCGCGCGCCGTGCAGGTGGCGTCGTACGTAGCCGAGCAATCCCATGCTGGCGTCGTCGGCCCAGTGCACGTCCTCGAGGAGGATCACGAGCGGGCGTCGCACGGCGAGTGCTTCGACGAGCCGGCTGACCGCTTCGAAGAGTCGCGTGCGGTCGTCGGAGTGTAGGAGGTCCGGCGGAGCGAGCTCGGGCAGCAGCCGTGCCAGCTCGGCCCGCCAGACGGGCTCCAGCACGCGAAGGTCCGCATCGTCGGGAGTCAGACGCGCAGAGCGGAACGCGTCGATCCACGGGGCGAAGGGCAGCATGCGCTCGTTCTCGTAGCAGCGCCCGACGATGGCGCGCGCTCGCCTCGCCCGCGCCGCTGCCGTGAGCGCGTTCGCCAGGCGGCTCTTCCCTATTCCGGCGTCGCCGACGAGCGCCACCATGCGCACAGACCCCGCCGTAGCCTCGTCGAGCAACGCGCGAAGCGTGCCGAGCTCGGCGTCGCGGCCGACCAGCATGCCGGGGCTCGCGCTTGCCTCGTCGATGCGGACGTCCTCCATCGTTTCGACGATGGCAACGGAGGGACGCCGTTGCAGGATCTCCTGATACAACTGCTTCGTCTCCGCCTCTGGCGCCGTCCCGAGCTCCCGCTGAAGCACCGTGACGCACTGCTGGTACTGGCGGAGCGCGGCACCACGTCGTCCGAGGTCGGCGTACAGCCGCATCAGCGTGCGGTGCACGGCTTCCTGCAAGGGGTCGAGCGTCAGCAGGCGCAGCGCCGTCCCGACTGCAGCGGCCGTCGCGCCTGCGCGCCGCTGGCTTGCCAGTAGCTTCGCTAGCGCCTCGAGCGCCAGCTCGCGCAGCCGTTCGCGCTCCCCGATGAGCCACTCCTCGAATGGCGTCTCGTCGACACCGAGACCTGCCAGCAGATCGCCGCAATACAGATCCACCGCTCGGACCAGCGATTCCGTCGTTTCGAGGGCCACCGCGCTCTCGAAGTTCGCAACGTCCACCTCGACCGCGACCGGGTTCAACGCCACCAGGTCGCCCTCCTGTCGCAGCACGGCGGACGCATCCTCGCCGAGCGCGCGGCGCAGGGAGAACAGCGCCTGCCGGAGGCTCGCCCGCGCCGACTCCTCGCGGATGCCGCCCCAGAGCAACGCCGCCAGCTTGTCGCGGGGATGCGACTGCCCGGACGGCAGCGCGAGATAGGCGAGCAGCGCCTGGGACTTGCGGGTGGGCAGAACGAGGGCGGCACCGGCCTCGAGCCGGGCCTGGAAGCCGCCGAGGAGCGCGAGGTTGAGCTTCGCCATGAGGCCGGTGGCTCACGACCATAGCACTTTTGACGCGACTTTTGACGCTCACCTCTACGGATCTTGAACGCCCCGGATGCGAAAACGCTCGCATGGAGCAGCGCGGCGCGGATCGCCCCTTGACCTTCATCGTGCGGATGTTCCCGAAGGGCGAGGGCGGGTTCCGCGGCGTGGTCGAGCGAGTGAGGACGGGGCAGAAGGAGCCGATCGAGGGGGCCGAGGACGTCGCCGCGGTGATCGCGGCGGCCATCGCCAGGGAGGAACTCATGTCACTGAAGGGCAAGCACGCGCTGGTCACCGGGGGATCGCGGGGCATCGGGCGGGGCATCGCGCTGAAGCTGGCGGAGGCCGGCGCCCGGGTCGCCATCCACTACTACGTCAACGAGGTCGCCGCCAAGGAAACGCTCGAGCGCGTGCGCAAGCATGGCGCGGACGGTTTTCTGGTACAGGCCGACGTCTCCCGCGTGGACGATGTGAGGCGGATGCTCGGCCAGGTCAAGCAGCAGTTCGGGACACTCGACATCTTCGTGGCGAATGCCCGGCCGGAGCTGGCGCAGTTCTACCAGAAGCCGATGGAGATCTCACTCGAGGCCTGGGACCAGGCGATCGACTCACAGGCCAAGGCGTTCCTGGTCGGCGTCCAGCAGGCGGCGCCGATGATGGCCGCCGGCGGCCGGATCGTCGCTGTCACCTACGCGCCCGGCGCCCAGAAGGGCACCTGGCAGCCGTGGGTCGCGATGGGCGCGGCGAAAGCGGCGATGGAGTCGCTCGTGCGCTACTTCGCCGTCGCGCTCGCGCCGCGCGGGATCACAGTGAACTCGCTCAGCCCCGGGCTCACCGACGACAGCGTCTTCAACGGCCTGCCGACCGAGGCGCAGAAGATCGGCCGCGATTGGCACGCCGCCGGCTGGACCCCGATGGGCCGCATGGGCACGCCGGCCGACATCGGCAACGCGTTGGCGCTGCTGTGCTCTCCCGATGCCGGCTGGATCACGGGCCAGCTCGTCCACGCTGACGGCGGCGCCTCGCTCGTCGACACGCTGATGCCGCTGGAAATCCAGCGCGGGTGAGCGCCATGGCACAGAAGCTGCCGTCAACGGTCCTGGCCTGGATCGTCTCGGGCATCCTCGCCCTCTGCGCGCCCGCGCCGGTTGCCGCGCAGGAGGGTGTGGTGCTCGCCGTTCGTCCGGAGGGTGTCGTCGTGGATCTGCGCGAGATCGAGGGCGCGCAGCGCGGGACCAGGCTCGGCTTCGTGCACGGCGACGGCGAGCGCCGCGAGACCGGGCAGGGCGTCGTCACGGATGTTCGCGAGGGCAAGGCCCTCGTCCGCCTCGCCCCGGGTACCGTCGCGAGCGAGGACGACGCCGTCGTGCTCTGCCCGGTACCCGGACAGGACGATCGCTTCAGCCAGCTGCGAGCGAGGTTGGACGAGCCGCGCGACGCCTCGGTGGCGCCCGTCGTGGGTCAGCTGAAATCGACCTTGACCAGACGGGATGCGGTGATCAAGAAGGGCGCTTGCTACACGGGGGAGCTCGATCGAGAGATCGCGATGCTGGCCGACCAGCTCGACGGCTCCCCGGCGCAGCCCGGGCCTTCGATCGACAGCCCCGCGGCGTCCAGTCCGCCTCTCCCAGCCGAGCCGCGCGTGCGCGAGGGGGTCGTCCCTGACCAGAGCGCGAGCGGAACCGCGGCGCCGGCCGACGGCGGTGCGGCGACTGCGTCGCCAATGGCCGGCATCCTCGACGCCGTCACGAAGCTCGCGGATTCGCTCGGGCGTAAGAAGGACCAGTCCGCGCGTGGGTCCGACTCATCTGGCAGCTCCTCCGGATCCACCAGCAGCATGATGCCCTCGGCAACGGCACCCTCTGACGGTCCGACGTCGCCGCCAGGCGCTCCGACGTCTCAGGACACCGCGCCCGCAACGCCCGCCACCCCGGTCTCATCGCAGACGGCACGACCGAGCGCGACGACGTCGGCCGCCGTCCCTGTCACGACGGCGACCACGACGACAGCGCCGAAGCCTGGAGCGGCCACGACCGGTACGACGGCTTCAGGCGCCCCGCCGACCAAGCCGGGCTCGGGCGGCGATCAGCCTCCCTGGTGGCAAACGTCCAAGGGCGCGGGACCGAAGACGCCGCCGTCCGGATCTATCCCCGGGCAATGGTGGGACGCCAAGAAGACCACGCCGACGAAGGGCCCGCTCCTGACGCTGACCGGTCGCGTGGTCGACCAGAGCGGCCGGCCGGTTCAGGGCGCGAAGGTCGCCATCGGCGAGACCACCACGGAAGCCGACCACCTCGGCGTCTTCAAGCTGGAGAACGTGAAGCCGGGTCAACACGAGGTGACGGCGACCGCGCGCGGATTTCGCGGGGAGACGAAGACCGTCGGGCTGCAGCAGAACCCGATCGCGCCCATCACGTTCACGCTGCGAAAAGGGAGCGCCCCCCTGCCGGGCGCCAAGGACTCACAGGCGACCCACAAGGCCGCGCCTCCGCGAAAGATTGGCGAGGACCGCGGCGATCAGTCGCTCGAGAACGACCAGTAGGTCGGGAGGCCGAGATGTTTGCGCTCAGGCAATGTGTCGCGCTGGCGGTGGGCTGCACGTGTTCGCTGATCCTGATGACCGCGTGCGCGGAGCAGGTCGCGATGCTGAAGGGCAGCGCCGGCTCCACGCTCGAGACGCTCACCAGAGCCGTCGTCGAACGACCCAGCCTCGGCGACCGTGAAGAGCAGCAAATGGCGCTGGAGAGCGCCAAGAAGTTCGAGGCCGAGAACGAGATGTGGAACGACGTGCTGCTCGAGGGCTACGTCGGCGGCATCGCGCAGCGCCTCGTCGCGGTCGCCAGGCCCCGGCCCTTCGCTTACCGGGTGCGGATCGTCAAGAACGGGAGCATCAACGCGTTCACCTTCGGCGGTGGCCTGCTCTACGTGCACGCCGGCCTCCTGGGCCGCGTCGACAACGAGGCGCAGCTCGCGATGGTGCTCGCCCACGAGATCGCGCACGTGACCGAGCGCCACGTGCCGCGAGGGATCGAGGCGGCCTACGGGCTGCAGGTCATCGGGCAGCTGGGCGCCAAGGCCACGTCCTCCGCGCGGCTGCCGGCCGAGGCGCTCCAGAAGGCCTACGACTACTCGATGAACGCGGCGGTCAACGGTCACGGCCGTGGCCTGGAAACCGAGGCGGACGAGGTCGGTCTCGAGTACATGACCCGCGCCGGCTACGACCCGCGCGAGGCCCCTCGCACCTTCGGTGTGCTGCTCAAGGAATACGGGGACTCCTCGGCGCTCAAGAACTTCTTCTGGGAGAACCATCCGACCAACACGGCGCGAATCGAGCGCACGACCCAGCTCGTCAAGGACAAGTATGCCGACTCGACCTCGGGCCGCTCGCCCGTCGTCGATACGGACGAGTTTCGGCAGCGCACCCGATCCATCGTCGTCGCCCTCGGCATAATCGACTACAACCAGCGGCGGCTCGACGGAGCGCGGGCGATGTTCGAGAAGGCGGCCCGCGCGGATGCCGCGGATCCCCGGCCTCACTACTACCTCGGCAAGATCACGCTGGACACGGGCACGGGCCGCGAAGCACTCGACGGGGCCATCGCGCACCTCGTCAGCGCGACCGCGGCCAATCCATCGTACGCCCCCGCGTACCGGGAGCTCGGCCTCGCCTATAGCCGCCAGGGCGAGAGCGCGAAGGCCGTCGATGCGCTCACCCGCTACGTGACGCTCGCGCCGAACTCGGACGACGCGGGGCAGATCCAGGCGGCCATCCGGCAGCTCCAGCGCCGGTAGGGCGCATTCGGCGAGGAGGGACGCGCATGGGCCGAGGGCTGGCGATCGTGACGACGATGTTCACTCTCTACGCGATGTTCTGGCTCGTCGTGAGGGCGCTCGCCGCCGTCATGCGACACGCGATGCGCGCGCCGAGCTCTGGCGATGCCGGCGCCTCCAGGTTGACGCCGGGCGGCACCGGCGAGGTGTCGCGAAGCGCGGGGTTCACGAGCAAGAGGTAGCGATCCAAAACAGGTGGTTCGAGATTCCTAAAGGGAGGGTGCCATGTATCGAACCGTGGTGGTGACGACGCTTTCCGTTCTCACGATGCTCACGTGCGGGCCGTCCTTCGCCGACGACATCTTCAAGAAAGCCGAGAAGAGCGCCGAGGGGGCGGTCAAGGGCGCCGAGAACGCGGCGACTCATCCCGGGCGCTCCGCCGAGTGCGCCCAGGGCGACACGAAGGTGCAGCGGAAGATCGCGCGGGACACGGTGGGCTACGCGAAGACCCACTGGAAGATCGCCGAGCTGACGAACGCAGCCGACACCAGCCGCGCCGAGGGCGAGCTGTACGACTTCCTGAGCTGGACCCTCGGCAACCCGTCGCTGGTGTGCGCCCAGTACATCACCGCGGGGCAGAACCACTTCAACAACAGCTTCAACACCGCGGCCGCGGCCGCGCTGCTCGGCGCCAACCTCCCGGGTGGCGGCCGCCCCCAGTTCTCGCTGCCGCCGAGCGTTTCCACCGAGCTCAAGCGAACGATCAAGGAGTGCGAGCAGGCGATCCTGAACGCATCGAATCAGGCCACGAGCGCGACGGCATCGGCGGGCGCCGGCGCGCCGACCGGAGCACAATCCAAAACGACCGACCCGAAGAAGATCCTCGACGACCGCGCCGCGGCGGCGCTGCACAAGGAGCTTCAGGGCCTCTCGCAGAAGTGCGTCGAGCAGGTCAACCAGCTGAAGGCGCAGATCCAGCAGGCCGGGTTCCCGCCGGAGCTAGTCGACCAGTACGTCGTGCAGGTCGCCGCCGCCGGCGTGAAGTTCGTCGACCGCGTTGGCTTCAACATGCCGAAGGACTACAGCATGAAGCGCGAGACCGTCCTGAAGCTCATCGCCGCCCGGCAAAAGTCCCACGCGGCCCGCTAGCCGGAGCGATGGGGACCAATCGATGACCAGACGGGCTCGTCCGGGCGCGACGACCGCGGCGCTCTCCTCGGCACTCCTGGCGCTCTGCGCTCTGCTGTTCGTGGGGTCGGCGCCCGGCGCGACGGCGGCCGAGTCTTGCTGCCGGATCACGAGCATCGACACTGGTGCGGCAGTCGTCACCGCGCACGAGTCGGCGACCGGGCGGGCCTTTCAGTTCGCGGTGAAGGACTCTCTGCTGCTGTTCACGCTCAAGGTGGGCCAGCCCGTCTCGGCGAACTTCGACAGCAAGCAAGTCTCCATAGGCGGCGCCGTCTGCTGCACGATCCTGAGCGCCTCGTCGTCCGCCCTCCCGAAGACGTCCAGGCCCGGGCTCTCCGGTGGCCCTCCCGCGAACGCCGCCGCGGGGGGGCCGGGCGTCGCCCTGCCGAAGATTTCGATTCTCGCCGGCCCGCCGGCGCGCACTGTCCTGCGCCGGGAGACTCACTGGGAGTCACGGCGCCTGACCACCACGATCGACGGCAAGCCCACCGACATCGAGGTGCTCCACCTGCGTGGCGTCAAGGGTATCGAAGGGGCCCAGGGGCTGCCCGACACGGCGAAGCAATTTCTTCTGGCCCACGCCCGGACGCTCCGGCCGGACGAGGTCGCGCACTACGTCGTCAACCGCAAGCTCGTCGAGGCGTGGGCCAAGACGCACACCGTCCCCGAGAGTCTGAAGCACAAGGGAGGCGGCGGAAGCCACAGTGGGTGTCACAGCATCTCCGTGCACTGCGCCGACGAAGCCGTCAAGCACGCCGAGGGCGAAGTCGCCAAGCAGGCCGACGCCCTGCGCCGCCAGGCCGACGACGAGTGGAAGCACCTCGCGCGCGAGGTCGGCCGAGATCTGAAGATGACAGAGGACCTGGCGCTCAAGTGCTTCGCCGACCAGACGCTTGCCAGCGGCCCCCGGCGAGTCAGCGTCTCGGGTCTCAGCGTGTCAGCGGATCTTCCCATCGACCTTTCGGGCAAGGACGGGCGGGTTTCCGGCCGCGCCCGGATCGCATTGCGTCGGATCGATCTGAAAGCGGACGTCGAGATCGCGGCGTTCGTCATCCCGTGCGCGTTCGTCGTCACGGCGTTCCCGGCCTGGGTGCGCCCGAAGAGCGTTTCCATCAACGGGACGCTGACCGTGGGAAGCGCCGTGGATCTGGAGCTGCACGCGAGGGGCGCCTTCCACAAGAGCATCCCGATGCCGTTCCCGGCGGCGCCCGTTCAGAT
The DNA here is from genome assembly GCA_003220435.1 of Candidatus Rokuibacteriota bacterium. Taxonomy (GTDB): domain Bacteria; phylum Methylomirabilota; class Methylomirabilia; order Rokubacteriales; family CSP1-6; genus AR31. Next base: position 52,812 of record QHSL01000071.1, on the reverse strand, counting down.
CGTGCCGCCGATCGTGATCATGGTCGGCGAGGTTCCCGTCGAGTTCGACATCGGCCTCGAGTACGAAGGCCAGGTGGCGATCGACGCGGTCGGCCTGCTGGATGCCCGGCTGCGGATGGAGGACGAGCAGGCGATTCCGCTGAACTTCACGTGCGACGGCCACGGCTGCCGGCAGAACGGCGAGCCGACGGTGGTGCCGGGATCTCGCCCATCCACCCACGAGCTTCAGTTGAGTGCGCAGGGCCGCGTGACGATCACGCCCTCGGTATTCCCGGCGCTTCGACTGGACGTCAATCTCGGCGCGCTGGCGGCCCGGGTCGGGCCTGAAGTGTACGTGACCGCCGACTTTCGAGGCGCCGCTCGCGCCGACTGCATCAGCACGCGCCCGGCCAGCGCCACCGCCGCCGCCGCGGGGCTCTCGGCCGACGTGTACGGCGGGATCAATCTCCGGTACCTCGTCGAGTTCCTGCGCCCGGAGCTGCCGGGCGCGGACTCGGCCGTGAAGAACGCCACCGTCAAGGGCCAGAGCCAGGTCGTGAGACAGAAGCTCGGATCGTTTCCAGTGGGCGCGCTGGCCGCCGCCCAACCGGGCAAGCCGGGCGCGGCGAGCGCGCCGTGTCCGAAGTGAACGCAGCACTGCGACGCTGGAGGGAGACATGACGAGACGTGTGGTGCTTCTGCTCGGGCTCCCGATGATCGTCCTCATGAATGGCCCGGCACTCGCCCAGCAAGGCGCCGGGCTCGGCCAGGCGTGCTCACTCGCGGGCGCTCTGGCTCAGCTCGGACGCCCCTGGCAAGTGGCCCAGGTGGCGACGGACCAGAAATGTGAAGTCTCGAGCGCCTGCCGAACGATCGCCGCGCTCCAGCAGTTGATCCTCGCCGGCGGTTCACCGGACCGCGGGTCCCTCGCAAAGTTCACGGCCGATTTCGACCCGCTCTTCGGTCGACTCTCCAACAAGGAGCTGGCCTGTCGGTTCAACGTCGCCCCGCAGTACGGCGCATACAAGCTCACGATCCCGCTGATCGGCCAGATCCACCGCGATCGCTTCGGCCTGAAGACCGTGAGCGACCGGTCGCTGTTCCCCGACACGACGAGCTGCGCCTTCGCGATCACGAACTACCCGCCGCGTCCAGGAGAGAGGGAGCGCTGTGACGACGCCTCCGCGATCGAGCGCGTGATGGCCAATCTCGGCTACCTTGCCGGCACGCTGAGATGCCCGGCGCCCAGTCAGGCGGCAGCCGGGCAGCATCGGCTGTGTCCGGACACGACCATGCTGACGCAGATGAAGCTCGGCGCCGACCGCGCGGTGAACGTGACTCAGTTCCTGGCCCAGGTGTCCCGGAATAAGGCGGCACGGGACGAGGCCCTGCGCTCGGCGTTCGAAGACACGCTCACGGGGTTCAAGCAGCTGTCGAGCGTCCTCGGGAGCGTCATCAAGGCCGGAAACACCTGTCAGGAGCTGCTCGGGAGCCTGAACGCGCTCAGCGACTTCCGCGACGCTGTGGACGAGATCAACGGCGCCGGATGCAGCTCGGAGAAGCTCGCCAACGGCTTCGACAAGCTCGTCAGGTCGGCCGGAGTGCTCGGTCAGAAGACCCTGGCCAAGGAGCTCGCCCCGCTCAAGCCGGTGTTCGAGCTGATGGCGAAAAACCAGAACTTCTTCGCGAAGACCTCGGGTGCCCTGAACCCCGAGCATCGCTGGAGTCGGCAGTTCGGCGGGACCGACGGCTACATCCCGAACTGCCCGGCGTCCATGCAGGCGGCGAGCAGATGAGAGCCGCGGCAATTCGCCGCGGAGGAAAATGGAGGACGAGGGACATGCTGAGGATAGATTTCTGTCTGGGAGCCGGGGTGTTGATGTTGGCGACCGGAATGATGCTCATGGGCTGCAACCAGAACGAAGTTGCGAAGGCGCCCGCGCCTCCGCCGGCCGCGGCCGCGCCGCCGGCCACCCCCGGGCCGGCGCCTCAGGCTGCGCCGGCGACCGCGGCGGCGCCGGCGCCATCGGGCGCGAGAGCGATCCAGACCCAGATGGCCATGGTCGGAGACGTCGAAGTCGATCTGGTCAAGGCGAACATCCAGGAAGGGATACTCACCGTCACGCTCGCCTACCGGAACAACGGCAAGGAGAAGGTGGCGCTGAAGCCGTTCGCGCTGGACGACGTGTACTTCATCTCGGAGACCGAGAAGAAGAAGTACCACGTGTTGAAGGACAGCCAGGGCGCGTGGATCGCGGCGCCGGTGGCGCGCGGCAAGATGGGAACCGAAACCGGCTTCGGCGTCGACCCCGTTCCCGTCGGGCCGGCCAGCCGGGCGGTGGTTTGGTTCAAGTTCCCCGCTCCGCCGGACAGCGTGGCTGTCGTCAATCTCGTGGTGCCCGACGTCGCACCCTTCGAGAAGCTGCCGCTCTCGCGATGAGCCGCCCCTGGAGCGCGCTCGCGCCGCTGGTGCTCGCGTCGTTGCTGGGGTGGTCGCCGGGCGCGACGAGCGCCGCCGACTCGAAAGGCGCGATCACCGAGGACACTCGGGTCGACCGGTCCAAGGTCCAAGCCGACGTCCGTACGCTGGTCAGCCGAGTCGAGGATCTCGCCGGCACGATCCAGGACCTGCACGTCAAAGAAACCGCCGTCGAGATCCGTATCGAGCTGGCCGCGGACGTGCTCTTCGACTTCGACAAGGCGGACATCAAGCCGGAAGCCCAGCAAGTGCTCAAGAAGGCGGCGGCGCTCATCCGGGAGAAAGCCAAGGGGACCGTCGAGGTCGAGGGCCACACCGACGCCAAGGGGACGGACGCCTATAACCAGAAGCTCTCGGAGCGGCGGGCCGGCTCCGTCCGTGACTGGCTGGTGAGCCGGGAAGGGCTCAACGACATCAAGTTCGCCACTCACGGTCTCGGCGCGAAGAAGCCGGTCGTCTCGAACACCCGACCCGACGGCTCCGACGATCCGGAGGGGCGACAGAAGAATCGACGGGTCGAGATCGTCGTCAAGAAATAGCGCGCGGCCATGAACACCGCGCTCGAGTGGGCGAAGCTGCTCGGGGGAATCGTCGCGCTGATTGCAGTCGGCGAGATACCTCTCGTCAAGACGTTCGCCTACTGGATCGACCAGAGCCGCCCCTGGCTGTTCCCGCTCACTCTGGGGGTGTCGGTCGTGGGGTTCCTCGTTCTCCTCGGCGGCGCGGTGATCGTTGGCGCCGAGTACGGCCGCCCGATGTCGGATTCGGAGCTCGACCGACTCTCGGCACGCACGCAGATCCTGAGCCCCGGCCCGATCGCTTCCACCGCGTGGTTCAAGGGCTGGCGCCGGGGCCGGCAGATCGATCCGCCGATGGAGTGGCCGCTGCGCGAGCTGAAGGACGCCTGGCGCTCTGGGACGCTGTGGAGCGACGGGGACATGCGGCGAAAGCTCGTGATCACCGTCGGTGGGACGATGACGATCTTCGGCATGTTCTCTCTGCTCATGGTGCTGTTCCGGCCCTCGTCAGTGAAGCTCTTGCTCGCGGCCACGATGGTCTACGCGATCGTCCGGCTCACCGACGCGCTCCTTCGCGCGTAAGGGGGAGGCAACCCGATGGCCTGGGTCGCGCTCTGGGCTCTTGCCGTCGTCGCGTTCCTCGTGTTTTTCTTCCGGCGCGCAGGGCGCCTGTTCGTGTTCTGGGTGCTTACTCTGGTGGTGCTCGTCGCGGGCGCCCTTCTGCAGCAGGCGATCTCGGCATCCCCTGGCTACGGTCGCGCGGTCGAGATCGCTGCCGCAGTCGGTTGGGCCATTCTGATTCTCGCCGTGACCGTGCTGGTGACGGATCTGATCGCAATGACCATCTACACCCTTCGACGCGGTTCGCCCGATCGTCGCGAGGGCAAGGTCGTCACCGTACCCCAGGTGCTGGGCGCGTGGCCGAGTGCCCCGTCGCCCACCGGCGCCTCGAAGGTCAAGATGCTCCGCGCCAGGCATGCCTACATCTCGATGGAATCGCTTGTCCGCGGCACCGCGACGCGAGGCGAACGGATGATGGTGCTGGGCATCGTCACCGCGCTCGTCGCTTTCTTTCTGGTGTTCGTCGGCACGGGTCTGGTGCTCGCGAAGGAGTTGCTGGTCGCCGCCCTCCTCCCGACCGTTCCCGGTTTGTGGCTTTACGGCAACCTTCGAGAGATGTGGCGGGGCTATCACGCGGTGAAGAATCACGCTTGACGACGTCTCGCCGGCCACCGCTGCGATCCGTTCCACCGGCTGACGCCCGTCTTACGTCTCCGAATCGACACACTGATCGCCCCGCGCCGCAGCGTAGAATGTGCGCGGAGGCGTAGTCGATGAGCGAGGTTCTTCAACGGCGGCGATTCACCGTGGACGAATATCAGCGGATGGGCGAGACCGGCATTCTCGCCGACGACGAGCGGCTCGAGCTGATCGCCGGTCACATCGTCGTGCGGGAACCGATCGGAGCGCGTCACGCCGGCACGGTCGATCGGCTCACCCGGCTGTGGACCTCGCGTCTCGGCGAGCGGGCGATCGTGCGCGTCCAGAACCCGGTGCGGTTCCCGAAGGAGGACTCCGAGCTGCAGCCCGATGTGATGCTGCTGCGTCCGCGCGACGATTTCTACACGACGTCCCACCCGGCCGCGGCGGACGTGCTGCTCCTCATCGAAGTTGCGGACACGAGCGTGCGGCTGGAGCGCCGGGTGCGGATTCCGCTCTATGCACGGGCCGGGGTGCGGGAGACCTGGATGTGCGACCTCGTGAGCCAGCGGCTCGAGGTGCACCGCGAGCCGGCGGGCCGCCGCTACCGCGCCGTCCGCACCCTCGTCCGTGGCGAGCCGCTCGCCAGCCTCGCGTTCCCGGACGTCATGGTAGGGGTAGACGACCTGCTCGGCTGACCCGCCCTGGCGCTACCGAGCGCGGAGGGCTTGGGGCCCTTCGAGGCCCGCCAGCACGAGACGCGACATCGAGGCGCGCCACGGCTCCGCCGCGGCGCGTCCGAGCACGGGGGGCTTGGGGGGCCCGTCGAGGCCCCCCATCTAAATAGTCTGGCGCATCGCCGTCCGCGCCGGCAGGGTCATCCCGCGCTCCTCGGCCATGCGCGCGAGCTCCTGCGGGAGCGCGAACCGGACGTCCTCCTCGACCACGTGGACTTCGCGCACCGCGACCCCCTGCTGCCGCAACGCTTCCACCGTCTGCGTCACGAGGATCTCCGGCGTCGAGGCGCCGGCGGTGATGCCGACGCGATGGGCGCTGTCGAGCCACTCGCCCCGGATGTCGCCGACGTCGTTGATCAGGTAAGCCGCGGTGCCCGCGGTCTGGGCCACCTCCACGAGCCGGATCGCGTTGGAGCTGTTGGCCGAGCCGATCACCAGCAGGACGTCGACGTCGTTGGCCAGGCGCTTCACCGCGGCCTGGCGGTTCTGGGTCGCGTAGCAGATGTCGTTGCGCGACGGGCCGACGATCTTCGGGAACTTGCGGCGCAGGGCATCGATCACGTCGCGGGTGTCGTCCACCGAGAGCGTGGTCTGCGTGAGATAGGCGATCTTGCTCGGGTTCGGGACCTCGAGCTTCGCGACCTCGTCCACGTCGCAGATGACGAAGATGCGGTCCGGCGCCTCGCCGAGCGTGCCGATGACCTCGTCGTGATCCTCGTGGCCGATGAGCACGATCGAGTAGCCCTCGCGCGCGTAGCGGATCGCCTCGAGATGGACCTTGGTCACCAGCGGGCACGTCGCGTCGATCACGCGGAGGCCGCGCCGAGCCGCCTCGTTGCGGACCTCCGGCGAGATCCCGTGGGCGCTGAAGATCACGGTGGCGTTGTCCGGCACCTCGTCCAGCTCGTCCACGAAGATCGCGCCCTGCGTCCGGAGCGTCTCGACGACAAGGCGGTTGTGGACGATCTCGCGGCGGACGTAGACGGGCGGCCGGCACACCGACAGCGCCAGCTCGACGATGTCGATCGCCCGCTCGACGCCCGCGCAGAAGCCGCGCGGGCCGGCTAACAATATTTCGGAGATAGGGGCTTTCATCGCTGGTGGCTCCTCGTCGGGCGACAGCGTCATCGGAAATAGTATGACACGCCGAGCACACCGATGTGCGACTCGAAGCCTCGGTTCGGCTGCTCGATGTTGCCGTTGGAGTTGTGCTCGAGCCGGTAACCGGCGTAGATCGCCGTATGGTCGGTGACGAACAGCGACGCGCCGACGCCGCCCCAGACTACGAACGAGAAGTCGGAGGCGATCTCCTTCACCTTCAGGTCGGTGGCGCCCGCGCCGCCGGCCACCTCTGCGTAAGGAACGAAGCGCCCGAGGGACAGGAGATGGTACCGGAGCACGAGACTGAGCCCGGCCCAGAACGCGGACTGTGGGTCGACGTAGTGCTGGTAGTACGGCTCCAGGCCCACCTCGAGCGAGCCCCTGACGACGCCGGGGCCGGTGGGCCCTAACGGCAGGATCGACGCGCGGAGGCCGAGGCCCCAGAAGTCGATGTCGCTCTGGTGGGCCACGCTCTCGAGGTTGACCTGCTGGCCGTAGACGCCTTCCGCCGAGATCACGTACGTGCCCTTCGCGAACACCGTGGCGGAGTCGAATGAGGCGGCCGGCGGGGCGAGGGTAGCGAGGATCAGTACCGTCGCGATCACGACGAGACAGGATCGAGGGATCACGATTCGATCAGCACCTTGAGGGCCTCTCCTTTCGCCATGAGCTCCAGCGCCCGCCCGACCTCCTCGAGCGCCATCCGGTGGCTGATGAGCTCGTCCGGCACCAGCACGCCCGACGCCAGCGCATCGACCGCTCGCCGGATCGTCGCCGGCGTGTGGTGGAAGGCGCCGAGGAGCGTCAGCTCCTCGTAATGCGTCCGCCGCGTATCGAGGCGGATCGACGTTCCGGGCGCGCAGCCGCCGAAGAATACCACGGTGCCTCCGCGTCCCACCGCATCCACGGCCTGCTCCCACACCTCCGGCCGCCCGGTGGCGTCCACCACCACGTCGGCACCCCGCCCACCGTTGGCGGCGCGCACGGCCTCGACGACGTTGCCGGCGGTGGCGTCCAGCCAGCGCGCGAACTCGAGCCTCCGCAGTCGATCGAATCGCCATCCGGCCTTGCCGACCATGACGACCCGCGCCTGGCGCGACGCCGCGAGCATACCGAGCAGGCAGCCGAGCGGACCGTGGCCGAGCACGACCACGGTCTGGCCCGCCTCGATCCGGGCGCGCTCGACCGCCAGCAGCGCGCACGCCAGCGGCTCGGCAAAGGCCGCGCGCGAGGCCGGGAGCGATGGCCCCAGCGGCACGACGTTGCGCGCGACGAGGCGGGGCGGCAGCGCGATGAACTCCCCGTACGCGCCGTTGACGAACAACAAATCTTCGCAGAGGTTGGGCCGCCCGGCGACACACGACGGGCAGCCGCCGCACGGCGCCGAGTTGGCCGCGACCACCCGATCGCCCTCGCGGAACTGGGCGACGCCCGAGCCCACGGCGGTCACGGTGCCCGCGAACTCGTGGCCGAACACGGTCGGCACCTTCGGGATCATCACCGGGTGCCCGCGCCGGAGCGTCTTCACGTCGGTGCCGCACGTCAGCGCGGCGTCGATACGCAGGACGATCTCGCCCGGCGCCGGCGCGGGCACCGGGAGCTCCTCTCGGCGCAGATCGCCCGGGCCGTGGAAGACCATCGCCCTCACGGTGTGACGTACACCTTGAGCGCCTCGCGCCGTCGCATCAGGTCGACGCCGCTGGCGAGGCGCTCGAGCGGCACACGGTGCGTGAAGAGGCGGCCGACGTCGACCGCGCCGGTCTCGATGAGGCGGAACGCCTCCGCCAGGTCGGCCGGGGACGACGAGTAGGTCGCCGTGATCGTGAGCTCACGGTGATACAGCGCTTCGAGCCGCAGCGGGAGCGCGGCGCCGCCGCCGCCTGCGAAGTAGTGGACGGTGCCCCCGTCACGAAGGCTCTCGGCCGCCCACGGCAGCACGTCGGCGCCGCCGCCGGTGACGACGACCAGATCGGCCCCGCGGCCTCCGCTCAGCTCGTGCTGGGCCCGCCGCGCCGCGTCGGGCGGGCCGGCGACTGCGGCGCCGAGCCGGACGGCGAGCTCGGCGCGGTCCGCGAGCGGGTCGCAGCCGACGACGGCCGCACCGGCGCGCGTGAGGAGCTGGACGAAGAGGCAGCCGATCGAGCCCAGACCCACGACGACGGCCGTGTCGCCCGGATCGACGCGCGCCCGTCGCACCGCGCGCAGGCAGCAGCCCAGCGGCTCGACGAACGACGCCGCCTCGTCCCCGACGTGCGGCGGGACGCGGAACGTTGCGTGAAGCACGTTGGGTGCCGGGACGCGCACGTACTCCGCGAACCCGCCCGGGTCGAGGTTCGACGTCCGGAACGCCGCGCACATGGACTCGCTGCCGCGCCGGCAGTAGTGGCAGCCGCCGCACGGCACGTGGTGCGCCGCCACCACCCGGTCACCGACGGCGTAGCCGGTCACGCCGGCGCCGAGGGCCGTCACCTCGCCCACGACCTCGTGGCCGAAGATCGCGGGCACGCGCGTCGCGGGGTCGGCGATCTTCGCGATGTCGGAGCCGCAGAGGCCGCAGCCCTTCAGGCGCAGGAGGATCTCGCCGTCGCCGATCGTGGGCGTCGGCCAGTCCTCGGCGACGAGCCGGCCGCCGCCGCGGTAGACGGCGGCCTTCACGCCGCCCACACACTGACGGCGGCGTGGCCGAGGCGCGCCGCCGCCCAGCAGCGAAACGCGATCGCGACCTTGCGCGTGGCCGGCAGGGTGATGCGATCGCCGAAGACCTGGAACCGGCGCGCCTCGATCTCCTCGAGCAGGGCCAGGTAGATCCGCCCCATGATCTCCGCCGGCACCAGCGAGCGCGCGTCCACGGTGGGAAAGCTCTCGCGAGCGGCCCGGTAGAACTGACGCGCCCGATCGGCTTGATGGCTCATCAGCCGGACGAACTGCTCGCTGTGCCGCCCGGCGCGCAGATCGTCCTCGGTCACGCCGAACCGCCTCATGTCGTCCTGCGGCACGTACACGCGCCCGGCGCGGGCGTCGGCGCCGACGTCCCGGATGATGTTCGTGATCTGGAGCGCGGTGCCGAGCTTCACGGCGTAGTCGCGTGCGCGCGGATCCGTGTAGCCGAAGATCTCGATGCAGCAGAGACCGACCGCGGAGGCGACCCGGTAGCAATACGGATAGAGGTCGGCCGCCGTCTCGTACCTGACCCGATCGAGGTCCATCTCGACCCCGTCGATGATCGCCAGGAGCGCGTCGCGGGGAATCGCGAAGGCGCGCACGGCGTCGCGGAGGGCACGCGCGATGGGATGCATGGGGACGCCCTCGTGCTCGAAGCACAGGGCCACGTCCCGGCGCCAGCGGGCGAGCTCCTGCCGCTGCTCGGCGGCATCGGCGCCGCGCTCGCCCGCGAGATCGGCCACGTCGTCCACGGTGCGGCAGAAGGCGTACACGGCGTACAGCGCGTCCCGGCGGACCTTGGGCAGCGCGAGAAACGCGTAGTAGAAGTTCGAGCGGCTCTTGCGCGTCAGCCGCGCGGTGAGGTGTCCGATCACGCGGTCTTCCGGGCGCGCGCCACGTAGCCGCGCTCGACGAACCAGTCGGTCGCGTCGCGCAACGCCTCGCGCACATCGGTCTGCGGGAGACCGAGCTCGCGCACGGCCTTGGCGGCGCTGAAGTACATGTGCTTCCGCGCCATGCGCACCGCGGTCAGCGACACCCGCGGCGGGCCGCCGGTGACGCGCGCCGCCGCCTCCATACACCCGGCGGCGAGCCACGCCACCGCGTAGGGGATCCGGAGGCGCGGCGCGCGGCCCCCGGTGGTTTCGGCCAGCAGCCCGCCGATCTGGGCGAGCGTGAGGTCCTGGTTGCCGAGGATGTACTTCTCGCCGACACGGCCGCGCTCGGCCGCGAGCAGATGGCCGCGGGCGACGTCGCGCACGTGGATCAGGTTGAGCCCGGTGTCGAGCGTGGCGAACATCTTCCCCTGGAGGAAGTTGACGATCATCTGCCCGGTCGGCGTCGGCTTCACGTCCCACGGCCCGATCGGCGCCGACGGATTCACGATCACGAGGGGAAGCCCCTTCAGTGCGAAGCCGAGCGCGACCTGCTCGGCGAGGAACTTGGAGGTCTTGTACGGCCCCACCATGTCCGCGAGCGTGACGGGCGTCGTCTCGGTTCCCGGGGCGCCGTCGCTCGGGATTCCCAGCGCGCCGACGGTCGACGTATACACCACGCGGCGCGCACCCGCGTCGCCGGCGGCCTGGAGCATGGCGCGGGTGCCTTCGACGTTGACCCGGTGGAGCTCGTCCGGGTGGCGCGCCCACAGCCGGTAATCGGCCGCGACGTGAAACACGGTGCGCACGCCCTGGACGGCGCGCCGGAGCGACGCGGGATCGCCGAGATCGCCCTCGCACACTTCGATCGCCAGCCCGGCGATCGCCCGCCGATCGCCGCGCGGCCGCGCCAGCACACGGACCAGGGCGCCTTCGCGCAGCAGCTCGCGGACGACGTTGGCGCCCACGAAGCCGGTTCCGCCGGTGACGAGCGTGTCAGCCACGGGCGAGCCTGGCCAGGGCGGCGGCGACGGATTTCAGCGCGACGGTGGTTCCGCTTCGCAGCGCCATCGCGTCGGCGATCGCGCGCGGGCGGGACAGGACGACGCGCACCGCCCGCGTGGTCCTCACCCGCCCGTCGGGCTCCACCACCGCGGCCAGGTCGGCGGGGACGCCCCGACTCGCCGAATCGGAGACCGCGCGGACGACACCCCCGGCGAGCCCCCGGGCCGCGGCCCACTCGAGAATCGGCGCGGACTCCATGTCGCAGGCGAGCGCCCCGGTCTCGATCCAGAGCCGCGTCTTCGCCTCCGGCGTCGTCACGACGGCGTCCACCGTGACGAGCGTTCCGGCGCGCCGCAGAGGGGGCAGCGCGGCCGTCGCGCGGCGCTCGGCCGCCGAACGCACGACGGCCTCCGGCACGACCAGGTCGCCTTCGGCGAGGTCGGGCGAGAGCGCGCCGCAGACGCCCGCCGAGATCACGAGCGTGCCCGGCGCGATTCCGGCCGCGCGGGACGCCAGGTGGGCGGCGCGCGGGCCCGCGCACATCAGCTCGAGGGCGCCGCCCTGGAAGTGGGACCAGTCAGGGCTGCCGACGCGGCCGAGGCCGAGATGTCGGGCCAAAGCGCGGGTTTCGAGCTCGACCGCGGTCACGACCAGGACGCGTGTCACGCGCCCCTGGACGGCGTAGGGTCGGAACCCTTCTCGGGGTGCTGCGCGGCCTTCGCTTCCTTGGCGCGAAGCCACGCGGCGTAGGAGTTGCCGGCCGCGGCGTCGCGCCCGGTAAACCGGATCGTGCGGATGTCGGAGTACGGGATGGAGATCGGGCCGGCGCCGTCCAGGTCGAACATCTGCACGAAGGGCGCCGCGGCGTCGCGGTTGCGATTGAAGAGGTACCCGACCGTCTCGGACCCGTCGGTCTTCACCACGGTGACGTTGCCACGGTAGTCGAACGCTTTGTCGATGACCTCGTCGAGGAGCACGCCCTGACCTCCGGCGTCAGTACCGTCCGGTGACGGTGGCCTGCACGGTGTCGCGGAAGCCGCGCCACGAGGCGAACGTGTGGTGGACCGCCGAGGGCTCGTACCCGCAGTGCACCATGCAGTCGCGACACTTCTCGTTGCCGCTCCGCCGCCCGTAATTCTCCCAGCGGGTGGTCTCCATCAGCTCCCTGAACGTCGCGGCATAGCCCTCCTGCAGCAGGTAGCAGGGGCGCTGCCAGCCGAACACGTTGTAGGTCGGGTTGCCCCAGGGGGTGCACTCGAAGTCGCGCTTGCCCATGAGGAACTGCAGGAACAGCGGCGACTGGTTGAACTTCCACCGACGCTTCGGGTTCGACAGCAGCGTGGAGAACAGGTCGTGGGCGCGCTGGGTCCGGAGGAAGTGCTCCTGGTCCGGCGCCTTGGAGTAGCTGTAGCCGGGGGAGATCATCATGCCTTCCACACCCAGATCCATCATCGTGTCGAAGAACTCGCGCATCCGGAGCGCGTTGGCGCCGTCGAAGAGCGTCGAGTTCGTGGTCACCCGGAAGCCGCGACTGAGCGCCGCCTTGATCCCCTCGACCGCGTCGACGTAGACCCCGTCGCGGCACACCGCCTCGTCGTGTGCCTCCTGGAGGCCGTCGAGGTGGATGCTGAGCGAGAAGTACTTGGAGGGCTCGAAGAGGCCGGCCTCCAGCTTCTCCTTCAAGAGGATGGCGTTGGTGCACAGGTAGACGTACTTCCGGCGAGCCACCAGCGCCTTCACCAGGGGCCCGATGTGCGGGTACATGAGCGGCTCGCCGCCGGGAATCGACACGACCGGCGCGCCGCACTCGTCGACCGCCGCCAGGCACTGCTCGACCGTCAGGTGCTTCCTGAGAATCTGCGCCGGGTACTGAATCTTGCCGCAGCCGGCGCAGGCGAGGTTGCACCGGAAGAGCGGCTCGAGCATGAGCACCAGCGGGTATCGCTCGCGACCGGCCAGCTTCTGACGGAGGACGTAGGACGCGACCGCCCACATCTGAGACAGCGGAACACTCATGCGCGTTGAGCTCCTCGGTTCTCCGGACTTCCTTGCGTCACCACTGTTCGTTGGATGCGCCAGATGGCCGCGGCAATCGCGAGGTGAAGCACCGCGCCCCCTGCGGCCATGAACCACTCACCGATCCACATCGTAACGCCGAGGTTGAAGCCGAGCACGCCGTAGTATAACGCCACTCCTGGCCAGACCCTCCGCCCACCCCCATCCGGCGCGAGAAAAAGATACACGCCGACCCCGACGGCACCGACGATGACCCACCCGAGGAAGTTCGAGAGCGGCACCCCGAAGTAGATGCCAGGGGTCGCGTACGCGAACAATCGCCCGAGGAACCACCGGTCGCCGCGCACCGCGAGGGGGTCGATCACGACGTCGAGCGCCATCATCAGCACACCGGCGACGATCGCCGTCGTCCACCCGATCGGCTCGCGGCCGGCGAGCGCGGCGCGCGCGAGGCAGAACGCCGCGTAAGCGAGGAAGGTGAAGGACAGGGCGTCGACGAAGGGAATGTCGGCGATATAGAGCTCGCGGCCGCACGTCAGCCCGGTGTACTGGTAATACCCGAACGGGACGCCGGTCCGCGTCGACGAGAATTCCGAGAGCCAGGCCACCGGCCAGACACAGCCGCCGAACCCCAGGGTGCGCCGCCAGCCGAGATCGACCGCCCCCGCCAGCAGGAACAGCGCCAGAAACACGAATACATACGGGCGCAGCGCCAGCGTGCCGACGACAAGATCCATTCGTTAAGTTTCCGTCGTCGAGTCCGCATGTTACCATCACGGCCGTGAGGGACCTGCACGACGCGATCGCGCGCGCCCAGGTGCATCTGCTCGGCCTCCAGGCCCCTGACGGCCACTGGGTTGGCCAGCTCGAAGCCAACACGACGATCACTTCCGAGTTCCTGCTCCTCGGCCATCTGCTCGACCGGGTCAACCACGACCGCGAGGTGCGGGCCGTCCGGTACTTGCGAAGGCGGCAGCTTCCCGACGGCGGCTGGAACCTCTTCGAGGCCGGCCCGGCCAACCTGTCGGCGACGATCAAGGCGTATTTCGCCATGAAGCTGGCCGGGGTGACCGTCAGCGACCCGGCGATGACGGCGGCCCGAGAGCGGATCCGCGAGATGGGCGGGCCGGCGAAAGCCGACGTCTTCACCAAGATCCAGCTGGCGCTGTTCGGCGAGTACGACTGGAACGGCGTGCCGACGATGCCGGCGGAGATCATGCTGCTGCCGGCGCCGTTCTTCCTGTTCAACATCTACGAGATCTCGTACTGGTCGCGCACGGTGGTGGTGCCGCTGCTCATCCTCATGGACCGCAAGCCGGTGAAGTGGCTGCCGCCGCGCCTGGCCCTCGACGAGCTGTGGCCGCAGCCGCGTGAGCGGACGAGCCTCCGCTTCCCGCGCGTGCCCGAGCCCTTCACCTGGCGGGGACTCTTCTGGAAGAGCTTCTTCATCGCGGTGGACGACGGGCTCAAGATCTGGGAGCGCTTCTCGGTGCGCCCGCTGCGCAAGCGCGCGATCGAGGCGGCGCGGGTGTGGCTCGAGGAGCGACTCGCGGTCCCGGGTGGCCTGGGCGGGATCTATCCCGCGATGGCCAACTCGATCCTCGCCATGCGGCTGCTCGGCTACCCGGACGATCACCCGCTCGTGTCGGGGCAGCTCAAGGAGATCGAGGCGCTCGCGGTCGAGAACGGCGACGAGCTCCACTATCAACCCTGCCCGTCGCCGGTGTGGGACACCGCCCTCGCGGTCAACGCACTGATCGAGAGCGGGCTCCCACCAGACCATCGCGAGCTGCAGCGCGCCGGCGAGTGGATGATCGACCGGCAGGTACTGGTGCCCGGCGACTGGCAGGTGAAGCGGCCGCACGTGCAGCCGGGCGGGTGGGCGTTCCAGTACGGCAACGACTTCTATCCGGACCTCGACGACACCGCCATGGTGGTGATGGCGCTCGAGAAGATTCGCGGGCTCGACGACACCACCGCGCAGGCGGCCAAGGAGCGCGGCCTCGGCTGGTTCCTCGGCATGCAGGGGCAGGACGGCGGGTGGGCCTCGTTCGACGCCGACAACAATCGTCTCTACCTCAACCACATCCCGTTCGCCGATCACGGCGCTCTGCTCGATCCGTCGACCGAGGACCTGACCGGACGCGGGCTCGAGCTGCTGGGTACGCTCGGCCACAGCAAGGACCTGGAGCCGGTCCAGCGCGCGATCCAGTTCCTGCGCAACACGCAGCGCCACGACGGGCCGTGGTACGGACGCTGGGGCGTGAACTACGTCTACGGCACGTGGTCCGTGCTGCGCGGGCTGGCGGCCATCGGCGAGGACCCCCGTCACGAGTACGTGCAGCGCGCGGTCCGCTGGCTCGAGCGCCATCAGAACAAGGACGGCGGCTGGGGCGAGACCTGCGAGAGTTACGATGACTACGCGTTCGCCGGCGCCGGCGAGTCGACGCCGAGCCAGACCGCCTGGGCGCTGCTCGGCCTCTTCGCGGCCGGGCGCACATCCGGAACCACCGTGGCGCGCGGCGTTGAGTATCTGCTCAGAACGCAGCACCCCGACGGCTCGTGGGAGGACGCGCTCTGGAACGGCACCGGGTTCCCGCGCGTGTTCTATCTGAAGTACCATCTGTACGCGAAGTACTTCCCGCTCTGGGCGCTGGGAATCTACCGCCGCGCGCATGGCTGATCGGTCGCTCTCACCGGCGCTGCGCCCGTTCGACGCCGTCGGTGGCTGGACCATCTCTGCCGTCGATTCGCTCGGCCGGTTCGGGACCTTCTTCGTCGAAGCGCTGATCGCGATCGCGACGCCGCCGTTCAAAGTCCGCGCGTTCGTCGATCGCATCAACTACATCGGCTACCGATCGCTCCTGATCATCCTCCTCACCGGCGCGTTCACCGGGATGGTGCTTGGGCTGCAGGTCTACCTGACGCTCGTCCGGTTCGGCTCCGAGGCGTTCCTGGGGCCAGCCGTCGCGCTGTCGTTGATCCGCGAGCTCGGCCCGGTGCTGGCCGCGCTCATGGTCACCGGCCGCGCGGGCTCGGCGCTCACCGCCGAGATCGGCATCATGCGCATCACCGAGCAGATCGACGCGCTGACCGTCATGGCGCTGAACCCGATGCGCTACCTGGTCGCGCCTTCGATCCTGGCCGGCCTGGTGACGTTCCCGCTGATGACCGCGATCTTCGACGTCGTCGGGATCTTCGGCGGGTACCTGGTGGGGGTCGAGCTGCTCGGCCTCTCGCCGGGCACGTACTTCGGCGAGATGCAGACGTTCGTGGATATGAAGGACATCATGACCGGGTTCTGGAAGTCCGTCTCGTTCGGCGTCGTCGTGACGTGGGTCTGCACGTACAAGGGCTTCAACGTGGGCCACGGCGCCGAGGGAGTGGCGCGCGCGACGACCCAGGCGGTCGTCCTCTCGTCGGTGCTGATCCTCGTCTGGGACTACTTCATGGGCTCGATCCTCCCCTAGTGATGATGGTTGTGCGAGCCGCAGCCGGAGGCGAGGCGAGCCTGTGATGATGGTTGTGCGAGCCGCAGCCGGAGGCGAGGCGAGCCTGTGATCAAAGTCGAAGGCCTGCGGAAGTCGTTCGGCCGGCAGCCGGTGCTGCGCGACCTCGACCTCGAGGTGGCCACCGGCTCGATCACGGTCATCATCGGCCGCAGCGGCGGCGGCAAGTCGGTCTTCCTCAAGCACCTCATCGGCCTCTTGCGCCCGGACGCCGGCCGCGTCCTCGTGGACGGTGTCGAGATCACGCACCTGACGGGGCGCGCGCTCGACGGGATTCGGCGGCGCTACGGCGTCGTGTTCCAGGGCGGGGCGCTGTTCGACTCGATGTCCTGCGCCGACAACGTCGCGTTCCCGCTCCGCGAGAAGCTCCGGATGCCGACCGACGAGATCGCCAAGCGCGTCGAGGCCGCGCTGGGCCAGGTGGGGCTCGAGGGCGTGGGCGCGAAGTTCCCGGCCGAGATTTCCGGCGGCATGCGCAAGCGCGTGGCGATCGCGCGGGCGCTGGTGACCGAGCCGGAGATCATCTTCTTCGACGAGCCGACGACGGGCCTCGACCCGGTGCTCGTCAACACCATCCATCATCTGATTCTCGATCTCCATCGCCGGTTCCGGTTCACCGCGCTCATGGTGAGCCACGAGATCCCCGAGATCTTCGAGATCGCCGACACGGTGGCCATGCTGCACGAGGGTCGCATCGTGGAGGTGGGGCCGCCGGCGGCGATCCAGGCCTCGGCCAACCGGGTCGTGCGCCAGTTCATCCGTGGCGAGCCCGACAATTCGGAGGGACACTGATGGCGGAGGGAGACTGATGGAGCGCACGCGCGTGAACATCGCGGTGGGGATCTTCGTCTTCCTTGGCATCCTGGCGATGGGGTATCTTTCGGTCCAGCTCGGCCGGGTGTCGTTCCTGGGCGGCCGGGGCTACGTGGTCACCGTCGACTTCCCGTCGGTCGGGGGGTTGAAGGCCGGCTCCAGCGTGGAGATCGCGGGCGTCGAGATCGGGCGGGTCGAGAAAATCGGCCTGGTCGACTATCAGGCGCGGGTCACGGTCCGGCTGCAGTCCGGCGTCAAGCTCCAGGAGGATTCGATCGCGTCGATCAAGACCAAGGGGCTCATCGGCGAGCGGTACGTACGCATCAGCCCGGGCGGGTCCGAGAAGATCATCGGCCCCAACGGCAAGATCCGCGAAGTCGAAGCCCCGGTGGATTTCGAAGAGCTGCTGTCGAAGTACATCTTCGGCAAGATCTAGGAGGTCGTCGATGGCTCACGTCGGCCGCGCCCTCGCGCTCATCACGCTCGTCCTGCCCATCGTGATCGGCCCGAGCCCGGTGTGGGCCGGCGCCCCGACCGATCAGCTCAAGTCCCAGATCGATCGGGTCCTCAAGATCCTCGAGGATCCGGAGCTGAAGAAAGAGGGCAAGCAGAAGGATCGGCGGACGGCGGTGCGGCAGGTCGCCAACGACATCTTCGACTTCTCGGAGACCGCGAAGCGCTCGCTCGCCCGGCACTGGTCGACCCGGACGCCCACCGAGCGCGAGGAGTTCGTCCAGCTCTTCTCGGACCTCCTGGAGCGCTCGTACATCTCGAAGATCGAGCTCTACGGCGGTGAGCGGATCCAGTTCACGGGCGAGTCCATCGAGATCGAGAACGCCATCGTCCGCACCCGCCTCGTGACCAAGCAGGGGACCGACATCCCCATCGACTACCGGATGCTCCGCAAGGGCGACAAGTGGCTCGTCTACGACGTCGTCATCGAGGGCGTCAGCCTCATCGCGAACTACCGGACCCAGTTCAACAAGATCATCACGACCTCGTCGTACCAGGAGCTGGTGAAGAAGATGAAGACGAAGCAGGAGGAGTTCCTCGAGGAGGAGAAGCACCGGCGGACCTCGCGGCGGTGAGCCCGGAGTAGTGTCCGGCGCCGAGCTCGCAGCCCTTCTCGACCGACACGGCTTCGACTTCTTCACCGGCGTCCCCTGCTCGCTCGTCGAGACCCTCATCACGGCGCTGGAGCGCCGCCGGCGCGACCCCTACGTCGCGGCGGTGCGCGAGGACGCCGCGGTCGGGCTCGCGGCCGGCGCCTGGCTCGGCGGGCGCCGCCCGGTCGTAGTGATGCAGAACTCGGGGCTCGGCACGAGCCTCAACGCGCTCGCGTCGCTGTCGCTCATGTACGGGTTCCCGGCGCTGCTGATCGTCACATGGCGGGGCTTCGCCGGCCAGGACGCGCCCGAGCACCTCCTGATGGGCGAGATCTCGCCGAGCCTCCTCGATCTCCTGCGCATTCCCCACCGGATCCTCGGATCGGACTCGGCGGACGAGCTGCTGGCCTGGGCGCGCCGAGAGATGGACGCGCGTGAAGCGCCGGTCGCGATCCTCGTTCCGCCGGGCGTCGTCGCGACCGGAGCGTCCGACGGTGTCGTGGCGGACGGTGCCGCGAGCGCGCGCCGGGCCGACCGTGATGCGGCGGAGAACCGCCGGACCGGGGCCGCCGGCTCCGATCCAGAGATCCTGCACGGAGTGATCTCCCGCCAGGAGGCGCTCGCGGTCGCCGTCAAGGAGCTCGGCGACGCGCCGGTGATCCACGCCAACGGGTACGTGTGCCGTGAGTCCTTCGCGACGGCGGACCGGCCGCAGAACTTCTACATGATCGGCTCGATGGGGCTGGCGGCCGCGATCGGGCTCGGGCTCGCGCTGGTCCGGCCGGCGCGCGCGAGCGTCGTCTTCGACGGCGACGGCAACCTCTTGATGGGCCTGGGGACGCTGGCCATGGTCGGCAGCCTCGGGCCGCAGAACTTCGTCCACCTGGTGTTCGACAACGAGGTCTACGGCTCGACCGGCGGCCAAGCCTCGCCGTCCCGCGAGGTGCGGCTCGATCGGCTCGCGCGCGGCGCCGGCTATCGCACGGCGACGGCGGTGACGACGCCGCCCGCGATCGCCGCGGCGCTGCGATCGGCGCTCGGCACGCGCGGACCGCACTTCATCCTCGTCAAGGTCACCGCGGTAGAGGCGACGGTCCCGCGAATCCCTCACCCGCCGGCCGTCATCCGGGACCGGTTCCGTCGCGCGCTGCGCGCGTGACGCAAGGCCGCGTCGACGCGTGTGTTAGACTGACGCGACTGCACAGATTGGTGTCCAAGTGAACACCGTTCCAGGGAGGAGTCCGTGGAACCCGTAAGAGTCGCCATCATTGGCGTTGGGAACTGCGCGTCGGCGCTCGTCCAGGGCGTCCATTACTATCGCGACGCCCCCGACGACCGGTTCATCCCCGGCCTCATGCACACGCGGCTCGGTGGCTACCACGTCCGCGACATCGAGTTCTCGGCGGCGTTCGACATCGACGAGCGCAAGGTCGGGCGCGATCTCTCGGAGGCGATCTTCCAGGAGCCGAACAACACCGTGCGCTTCGCCGCGGTGAAGCCGCTCGGTGTGCCGGTGCACCGCGGGATGACGCACGACGGCCTCGGCCACTACCTGGCGCAGATGATCAAAAAGGCGCCGGGCGCCACCGCCGACATCTCCGGGATCCTGAAGGACACCGCCACCAACGTCGTCGTCAACTTCCTGCCGGTGGGCAGCGAGATGGCGACGAAGTGGTACGTCGAGCAGGTGCTGGACGCCGGCTGCGCGTTCGTCAACTGCATCCCGGTGTTCATCGCGCGCGAGGCCTACTGGCGCCGCCGCTTCGAGGAACGCGGGTTGCCGCTGGTCGGCGACGACGTCAAGTCGCAGGTCGGCGCCACCATCATCCATCGCGTGCTCACGAACCTCTTCATGAACCGCGGGGTGCGCCTCGACCGGACGAGCCAGCTCAACTTCGGCGGCAACACCGACTTCTACAACATGCTCGAGCGCGACCGGCTCGTGTCGAAAAAGATCTCCAAGACGGACGCCGTACGATCCCAGCTCAGCCACGAGTTGCCGACCGAGGCGGTTCACATCGGCCCCAGCGACTACGTGCCCTGGCTGGCCGACCGCAAGTGGGCGCACATCCGCCTCGAGGGCAGCGGCTTCGGCGACCAGCCGATCAACGTCGAGCTCAAGCTCGAGGTCTGGGACTCCCCCAACTCCGCCGGCGTCGTCATCGACGCGATCCGTGCCTGCCGGATCGCGCTCGACCGCGGGATCAAGGGCGCCCTCCTCGCTCCGTCGGCGTATCTGATGAAATCGCCGCCGGAGCAGTGGACGGACGAGACCGCTCGCGGGCGGCTCGAGCGGTTCATCGCCGGCGACGAGTAGGTGTCGCTCGCGACACGGATCGGGCGACCGCTGCGGTGGCTGGTGCGGCTCGCCTGTGCGCGCCCCGCCCTCACCGTGGCCGTCGCGTTGGCCCTCGCCGGGGCCTCGCTCGTCTACGCGCTGACCACCCTCACCTTCTCGACTTCCACTCGTGCGCTGCTGCCGCCCGGCCGTCCGTACGTCGAGCGCTACACCCAGTACGACAGTGAGTTCGGTGACCTCGACAGCATCGCGATCGTGGTCGAGGCGCCCTCCCTGACCGAAGCGACGGTCTACGCGACGCGTCTCGTCCGCCGCCTGTACGCCAGCGGCGTTCCGCTGACACGGATCTCCTATCGCATCGACCCCAAGCTGTTCGAGGGCCGGGGCCTCCTCTACCTCCCGAAGGAGCGGCTCGCCAAGATCCGCGAGGCGATCTTCGACTATCAGGAGTTCATGGAGGCGTTCGCGGCCCGCCCGACTCTCGATCAGCTCGCCGACGGCATGGCGACCCAGATCGCCAACGCCTTCGTCGCCAATTTCATCGACCTCGGGCTCTCCGAAGGCAAGGGCGCCTCCGATCTCAAGTTCGTGCAGGACCTGGTGGCCCAGATCGCGTCGCGCCTCGATCGGCCGGCGCCGTACCGCTCCCCGTTCGGCACCCTCTTCGCGGTCGAGGGCGCCGAGAGCCCCGGCGCCGGCTATTTCCTGTCGGAGGACCAGCGGCTGCTCTTCATCCTGGCCGAGCCCGAGACCGAGCGCGGGAGCTTCACCGGCGACCAGCGCGCCATCGAGGGCGTCCGGGCGGTGATCGCGTCGCTGAAGCGTGACTTCCCCGACGTGCAGGTCGGCGTGACCGGCAAACCCGCGCTCCAGAACGACGAGATGGTCGCGGCGTTCCGCGACAGCGAGCGGGCGACCATCATCGCGTTCGCGCTCACGCTGGTCCTTCTGCTTGTCGCGTTCTTGAGGGTCGGCAAGCCTTTGCTGATGCTCCTCGTGCTGGTCGCGAGCCTCTGCTGGTCGATCGGCGTCGCGACCCTCGTCATCGGGCACCTCTCGCTGTTCTCGGTGATGTTCATCTCGATCGTGATCGGGATCGGGATCGACTACGGCATCTACTTTCTCTTTCGCTATGAAGAGGAGCTCTTCCTCGGCCGGAACCTCCGCGAGGCGATCGAGATCACCGCCGCCCGCAGCGGGCCCGGCATGCTGCTGGGCGCGGTGACGGCCGCCGGCACGTTCTACGTGCTGTGGCTCACGGATTTCCGCGGCGTGCGCGAGCTCGGATTCATCGCGGGAACCGCGATCATGTTCGCGTGGCTGGCGATGATGACGGTCTTCCCGGCGATGCTCGTCCTGGTCGATCGGCGACACGCGACCCGGCCGGTCGGCGCGATCCCACGCGCGCTCGCGCTGGAGCGCATCCACGTGCCGTTCGTGGAACGGCTGGTCGCCTACCCGAAGACGGTGGCGCTCATGGCGGTCGCGCTGACCGCGGTCTCGGCGTGGGGGCTCCGGTACGTCCAGTTCGACTACAACCTGCTCAACCTCCAGGCGTTCGGCACGGAGTCCGTCGTGTGGGAGAAGCGCATCCTCGCGACGGCGGGGCGCTCCGGGTTCACCGCGCTCGCCAGCGCCGACTCGCTCGAGGAGCTCCAGCGCAAGCAAGCCGCCTTCCGCGCGCTGGGCAGCGTCTCCGAAGTGGACTCGGTGCTGCTGCTCATCCCGGACGACCAGCTCGCCAAGCTGAAGATCATCGGGGACTTCGCGCCGCTGGTCGGGTCCGTCCGGGTGGGACGCCCGACGTCGGTGGACCTGCCGAGGCTCATCGCCGCGCTCGAGATGCTCAAGCGTCGCTTCACCATCGCCGCCAACGAGGCGCCGGAGGGCGAAGTCCAGGCCAAGCTCCGGCTGGTGGCCGAGGACATCATGCGGCTCGTCCTGAAGCTCCGCCAGGCGGATCCGCAGGTGAGCGAGCCAGCGCTCACCCATCTCCAGAACCAGGTCTACCGCGACTTCGTGCGGAGCTTCCAGCGGCTGCAGTCGAACCTCGCGCCCCGACCGATCGGGCTCGCCGACGTCCCCGCGGAGTTCCGGGCCAAGTTCGTGAGCGACGGCGGACGGTTTCTCCTGCAGATCCACCCGGCGGTGGACATCTGGGACCGCAAGGGCTCCCGCCGCTTCATCAGCGAGCTCCGATCGGTCGACCCCGACGTGACCGGAACGCCCGTCATCACGTACGAGGCGCTGCATCTGATGGAGCGCGCCTATCAGCAGGGCACGATCTACGCGATCCTGCTCGTCACGATCGCGACGGCGCTCACGCTGCGCCGGATCCGCGAGACGCTGCTGGCCCTCCTGCCGCTCGGCCTGGGCATGATGTGGGCCTTCGGGCTCATGTACTTCTTCGATCTCAAGTTCAACATGGGCAACGTCTTCGGGCTCCCGCTGATCCTGGGCGCGGCGGCGGAGTACGGCCTGAACATCGTGATGCGCTTCATGGAGGGCCGCGACCACGGCGGGCCGCTGATCGCGCGCTCGACGATGACCGCGGTGCTGGTCAACGGTCTCACCACGATCGCCGGGTTCGGCAGCCTCATGGTCGCCGATCACCGCGGCATCTTCGGCCTCGGCCTCCTGCTGACGCTCGGCACCGCCACGAGCCTCCTGGCGTCGCTGATCGTCCTCCCCGTCCTTCTCCAGACGATGGCGCGCCGGGCCCCGGCGCCCGCACCCCGCTTCGGCGCCGAGCCGCCTCTACTCGAGCCCGCCACCCGCGACCTCGACCGCTAACACCGATGCAGACGCCCGGCTGACGTCGCCGGCGTGCCGATGGCGGGGAAGGGGTCGACGAGACCCGTTCCCTCCAAGCAGTGACGGACGCGAAGCGCATGATGGAGCCCAGCCACCCCGGGGCATGCGGACGCGCGCCGCGTGGTCGCGCGACCCCTTCCCCGCCGTCGGCACGCCGGCGACGTCGAAGCTAGGCTTTGCGAATTTCGACGAGGTTGGAGTGGAACACGGGCCCGCCGCCCAGGTCGGCGACGCGGTCGCTCGTGAGCACGTTGACGCCGCGGCCGCCGGGCTGGAAGCGATGCCACCAGATCCCCTCGATGACCACCACGCCCGGTCGTGTCGCGTCGGTGATTCGCGCGACGAAGCGTGCCGAGCCACGTGCGCTCTCGACCAGCACGGTGTCGCCCTCGCCGATACCGCGCGCGGCGGCGTCGGGCGGGGCGAGCATCGCGGTCGCCGTTCCCTGACGCCGCCGCAGCAGCGCCGACTGGCTGAACGAGGAGTTCAGGAAGAAGCGGTTCGGGGGCACGATGCACTGGAGCGGGAACCGCGCCGTGAGGTCGCGGCGGGCCGGACCCTCCGCCAGCGGCACGTACGTCGGCAGCGCCGGCAGACCGTGGCGCTCCAGCCACGCCGAATAGAACTCGACCTTCCCTGACGGCGTCGGCGCGCCGTCGGCGAACGGCCGGTAGGGGCGCGGCAGCGCGACCCGCGCCCAGCCGTCGCGCGCCAGCTGCTCCCACGTGATGGACCGCACGCTCGCGTCGCCCTTCGCCAGGAACTCTCGGATGAGCCCTTCGTCGCCCTTGGCGTAGTGCGCCTGCGCGACGCCCATCGCACGAGCCAGGAGCCCGCACGTCTCCCAGTTCGACTTGGCCTCGCCCTGCGGCGGCAGGACGGGCTGCGCGAGCTGCAATGTCAGCTGGCCGAACGAGCGATAGAGGTCGAGGTGCTCCATCGAGGTCGTCGCCGGGAGCACGACGTCGGCGTAGTGCGCGGTATCCGTCATCACCTGCTCGTGAACCACCGTGAACAGGTCCTCCCGGGCGAGCCCTTTTAGAACGAGTGTCTGGTTCGGACACACCGCCGCGGGGTTCGAGCTGTAGACGTAGAGCCCGCGCACGGGCGGAGCCATCCCCGGATCGGTCAGGGCCCGTCCCAGCTGGATCATGTTGATCGTGCGCGGCGCCGGCGACGGCATGAGGTCGGGGCGCTCGAGCACTGAGTAGTCGAAGCCGTACGCGCCGCCGGTGGAGAGCAGGGCGCCGCCGTGCGGATCCGCGTAGGCGCCGGTGAGGGCGGGCAGGCACGCGAGCGTCCGGCAGGTCATCGCGCCGTTGTCGTGGCGCGAGATGCCGATGCCGATCCGGATGAACGTCCGTTTCGTTTGGCCGTAGCGGCGCGCCAGCCGCACGATCACGTCGGCGTCCAGCCCCACGATCGGCGCGACCGCCGCCGGTGCGTAGGCCGCCAGGTGCTCGGCGAGCCGCTCGAAGCCGAGCGTTGCACGCGCGATGTAATCGCGGTCGACCGTCCCTTCGGCGACCAGCACGTGCATGATCGCCAGGGCCAGCGCCGCGTCGGTGCCGGGACGGACCATCAGGTGCTCGTCCGCCTGCTGAGCGGTGGGCGTCCGGTAGGGGTCGATCGCCACGACGTACGCCCCGCGGGCTCGGGCCTCCTTGACGAGCGTCATGACGTTGATGGTCGAGTACGACGCGTTGACGCCCCACAGGATCACGAGCTCCGCGCCGACCATCTGCTCGGAGTCGTTGCCGGTGACCGCACCGACCGTCGCCCGCCAGCCCGCGTACGCAGTCGAGATGCAGATCGAGCGATCGAGACGGCTCGCGCCGAGCGCGTGGAAGAGCGGATGACCCGCGAAGTACTGGACCTGGCCCATCGAGCCCGCGTACGAGAACGGCAGGAGCGCCTCGGCGCTGTCGGTCGCGATGATGTCCCGCCACCGGGCGGCGATCGTGTCGACCGCCTCGCCCCACGAGATCGCCGCGAACTCGCCGGCCCCCTTCGGCCCGACGCGGCGCAGCGGCGTCAAGACGCGCAGCGGCGAATGGACGCGCTCGGCGTACTCGCGCACCTTGCCGCAGATCACGCCGCGGGTGAACGGGTGCTCGGGGTTGCCGGTGACCGACGTGAGCCGGCCGGCCTCGACGGTGACGACGAGGCTGCAGCACGAGGGACAATCGTGAGGACAAACCGACAACATGGACCGCGAACAAAGGTATCATGACCGCGCATGCTGGCCCTGCTGGCACGGCTCAACCCGTTCAAGACCGCCGACGCCAAGCGCCTCGCCCTCCTGTTCGGCGTCGTCTACTTCGCGCAGGGCATGTGGTACCTGCCCAATCAGGCGATCACGATCATCCTCAAGGACCGCGGCCTCAGCGCGGGCCAGGCCGCCGACTTCTTCCTGATCACGCTGATCCCCTGGGTCATCAAGCCCGTGTACGGGCTCCTGTCGGACTTCGTGCCGCTCTTCGGACGGCGGCGGCAGAGCTACTTCCTGATCACCTCAACGCTGGCGGGCGTCGCCGGTCTCGCGCTGGCCTGGGGCGGTTGGATCGTCGACGGGCAGATCACGACGTTCACCCTCCCCCTGGGGGAATTTCGAGTGTCCGTCCCCTGGACCGAGATCGGCGGGAAGCCGCTCGCGCTCGTCCTGGGCGGGCCCGTCAGCTTCACGCTCGTCGAGGGCGTCTGGCTCTTCACGCTGATGGCGCTCGGTCTGGCGTTCACCGATGTGTTGACGGACGCGATGATGGTCGAGAACGGCCGGCCCCGCGGTCTGACGGGCGCGTTCCAGTCGGTCCAGTGGGCGTGCATCACGCTCGCGTCGGTGGCGGTGGGTGAGCTCGGCGGCCACCTCGCGGAGACCCGCAGCCTGGGCGCCGCCCTGCTGCTGGCGGCGTGCTTCCCGCTCATTTCCCTGGGCATGGGCGCGTCCTTCGTCCACGAGGCGCCGGCTCGCTTCGACCGGGCGGCGTTCGTGGAGACGTGGAAGGCGATCCGCGCGGCGGCGGGCGGACGGGAGGTGTGGATCGTGGCGGGGTTCATCTTCTTCTTCTGGTTCAGCCCGTCGTTCGGCCCGGCCTTCCTCTATTATCAGACCGACACGCTGGGCTTCAGCCAGCAGTTCATCGGCCGGCTGGCGGCGCTGGCCGCCGTGGCCGGCGTGGTCGGCGCCGCCGTCTACGCGCCGCTCTCGCGGCGCATGCGACTCAAACACATCGTCAACCTCTCGATCGCCGCGGGCGTCGCCGGGACGCTGGCCTACCTCGCCTACCGCGACGCGACCTCTGCCCTGATCATCGACACCACCTGGGGCGCCATCGGCATGATCACCCAGCTCGCGTTCCTCGACCTCGCCGCGAAGGCCTGCCCGCGCCACGTCGAGGCGACGTTCTTCGCCGCCCTCATGTCGGTCTTTAACATCGGGCAGCAGCTCTCGCAGAACGTGGGCGCCCGCCTCTACGACGCGGTCGGCTACACGCCGCTGGTCTACATCGGGGCTGCGATGACGGCGCTCGCCTGGGTCCTGGTTCCGCTGGTGAAGATCGATCGGATCGAGGCGCTGGCGCGCGCGGAGGCGGCGGCGTTGCCGGCGTCAACGACCTCCTAGCGGTCGGCGGCCGTCGCGTCGGGCGGCCGGCGCGTGGCCGCGGCGTACGCCCGCCGGAGCCAGCGGACGGCGCGGCCCAGATCCTCGGCGCCCTCGACGTCGAGCTCGACCCACCCCCGGCGCGAGAAGCGCCGGTGCGGGCGAATTCGCGTGTCGACGAGCGCGCGGCGCTGATCGTCCGGGGTCAACCGGACCCAGAGATCGCGCTCCTTCTGGCGCAGGGGAAAACAGGCGAAGAGCGTCTCGCCGACGAAATAGCCCCAACGCCCGAACATGGGCGTGATGCGCACGCTCGGCCAGTCCGCCACCGCCTCGTTGATCTGCTGTGCCGGACCGGCGCCGCCACGCTCGAGGGCGCGACGGGTCTTGCGGCCCTTCCCCATCCCACGGAATCGTCGGCTCATCGGCGTCGAACGTCGGCATTCTGCCATTGACAGCCGCGCGCACGCCATGCAAACGTGACATGCGCATGCCGACTCGAGTCGAATTCGCCCCGGTGGAAGGGGCGGCCGCGCTCTTCACACCCCCGTTCTGCGAGTACCTGACGCGACTCCACGACCGTCTCGATCGCACCGCACGCGATTTGCGGAAGCGGCGGCTCGCGGTGCTGGAGCGCGCGCTGAAGCAGCAGACGCTGCCCACTCACCCGCCCCCGAGCGAGGCCAATTCCGGTACGTGGCGGGTCCCGCCGGTGCCGGACGATCTCAAGAAGCCCGGCATCGAGATCTCGGGCCCCTGCTCGATCACGTCGATGTTCATCAACGCGCTCAACCCCGGCCCCGAGGGCGAGCGCGCGGCCGGCGATCTGGACGACGACGAGGACTCCGGCGGGCATCGCCTCGTCGACACCGTCCGCGCCGCCCACAACCGGCTGGCCGCGGTGAACCGCGAGCTGACCTTCGTGGACTCCCAGCGGAGCCGCACCTACGCGATCGCCGACGGCGAGCTGCCGTTCTTCATGCACCGCGAGCGCGGCCTCCACCTCGACGAGCCCGACGTCGCCATCGATGGCCAGCCCGTCAACGCGGCGCTCCTCGGCACCGCGCTGACGCTCTTCTACGCCGGCCGCGCCCAGGCCGACCGTGGCCAGGGCATCTACTTCTATCTGCCGAAGCTGGAGGCCGCTGCCGAGGCGCGCTGGTATCGCGACCTGTTCGACCTGAGCCGCCGGCACCTGCCGTTTCTGGAGCCGGCGACGATCCGCGCCGTCGTGCTCGTCGAGTCGCTGCCGTGTGTCTACGAGATGGAGGAGATGCTCTACGAGCTCGGTCCCTACGCGGCGGGGCTCAACGCCGCCCGCTGGGATCTCAAGGCCTCGATCTTCGAGTTCGTCATGACCGACCCGGCTCAGGTGTGGCCGGACCGGTTCGGCGTGGACATCAAGACGACGCCGTTCCTGGCCAACATCTTCCGGCGGCTGGTGGCGATCAGCCTGAAGCGGGGCGCGGTGCCGATCGGCGGCATGGCGACCGCACTCCCGAACCCGGACCCCGACGTCAACCGGGCCGCCGCCGAGGCGATCCGCGCCGACAAGCAGTGGGAGGCCGAGCAGGGCTTCATCCGCGCCTGGGTCGCCCACATCTTCCACATGAAGGTGGCGGGCGATCCGTTCAAGACGCTGATCGGAGCGGGCTGGAAGCCGACGGCGCAGATGGCGAACCCCGACAACTATCCGATCGTCATCAACGTGCCCGCGGGCCCGATCACGGTCGAGGGCACCCGGCGCAACGCGCGAATGCTGATCGAGTACGTCGAGGGCTGGCTCGCCGGGCGCGGCGCCAAGGGCATCGACAGCCTCGAGGGCAAGCCCGGCATTCATCCCGCGTTGATGGAGGACCTGGCGACGGGCCGCATGTCGGTCGCCCAGATCGCTCAGCGCATCCTCCACCACGCGCGCGACGCCAAGAGCGGCGCGGACCACGACGAGGTACTGGTGAGGCGGCTGCTGAACGAAGAGCTCGCCGACATCGTCGCCCGCCGCCAGGGCGGCGAGACGCACGAGCGCTATCGCAAGGCGACCAGGATCGCGATGCGCTGGATCAAGAACTACACGGAGCTGAACTTCCGGAGCCTCGGCGCCTACACCCGCGCCGAGCTCGAGCGGATCGCCGCCGAGCCCGACGCGTTCTGACGCGGCGGCACGCCTTCCGCCTCAGCGGGCTCCGCCGCGGTCGGCGTCCAGCACCTCCCGCAGCAGCTTTTCGGCCACGCGGATCTCCACGCCCGCCCGCTCCTCCTGCAGGAGCATCGCGACCCGGGAGTCGCGCTCGGCCCACCCGCGGTTCATGGCTTCGGTCATCTCCTCGAGCGTGATGTTGGCGAGCCGCATGGGCACCTTGTGCTCGCGGCCGAGCGCGGTCGCCAGCGTCACGTCCTTGTGGGCCAGGCGAAGCGCGAACGCCGGCGGCTCGAACTTGCTCGGCAGGAACTGATCGACCAGGCCGTCGAACGTGCGGCGCCGGCCGCCCGCCCCCTGGCGCACCGCCTTCCACAGCGCCAGCGGATCGACGCCGGCCTTGACGCCCATCGTGAAGACCTCGGCCAGCGCGGTCTGCACGATGTAGCCCGCGCAGTTGTGGACGAGCTTCGCCACCGACCCGGCGCCGATCGGCCCGACGTAGTACGGCTGATCGCCGATCGCGTCGAGCACCGGCCGGTGCTTGTTGAAGATCTCCTCGTCGCCGCCGACCCAGAGCGCGAGCTTCCGGCTCTCGGCGCCCCGCGGGCCGCCGCTCACCGGCGCGTCGAGCATGTGGATGCCGCGGCGTTTGAACACCTCGTGGATCTTCCGCACGAGCGCCGGGGAGTTGGTCGAGAGGTCGAAGTACGTCTTGCCGGCCGCGAGCCCGGCGCCGAGGCCCTGCTCGCCGAGCGCGACCGACTCCACCTCCGGCGGGCCAGGCAGTGACGTGAACACGACGTCGGTCGCCTCGGCCACCGCGCGGGGCGTGTCGGCCCACACGGCGCCCGCCTGCACGTGGGGCGCCGCCGCTTCGCGCCGCACGTCGTTGACCACGAGCTGGTGGCCGCCCTTCATCAAGTTGGACGCCATGTGGCGCCCCATGGTGCCGAGCCCGATGAAGCCGATCTTCATGGCTTCCTCGCGTCGAAGACCCGTCGCGCGATCGAGCCCGCGGTCATCGCGTTGGGCCAGCCGGCGTAGAACGCCAGATGCGTGATGAGCTCGCCGATCTCCTCGCGGGTGACGCCGTTGGCCAGCGCGCGCTCGAGGTGGCCGGCCAGCTGGTCGGTGCGGTACATGGCGGTCAGCGCGGCGACCGTGATCAGGCTCCGGTCGCGCTTGGACAGTCCCGGGCGCTCCCAGACGTCGCCGAACAGGACCTTTTCGCTCAGGTCGATCAGCTTCGGCGCGACCGGGCGCACCACCTCACGGGCCGTGGATGGGGCTGGCTGGGTGCTCACGGTGTGCTCCTTTCTCTGCGATCGAGATGAACCTCGCAGGGACTCTACGCGCTTCGGGCGTTTGACGCCAGCCACGACCGCTGCTAGCATCCCGACCGCCCGAGCCGACCGTCCAGGAGGTCCCAATGCGCCGACTCCTCACCATGATCCTGATGGCCATCCTCGTGACCCTTTCACCCCTGGCCGGCGACGCGCAAGACAGCCGCGTGGCCCTCGACGCCGTTGCCAAGGCGATGGGCGCGGGCAGCGTCAAGTCGATCCAGTACTCCGGCAACGGCGTGAACTTTCAGGTCGGCCAGAACTATGCGCCGGACCTTCCGTGGCCCCGGTTCGTCGCCAAGAGCTACACGCGCACCGTGAGCTACGAGACCGCCTCTATCCGGGACCTGCTGGTGCGGACGCTGGGCGAAAATCCGCAGCGCGGGGGCGGAGCCGGCGGACTGGCGCCCGGCGGCGAGCAGCGCCAGGAATTCGTGACGCGCGGCGACTTTGCCTGGAACGTGGTCGGCGAAACCGCCGCGCCGGCGCCCGTCGCGCTCCTCGATCGGCAACTCCAGCTGTGGACCACACCCCACGGCGTTATCAAGATGGCGAGCGCGAGCAACGCGACGGTCCAGGGCAACACGATCTCGTTCACCGTGCCCGGACGCTTCCGGGTCCGGGTGACCGTCGACGGCCAGAACCTGGTCGAGCGAATCGACGCGGTCGTCCCGAACGCCGTGCTCGGCGACATGCCGGTCGAGATCCGCTACTCGGAGTACAAGGATTTCGGCGGCGTGAAGTTCCCGATGAAGATCCGGCAGACGATCGGCGGGCACTCCGCGCTCGACCTGACGGTGAGCGACGTGCAGCCCAACACGGCCGTGAACATCACGATCCCCGAGCCGATTCTCAACACGCCGAGCCCCTACGCCCGCGTGACGAGCCAGATGGTGGCCGACGGGGTCTGGTACGTGACGGGAGGCACCCACCACAGCGTGGTGATCGAGATGAAGGATCACGTCATCCTCGTCGAAAGCCCGATCAACGACGACCGGGCTGCGGCCGTGCTCGGGGAGGTCAAGAAGCTCTCGAGCAAACCGCTCAAGTACGTGATCGCCAGCCACCACCACTTCGATCACTCCGGCGGGCTCAGGGCCATCGCGGCGGAGGGCGTGACGGTCATCGCCCACGACGCGAACAAGGCGTTCCTCGAGAAGACGCTGTCCGCGCCGTCCACCGTGAATCCCGACCGGCTGGCGAAGTCGGGCAAGAAGGGCACGGTCGAAGGCACGGGGGCTCGCCGTGCCCTGACGGACGGGACCCGCACGGTGGACATCCACCAGATCACCGACAACGTCCACCATGCCGGGCTCGTCATGGTGCATCTCCCCAAGGAGAGGCTCCTGATCGAGGCGGACGTGTACACGCCGCCGGCGCCGAACGCGCCCGCACCGACGGGCGTGAACCCGACCTGGGTAAGCCTGGCGGACAACATCACGCGGCTCACGCTGGCCGTCGATCAGATCTTGCCGCTGCACGGCCGGATCGTGCCGCTGGCGGAGCTGCACAAGAGCATCGGCCGGTGACGATGAGCCGGTCGCGCTCGCGGGGGTTGCGAACGGGGGCGACGGTCGTGGCCGCCATGCTCCTTGGTCTCGTCGGCCCGAATGTCGCCAGCGCCCAGACGACCTGGCAAGTGGAGATGACGAACAGCCTGACCTTTTTCCCCGCCCAGATCACGATCGTGGCGGGCGACACGGTCCGGTGGACCAATATCTCGTCGACCCAGCCCCATACCGCGACCGCCGACAGTCCGCTCGCTCGTCGGTCCGGCTTCAACTCCGGCACCTTTCCCTCGCAGTGGCTCGGGCCGGGGGAGTCGTTCGAGTTCACGTTCACCGCGCCGGGAGAGTTCCCCTACCACTGCATCCCGCACCGGTCGTTCGGCATGGTCGGAACGGTGATCGTGAACTCATCCGGGACGGCGCCCGCCCGGTTCGTCGGCGCGACTGCCGAGCGCGGGCGGGTGGTCGTGGGATGGAAGGTCGACGCCCGGAGCGATCGGGCCGGCTTTCATATTCTGCGGAGCGTCGGCTGGGGCACCGACTTCGTCCAGGTCAACGACGCCCTGATTCCCGGGGCCCCAACCGACGACCACCTCTACACGTTCGTCGACGCGGCCGTCGTTCCCGGCACGGAGTACTACTACGTTGTTCAGGAGCTGACCACCGCCGGCCAGTCGTCCTACTGGGGTCCGGCGACGGTACGCGCGCGACGCTAGCCTGGACGGCGGTGCCTAGCCGCCGTAGAAGACCTTGTCGCCGAGCTCCTTCAGCCACAGCGTGGCGTCGTCGGCCCGTCCGTCCGGCGTCTTGCTGAGCCCGACCTCGACCACCTTGCCCACGAAGATCGAGTGATCGCCCATCTCGACCGTCGTCTCGAGCGTGCACTCGATGAACGCGGGCGTGCTGGCCAGGATCGGCGCCCCGGTCTTGCCCGGACGGAATGGCTCGCCGGAGATCGTGTCGCCCTTCTTCTCAGCGGGCTTGAAGAACGTGTAGGCGAGCGCCTGCTGGCCCTTGCCGAGGACGTTGAGGGCGAAGGCCTTGGTTTCCTTGATGAGCGGATGGTTGTGGGAATCGGTCTTCACGCCGACGACGACCAGCGGCGGCTCGAACGCGACCTGGGTCACCCAGTTGACGGTGCCGGCCGCGACGCGGCCATCCGCATGCCCCGAGGTCAGGACGTAGAGGCCGTAGGGAATCATTCGCAGCGTGGTCTTCTTGACGTTCGGGTCCATGAGTTTCTCCTCCCGCCCGGGAGGATACGGCGGATGACGGCTCCGGTCCACACTTTGCGGAGCCGAAGGATTTTCAAGTACCATCGCGGAAAGACGGCGCGCGCGCCGGGGAGGATGCCATGCCGCTGACGGAGCTCAACCACTACTTCATCCGCGCGAACAACCTCGAGCAGACCAAGAACTTCTACTGCGAGGTGCTCGGCTTCCAAGTCATGCCGCGCCCGAGCTTCCCGTTTCCGGGCTACTGGCTCGGCGTGAACGGCAAGATCCAGGTGCACATGGGGCCGGATGGCATCGACAACGCGGATATGTACTACCTGGGCACGCCGAAGAACGCGGCGACGGACCACGCCGGCGTCGTCGACCACATCGCGTTCCTGGCGAGCGAGCCGGGCGACTTCATCCGCCGCCTGCGGGCCCGCGGGATCGACTTCCAGCCGCGCTCGCTGCCGGAGTTCGACCTGTACCAGATCTTCATCAAGGACCCGAACGGCCTCACGATCGAGCTGAACTTCTTCGGGCTCAAGGACGTGAAGGACTGGGGCGGCGAGGACTATTCGAACATGCCCCAGGCCGCCGGGATGCGCGGGTGAGCGAACGCCCCGGCGCGAGCTTCGCCCACGTCGACTACGACGAGGCGATGCGTCGGGCCCGGGCGCTGGTACCCGTCCTGCGCGAGCGCGCCGCGGCCGCCGAGGTCGGGCGCGAGATGCCCCGGGAGACGATCGAGGACCTCCACCGCACCGGCCTGCTCCGGTTCCACCAACCCCGGCGCTGGGGCGGCATGGAGCTCGAGTTCGTCGCGCTGTTCGACGTTCCGGCCGAGATCGCCCGGGGCTGCGCCTCGACCGGATGGAACGTCGCGAACCTGGGTGTCCACCACTGGATGCTGGCGCTCTACGACGAGCGCGCCCAGGAAGAGGTGTGGAGCAAGAACCCCGACGCGGTGATCGCCTCGGGCATCGCCTTTCCCCAGGGCCGCGGGCGGCGCGTGGAGGGCGGCTTCGTCATCAGCGGCTTCTGGAACTTCTCGAGCGGCGTCGACCCGTCCGATTGGAACATGCTGGCGGTGATCGTCCGCGACGGCGATCGCGTCGTCGATCACCGCATGTGCCTGGTCCCGCGGGGTGAATACGAGGTCGTCGACGACTGGAACGTGCTCGGCATGCGCAGCACCGGCTCCAAATCGGTGCGGGCCACCGACGTCTTCGTCCCCGAGCACCGCGCGCTCTCCATGTACCTGATACGCGGCGGCGGCGAGTTCCCGGGCGCGCGCGTCACCGACAACCCGATGTTTCGCGTGCCGCTCGCGGCCCTCGGCTCGCACTGCCTGGCGGGCGCCGGCGTCGGCAACGCCCAGGCCGCGCTCGAGCTCACCATCGAGGCCATCCGCGAGCGATCCACGAACTACACGGCGATGCGCATGCGCGACTTTCAGGCGGTGCAGCTCCGCGTGGCCGCCGCCGGCGCGAAGGTGGACGCGGCGCGCCTGATCATCAGGTCGGATTGCCTGGAGGCCGAGCGGATCGCGAAGTCCCACCGCGCGCCGACGATCGAGGAGAAGCTGCGCTTCAAGCGCAACGTGGCCTACGCGATGGAGCTCTGCACCGAGACCGTCGACACGCTCCACGCGCTCGCCGGCGCCAACGGCATCTACGACCGCTACCCGATCCAGCGCCTCTTCCGCGACCAGCACGCGCTCGCCGCCCACATCGGCTTCAGCTGGGACGCGCAGGCGTGGCCGTGGGGGCTGGTCGTGCTCGGCGGGGAGTTCAGCTCGCCGACGATGTAGTCAGCGGGTCGCGGCGATGGCCGCGTCCATCACGTCGTCGGGTGTGTCGGGGTTGATCGAGCAGTCGGGACCGAGCAGGAGATAGCGCCCACTCATCTCGGCGCTCGCGCGACGGCCGCGGGCCTCGATCTCCTTCGGCGACAGGCTCGCGATCTCGGGTTTGGCCGGCAACCCGCCGACCACAGCGCGGCCGGTGCGCCGATGGACTTCGCTCAGCGAAGGGTTGCTGGCCACCGTGGCCCAGCTGAACGCCGTCGCCGGATAGTCGACGAACTCGTCGAAGAGCACGCCCGCGCCGCAGACGTGAAGCAGGTTGAAGGGGGCGCGTTCCACCTCGTGCAGAATCCGCAGATCGTACGGCCGCTGGAAGCGGCGGCACTCTTGGACGGTCGACAGCTCGCGGGTCGCCATGTTCGTGGCGTAGAAGAGGCCGTCGGCGCCCGATGCGATGGCGCCGCGCGCGTAGGCCGCGAGCGTCACCGCCATCGCGTCCAGCGCGTGGTCCGCCGCCGTTGGATCCGCGCGCATCAGCGACACCGCCTGGGCGCGTCCGCCGGGCAGCAGAAACGGCAGGACCATCAGCGGCGAGAACACGGTCCAGATGATCGGCGTGTCCGGCCCGACGGCCTTGCGGAT
This sequence comes from Candidatus Rokuibacteriota bacterium, assembly GCA_003220435.1. GTDB lineage: Bacteria > Methylomirabilota > Methylomirabilia > Rokubacteriales > CSP1-6 > AR31. Next base: position 17,445 of record QHSL01000071.1, on the reverse strand, counting down.
GATCTCGAGCGCCCGGAGCTGCTCGCCGAGCGCGCCGGATCGTGCATCGGTGGGCTCGAGCCGCTTCAGATCCGCCGCGGTCGCCAGCGGCGCGTGGGTCACGGTGTACGGTGTGGCCCGCTCGTGCGACGGCGCATAGCGAAGCCCCCACATCTGGGCGAAGCACTGGGCCCGGCTCTGTGGCTTCAGGAAGTCCCACTCGAAGCGGCGAGCCAGCCGCAGGGTCTCGGCGGCGAGCGTCTCGGCCGAATTCTCGGTGGCGAAGTTGTGCAGCCAGAGACTCACCGGCACGCGGTCCACCCGCTCGCCCCGCAGCGCCGCCATGACCCGCTCACGGCTGGTCATATGTCGGGCGATCATAGTACAGTTCCCGGCCGGGAGGTCACTTCATGTACGAGATCCTGGCGCTCAAGTACGCGGAGCGGGATACGACGAAATGCCAGTTCTTCTATCGCGAGTCTTCGCACGAGAAGCTCACGCTCGACTACTTCGTGTGGCTGATTCTCGGTGGACCGCACCCGCTCCTGGTCGACACCGGATTCCTCGACGACGACGCGCGCGCCCGCGGGATCCGCAACTACGTGAGCCCGGCGGCGATGGTCGAGCGCGCCGGCGTCAAGGCCGCCGACGTGCCGATCTCGCTGATCACGCATCTGCACTACGACCACTGGGCCGGCCACAGCCTGTTCCCGAACGCCGAGTTCTGGATCCAGGGCGCCGAGGTCGCGTTCTGGACGGGGCCGTTCGGGCGGACACCGGCCTTTCGCGGCTCGGCCAACGTCGACGCTCTGGCGCATCTGGTGACGCTGAACTATGCGAACAAGATCCGGATCGTCGAGGGCGACCAGCAGGTGTGGCCGGGCATCCGCGTCCACCGGGTCGGCGGCCACACCGCGGGCTTGCAGATCGTCACGGTCGAAACGAAACGTGGGCCCGTCGTGCTCACCTCCGATGCGTCGCACTTCTATCACAACGTCGAGACGCGCCAGCCCGTGCAGATCATCACGAGCCTGCCGGAGATGCTGACGGCCTTCGAGACGATCGACGCGCTCGCCGGCTCGACCAAGCTCGTGGTCGCCGGCCACGATCCGCAGGTGGCCGACCGGTTCAAGCAGGTGGAGCCCGGAATCATCAAAATCGCCTGACGTCCAACCACCAAAGGAGGCGGGTATGCGACGTATCGTCATCGGTCTGGCGGTGATCGCGGCGGCGCTCGGTCTTTCGACGGCGGCGGCTCAGGGCCCGAGCTGGCGGCCGCCTGCCGAGAGCCAGCGGTGTCCCTCGAAGTGGGGCGCCGGCGACGAGCGCGGATCGGCCAACCACATGAAGCCCGACTCGGTGCTCAAGGCGATGAAGCTCGTGCGCACCGGGGAAGTCGTCGAGCTCGGCCACGTCCTCTCGGCGACGATGCCGATGTCGGCGACCCGGCGCTTCGACGTCCACGTCAAGCGCACCTTCATGAACCCGCAGTCCAACCGCCGCGGGAGCAACGAGGAAGTGCTGTTCAGCGAGATCGGTCAGGTGGGCACTCAGCTCGACGGCTTCGCCCATCAGACCATCGAGGACAAGGTCTACAATTGTTACAAGCTCGACGAGATCTCGACGCGCACCGGTTTCACCAAAGTCGGCATCGAGAAGGTGGGCTCGTTGATCACGCGCGGAGTGCTGATCGACGTCGCCGGCCTGAAGGGCGTCGACATGCTGGGCGATACCTATGAGATCACGGTGGCCGATCTCGAAGCGGCGCTGCAGCGACAGAACCAGAAACTTCAGCCCGGCGACGCGGTCATCATCCACACGGGCTGGGGCAAGCTGTGGGGCAAGGACAACGCCCGCTACATGCGAAGCGGCCCGGGCATCGGCGCGCCGGCGGCCGAGTGGATCGCCAAGCAGGATCCGATGCTGGTCGGCGCCGACAACGTGCCGGTCGAAGTCAATCCGAACCCGGACAAGGAGGTCTCGCTGCCGGTCCACCAGATCATGCTGGTGGTCAACGGGATCCACCTGCTCGAGAACCTGAAGCTCGACGAGCTCGTGGCCAAGCGCGTACACGAGTTCGCCTTCGTGATGCAGCCGCTGAAGCTGCAGGGGTTCACGGGCGCGAGCGTGGCGCCGATCGCGATTCGCTGAGGTGACGAGAGGGGCGGCGCCCGTCGCCCCTCTCCCCTACTGGAAGATCTCGTTGAACCGGGCCTTGAGGCTCTTGGCATCCTTCTCGATCTGGTCGTAGTCGAGGTGTACCAGGTGACGCCGCCCTCCTTCTTGGCGGCGGCGAGATCGACGGGATCGGGCGTGAACGGCGTCGTCTGGGCGCTCGCGGTGGCGGCCAGCAGGAGCAGGGCGACGCAGGCAATCGTCAGCGTCCGAGTCACTCGGTCCTCCCTCGTATCGCTCAGTCCCCCCGGTAGATCGGGGCGGGCTGGCTGAAGAAGCTGTGCAGGATGTGGTACGGGATCCGGTAGTTCTTCTGCTGGAAGCTCGCGTGGGCGATCCCGGGCATGACGGCGAACTGCTTGTCCGGGTTCGGAAGCAGCCTGAAAAACTCGACGAGGTCTTCGAAGCTCGCGATGCAGTCGTACTGGACGCGCATGATGATCGTCGGCGCGGTGATGCGGGCCGGGTCCACGAGCGGAAGGTGCGCGCACATGTCCACGTAGGTGCCGGTTGGCACGGAGTCGTCCAGGGCCAGGATCGCGTCGGCGAAGGCCGCAACGGTCTCGTCGTCGGCCGTCCCCGGATGATCGCGCGTGAAGATGCTGCGCACGAAGGCGCGGTCGATCGGGCGGCGGTGCTTGCTCCGGTATTCGGGCAGGCGCTTCGTGCGCTCGGCCAGCGTGGGGCTTCCCTGCCCCGTCCACACGAACGCGTCGAGCGCCAGGCGCCGCACGCGCTCGGGATGCCGCTGGGCGAAGAGGGCCGCGCGCAGCGCGCCGGACGAGATGCCGTACGTCAGGAACGATTCGACTCCGCGAACCGAGCGAATGTAGTCCGTCGCCGCCTCGAGATCGTCGGCCCCGGTGGCGATGTCCGAGTTGATCGCGCGATGCTTGTCGGAGCGGCCGTAGCCCTCCATGTCCACGCACCACGTGTCGTATCCGAGCCGCGCGAAGTGATCCATCGCGGAGGAATCCGTTCGCCCGGGCACCTGAAGATCGAAGGTGGGCGTCGAGGCCATCGACGAGCCGTGGACGAAGAGGACGGTGCCGCGCGGCCCCGCCGAAGCACCCGCCGCCTTTTCCCAGAGGAAGAGCCGGATGTCGGCCTTGTGGGTCCAGTGCTCGCGTCCAACGATGCTGGGTTCCGCGGTCATGGGCTTTGTCCTCGCGGGCCCTATGATACCGTCCAGGCGGGAGGTTCCCCATGCCGACGTCCGCCGACATGAAAGCCGTCGTCCTGCACGGAGCCGACGACATGCGCGTCCAGCCCTGGCCCCGGCCCGAGCCGGGCCCGGGCGAAGTGAGACTGAAGGTCGAGGTCGCGTCGATCTGCGGCACCGACGTGAAGGTGCTCCACCGCACGCTCCAGGGCCAGCCCGCCGGCCAGTTCGTGATGGGTCACGAGTACGCGGGCACGGTGGCCGCGCTCGGGCCCGGCGTCGACGAGTTCCAGGTGGGCGACCGCGTCGCGGTCGAGGTGCACAAGGGCTGCGAGCGATGCGAGAACTGCATCAAGGGCTGGTACACGTCGTGCCTGAACTACGGCGACGTCTCGAAGGGCCATCGCGCCAAGGGCCTCACCTGCGACGGCGGCTTCGCCGAGTACGCCGTGAACCACATCAACACCCTCTATCGGTTGCCCGACAACCTGACCTTCGAGCAGGCGTGCATGGTGACCACGGCGGCCTCGCCCCTCTGGGCGATCGACCTGATGGGCGGCTACGTCGCCGGCGAGACCGTGCTCGTGCAGGGCCCCGGCCCCATCGGGCTCATCGCCGTCCAGCTCTGCAAGGCCCTCGGCGCCGCGCGTGTGATCTTGACCGGGACCCGCGACTCGCGCCTGGCCGTCGGTAAAACGCTGGGCGCCGACGTCACGATCAACGTGCGCAACGAGAACCTCGCCGAGCGCGTGCGCCAGATCACCGGGGGCCACGGTGCCGACGCGGTGCTGGAGTGCGCGGGCGGGCCCACGTCGATGCAGGAGGCGCTGGAGAACGTCAAGCGCGGAGGCCGCATCGGCGTGGTCGCCTGGTACACGGGCCCCATCCAGGTCGACATGAACCTGGCCGTGCGCTCGAACGTGCGCATCTACGCGGCGCGCGGCGAAGGCGGGATGAACTGCGGGCGCTCGCTCGCGCTCATGAGCGCGGGCAAGATCCTGGCCGACCCGATCATCACCCACCACTTCAGGCTCGACGAGATCAACGACGCGTTCCACGCCTACACGGCGCGGACCGACAACGCCCTGAAGGTCGTCATTCGTGTCTGAGGCCTTCGCGTATCACGGCTACAACGGGATCGAGCGTCAGGTGGTCGAGCGTATCGCGGGCTGGATCACCGCCAAGTAGCGGGACGGTCTCCGGGCCCCCCGGTCTCCGAAGTCGCCGGTCCTGGATCCGCCGGTCAGCGAGCCGCGGTTGCCGGCTCGACGACCGCAGACTTGTAGCCGCTATAGCGCCGGTAGCAGTGGACGGCGTTCTCCCACAGGAGCTTGCGCCGGGCGCTCTCCGGAATCGTCGTCCACTTCAGCACCGCGTCGACCGACTTCGGGAACCAGCTCTCCGAGTGCGGGTAGTCCGTCGCGAACATCAGCGTGTCCTCGCCGATGGCCTCGATGGCCTGGCGCAGCGACAGCTCGCCCTCGTGCAGCTGGATGCTCTGGAAATATTGTGGCCCGCGGATGTACTCGCTCGGCTTCCGCTTGAGGCGCGGCAGCGCGTGCTGGCTCATCTCGGCCTGCTCGTCGAGTCGCGAAGCCCAGAACGCGAGCCACCCGTGACCGCACTCCAGCGAGGTCAAGCGGAGCTCGGGAAACCGGTCGAACACGCCGGAGCCGATGAGCGCGGCCATGTTGCGCTGGGCGTTCCACACGTGGCTGGCGGAGCGCACCAGGAACATGTTGTTCCAGTTGTCCCACATGCCCGGCGGATACGGGATCGACATCGTGAAGGAATGGATCACCACGGTGAGGTCGTGTTCCTGCGCCGCGGCCCAGATGGGATTCCAGTCAGGATCGTCGAGGGTCATCCCGGGCGGGCACACCGGGAAGACGCCGACCGGCCACGTCTCCTTGCCGCAGCGGCGGATCTCGGCGACGGATCCGGGAACGTCGCGGACCGTCACGTGGAGGACGCTCGTGAGCCGGTCCGGGTACGGCGTGCAGTATTCCTTGAGGAAGCGGTGATACGCCTGGTACATCATCATCTCGACCCCGACGTCATCGAGGCCGCTGAACGCCGCGAGCCCTCCCGACGGCAGGACCATGTTCACGTCGACGCCCTCGATGTCCATGTCCCTGATGCGTGCGTGCGAGTCGAAGTTCACGCGGTCGTCGGGGAACGGCGGCCCCTGCCATCGAACGTCCCACGGCGTCCCGCCGTCCTTGAGGCCGCGGGCGATCGAGTCGGCCGGAGGCACGCTGTCGCGAGATCCGAGGAGGCGATTGAGCTCGGGGCGCTTGCCGACGCGATACCGGGACACCCCGCCTTTGCCCGGGACCCGCCCGATCAGAGGTCCGAGGGAAGCCAGCTTGGCCTTGTCACCGGCCGAGAGATAGGCCTCGATCGGTTCCGCAGCCTCGATGATGTGGGTGTCGGCATCGAATATCCGGTAACCCGCGCGTGCCATGGAAGTCCTCCTCTACGCCGGCTCCATCTGATAGAGCCTGAGCAGCTTGAGCAGCGGGACGTCCTGCGCGGTGAAGAGCACCGCGGGCTCGGCCCCGGCATTCGCGTGGGCGTGGCGCGCCCGCGGCGGGATCACGAAGAAGTCTCCCGGCTCCCACTCAAAGGTCTGGTCGTCGACGGTCGTGGCGCCCCGGCCCCGCACCACGCGATAGACCGCGCAGCTCGTCTCGCGATGGGCACGAGTGCGCACCCCAGGACGGAGGAGCTGGAGGTAGCACGCGACAGTCGGACGGAGCGACGAGTTGCTCGCCGGATCGAGGTACTCGAGCAGGACATCGTCGTAGGGATCGGGCGCCTGCTCGGCGCGCCGGAGCAGCGCCGCGTACGTCTCGCTCCACGGGAAATAGATGTCGCGCCCGGGGCTCCGCAGCGCCGGCTGCTGGTCGTCGGGATAGGGCTCGAACGTCAGGTTCTCGAGGAAGCGCACGATCTGCCAGTCGAGGATGTCCATCCAGTAGACGGGCGCGCCGCCCTCGTTGCCGTGGTCGTGCCACGCCATGCCCGGCGTGAGCACGAGATCCCCCGGCTTCATGGCGCACTTCTGGCCGTCGACGGTCGTGAAGGCGCCTTCACCGTGGAGCATGAACCTGACCGCGGTCGGCGAGTGGCGATGCGCGGGCGCGACTTCGCCCGGAAGCAGGTACTGGATCGCGAGGACGAGGCTGTGGGCCACGGTGCGCTCGGGGACGCCCGGGTTGTGGAGCCGGAGCACCCGCCGCTCGGCGCCGCGGTGAGGGCTCAGGAACTCGCTGCTCTCACGCAGCAGCGGCTCGATGTCGCGCCACCGCCAGTGGCGCGGCTGGGTCGCGGTTGGCTTGGGCGGAATCAGTGGCCCCGGCCGAGACCACGGGGCGTCGAGCCCGGCCGCCCTCAACCGTGCGCAATACTCTTCCATCTCGTGGGCCGTCCGCGTCGTCCGCGTCGTCTGCACCGCCATGGTCGCCTCCCCTAGCCGGATTCTGCCACAAGACGGGCGCTCGGCTCGCCTCGCGTCTCAGGTCGCGAACACGCTGCTGGAACGGCTGTCGAAGTGTACGCCGACCGGCTGCCCCACCTCGAGCACGACGCCCGGGTCGGCCTGAACGCAGACGCGCGTGCCGTCGTCGAGCGTCACGTGACAATCCACGATGTTGCCGAGGAACATCACCTCCGCCACCTTGGCCGGCACCGTCCCCTGAACGTCCGGCGTGGACGCCGACGGGATCAACCTCAGGCTCTCCGGCCGGATCGCCACGTGCACGGCCTGGCCGGCGGCCGCGCTCGCCGGGAGCGCGACGGGGACCGGATGCGTGCCGCCAACCGACACGAGGCTCTCGTCGCCGGCGGCGCGGATGACGTTGGCCGGGATCAGGTTGACCAGGCCCATGAAGTCAGCGACGGTGCGGTTGGCGGGCCGCGTGTAGACCACGCGCGGGGCGCCGAGCTGCATGATCTCGCCCTGGTGCATCACGGCGATGCGGTCGGAAAGCGCCATCGCCTCGGACTGGTCGTGGGTGACGTAGACGAACGTGATGCCGGTCCTCCGCTGCAGCTCCTTCAGCTCCCAGCGCATGCGCTCGCGGAGCTTCGCGTCGAGGTTCGAGAGCGGCTCGTCGAGGAGCAGGATCCCCGGCTCCACGACCAGGCTCCGCGCCAGGGCCACCTGTTGCTGCTGGCCGCCGCTCAACTGGCCCGGAAAGCGTCCTTCCAGCCCCGCGAGGTTGACGAGCTCGAGCACGCGCGTCACCCGCGACCGCGTCTCGGTCCGGCCCACCCTGCGCACCTCGAGGCCGAAGGCGACGTTCTGGAACACGGTCTTGTGGGGCCAGACGGCGTAGTTCTGGAAGACCATACCCATCCCGCGCCGCTCGGGAGGGATGACGCTCGCAGGTGTCGAGAGGACGACGCCGTCCACTCGGATCGCGCCCTCGTCGGGCGCCGCGAAGCCGGCGATCATTCTCAATAGCGTGGTCTTGCCGCAGCCGCTCGGGCCCAGGAGCGTGACGAACTCGTGGTCGTGGATCTCCAGGCTCAGATCGCGCACGGCCGCGACGGCGCCGAAGCGCTTCGTCACCCGCTCGATCCGGATCCCCGCCATCGGTCGTCAGGTTCCCTCTGAGTAGACACGCAGGTACTCCCTGACCGCCGTCCTGTCCACGTCGAAATCGAGCAGACGCGGCTCGTCGAGCGGGACCCAGACGAGCTCGTCCGCCTCCTGGTTCAGGATTTCACCCCGCCAGCTCTCCACCGCGTAGTAGTGCAGCCGGCGGAACTCCTCGGCCAGATGCAGCAGCGTGCACACGTAGCGGACGCGCTCGGCGACGATCCCGAGCTCTTCGTCGAGCTCGCGGCGCAGCGCGTGCTCGAGGCTCTCGCCCGCGTCGACGTGCCCGCCGGGCAGCGCGATGGCTCCCGGAGCCAGGCGCTTGGTCAGCTTTCGCTTCTCCGCCAGGACGTGCCGGTTCCTCACCAGCATGAACGTGACGCACTCGAGCAACGCCGCGTCCGACCGCCGCTTCAGCCGGAGCTCGAGCTCGATCTCGTCCTCGATTGGAATCCCCTCGGCGTCATGGAGTGGAATCTCGGGTTTGAGACGGCGCGCCTCGCGGATCGCCCCGCGGTGAACCGCCACCTGGCTCCAGCCGACCGCTCGATAGAACTCGAGCGCGCCGCGATTGGCGTTGGTGGTGGCGAGCCAGAGGCGGTTGCTCCCGGCCGAGATCGCGAGCGCGCTCACGGCTTCGATCAAGCGGCGGCCGACTCCTTCGCGCCGACGCACGGCGATGAGCGCGACGATCTCGCATTGATCGGGATCCAGGCGGTGCAACAGAAGCCCCACCGGCGCGCTGTCCTGCTCGGCCACGAGCCCCGGCAGGACAAGCCCGTCGTGCAGCACACCGCGGGACACGATTCGCGGTGAGCCGAAGTGCTCGGTCAACACGTCGGCGACCCAGCGACGATCGGAGGGGCGCAGCGCGCGGATGTTCACTTCAGAGTGTCTTCATTGGGCTGATTCTAGACCGGTCCCCCGCCGCGGGACACTTGCCGAGCCCCGCCCGAGCCGGCCGGCGAGCGCGATCGCCGCGGTGATGATCAGCATCGTGACGATGGCCAGAGCAGCCACTGGCTCCAGCGCCCCGGTCTCGTAGAGGTTGTAGACGGCGACCGCGAGGGTGATCGAGCCCGAGCTGAAGAGGAGGATCGAGGCGGAGAGCTCCTGGAGCGCCGGCACGAAGACGAGGAGCCACCCGGCGAAGAGCCCCGGGCGCGCCAGCGGCAGCGTGACGGCCGTGAAGGTGCGCAGCCACCCGGCGCCGGTCACCCGCGCGGTCTCCTCCAGGGACGGGTCGATCTGGCGGAACGCCGCGTTGGCCGAGCGCACCCCGAGCGGGACGTAGACTCCTCCATGGACGCGTCGACCGACTCGAGGGCGCTCGCCGTGAGCAGGTACACGAACGGGAACGTGTGGGGCACGGTGACGAGGACGAGGCCGGCCATCGAGAAGACGTTGAAGGTCAGCGCGTCCAGCCCGAGCACGTCGCGGACGAAGCGGTTGACCAGGCCCGCGTTCGGGCTGAACAGGTTCACGAACGCGATCCGTCAGGAACGGCGGCGTGAGGTAGGACACGACCGCCGACAGGTGGACGAACCGCCGGGCCGGCGCGTTCGTCCGGCTCACGACCCAGGCAAGCGGCAGGCCGATGGCGATACTCAACACCGCCGTCCAGAGGCCCAGGACGAGCGAATTGCGGAGGGCGGTCAGGTAGAGCCGGCTGCTGAGCGCGTCGCGGAAGTGAGCGAGGGTGACGCCGTCGCCGGTGGTCACACTGCCCCAGACCAGGAAAGCCAGCGGTAGCATCACCAGAACGAGCAGGGCCAGGACCGCACCCGCCATGACGACGTGCTCCGCTCGCACGGCGACGATTCTATCGGAGAATGGCGGTGGAGCGCAGGAGGCGCGCTATCCTCGCTCCGTGACGCAGAACGACGACCTGATCAACGCGGACCTGGTCCGCAAGTGGCTGGTGTCGGGGCTGGCCTGGCTGCTGCTGTTTCCGTCCATCGGCGTGCTCGTCTCGACCAAGTTCAACTATCCCGAGTTCCTGGGCGACACCGCGTGGCTCACGTTCGGACGCCTCCGCCCGATCCACGTCAACGGCGTGATCTGGGGCGGCTTCTCGACGCTCTTCATCGGGCTCTGCCACTACGTCGTCCCGCGGCTCACCGGCGTCCGCATCTGGCAGGAGCGCTGGAGCTACGCGCTCCTGTGGGTGTGGAACCTGAACCTGGCGGTCGTCGTCATACTCTTGGCGCTCGGCTGGAATCGCGGCTGGGAGGCGGGCGAGTTGCCGCTCGTCAACGTCATCGTGACGCTCCTGGCGCTCCTTCAGCTCACCGTCCAGTTCCTGATGACGATCCGATCCCGGCGAGAGCGACCCCTCTACGTGTCGCTCTGGTACCTCATCGCCGCGTTCGTGTGGACCGACGTGAACCTCGTGCTGCTGATCCTCGGCCCCTATCACATCCCCGGCATCAACAACGCGGCGTGGCACGGCCTCTTCATCCACTACGTGGTCGGCCTCTGGATCACGCCGGCGGGCTACGTCCTCATCTACTACTTCCTGCCAGCGGCCGTGCGGAACCCGATCTACAGCCACAAGCTGTCGCTGATCGGCTTCTGGTCGCTCGCGTTCTTCTACCCGTTCGTGGGCATCCACCACTATCTCTACTCGCCGATCGCCGACTGGGCCGAGACGATCGCGATCGTCTCCTCGATGATGCTGATCATCCCGGTCTGGACGGTGCTCCAGAACTTCTTCGGGACCATGATCGGCCGCTGGCAGGAGTTCCCGCGGAACCTACCGGCCAAGTTCCTCATCGTGGGATCGGTGATCTACCTGGTCGGCTGCTTCCAGGGCTCGGTCGAAGCGCTGCGCTCGATCCAGCAGCCGACGCACTTCACCGACTTCGTCATCTCGCACTCGCACCTCACGGTGTTCGGCACGTTCGTGGTGTGGGCGATCGGCGGCACGCTCTACGTCTGGCCGCGCCTGGCCGATGACGCGCCGCTGTGGAGCTTCCGCGTCGGGAACTGGGGCTTCTGGCTGGTGACGCTGGGCATCTCGACCATGGGCGTGCTGCTGGCAGCCCAGGGCCTCCAGCAGGGCTTCATGCTGATGGCCGGCACGGAGTGGGTCCATTCCGTCAATGCGATCCGGCCGTACTGGTGGCTGCGCACGTTCACCGGCATCTCGATGGACGTCGGGATCTCGCTGCTCGTCTACACCCTCATGAAGACGTCGCTGGCCACGAGCCCGACGGAGAGCCGGGCGCGATGAGGTCGGTCGGCTCTCTGGCGTTGGGCGCCGGCTTCGCCTGCGTGACGCTCGCCATGTTCGTCCAGGGCTTCCTGCCGGCGATGATCCCGGAGTCGCGCTCGCGTCAGGTCAGCCGAGCCGTGCGGACCGACCTCGGCGCCGTCAAGTGGATCCGTCACGACGCCACGGATTACACGCCGCTCGAGCGCGTGGGCCGCGCCGTCTACATCCGCGAGGGCTGCTGGTACTGCCACAGCCAGTATGTGCGGCCGGTGGCCGGCGAGGAGCTTCGATGGGGTCCAGTGTCGGAAGCCGGCGAGTACGCCTTCGATCTTCCGCACATGCTGTCGACGCGCCGCATCGGCCCCGACCTGACGCGCGTCGGGCTCAAGTACGGCGACGACTGGCACTACGCCCATCACTGGGACCCTCGCCTCGTGGTCCCCGACTCCGTGATGCCGAGCTTCAAGTGGCTCTACGCCCAGGTCCGCGTTCCCGTGACGAAGGCCGAGGACGGCCTGGCGCTCGCCCCGTCGCTGGCGCTCCGCGCCTACTTCACGATGAAGGCGGAGACGCCGATTCCCCTCTATCCCAATGCGAGCGGCGTGACGTTCGTGCCGCCGCCGTCCGACGGCCGGTGGCCGCTCGCCGGTACGCCCGTGATCGACCTCAAGGGCTTCGGCGACCGGCCGCCCGCGCTGAGCGCGGTCACGCTCGTGCTGCCGTCGGCCGAGCTGGTCGGGCTGGTGAAGTACATCCAGAAGCTCGGCACGAATCGCGGCGCGTGGCGCGAGGTCTTCGAGCCGCAGACGGTCAGCGTGTCGGTCATGACGATCCCGGCCAGCGTGGATCTGGTGGAGCTCGGCCGAAGCGTCTATCAGGCCCGCTGCGTCGGCTGCCACGGACCCAAGGGCGACGGCAACGGCCCGGCGGCGACCTTCCTCTCACCGCGTCCCCGCGACTTCACGCTCGGCGTGTTCAAGTTCAGGACGACGCCCTCGGGGTCGCTGCCGACCGACGGCGATCTCTATCGCACGGTGACGCGCGGTGTTCGCTGGACCGCGATGCCCACGTGGCACGAGATCCCCGACAAGGAGCGGATGGCCGTCATCGTGTACATCAAGACGTTCTCGAGCCGGTGGAAGGACGACAAGCCGGAGCCGCCCGTGGTGATCGGCGAGCCGCCGACGGCCACGCCCGATCTGATCACGCGCGGCAAGGATCTCTACCAGAAGGCCAAGTGTGCCCAGTGCCACGGCGAGACCGGCACAGGCGACGGCGAATCGGCGTCGAGCCTCAGCGACGACTCGAAGTTCCCGATCCGCCCGACCGACTTCGGCCGCGGCCAGCTCAAGGGCGGCTCGACCGCGCGTGACGTCTACCGCACGATGACGTTGGGGCTCGACGGCACGCCCATGCCCTCGTTCGCGGATTCGATGAGCGACGAGGAGCGGTGGGCGATCTCGTACTACGTGCTCTCGCTTTCGGCGTGGCGCGACCCTCTCACCGGTGAGCCGCTCGACGTGCCGGCCGCCGCCCGCGCCGAGCTCAACTCGCCCGCGGTCGCGGCCGATCATCCACGCTTCGCCCTCGATCCGGCGAAGCCGGCGAGCCTCGCGGGCGAGCCGGGCGGCAGGCCGCGCGTGCTCTATCCCGGAGTCCGCGAGTGATCGAGCACCTGACGCTGGGCGAGTTCGTGGTGGCGCTGTTGATGAGCCTGGCGGCGCTCTGCGCCTTCTGCTGGGGCGCCGCGACCGGAGCGTTCCGCGGCGTGGAGTCGATCAAGAACCAGGTCCTTCGCGTGGAAGGAGCTCACCGCGACGAGGAGGCCGCGCATGACCGACGAGACACCTGAGCGTCATCCCAAATACGGCGAGGTCGAGACGTACGCCGGGGGAGAGATCCGCGTCTATCGCGGAATCGTCAACCGATGGCTCCTCGTCGTGTACGCGGTGCTGGCGGTGTGGGGGGTCTACTACCTCGTCCGGCACTGGGGCGGGCTCGGTCCCGGCCTGGGCGCGGGGCAGTAGGAGAACGCGATGCGCGCAGAGCACGTCCTGATCCTGCTCGCGCTGCTGAACCTGGTCTTCCTGCTCCTCGACGCGCTCTTCAACGTCTTCGCCGGCCTGCTGGCGCTCGTCTAGGGCCCGGGCGCCTCATGGCTCACGGACCGGCCGCCGAGTGGACCCTGACGACGAGCGCCTGGGACGCGCGCCCGGAGGTCGCGGCGACTCTCGTGCTCGTGGCAGGCGCCTATGCGATCGGCTGGTCGCGACTGGCCCGCCGCGGAGAGCCGGTGTCGCGCTGGCGTCTCGCCGCCGCGGGCGCCGGCGTTCTGAGCCTGGCCGTCGCGCTGTTGTCGCCGCTCGATCGTATGGCTCATGCGAGCTTCGCGGTGCACATGGTCCAGCACCTGTTGCTGATCGCCGTCGCGGCGCCGCTGCTGTTGCTGGCGGACCCGTTCGCCGCGCTCCTCTGGGTCCTCCCCTCACCGCTGCGCGCCGCCGCCGGGCACCTGCTCAGGCCGGCGCTGCCGCTCCGCCGGCTCGGGCTCCGGCTCACGGGGTTGCCCGTCGCGTGGCTCGTCGGGGCGCTCGTGATCTGGCTCTGGCATCTGCCGATCGCCTACGACGCCGCGGTCGGCGATCGCGTGATTCACGACGTCGAGCATCTCGCCTTCTTCGCGAGCGCCGTCGTCTTCTGGTGGCCGATCGTCCAGCCGCACCCGAGGTTGAGGCCGCCCGCGTCGTACGGAGCGCGCGTGGCCTATCTCGTGCTCGCGGCGCTCCAAGGAGGGCTGCTCGGACTGCTCCTGGCCTCGAGCCCGAGTCCGTGGTATCGCGCGTACGCGAGCGTAGAGGATCAGTCGCTGGGCGGCCTGGTCATGTGGGGTCTCGGCGGCGCCGTGGACATGCTCGCGGTGCTCGTCCTGATGGCGCGCTATCTCGCGTCGCAGGACCGAGCCACGCCTCCTGATCGAGCAGGAGCACTTGACGCGGACCGTCTTTGAGACGATCCTCGGGCGCATCGAGCGCCAGACCGCGGAAAGAAACCACTCGGGATCACGGAGGAACACGATGTCGAAGAACTCGCTTGCGTGCCTGATAGCGGCAGCGCTCCTCTGCTCCTCGCTCCCGGCCTGGAGCCAGGAGCTGCCCGAGGGAAGGGGCAAGGATGTCGTCGCCGCCAGCTGCAATAGCTGCCATCCGTTCTACGCGCGCCTCGGCGCCGGGTACACGCCAACGGGCTGGCGCACCGTCATGCAGATGATGGCCAATCATGGCGTCACCCTGCCTCCCGATCAGGTCGCCACGATCACCGAGTACTTGACCAAGAACTTCCCGGAAAAGGCCAAGCCCGCCGGCGCGGTGGTGGCCGGACCGGTCAAGATTTCCTTCAAGGAGTGGCAGGTGCCCACACCCGGATCGCGGCCGCACGATCCGCTCGCCACGGCGGACGGAGCGCTGTGGTACACGGGCCAGATGACCAACGTGCTCGGCCGGGTCGATCCAAAGACCGGCGCGATCAAGGAGTATCCCCTCAAGACACCGCACTCCGGACCCCATGGCCTCGACGAGGACCGGGCGGGCAGCATCTGGTACACGGGCAATGCGGGAGCGTTGATCGGCAAGCTCGATCCGAAAACGGGTGCCGTGACCGAGTACAAGATGCCAGACCCGGACGTGAAGGATCCGCACACGCTGATCTTCGACCAGAGCGGCATCCTGTGGTTCACGGCGCAAAATGCCAACCGGCTGGGGCGGCTCGACCCGAAGACCGGCGAGATCAAGCTGCTGACGCCGCCGACGCCGAAGTCACGCCCGTATGGCATGGCGGTGAGCTCGAAGGGCACGGTGTTCTACGTCGCGTTCGGCACCAACCGCGTCGGCAGCGTCGATCCGAAGACGCTCGAGATCCGCGAGTACGTCTTGCCGGACCCGGCATCTCGCCCGCGTCGCATCGCCATGACCAGCGACGACATCGTCTGGTACAGCGACTTCTCACGTGGCTATCTGGGCCGTCTGGATCCCGCGACCGGCAAGGTCACGGAGTGGCCGTCGCCGAGCGGGTCGAAGTCGGAGCCCTACGGCATCTCGGCGATCAACGACATCATCTGGTACAGCGAGTCCGGCACGACGCCCAACACCGTCGTGCGCTTCGACCCCAAGACCGCGAAGTTCCAGAGCTGGGTCATTCCCGGTGGTGGCAACATCGTCCGTAACACCTCCGTCACGCGTGACGGCGGCTTCGTGCTCGCCAACAGCCTGGTGAATAAGGTGACGCTGGTCACGATCTCGAAGTGAACTCACGCGGGCGTGCGTTCGCCCGCTCTCGGGAGGGTCGTATGGCCAAGAAGATCCTGTTCGTCGGCGCCGGCGCGATCGGAAGCTACATCGGGTCGTTCCTTTCCCGGGCCGGCCACGACGTGACGATGGTCGATCCGTGGGCCGAGCAGGTCGAGACGATTCGCAAGAAGGGCATCTCGGTCACCGGGCCCCACGATCCGTTCGAGGCGCATCCCAAGGCATTTCATCTCAACGAGTCGCAGCGGCTGCCGCGCGACTTCGAGATCGCCTTCGTCGCGATGAAGGTCTACGACACGGCGTGGGCGGCCCAGCTGGCCCTCCGGCACCTCGCGCCCAACGGGTTCATCGTCGCCTCCGAGAACTGCTGGCCCGACCCGATCGTGGCCTCGGTGGCCGGCGCGTCGCGCTCGCTCGGCCTGATCATGTCCAAGATCGGCGTGGCGGTGTGGAAGCCCGGCCAGGTCGAGCGTGGCGCCGAGAAGGGCCAGGGCACCGGCCACGACGTCTTCCGCGTGGGCGAGCACGACGGGCGCGTCACCCCGCGCGCCAAGGAGCTGGCCGAGATCCTCTCGGTGGTCGACGGGTCGCTGGTGACGGACAACCTCTGGGGCGAGCGGTGGTCCAAGCTCTGCGCCAACGCGATGGGCAACCCGGTCCAGGGCATGTCCACGCTCGGCTCGTTCGACATCGCCTCCAGCGAGGTCGGCCGCGCGATCACGATCCACCTCGCGTCGGAGTCGGCGCGGGTCGGGCTGGCGCTCGGCTACCGCATACCCAAGTTCAACGGCAACACCGCCGAGCAGTGGGCGGCCGCCGATCGCCGCGACGTGTACGAGGCGTTCGACAAGCAGCTGACGCCGACCGGCACCGGCGGGCGCAACTGGCGCGCCTCGATGGGTCAGGACGTGACCAAGGGCCGCCCGACCGAGATCGACTACATGAACGGCCACGTGGTCGCCCGCGGCCGTGAGTGCGGCGTCGCCACGCCGGTCTCCGTCGCGACCGTCGAGATGGTCCGCGAGATCGACGCCGGCACCCGTAAGCCCGATCCGCAAAATATCGGCCACGTCTTGAAGCGCGCGGGGGTCTGACCAGGCCACGCCGGTCCACTCACAACGTCATCGCGGAGACTCCGGAGGCGAGCATGAGACTTCCGGCCCGATCGACTGTCGCCGTCGCCCTGCTGTGCACGATCTGGGCGTTCAGCGCTCACGTGAGAGCCGCCGAGGCGGCCCCGGAAGGCCAGATGGTGTGGGCGTTCCACGTCACCCTGGCGCCTCGCTGGCTCGACCCCGCGGAGACGGAGTCCGTCGCGACGCCGTTCAAGATCCTCTACGCTCTCCACGATGCGCTGGTGAAACCGATGCCCGCGGGTCTGAACACGCCGTGCCTCGCGGAGTCGTGGTCGGTGTCTTCCGACGGCGTCGGCTACGAGTTCCTCCTGCGCCAGGGTGCCAGGTTCCACAACGGCGACCCCGTCACCGCCGAGGACGTGAAGTTCTCCTTCGAGCGATACCGCGGTGGGGCGGTAAAGCTCTTCAAGGACAAAGTCAAGGAGGTGCAGGTCGTCGACGCGCGCCGGGTCAGGTTCGTCCTGAAGGAGCCGTGGCCCGACTTCATGACGTTCTACGGGACGACGGCGGCGGGCGCCGGCTGGATCGTGCCAAAGAAGTACGTCGAGAGCGTCGGCGAGGACGGCTTCAAGAAGGCCCCGATCGGCGCCGGACCCTACCGGTTCGTCAGCTTCACCCCAGGCGTGGAGCTGGTCCTCGAGGCGTTCGACGGCTACTGGCGCAAGGCGCCGAGCGTCAAGCGCCTGATCTTCAGGAGCGTCCCCGACGAGACGACGCGCGCCGCCGCGCTCAAGCGCGGCGAGGTGGACGTGGCGTACTTCCTGACGGGCCCGGTGGCCGAAGAGGTCCGGCGGACGCCTGGGCTGAAGCTCGTCGCCACGCGGACCAACGGGGTCCTCTTCCTCGACTTCGCCGAGCAGTGGGAC
>QHSL01000098.1 GCA_003220435.1 Candidatus Rokuibacteriota bacterium | reverse complement strand
GGCTGTTCGTCCCGGACTCCACCACGGAGCGGCCGGCGGTGCGGCGCGTGGACGTGCCCGGCCTCGTCCTGCTCGTGGCCGGCGTCGCCGCGCTGCAGTTCGTGCTCGACCGCGGCCAGCGCGAGGACTGGTTCGCCTCCGCGCTCATCGTGTGGCTGAGCGTCGTGGCCGCCTTGGCGCTCGTGGCGCTGGTCGTGCGCGAGCTGCGGGTGCCGGAGCCGGTGGTCGACCTGCGCGTGCTATGCCACCCCACGTTCGCGGTGGCCACGGCGGCGATGTTCGTCATCAGCATCGCCTTCTACGGGATCATGGTGCTCTCCCCGCTGTTCACGCAGATCCTCATGGGGTACACGGCGATGCTGGCGGGGCTCGTGCTGGCCCCCGGGGGCCTGTCCACCCTGGTCACGATGCCGATCGCCGCCGCCCTCATGAACCGCGTCGACCCCCGCTGGATCATCGTGACGGGCTGCGCGGTGAACGCCTACGCCATGCACCTGATGGCGACCCTCACGCTGGAGGCGAGCTATTGGGACGTCATGCTGCCGCGCTTCATCCAGGGGCTCGGCATCGGGCTCACCTTCGTGCCGCTGTCGACGGTGGCCCTCAGCGCCGTTCCCATGCGCGAGATGGGCCACGCCTCCGGGCTCTTCAACTTCATCCGGACTGCCGGGGGCAGCATCGGCATCGCCACGATGGCCACGCTGCTCCAGCGTGGTGCCCAGGCCCATCAGGCGCAGCTGGTGACCCACGTCAGCCTGTATGACCCCGACGTGTGGAACCACTACCAGACCCTGGCCGACACCTTTGCCGAGCGCGGGGCGGACACGGTCAGCGCCGAGACCCAGGCATTGGCAAGCGTGTACGAGATGGTGCAGCGCGAAGCGCTGTCCCTGTCGTTCATCGACAACTTCTGGCGCCTCGCCTGGATCTTCGCCGCCGTCGTCCCGTTTGTCCTGTTTCTCGGTCGGCGGCCCCGGATAGCCGAGGCGCCGGCCGACGTCGAGCGGCCGATCGTCGAGGCGTGAGGGCTGGA
The DNA here is from genome assembly GCA_003220435.1 of Candidatus Rokuibacteriota bacterium. GTDB lineage: Bacteria > Methylomirabilota > Methylomirabilia > Rokubacteriales > CSP1-6 > AR31. The sequence continues at coordinate 7,848 of QHSL01000098.1, read as the reverse complement.
CCCGGGGCCCAAGCCCCGGAGCGCTAGGCAAGGAGCGCCATGCGCCGCTACAGCAGCAGCCTGGCAAGCTCGTTCAGGTGGCGGATCTCGTAGGTCGATGTATCGTCGGCCGGGCGCGCGGTGCCGGTGGGGTTGAACCAGCACGTGTCCAGGCCGTAGCTGCGGCCGCCCGCGATGTCAGAGGTGAGGCTGTCGCCGACGAGGAGCACGCTGGCGCGCGGCGGGCGGCCCAGCCGCTCGAACGCGGCTTCGAAGATCGCGGGGTCGGGCTTGGCGGCGCCCACCTCCTCCGAGATGATCACCTGCTCGAAGCAGTCGCGGATCGCCGAGCCCGCCAGCCGCGGGCGTTGGACGTCGCGGAGCCCGTTGGTGATGAGCGCGAGGCGGTACTTCGCGCGCAGGGCCGGGACCACCTCATGCGCGCCCTCGATCAGTTGGCTGCCGCGGGCGAGGTAGCGGAGATAGATGGGACTGAACGCCGCGGGCGCCAGCGGCTGCCCCAGGGTCTCAAAGAGGAGTTCAAACCGGCGCAGGCGGAGCCGGTCGGCCGTGATGCGTCCGTCCTCGAATTCCCTCCAGACCCGCGTGTTGATCTCCCGATAGGTCTTCAGGCAATCCGGCCCAAATTCCGCGCCGAGCTCCGCGAAGGCCTGCTCCAACGCCGTCGCCTCCGCGCGGTCGTAGTCGAAGAGCGTGCCGTCGGCGTCGAAGAGCAGGCAGGTGTAGCGCCGCAACTTCCAAGAACGGCTCAAGGAGCGGCGGCGCGCGAGCCCTCCGCTTCGCGGGGTGCGGGCCCGTGTTGGATCCGGGCGAAGAGGTCATTCGCGATCGTGATCGCGCGGGCGAGCTGGGCATCGATATGCTCGAGCTCCTTCCGAGCGCGGTCCGCTTCCGCCCGAAGCCGTTCGTTCTCCTGCTTGACCGCGTCGGTCTCCCGCTGCAGCCGCTCGTGCTCGTAAAGCACGGAGCGGACGGCGGTCACGTGATGCTGCACCGTATCGACCCAGCGGAGCGTATCGCGCAGCGGCGCGAGGAGCTCGGCCGGCGGCGTCTCCGAAGGGAACGTCACGATCGCGTGGGAGTGGATCCTCAGTTGTTCGTCGATTTCCGGACGGGTCCGTCGCTCCGTTCGGCGGCGCTGCGCGGCGGCCGGCGCCGCCCGGTGACGGCGCTCTCCCGATCGACGATCGGTGATAACCCGGACGCATGCGTTTCCGGAAAGACGCCCACACAGGTAGTCGTAAAGATCGTGATGATGACGGGAGACGATGAAGAGATGCATGGAATCAGCATAGCGCGTTTCACGAAGTCAGGCGTTCCTCCATCCGACGCTCACTGCTTCTGCACGACGACCCTGCCCTGGGCGTTGACGAATATGCGGTAGCGGCTTCCATCCTGGCAGGACGCGACGTAGTCGTTTTCGCCCTGCTTGGTGGCGCTGACCACCTGCCCGCACGGCTGACCCTGCAGCGCGATGACGGCCGTCAGATCCTTCAGCACCGCCGGGTCATCCGCGGCCTGCGAGGTGCGGCCGGTCAGGGCGATGGCCGACAGAATCGCGGCCCAGCAGACCTGCGTGCGATTGTTCATCGCGTCTCCTCCAGTCGAATCAGAGGGTCTTGAACTTGGCTGGATCCACCAGAAGACTCCAGAGCGCTTCGCGCGACGTGGAGATATCTCGAGCGAGCGGCGGATCTTTGTCTTGCAGGAGCGACACCACCTTGAGAACCAGAAGATCGTAGTTTTCCCGAAGCCTTGCGAGTGTTGTCCCGCCATGCCCCGCGTGGAACGTGCGAAATCGCTCCAGCAGATCGTCGACCTCGTTCTTGAGCGACAGCTTGGTGAACACACCGATCGCATTGGTGTCGCGAAGTCGCTTCTCGAGAGACTTCAGATCGAAGATCGCGGCTCTCTCCTGCCCCGAGGGCGGCGCGGCGGCCCTCTCTCTCGGTCGAGGCGGCTCTGGGGGCTTGGGTGGGGTCGGGGCGGCCGGCGTCGGCTGCTCCGTCGCCTTGGGCGGAAGCTCCGCCGGCTTCGGTTGAGACGGTTCCACCGGAGGGGGAACTGCTGGGGTCTGCTCCACTTCACGAGGCGGCGGAGTCTCGGCGCGAGGTGGCTGCGTCGGGCTCTTCACCGGAGCGCAGGCGCTCGCCTGAACGAGGACGAGCAGGAGGCTTGCTGCCAGCTTCGCGCTCACCCTCCGGCGATCGCCTGCTGCATGAGCGCGTGGTCGGCGAGAACGAGCGTGGTCATCGCCTCCACCATCGGCACCGCGCGCGGCAGCACGCACGGGTCGTGGCGCCCGCGGCCCATGATCGTAGTGTCCTCGTGCGCGACGCTCACCGTCCGCTGCTCGCGCATGATCGTCGCCGTGGGCTTGAACGCGACGCGGAAGTAGATCGTCTCGCCGTTCGTGATCCCGCCCTGCACCCCGCCCGAGCGATTGGTGCGCGTCCGCACCCGGCCGCTCTCGATGTAGAACTCGTCGTTGTGCTCGGAGCCGCGGAGATCCGTGCCGGCGAATCCCGTGCCGATCTCGAAGCCCTTGCTCGCGGGCAGGCTCAGCGCGGCCTTCGCGAGGTCGGCCTCGAGGCGATCGAACACCGGCTCGCCCCAGCCGGCCGGACAGCCGCGCACGGCGCACGTGACCACACCGCCGAGCGAATCGCCGTCCTTGCGCGCCGCCTCCACGGCCGCGATCATGCGCTCCGCGGTGCCGAGCTCGGGACAGCGGATCGGCGTCGCGTCGACCTGCTCGCGCGTGATCTTCTCGACGTCGCAATCGACGGCCAGGGTACCGACCTTTGAGACCCAGGCGACGACGGTGACGTTCCAGCGCACCGCGAGGAGCTTGCGCGCGATGGCGCCGGCGGCCACGCGTCCTGCCGTCTCCCGTGCGCTCGTGCGGCCGCCGCCGCGCCAGTCGCGGAACGCGTATTTCGCTTCGTAGGTATAGTCGGCGTGGCTCGGCCGATACTTCTCCATGACCTCGCGGTAGTCGCCCGGGCGCATGTCGAGATTGGGCATTTCCAGGCTGATCGGCGTGCCGAGCGTCTGCCCCTCGAAGACACCGGACAGGATCTTCACGATGTCCGTTTCCTTCCGCTGGGTGACGATGGCGCTCTGACCCGGCACGCGCCGGTCGAGGTCGGGTTGGATGTCGGCCTCGGACAGCGCCAGGCGAGACGGGCAGCCGTCGATCACGGCGCCGACGCCGGCACCGTGCGACTCGCCCCACGTGGTCACGCGGAACAGGCGGCCCCAGGTGTTACCCACGCGTCGAGAATACCCCATATCGGCAGAGCTCGTAGACGCACGCCGGCGCCGCCGCCCGCCGCACGCGGTGACCGGCCGTCAGTTCTTCTTGAGCCGCACTTCTTCCAGGGGCGCCGACCAGGGGTAGGGATTGATCAGCATCAGCGCCGGCTCCTCGACGCGCGGACCGACACCGCTCGGCCAGATGTATTCCCAGATCGGCCCGAACCTGACGCGCTCGTGAACGAGCTGCTGGATCTGGTGCAGCAGCGCCTCGCGCTTGCGCCGATCGGTCACGAGCGCCTGCTCCTTGTAGAGCGCGTCGATGTCGGGATAGCCACCGTACGCGTAGGCGCCGGCGCTCGGGACGTGCTCGGACATCCGCGACGCGGCGTTGCCGTAGATTGCGTTGGCGCAGACACAGACCCCGCGGAGTTTCTTCGCCAGGAGCGCCGAGATGAAGGTGGCACGTTCCGTCGGCCGCATCTTCAACTTGATGCCCACGGCGCCGAGGTAGCCGAGGATCGTCTCGCCCATCGAGAAATAGGGCGGCGTTTGATGGAGCTCTCCGGCATCGAAGCCGTTGGGGTAGCCCGCCTCCGCCAGCAGCTGCTTCGCCTTGGCCGGGTCGTAGGGATAGGGCTCGATCGGGAGAGCGAACTCGAAGGTGCGCGGGATGAGGCTTCCCGCGGGCTTTGAGGCGCCGACCGTTTCCGCCTCGCTCAGCGCCCGGCGGTCGATCGCGTAGCTCGCGGCGAGCCGTACCCGCCGGTCGGCCCAGGGAGACTTCGGGTCCCACTGGTCGAGAAAGTCCAGGAAGAACACCGCGATCCCGCCCGAGAACGCGAGCTTCAGCGACGGATCGCGCTTGATCTCCTGAGCCTGCGGCGCGTCCAGCAGGTAGGCGACGTCGACTTCGCCTCGCTTCAGCATCGCCGCCCGCGTGGTGGAATCGGGGACGCTCTTGAAGACCAGCCGCTTCACCGAGGGCATCTTGCGCCAGTAGGTCTCGTGAGCCTCCATGACCAGCTCGATGCCCGGGGTGTGGCTCACGAACTTGTAGGGGCCGAGACCGATCGGCTGTTTCTTGAAGCCGTCATCGCCGACGCGTTCGACGTACTGCTTCGGCACGATCCAGCTTGCTCCGCTCCCGAGCGTGCCGTAAAAGGCCATGAAGTCCGGCCAGGCCTCACGCAGGTGAAAGCGCACCCGGTAGGAATCGACGATCGTGACCTCGCGCACCTTGTCGTGGAGGATCTTCGAGCCCTTGGCGCGATGGAAGCTGAATTTCACGTCCTCGGCGGTGAAGGGGTCGCCGTTGTGGAACTTGAGCCCTTCCCGCAGCTTGAATTCGTAGACCCGCTGATCCGCGCTCAGCGTCCACGACTCGGCGAGGCTGGGCGTCATCAAGTTTCCCGGCATCGGTTTGACGACCGCGTCGTGGATCGCGTAGAGCACCCAGAAGGGCGTGAGGCCGGCGAATTCTCCGGGGTCGAACCACGTGGGCGACAGCGTCACGTACAACGCCCAGCGCATCTCGCCCTCGGGCTTTGACGGGAGATTCGGCCTTGGCTGGGCGGCCGCTCCCCCGACGATGCCGCACGCGAACAGAGCGCACAGCGAACCGGCTCGCGCCATCACGGACCACCGAGGAAATCTGCGGAGAAGGATCATGTCCGCCTCCTGGTGCGCGGACCATAGCCCTCGTCGGCGACCCAGTCAATCTGTTCCCAGCGGAACGGCGGCCGAGCGCCGCCGTCGTCGCCTCGAGAACGAGCGGCCGCCCAGGATCTCAGTCGTCGTCCTTCTTCTGCGTGCCGTACACCGCGCCTCGCCGCGGCGCGGATGGACTTCCCCCCCGGCGGGCGGACCGTGACCGATCGTCAGGCGCGAATCAGCTGTACGGCGGCGAGCCTGGGGGCGGAGCGCGGGAGTGACGGGTGGTGTGAAGGGTCGCAGGCCGGTCCTGGTGAAGGACGCGGCTGAGTGCTAAAGCGTCCTCATCGTGGCCCGCCACGGTGTGGATCTCGTCTCATGGATGCGCATCAATTTCACGGCGTTCCGCCGACCGCCGTGTTCATATCGGTCTGAATCTCGCTCTGCGAGAGCGCGCGATTGTAGATCCGCACCTCGTCGATGCGGCCCGTGAAGTACTCGCCCCAGAGGCTGTTGCCGCCGAGCCGCAGCGCGCCCGTCGACGTCACGATCGACCCCGTGAAGGGCTGGCTCACGACCAGGACACCGTTGACATAAAGCCTCAGGGTGGCGCCGTCGTAGGTGCCGGCCAGGTGGGACCAGGCATTGAGGGGCAGCGCATTGGGGCCGATCGTCCCGCGCTCGCCGCTGGAGTCGCTCGCGGTGTTGAAGTAGACGTACGGCCGGTTGGCGGAGGAGCCCGCGTAGAGCGAGTAGACGAGAGCCCCCGGCTGCTCCTTCATGAGCACCGTGCTCCAGGTGGTGGGCGTGACGGTCGGATAAACCCATGCCTCGAGCGTCATCGCCGTCGTGAGATTCAGCGAGGTGGTCGCCGGAATGGTCACGGCGCTACCGCCATTGAACACCAACGCGCTGCCGAAGCGGCCCTGCGTGGTCCAGGTGACGCCGCTGTCGAGCGTGCCGGTGTTGTTGTTGCCGGAGGCGTCGGCGATGGTAGAGCCCGCGCCCTCCTTGAACGCGTAGGCAGCCACGAGCCCAGAGGTGGAGGGCGGAGGAGGCGGCCCGGCGTTCCCGACGCTCACGGTGACGTTCGGCGCGAGCGCCGTGTTCCCGGCCGCGTCACGCGCGCGAGCCGAGAGCGTGTGAAGGCCATTCGCCACGCTCCCGGTGGCCCAGGCCAGCGAGTAGGGCGCTGAGAGCTGCTCGGCGCCGAGGGCGACGCCGTCGAGCAAGAACTGGACGCCCACCACGCCGATGTTGTCCGAGGCGGCGGCCGCCACCGTCGCGGTGCCCGAGGCGGTCGCTCCAGCGACGGGTGACGTGAGATTCACCGCGGGCAAGGTGGCGTCATACGTCGCGGTGAGGGCCGCGGAGCTCGTGTTGCCGGCTCCGTCGCGCGCGGTGACGGTCAGGAGATTGATGCCCGGCTGCAGGAGGATTCCGGTCACGGACCAGCTCGACGTGCCGGTCGCCGTTCCGCCGCTGCCCCGGCTGTTCGTCCACGTCACCTGCGTGACGCCGACGTTGTCCGATGCGCTTCCGCTCAGAGTCAGCGCTGAGCTCTTCGTGTAGTAAATCGAGCTCGAGCCGGGCGACGTGATCGCGATCGCCGGTGGCGTCGTGTCCGCAGACGTGCCTCCCACGGCGGTGTACATGTCCGTCCGGATCTCGGCCTGGGAGAGCGCGCGGTTGTAAATCCTGACTTCGTCGATGCGGCCCCGGAAGTATTCGTTCCAGACACCGTTGCCGCCGATCCTCAAGGGACTGATCGAGGTCGCGATCGTGCCGTTGACCGCCTGACTGCCGACGAGCGCACCGTTGACGTAGATCTTCAGCGAGACGCCGTCGTAGGTGCCGGCGAGGTGAGACCACGCATTGAGGGGCAGCGCCGAGGTGCCGGCGGAGCCTCGCTCACTGCTGGAGGAGGTCGAGGTGTTGTAGTAGACGTTGGGCCGCTTGTTCGGTGAGCTGGCGTAGAGCGAGTAGACGAACTCGCTGGGCTGCTCCTTCATGACCACCGTGCTCCACTTCGAGGTCGTGGAGGTGGGATAGACCCAGGCCTCGAGCGTCATGGCCGTCGTGAGATTCAGCGATGTGGCCGACGGGACGGTCACGAAGCTGGCGCCGTCGAAGACGAGGGCGCTGCCGAAGCGGCCCTGCGTGGTCCAGGTGACGCCGCTGGCGAGCGTGCCCGTGTTGTTGTTACCGGAGGCATCGGCGACGACGGTGCCGGCGCCCTCGCCGAAGGAGTACGCGGCAACGAGCCCGGTCAGTGGAGGCGGAGGGGGCGCCGCATTCGACACCGTCACCGCCACGTTCGCGGCGACCGCCGTGTTCCCGACTGTGTCACGCGCGCGCGCCGAGAGCGTGTGAGCGCCGTTGGCCGCACTCCCGGTCGCCCAGGAGAACGAGAACGGCGCGGTCGTCTGTTCCGCGCCCAGAGCGACCCCGTCGAGCAGGAACTGAACGCCGGCCACACCGACGTTGTCGGAGGCCGTGGCCGTCACGTTGACCGTTCCCGAGACTGTCGCGCCCGTTCCCGGCGCCGTGATGCTGACGCTGGGCGGCGTGTTGTCGTAGGTCACGGTGACGGCCGCGGCGCCCGCGTTGCCGGCTGCGTCACGCGCCGTGACCGTGAGCACGTTCGCTCCGGACTGGAGAGGGATCCCGCCGGCGGTCCAGCTCGTGGTGCCGGTTGCGGTTCCGGAGCCACCCCGACTGTTCGTCCACGTCACCTGGGTCACGCCGACATTGTCGGCCGCCGTTCCCTGCACGGTGAGGGAGGAGCTCCCGGTGGTATACGCCGACCCGGACGGCCCAGGTGATGTGATCGCGATCGTCGGCTTCGTCGTGTCGGGCGCCGTATTCGACACCGTCACCGCCACGTTCGCGGCGACCGCCGTGTTCCCGACTGCGTCACGCGCGCGCGCCGACAGG
>QHSL01000004.1 GCA_003220435.1 Candidatus Rokuibacteriota bacterium | reverse complement strand
CCCGCCACTACCGCGTCAAGGACTACGCTTTCGTCTTCTCGAACGGCGCCCAGGGCTGTTCCCTCGAAGTGGACCCCGACACCGGCTTCGTGAAGCTCCTCAAGATGTGGTGCGTGGACGACTGCGGCCGCGTCATCAACCCGAAGCTCGTGGAGGAGCAGGCGCGCGGCGGCATCGTGCAGGGAATCGGCGGCGCGCTCTACGAGCACTGCCTCTACGACGAGCGCGGGCAGCTCCTGAACGCGACCATGGCCGACTACCTCGTCCCGATGGCCGCCGAGATGCCCGACATCGAGTGCGCGCACGTGGAGACGCCGACGAAGACTTCCATGCTCGGCGCCAAGGGCGCGGGCGAAGCGGGGACAGGCGGCGCGCCGGCGGCGATCATGAACGCAGTGAACGACGCGCTCAGGCCGCTCGGCGCGAAGGTGACGAGCCAGCCGATGACTCCGGAAATCATGTTGCGGGCTCTGGGGAAGGTGCGCTGACGCGCCTTGGGGTGCTGCGATTCACGATATGCTCGGCCAGATAAGCCGCATCCTCGCCCACTCCCCAGAGGAAAGCGGATTTGACTTTGTGGAGGCGCGGAAGACCAAGAAAGTAAACGCCGGGCACTGCGGTTACGCCTCGTCGATGGACGGGCTTACCGGCGGCATCGAGAAGCGCGCATTTCACCCACCCGAAGTCGTACCGGTACCCCATGGCCCAGATCACCGAGGTGACGCCGGCGCACCCGAGGTCAAGATCGCGGATCACTGAAGCGGTCGGCAATCGCATCTTGTCGCGCGGATTCCGCTCAGGCGCCGCAGGGACCTCGATCTCGTGCTCGAGGACGTATTCATCCACTGACCGCGTGAACTGATCGAACGCCTCGTCGCCCCCTGCGAGGTTCTCCTCCAAATCTAAGGCGAAGCGCAACCTGCCGCCGGATATACCGTTAAGCCTACCGACCAGCGTCACGCCCTGTAACGCAAGGCGGCGAAGGTCGACATCGTGGCCACCATTCACCCCGGTCAAGAGCGGGGCGCGTACATCCGCAGAGAGGTTATCGACGGTCCCGTCGGAGGATCCGGTCTCCTCCAGCCACCATCCGAAGTCCTTGCCGCGATAGCGGCGAGGGACACGTCGATGAAGTCCCACGGACAAGTAAACGCGGCGGCCGCTCTGAAGGAGATCTTCGGCAATCTGACAGCCGGAGCCGCCCGATCCGACCACGAGCACGTTCCCCGGAGGAAGCTCGCTGGGGTTGGTATAGCGGCTTGCCGTGACTTGATGGATGTCGCACAGAAGCGCGGTACTGAACGCAGGAACCGAAGGCACTTGGTACGGCCCGGTCGCCGCTACGACATTGGCCGCTTCCAGTGTGAAATGGTCGGTCGCCACTCGCAGATTCCCCGATTCTGATAGATCCAAGCCGGTGACGCGGATACCGCAACGGATCGGCGGCGAGATTCGCCTCGCGTATTCCTCGATGAAGCGCACGACCCAGTCGCGATGCATGAACGCGTCCGGCTCATCGCCGTCGTAGGCGTACCCCGGCAGCCGCATCATGCGGTTCGGGAACTGGAAGGTGAGCGAATCCCATCGTTCACTGCGCCAACGCTCGGCGATGCGCCCGCGCTCGAGGACGATGTGCTCCCGTCCGAGCCGGCTGAGGTGGTAGCTCATCGACAACCCGGCTTGGCCTCCACCGATGATCACCGTCTCGACCCGTTCAGGCACGGATCATCCTCGGGCGCTCTGGCGCGCGATTCGCGAAGCGCTACTCCGGTTTCAGCCCGGCCTCGCGAGCCGCCTTTCCCCAATCGATGAGTTGTTGCTTGAGAAACGCAGCCAACTCCTCTGGCGTCGAGCCGCTGGCCTCAACCCCGAGCCTTTCAAGCTGCTCGCGCACTGCCGGGCGTTGCAGGATGGCATTCACTTCGCGAGACAGCCGGTCGACGATTTCTTTCGGCATTTTTGCCGGTCCGAAAAGACCGCCCCAGATAACGATGGAAAGCTGCGGCATTCCCGCTTCGGCTATCGTCGGCACGTCCGGCAGCATGGGGCTTCTTACCGGGAGCAGGGTTGCAAGCGCCCGAAGTTTGCCCTCTTTGACAAGAGGAGCGGTGATACCCCCGGTGCCGAACATCATGTGCACGCGCGCGTTGAGCAGATCAGGGATTGCCAATACCTCCCCTTTGTAAGGAACGTGCATCATCTCCAACTTGCCGAAGGACATCAACTGCGCACCGGCGAGAACGCCATTGACGTTGCCGGACGCATAGTTGAGCTTCCCGGGGTTGGCGCGTGCATAGTCGATCAGCCCCTGCAGCGTCTTCACCGGCACGCTCGGATGCACCACCAGGAAAAACGCGAACTTGACCAGGGAGGTGATCGGCGTGAAATCGGCCACGGGATCATAGGGCGGATTTTTGCGCAGCGTCGGCACACCCAGCATCTGGGTGTTACCGGCAAAGAGCAGCGTATAGCCGTCCGGTGTCGATCTTGCCGCCAGCTCGGCCGCGATTGCACCGTCGGCGCCCGGCTTGTTATCGACAATCATGGGCTGGCCAAATACTTGGGAGAGCGGCTGCGTGACGATCCGGGCCACTGTATCGGCCGTTGCGCCGGCGGGCATCGGCTGGATAAAGTGGATCGGTTTGACGGGATACTGCGCTGCGGCGGTCGAGCTCGCGCCGAAAGCTGCGGCGAGTGCACCGGCGACAATGAGTGTTTTCACGTTCTCCCTCCCTTTCGACGACAGCTTCGCCCGAAGGAAGAGGCTTGTCATGAGCCCAATGTCCCGGAACTGAAAATCCGATCGCAGGCGGCGGTCGAAAAGCGGGACTGCCGTCCCGCATCGCTCGAGAAAGAGCCTCTAGTCCCCTAATCCGGCCTTGCGTGCGAATACGACGGCCTGGGCGCGGCTACGGACGGCCAGTTTGTCGAAGATGTGGGAGACCGTGTTGCGCACGGTTTTTTCCGAGACCTCGAGCTGCACGGCGATGCTGCCGTTGTCCAGTCCGCGAGCGAGCAACTCGAGGACCTCGCGCTCGCGGCGCGTCAGCCCGGCCAGCGCCTCGTGCCCGGGCGCATCTTGCCGCCCGCGAGGTAGAAACGCGCGGATCTCTTCCATCATTTTCTCGAACGCGGGCTCGCCCTGCAGCGGGATGTAGTTACAGGTGTCCAGGGGAACGAAGCGCGCGCCCGGGATCGACGACGCGACCAGCCGCACTTCCTCAACGGGGATCAGCAGCGCCTCCCGGCAATGCAGGAGAAGGGCGGGGCACGCGACGCGCGGGAGCAGCGCCGAGACGTCGGCCTCGCCGGTCGCCTTCACCATGCGCGTGGCATGGCGCGGCATCGCCGACAGCCGGTACAGCTCGTTGAGCTCGGCGATCTGCGCGGGCGTCGCCCCTGGAAACATCTGCGTGCTCTGAACCTGCCGGAACGCGGGATTGTCCTCGCCCCAGCCGTGCTCGACGAACTTCAGGGACGCGAGGAACCGCTCCCTTTCTTCCGGCTTCGCGCCGGGGCGCCGCAAAACTCCGCGCGCGACGGGCGCCGAGAGCACCAGATGGCTCACGCGCCCGGGGTGGCGCGCCGCGTAGGCGATGGCGGTCGGCGAGCTCGACGAGGAGGATCCCCACAGCGCGAAGCGATTGAGCTTGGCGTCGTCGACGACCGCTTCCAGGTCGGTCACGAGAGTGTCGATCGAGATCTCGGCGTCACCGCCTTCGGACAAGCCGTAGCCCCGCGGGTCGTAGCGGTGCAGCCGGTAGTGCGCACCGAGCTCGCGGAACAGCGTGCCCAGTATAAAGGTTCGCCAGTCGCGCTCGACGCTCGACGTCCAAGTCCCGGCGCGGACGAGCGGATAACCCTGCCCGGAGACGGCATAGGCGATACGCAAGCCGTCCGCGGTGCGCGCGAAGCGGATGTCCTGGCGAAATGGAATCAGGGAGCCCTCCCCCAGCGCAACTGCGAGACGTGCGTTGCCGGTCTTGCTCAGTCAAGTAACAGATTACCACCTGGGCTACTATAGCTCCGGCGCGGATTTGATTCCGCGCAAAGAAGGAAGCATGGGGCAGCGCACTGCAAAATCGGGGGTGGCGGCCGCTGCGATCGCCGCGATGTTCGTCGCGACCGGCTGCGCACAGTCGCCCGTGCGCGAAGGCGGCACCGGACAAGGCTACACGGTCGACGCCGCCTGGCCCAAGCCCCTGCCGAACAACTGGATCCTGGGTCAGGTCGCAGGCATCGCGGTCGATGCGCACGACCACGTGTGGCTGATCCACCGTCCGAAAACGCTGATCGACGAGGAAAAGGGCGCGGCGCTCTCACCGCCGCGCGCGAAATGCTGCGTGGCGGCGCCGCCGGTGATCGAGTTCGACGGCGAAGGCAATCTGCTGCGCGCCTGGGGCGGGCCGGGCGCGGGCTACGAATGGTTCGAGAACGAGCACGGCATCACCATCGACTCCCAGGGCAACGTCTGGGTCGGCGGCAACGACCCCAAGGACCACCAGCTCATCAAGTTCACGCCCGACGGGAAATTCCTGATGCAGATCGGCCGCGCCGGGCAGACCGGCGGCAGCAATTCGCCCACCCTGCTCGGCCGGCCCGCGCACATGGAGGTCGACGCAGCAACGAACGAGCTCTACATCGCCGACGGCTACGGCAACAAGCGCGTGATCGTGCTCGACGCCGCGAGCGGCGTGTACAAGCGCCACTGGGGCGCCTACGGCAAGGCGCCGAGCGACGAGAAGCTCCCCCTATACAACCCGCAGTCGCCGCAGTTCGCCAACCCGGTGCACTGCGTGCGCCTCTCGAACGACGGCCTGGTCTATGTCTGCGACCGCGCCAACAACCGCGTGCAGGTGTTCAAGAAGGACGGAACCTTCGTGAAGCAGTTTGCGTTCGAGGAGAAGTCGCTTGGCTCCGGCTCCTCCTTCGACCTGGTGTTCTCGAACGATGCGCAGCAGAAATATTTCTACCTCGCCGACGGCACCAACGACCAGGTTCTCACGGTCGAGCGCGAATCGGGCCGGGTGGTCAATTCATTCGGCCGCCCCGGCCGCTACGCCGGACAGTTCCTGGTGCTGCACAACATCGGCATCGATTCGAAGGGCAACCTGTATACGTCCGAGGTCGGCAGCGGCAAGCGCGCGCAGAAATTCAGGCCGGCGAATTGATCGCCCGTTTCACTTCGAAAACACAAAAGACAGCACCGCGCAGATCACGGCCAGCCAGAACGCGGTGTGCTCGATGTGAACCCACAGCTTCGCGGGGAGTAGCGCGGTGTCCCAGGGGCCGATTTTTGCCCTGAGAAAATCCTCGGCGCCGTTGCTTCTGCATTGGGTGACGCTGCTGGCGATGACTCCGGCCGCGATTCCGGCCGCCATGAAGAGAGCCACGGCGGTCCAGGCGAGCGCCGGATGCAGTACGGGTAAAACGTCCTTTCTGCCGATTTTCGACGTGACGAGGGTGATGTAAGCCGAGGTGAGGATAAGACAAAACCCGATGTGAAACTTCGTGTGGTCGTACAAGAGCTCCAGTTTTTTCAGGTTTGCATCCACCTTGTCCTCCTGTGTAAGGTTATGTGACGGCTCCCGGAAACAGATTACTACTTTGGACGCTGACGTGGCAAAGCACTCCACGGCGTTCCGATCATCGCGTTGGATCCGGTTCGGAGCCACGCAATGATTCGAAAGTGAGCGACGCCCAGTAGCTGCTCCAGTCGGCGTCGCTCCCGGCGGGCGCAGGAACCATGTGGACGGCCTTTATCAGCCACATCCCGCTCGCGCGCAGCCGGAAGCGCACGCGGCCGTCGCGGTCGCTGCGCGCCGACAGCCGCTCGGCGGGGTCTGCACGGTTGATGGCAACGACGAGCGCTCCCGCGAGCGGCCGGTTCTGATAGGTCAGCCGAACGGGAAGATCCTCGCCCGCGGGAAGCGCATAGGGATTGCGCTCGGCCACGAGCTCCAGTGGAAAGCCGAGCGGCCGATCGCCCTCCGCTTCGCTCGGCGATCCCGAGAGCAGAAGGCTCTTCGCGCAGCGAGAATAGAGCTCGCGAGCCCCGGCGGCGGTTTCCTTGCGAAGGACCCTGAGAGCCAGGACCGAATCGAGTCCTTCTTCTTCCAGATAGGCGTTGAATTTCTCCGCCGGCAGCTCGATCCGGCTCGGATTGCTGTAGTAGCCGATGATCTGCAGGCCGGGAAGGGCGACGCGCAGCATTCCGGCCGGATCCCCTCCGTCGCGGCCGAGGACCGGCTTGCGCTCGGCGGCGCGCGCGGCCACGAACTGGTTGACGAGCGCCGGAACGCGCGGCACCGGATCGCCGACGAGGTTCATCCCGACCCGCAGCCGCACGCCGACGATCTCGCCCGCCCGGGGCGAGAAACTCGTCGGCTCGATCCACAGATCGTGAGCGAAAAGCGGCGGCGCCGCGCCGAGGGCCAGCGCGGCAACCGCCAGCAGGCGATGCGCTCTCAAATGACCGCCGGCTCGTCCGCGTCGCTCACCGGCGGGCTGATGCCCGCGACGGGACGAGGCTCGCTCGTATCGTCGGTGCGCGCGATCTCGCCTCGAGCGAAACCGATCAGACCCATCACCGAGCCGCTCGCAGCGGCGTCTTCCTGCTGCTGGGTCGGCCCGGTGCCGTTGTTGTGGCTGCTGCCGCACGCTCCTGCGAGCAGCGCAAACCCGACGCAGCCGGCGCGTAAGAGAGTTTTTGTCATGGCTGGTCTCCTTTATTGCGCGCCAGGCAGCGGCGTGCGGATGTAGGGGAAGGCCGCGTCGAAGCTCGCAGCGCTCAGGTTCGCGCCGCCGTCGGTGAGCGCGAGGCCGCCCGAAGGTGCATCGGCCGGGACGCAGCCGAAGGCGCCCGGCGCATTCAGCGTGCACAGGACGCCCATCTCGACGCGCAGCGCAATGTCGACCACGTCGTCGCCCGGCCGCCGCCCGTTGGGGAACCCGGCGTTGTCCCCGGCGAGCACCCCGAGCGTGTTCTGCGATCCGGCCGCTGCCGGTGCAATCGACGTATTCAGCCGCAGCATCTCGGAAGGCCGGACGTTCGCCGGTTTGTTCAACCCCGGCACGCCGGTGAGGAAGGCGGTGACCAGGTCCGTGCGCGGGAAGTTGGTCGGCGCCTTTACTCCGGCCGAGCCGAACAGGATCTCGATCAGCGCCGGCAGCGTGGGATGGGTCACGTAGTCGGCAAACTGACCGTCGTCCTTGGGCTTGGAGGCGTTGAAGCGGTCCTTGTCCTTCAGGCCGATCACGACCTCGTTGACGAGCGGCATGCCCAGGCGCGACACCTGCACCCAGGGACCGCCTTCCTTCGCGCTCTCGCCGTGGCCCGATTTCGGCGTGCCGTCGACGAGGCGCACCTGGCGCAGGCTCGCCGTGGTCCAGCCGCCGATGACCGGCTCGCTCGCTCGCGTCAGGCACGTGATCGGAACTTCCAGGGCGATCGAGGTGACGTTCTTGTCGGCGAGGTCGTCGGCGCCGCCGCTCCCCGCGAGCGGGTTCAGGTTGATGAGATCGAAGGTGCGGCCGAGATTCACGACGAAAGGATCCTTGCGCTGCCCGACGAAGACCCGGCCCGGGGCGCCGCAGCCCGGTATGTTGATGTTGTAGAGGTACTGCGCGGCGTACGCTTCATAGCCCGCGATCGAGCCGAAGGTCTTGGTGCCGATGAAGTCCGCGGGCTTGGTGAATTCGATGCTGCCGTCCCCGGCGTTCGTCACCCTGTGGCGCTCGCCTCTGCGGCGGTCGCCGCGTACGACGTCGACGGTGTAGCTCTCCTTCACGTTGAGCGCGGCGTTGTTGCCCGCGCTGATGCCGCCCGCCTGAATCAGCGGGATGGAGACGTTCTTGCCGCCGACCGGAAGCGCGATGTCGGCGAGATGGCTCCTGAAGCGGAACTGGAAGCTGATGTCCTCGACCGCGTCGCCGTCGTTGTCTATGTGGATCTCGTAGAGCGCGGCCGGGTCCATCGAGAAATAGTTCGGTCCACCGTAGGCGTCCTGCAGGGGTATGTAGTTCGCGACCAGGGTCACGTAGTCGCCGCGCCCGGCTTCGTAAGAGCGGAACATGTAGAAGTCGGTGCCGTCGACCTTGGGCTGCGTGGTGATGAACGGGGCTTCGCGATGGCTGGACGCGTGGACGACGCCGGCGGCAGCGAGCAGCGCCGCCGCGCAGGCCAGGGCGAGCTGGGTGCTCGGCCGGGGTTTGCGTTTCATGAGAGTTCTCCTCTTTGGTTGCGGAGCGCTCGGCTCGGGCGCAGGATGCGCCCAAGACCGCGGCCCCTGGCAAGCGTTACGGGCCAGGGACGAAATTGGATTCACGGCCGGAGGATTCCCCGGCACATCCATTCAATCCCTTCGCCCGTACCGTTCAGGGGTAAACCACCTCTAGAGCTCTGCATGCTTGACGACAAGGAAGCGAGAAGACTGCTGCTGCGCACGGCGGCGAGGGACGAGGGCTCCGCCGAGGCCTTCGAGCGCCTGTACCGGACCTGCGCGCCGCTGCTGCTGGGGGTGGCGCAGCGAGTGGTCGGCCGGCGCGAGCTCGCCGAGGAAGTGCTGCACGACGGCTTCGGCGCGATCTGGCGCACGGCGGAGAGTTTCGATCCCCTCGCCGGTCAGCCGGTCGCCTGGATGGTGGCGATCGTACGCAACCGCGCCATCGACGTGCGCGCTAGCCACGATGTCTCCCGCGTGGATTCGTACCACGACGCGCTGGAGGACGACCCCGACGGCGCGCTCGACCGGCTGTTCGATTGGAGCCAAGACGCCGGCGAAAACGAGGACCGGCGCCGCGCCTTGAAATGGCTGCG
>QHSL01000070.1 GCA_003220435.1 Candidatus Rokuibacteriota bacterium | reverse complement strand
AGAAGGAAGTAGACGAGCGGATCGCGGCCGAGCGCAGCGCCCGGCGCCCACGCCGCAAGCCCGCCTGACGGTCGAAGATCGCCATGGCGTGCAGGGTATGCCGCCAGGAGCACCCTCCGGCACGGGTAACCTGGTCCGAGAGAAACTCATCACGGCAGCCTAGGCCCTACCACTGCACGCAGTGCCCCGTCGCCAATCAGGAGCGAAACGATCGGGAGCGCGATAACTGGGAGACGGGGACGGTTGAACAAGCTGAGGGATGTAACGCCGCCCATGGACCGCATCGCCCCCCGCCGGGCGGCTGCTGCCTGTGATGCGTCAAGTATGTTATTACCCCTCGAAGGGCCCCCCAGACCCCCCAATCGTTCGACGGCCCCGGCGAAATCTTCGCGGGGGCCGTGCTGTTTTGATGGGCAGAACGCTTAGCGCTGCCAGAGCGATGGGCAGGGGAGCGCAGCGTGTTTTTCGGTAACTAGCTGATTTCCTGAACGCGGGTCGTGGCACTTCGCTTGCGATAGGCGAGGGCTGGCGCCATGGAGACTGGACCACGCTGGCGCGTCGCAATTCTGGACGATCACGAGCGCTCGCGCGCGTCGCTCCGGGCCGCGATCTGGGCGGCCGGGGGCGAGGTGGTCGGCGAGGCGTTACGCTGCGCCGACGCGATCGCGCTCATGCAGCGCGTCACGCCCGACGTCGTCATCGCGGCCGTGGGGCTGCCGGATGGCGACGGCGTCGAAGCAGCGCGGCAGCTGACCGAGGCCGGGTGCCCGGTCGTTCTCTTCACGAGCCACACGCGCCAGGAGCTGGTCGATCGCGCGCGCGCGACCGGCGTGATGTCCTTCCTCCTGAAGCCCCTCCGCGCCGCCGAGCTGGCCCCGGTGCTCGACCTCGCCGTCGCGCGCTTCCGCGAGACCCGCGAGCTCCGCCGCACCCTCGAGGATCGAAAAGTCATCGAGCGCGCGAAGGGGCGGCTGATGGCGCGCTACCAGCTCACCGAGGACGAGGCGTTCCATCGCCTTCGACGAGCCGCGATGGACAGCCGGCGCCCGATGGTGGAGATCGCAAAGGCGCTGCTCGTCTCGGAGTCAGTCGCTTCGGATGTGCCTACGCGTTGAGCAGCAAGTTCGGACGCACTCGCCCGTAACTCACGAACAAATCAGCGCCCTCGGGATCGGTACAACCCTTGCTCGTGTGGCGATGGTCCGCGGCCAGGGACGCTCGCGGACACGCGCCAGCGACGTCGCGATCAGAGACCCACAACCACCTTGAGGTGAAAGGAGACGGTATGGCAGCGTTCTCGCGTCGCGACTTCGTGAAAGGCTCGCTCGTGGCAGGAGCCGCGCTCGGCGCAGGCGTGGGCTTCCCCAGCGTCCTGAGGGCGCAGGATACGGTCAAGATCGGCGTCCTCCACTCGCTCTCCGGTACGATGGCCATCAGCGAAGTCTCGCTGCGGGACGTCGTGCTGATGGCGGTGGAAGAGATCAACGCCAAGGGCGGCGTGATGGGCAAGAAGGTCACCCCCGTCGTCGTCGATCCGGCCTCGAACTGGGATCTGTTCGCGGAGAAGGCCAAGCAGCTCCTGCTCCAGGACAAGGTCGCGGCCGTCTTCGGCTGCTGGACCTCGGTCAGCCGCAAGTCGGTCCTGCCCGTGTTCGAGAACAACAACGGCCTGCTCTTCTACCCGGTGCAGTATGAAGGCGAGGAGTGCTCGAAGAACGTCTTCTACACGGGCGCGACTCCCAACCAACAGTTGATTCCTGGCGCTGAATATCTGATGTCCAAAGAGGGCGGCGCTTACAAGAAATTCTATCTTCTCGGGACGGACTACGTGTTCCCGCGCACCGCCAACAAGATCTTGCGCGCGTTCCTGCTCGCCAAGGGCGTGCCGGCGGACAACATCGCCGAGGAATACACGCCGTTCAACCATCAGGACTACCAGACGATCGTCGGCAAGATCAAACGCTTCTCCTCCGGCGGCACTGCCTGCGTGCTGTCGACGATCAACGGCGACTCCAACGTTCCTTTCTACAAGGAGTTCACCAACCAGGGGCTGCGCTCGGAGAACGCGCCCATCATGGCCTACAGCGTCGCCGAGGACGAGCTGCGCGGCATGGACACCTCGGCCCTCGTCGGCCATCTCGCCGCCTGGAACTACTTCCAGTCGGTGGAGACCGCGAACAACAAGAAGTTCGTCCAGGCGTTCAAGGCGTACGCCAAGAAGGCCAACCTGCCCGGCGGCGACAAGCGCGTCACCGACGACCCGATGGAGGCCGCCTACTTCGGTGTGTACATCTGGAAGCAGGCCGTCGAGAAGGCCAAGTCCTTCGACGTCGATCCGGTCCGCAAGGCCGTCTACGGCCAGACGTTCGCGGCGCCGAGCGGCACCATCAAGATGCACGAGGTCAACCACCACACCTACCGTCCGGTGCTCATCGGCGAGATCCTCAAGGACGGCCAGTTCAAGATCATCTCGCGCACCAAGGGCCTGGTCGAGCCGGAGCCGTGGAGCAAGTACACGAGCCCCGACAAGGGTTGCGACTGGGTCAAGTACCAGGGCACGTACCAGAAGAAGGCGTGATCCGTCTCACCGTCCTCCTTTCGCTGACCGTATGGCTCGCCGCGGGAGCGGCGGGCCATGCGGCCGGCGCCCCGCCGTCCTCCGAGGTCGCCCGCGCGCTGGCGGACCTCACGACCGACGACGCCGACAAGCGCGAGGCCGCCGTGACCGTCATCGGCCAGACGCGTGACCCGAAGTGGATCCAGTTCCTCAGCGGGCTCCGCGACGGCAGCGTCTACGCGCGCACGCGCGCCGGCGTCACCGAGCTCGTGGTCGGCGGCAGCAAGGCCACCCGCGGCGACCAGGACGTCATCGACATTGCCGGCGCCTACGATCGTGAGCCACTCGGTACGGTGCCGCTGGCCGAGCTGAAGGAGGTTCCAGCCGATCGTCGCCTGCGCCTCGTCATCAAGCCGTTCCTCGACGCCGACGAGACGAAGGGGCAGTTCGCCGACCCCGATCCCGGCGTGCGGCGCGGCGCTGCCGTCAAGCTCGGCAACCAGGCGGCCGCCGGCGCGGCGCCGGTCGTGGAAGAAGCGCTCAAGAAGGAAGGCGATCGCTGGGTCCGCCACGCGCTCGCCGAGGCGCTGGCGCTGATCCGCCTGGCCAACGGCGACGGAGCGCAGCGGGCGGCGGCGGCCCAGGCGCTCGGCGAGCTCCACTCGGAGAGCGCGTTGCCGGCGCTCCAGCGGTTGGCGGCGGACACCGCCGCCTCGGCGACGGAGCGTGAGGCCGCGGTGCACGCGATCCGTGGCATCCAGCGATGGGGTCTCCTGACGCGGACCGTGGAGACCCTGTTCCAGGGCGCCTCGCTCGCCTCGATCCTGCTCTTGATGGCCCTCGGTCTCGCGGTCGTCTTCGGGCTCATGGGCGTGATCAACATGGCGCACGGTGAGCTGATGGCGCTGGGCGCCTACGCGACGTACGTCGTGCAGAACTGGTTCCGCGCCGCGTGGCCGGCGCACTTCGACTCCTACTTCTTGGTGGCCCTGCCCGTCTCGTTCGTGGTGGCGGCGGCGGTGGGGCTCGTCCTCGAGCGGGGCGTCATCCGGTTCCTCTACGGGCGGCCGCTGGAGACGCTGCTCCTGACGTGGGGCGCGTCGCTGATCATCCAGCAGGGGCTGCGGCTCTGGTTCGGGGCGGCGAACGTCGACGTGAGCTCGCCCTCGTGGCTCTCGGGCGGCGTGCCGGTCATGGTGGGGCTCACGCTGCCGTACAATCGCGTGTTCATCATCGGGCTCGCGACGGTGTCGGTCGCCGCGATGTACTGGCTCCTGTTCCGGACGAGCGCGGGCCTCCGCATCCGCGCGGTGACCCAGAACCGCGCGATGAGCTCGTGTCTCGGGGTGCGGGCGGGGGTGGTGGACGCGACGACGTTCGCCTTCGGCGCCGGGCTCGCCGGGCTCGCGGGCTGCGCGCTCACGCAGATCGGCAACGTCGGACCGTCGCTCGGCCAGAACTACATCGTGGACTCGTTCATGGTCGTCGTGACCGGCGGCGTCGGCAAGCTCGCCGGGACGATTCTCGCGTCGGCGGGGCTCGGCGGCCTCACCAAGGGCGTCGAGCCGGCGCTCGGCGCGGTCTTCGGCAAGGTCGCGATCCTCGTGGCCGTCATCTTGTTCCTCCAGCGCAGGCCGGCGGGCCTCTTCGCGACGCGCGGGCGCAATGCCGAAGCGTGAAGCGGTGGCGCTCGGGATCGCCGCGGTCGCGCTCACCGTCGTGCTGCCCGTCTGCAACCTGTTGCCGGCGTCCTCGCCTCTCGCGGTCTCGAACTTCACGCTCAACCTCTTCGGCAAGTTCCTCACGTACGCGATCCTGGCCCTGGGACTCGATCTCCTGTGGGGCTACGCCGGCGTGCTCTCGCTCGGGCACGGCGTGTTCTTCGGCCTCGGCGCCTACGCGATGGGAATGCACCTGATGCTCGAGATCGGGTCGAAGAGCGTCTACCAGAGCGCCCTGCCCGACTTCATGGTGTGGAACCAGGTCACGGCGCTACCGCTCTTCTGGAAACCGTTCCACAGCGGCGCGTTCACGCTGCTCGCGATCGTGCTGGTGCCCGGGCTGTTCGGCCTCGCCTTCGGTTACCTCGCGTTCCGGAGTCGAATTCGCGGCGTGTACTTCTCGATCATCACCCAGGCGCTGGCGCTCAGCGCCTGGCTCGTGTTCAACCGCAACGAGATGAACCTCGGTGGCACCAACGGGCTCGCTGACTTCAAGACGGCCTTCGGCTTTCCGCTGAACCACGTCGGGACCCAGCGGGCGCTGTACGTGGTCACGGCCGTCACGCTGGTCGCGGCGTACCTGCTCTGTCGCTGGATCACGTTGACGCGCGCCGGCAAGGTCCTCGTCGCGATACGCGACAGCGAGACACGCGTGCTCTTCTCCGGATACTCGCCGGCCGCCTACAAGCTCTTCGTGTTCGTGGTGTCGGCGGTGCTCGCCGGCGTCGCCGGCGCCCTCTACGCGCCGCAGGTCGGCATCATCACGCCGGCGAAGATCGGCGTCTTGCCGTCGATCGAGATGGTGGTGTGGGTCGCCGCTGGTGGGCGGGGGACGCTCTACGGTGCGGTGCTCGGCGCGTTCGGCGTGAACTGGATCCAGAGCTGGCTCACCACGAGCTACCCCGACTTCTGGCTCCTCTTCCTGGGCGGACTCTTCATGGGTGCGGTGCTGTTCTTCCCCGACGGAGTCGTCGGCGCCCTCGGCCGCCTGACAGCGCGCGCGCGACGCCTCCTGACCAGGACCGGCGAGCCGGGCTCGCCAGGTGATAGGCCGCGGGTCGCTCTCGACTCCAGCCGGGCTCGGAGGCCTGGCGTCCTCGACCGGGCGAGCGGAGCCGGCCCGCAACTCTCTCAGGCCACCCTCGGTGTGATGCGACCGCCGAGCTCAGAGCAATGAGAAACCGCGGGACTGGCAGCATCGTCTACCTCGAAGACGTGACCGTGAACTTCGACGGGTTCAAGGCGCTCAGCCGCCTCAACTTCTTCATGGACCGCCGGGAGCTGCGGGTGGTCATCGGCCCGAACGGCGCCGGTAAGACGACGCTGATCGACGTCGTCTCCGGTCGCGTGAAGCCCGAGAGCGGACGCGTGATCTTCGGCGACAACACCGACCTGTTGCCGCTGCGCGAGAACGAGATCGCCCAGCTGGGAATCGGCCGCAAGTTCCAGACGCCGTCGGTGTTCGTGAACCTCACGGTGTGGGACAACGTCGAGCTGTCGCTGCGGCGGGCCTCGAAGGGCGTCTTTGCCGCGCTCCGTCAGCCGGACGCCCACGAGGAGCGCGAGCGGATCGCGCGCACGCTGGAGACGGTGCAGCTCGCCGACAAGGCCGACGGGAAGGCGGGCGCCCTCTCGCACGGTGAGAAGCAGTGGCTCGAGATCGGGATGGTGATCGCGCAGGACCCGGAGCTCCTGCTCGTGGACGAGCCGGTCGCCGGCATGACCGATGAGGAGACCGCGCGCACCGGCGAGCTGCTCGAGACGATCGCGGCGGACCGCTCGGTCCTCGTGATCGAGCACGACATGGAGTTCGTGCGGCAGATCGCGCGCAAGGTCACTGTCCTCCACCAGGGCGCCGTCCTCTGCGAGGGGCCGGTCGAGCAAGTGCAGAACGATCCGCGCGTCCTCGAGGTCTACCTCGGACGCCAGCGCGAGGCGCGCGATGCTGTCCATTAAGGGACTGGACGTCGCTTACGGCGAGTCGCAGGTGCTCTGGTCGGTGGACCTCGACGTGGGCCCGGGTCAGCTCGTCTGCCTGATGGGGCGGAACGGCGTCGGCAAGACCACGCTGCTGAAGACCGCGATCGGGCTCCTCCCGGCGCGGAGCGGTCGCGTCACCTTCGACGGCTGCGACATCACCGCCTGGTCGCCCGATCGCCGTGCGCGCGCCGGCATCGGCTACGTGCCGCAGGGGCGCGAGATCTTTCCGCATCTCACGGTCGAGGAGAATCTCCGGATGGCGCTGCTCGGCTGCGGGCGCCCCGGCTCGCTGGACGAGCCGCTCGCGCTCTTTCCGGCGCTCAAGCCGCTGCTCGCGCGCAAGGGCGGCGTCCTGTCGGGCGGCGAGCAGCAGATGCTGGCGATCGGGCGCGCGCTCCTGACCAAGCCGAAGCTGCTCATGCTCGACGAGCCGACCGAGGGCATCCAGCCCTCCATCATCCTCGAAATCGAGGAGGCGCTGCGCCGGATCAAGCGCGACCTCGGGCTGGCGGTCCTGCTCGTGGAGCAGTACCTTGACTTCGCCGAGCGCCTCGCCGACAAGTACGTGATCATGGCCAAGGGCGCCGTCGTCGCCGCGGGCGCGACCCGCAATCTGAAGATCGACATGGTCCGCCAGCACCTGGCGGTCTGACCCGTGCGTCAGGAGGCTCGACGATGCACCTCACCCCCCGTGAGCAGGAGAAGCTGCTCATCTTCACCGCGGCCGAAGTCGCCCGCCGGCGGCGAGCCCGCGGCCTCAAGCTCAACCATCCCGAGGCGCTCGCGATCATCACCGCCGAGATCCTCGAGGGCATCCGCGACGGACGCACCGTCTCCGAGCTGATGGCGACGGGGCTCGGCATTCTCGGGCGGAACGACGTGATGGAAGGCGTGCCGGAGATGATCGACGAGGTGCAGATCGAGGGCACCTTTCCCGACGGCACCAAGCTCGTTACCATCCACCACCCGATCCGCTAGGCTCCGCCTCGGCCGAAGGAGGGCAACGGTGATTCCGGGTGAGTACGTGCTGGGCGAGGGGGACATCATCGCCAACGAGGGCCGCCGCACGGTCGCGCTGACCGTGACCAACACCGGCGACCGGCCGATCCAGATCGGCTCGCATTTCCACTTCTTCGAAGTCAACCGCGCCCTGCGGTTCGATCGCGCTCAGGCGTTCGGCATGCGGTTGAACGTGCCCGCCGGCACCGCCGTCCGCTTCGAGCCCGGCGACGAGAAGCGCGTGACGCTCGTCGAGCTGGCCGGCGCGCGGCGTGTCTTCGGGCTGAACGCGTTGACTGACGGCGGAGGCCGCGACCAGGCGCTCGCGAAGCTCGCGGCGTGGGAGCGGACGTCATGACCCTCAGGATGACCCGCCGGCAGTACGCGGATCTCTACGGCCCGACCACCGGCGACCGCGTGCGCCTGGCCGACACCGAGCTGTTCATCCGGATCGAGCGGGACCTGACGACGCCGGGCGAAGAGGCGAAGTTCGGCGGCGGCAAGGTGATCCGCGATGGCATGGGTCAGTCCGTCCGCGCCACGCGCGCCGAGGGCGCTCTCGACGTCGTCATCACCAACGCGGTCATCGTGGACCACTGGGGCATCGTGAAGGCCGACATCGGGATTCGCGATGGGCGGATCGTCGGCGTCGGAAAGGCGGGGAACCCGGATCTGATGGCGGGCGTCAGCGAGGGTATGGTCGTCGGCGCGGCCACCGAGGTGATCGCCGGCGAGGGGCGGATCGTGACCGCGGGTGGGCTCGACGCGCACGTCCATCTGATCTGCCCGCAGCTCGTGTTCGAGGCGATCAGCGCCGGTCTCACGACGCTGGTCGGCGGCGGCACCGGCCCGGCGACCGGAACCAACGCCACGACGTGCACGCCCGGCGTGTGGAACGTGCACCGGATGCTCGAGGCCGCCGAGGCATTTCCGATCAACCTCGGCTTTCTCGGCAAGGGCAACGCCTCGGCGCCCGAGCCGCTGCGCGAGCAGATCTTCGCGGGCGCCATCGGGCTCAAGCTCCACGAGGACTGGGGCACGACGCCGGCGGCGATCGACTGTGCGCTCGGGGTCGCCGACGAGCTCGACGTGCAGGTGGCGATCCACACCGACACGCTGAACGAGAGCGGCTTCGTCGAGGACTCGATCCGCGCCTTCAAGGGGCGGACGATCCACACCTATCACACCGAGGGCGCCGGGGGCGGCCACGCGCCCGACATCATCCGCGTCTGCGGCGAGCCAAACTGCCTGCCGTCGTCGACGAACCCCACGATGCCGTTCACGGTGAACACCATGGACGAGCACCTCGACATGCTGATGGTCTGCCACCATCTGAGCGCCCGGATCCCGGAGGACCTGGCCTTCGCCGAGTCGCGGATCCGCGCCGAGACGATCGCCGCCGAGGACGTGCTGCACGATCTGGGCGCGATCAGCATGATGTCCTCCGACTCGCAGGCGATGGGCCGGATCGGCGAGGTCGTCATCCGCACCTGGCAGACCGCGGACAAGATGAAGCGCCAGCGTGGCCCGCTCCCCGGCGAGACGCCGGGCGACGACAACCTGCGCGTGAAGCGCTACGTCGCGAAGTACACCATCAACCCAGCGATTGCCCACGGCCTGGCCGACCACGTCGGGTCGGTGGAGCGGGGCAAGCTCGCGGATCTCGTGCTGTGGAAGCCCGCGTTCTTCGGCGTCAAGCCCGAGCTGGTCGTCAAGGGCGGCGTCATCGCCTGGGCGGCGATGGGCGATCCGAACGCGTCGATCCCGACGCCTCAGCCCGTGCTCTATCGACCGATGTTCGGCGCGTTCGGCCGCGCGGTCGGCGCCACGTCGCTCACGTTCGTCTCGGCGGCGGCGCTCGCCGGCGGCGTGCCGCAGCGCCTGGGCCTCGCGCGGCGAGCGGTCGCGGTGGCCCGCTGTCGCGGGCTCGGCAAGCGGGACATGATCCACAACGACGCGCTGCCTCGCATCGAGGTCGATCCCGAGACGTATCAGGTGCGCGCGAACGACGAAGTCCTGACGTGCGAGCCGGCACAGGTGTTGCCCATGGCTCAGCGTTATTTCTTGTTCTAATGGGGGCCCCCGACATGGCCCGGTTGAATGACATGGGGGGCCCCGAGATGGCCCCCCATACTCCCCCATCCGCGAATCGATCGAGCCGGGGGCTCGATCGCACCGGCGGACAATCCGTTTCCGCCGGAGATGGAGCTTCCGAGGATTCTAGGGCTCCTGCCAGTGGTTCTGCTGCGGTCGTGGTGACGCAGATCCACGGGCGAGTGCGCGAAGACGAGCTGTTGGGCCACCAGCGGGACACGCTCGTGCTGACGGCGGCGGAGCGGCGGTGGGGGCGGAGGCGAGTGACCACGAGCGGTGGGCGCGTGCTCGCGCTGGCGCTGCCGACCGGAAGCTTGCTCGTCCCGGGTCAGATCCTGCACGTCGGCCCGAATTGGTACGTCATGGTCGAGGCCGCGCCGGAGCCGGTGCTGGCGGTCACGCCGCGCTCGCGAGAGGAGGCGCTGCGCCTGGCGTTCGAAGTCGGCAACCGGCACTTCTCCTTCGCGCTGGACGGCGACCGGCTCCTGGTGCCGGACGATCCGGCGATGGAGCGGCTCCTCTCGCGGGCCGACGCCCCGTTCACGCGCGAGCGGGCCGTGTTCGTGCCGGTGGGAGTGGGGCACCGTCATGAGCCCTGATCACGCGTTCCTGACACTTTTACAATTCGCCGACGGGCTCTTCCCAGCTGGCGGATTCGCCCACTCGCTCGGCCTCGAGACCTACGTCCAGGACGGGCGCGTGCGTGATCGCGAGGGGCTCGAGGCTTTCATCGCGGCCCACCTCGAGGGCTCGGCCGGCCCCGCCGATGCCGCCGCCGCCGCGGTCGCGGTGCGCCTGGCGTTCTACGGCGACGCCGCCGGCTGGATCGCGCTCGACGAGCGGCTCGACGCGATGAAGAGCGTGCCGGAGCTCAGGACGGCGAGCCGGCAGATGGGCCGCCAGACTCTCCGGATCGCGGCGGCATTGGGCGACGACCCGTTCCTCGCGCAGCTCAGGCGCGCGGTCGACGAGGAGCTGGCCGTCGGCCATCACGCGGCGGTCGTCGGCGCGGCCCTCGGGCGTGGCGGCGTGGAGCCCGAGCGCGCCGCGGCCGCGTACCTGTACTCGACTGCGGCCCTGCTGGTCGGCGCCGGACTGCGGCTGATCTCACTCGGCCAGCTCGAGGGACAACGGGTGCTGGCCGCGACGCGGCCCCGCATCCAGCGGCTGGCCGCGGCCGCGGCGAGGGCGACAGTCGACGACCTGTGGAGCTTCAATCCGGCGCTCGAGATCGCATCCCTCCGCCACTCGACGCTCGAGACGAGGCTCTTCAAGTCGTGAACGCGATTCCGCGGCCGCTGAAGATCGGCATCGGCGGCCCCGTCGGCTCGGGCAAGACCGCGCTCGCCGAGACGCTCTGTCGGCGCCTGCGCGCCGAGGTCGACATGGCCGTGATCACCAACGACATCTACACCAAGGAGGACGCGGAGTTCCTCGTCCGCCGCGGTGCCCTGCCGGCGGAGCGGGTCGTCGGGGTGGAGACGGGCGGCTGCCCCCACACGGCGATCAGGGAAGACGCCTCCGCGAACCTCGAGGCGGTCCACGACCTCCAGAAAAGGTTTCCCGGGCTCGAGCTCCTGCTGATCGAGAGCGGCGGCGACAACCTCGCGGCGACGTTCAGCCCCGAGCTGGTGGACGCGGCCGTCTACGTGATCGACGTCGCCGAGGGCGAGAAGATCCCGCGCAAGGGTGGGCCCGGCATCACGCGCTCGGACCTCCTCGTGATCAACAAGATCGATCTGGCGCCGCACGTGGGGGCGGACCTCTCGGTGATGGAGCGCGACGCGCGCCGGATGCGCGGCGAGCGGCCGTTCGTCTTCACGAACCTCCGGACGGGCGAGGGGGTGGAGGCGATCCTCACGTGGATTCGGCAAGAGCTCCTGCTCGACGCCGCGAAGGCGTGACCGCCCCGGCCGCGCTCGACGCCGCGCGGGTCGGACACGACGGCGCGCTGCGGCTCGCGGTCGAGCGACGAGGCGGAGCGACGGTCGTCACCCGGTGCCGGTACACGCTGCC
Source organism: Candidatus Rokuibacteriota bacterium (assembly GCA_003220435.1). Lineage (GTDB taxonomy): Bacteria > Methylomirabilota > Methylomirabilia > Rokubacteriales > CSP1-6 > AR31. Next base: position 58,443 of record QHSL01000070.1, on the reverse strand, counting down.
TCTCCAAGTCCTGGCGCCGCTGGCCCTCGACGACCCGGCGGTGGTCGTCTCGATCCTGAACCCGACGGGCGGCCTGGTCGGCGGCGACCGGCTCTCGATCGACGTCGACGCGGGCGCGGGCGCCCACGCGGTGCTCACGACCCCCTCGGCGACCCGGGTCTACCGCACCGACGGGGACCCCGCCACGCAGACCGTGCGCCTCCGTGTCGGGCCCCACGCGGTCGTCGAGTGGGTGCCGGATCAGGCGATCCCGTTCGCTGGCTCGGCCTTCCGGCAGGCGATCGACGTCGAGATGGACGAGACCGCGGGGCTCGTCCTCGTGGACGCGTTCTCCGCGGGCCGGATCGCGCGCGGCGAGGCGTGGCGGTTCTCTCTCTTAGAAACCACTCTCTCCGTTCGCGACCGGCGGGGCTGGCGCCTGCGCGACCGGTTCGTCCTGCGTCCCCCGGGCGCTCCGGACCAGCCGAAGTGGGACGGGCTGGGGCTCGCCGAGTCCCACGCCTACTTGGCCTCCGTCGCCGTCCTCGGTAAGTTCGACGGGGAGCGGTTCGCCGCCGACGTGGCGCGTCGCGCGGCAGAGTGCGCCGGCGCGCAGGTCGGCGTGGCCGATCTCGCGCGCGGCGGCGCCCTCGTCCGCTGTCTGGCCGCCGGCGCGCCGGCGCTCGCGCAGACCGTCGACCTGGTCTGGGCGGCGGCGCGCGCGGCGCTCCTTGGGCTCCCGCCGCTCGCCCTGCGCAAGCCGTAGCGGAATCGTTACGTTTCCATTACACTGAGACCCCGGAGCCTCATGTTCAACCTGATTCCGAAGGAAGTCCGGTTCTTCGATTACTTCGAGGAGCAGTCCCAGCACATCATCCACGCCGGCGCCCTGCTCCACGAGATGATCCACAACTTCGCCGACGCGCGGGCCAAGGCCCACGCGATCAAGGAAGTCGAGCACCAGGGCGATCACGTGACGCACGAGATCATCAAGAAGCTCAACACGACGTTCATCACGCCGATCGACCGCGAGGACATCCACGACCTGGCGTCGCGCCTCGACGACGTGCTCGATTACATCGAAGCGGCCGCCGAGCGGCTGGTCGTCTACCGCATCAAGGAGCCCACCTCGGCGTGCCGGGCGATGGCCGAGGTCATCGTCCAGACCACGCACGCGATGGATCGGACCATCAAGTGCCTGCGCACGATGGACCCGGCGTTTCACGAGCACACCGTCGAAGTGAACCGCCTGGAGAACACCGCCGACGTCCTGCTGCGCGACAGCCTGGCCGCGATGTTCGACGAGTCGAGCGACCCCATCGAGGTCATCAAGTGGAAAGAGATCTACGAGACGATGGAGATCGTCACCGACCGCTGCGAGGACGTCGCGAACGTGATCGAGGGGATCATCCTCAAGATGGCCTGACCGTCCCGGCCTGAGCATTGCTCACGACCGTCGTCTTCATCGTCTTCATCGCGCTCGTCTTCGACTTCATCAACGGCTTTCACGACGCCGCGAACTCCATCGCCACCGTGGTCTCGACCCGGGTCCTCACGCCGCTCCAGGCGGTCGTGTGGGCGGCCTTCTTCAACTTCGTGGCCGCGTTCGGCTTCGGCGTGGGCGTGGCAAAGACGGTCGGCAAGGGGGTCGTCGAGACGAACGTGGTCGATCAGTGGGTGATCCTGGCCGGGCTCATCGGCGCGATCGTCTGGGACCTGATCACGTGGGCGTGGGGGATTCCCACCAGCTCCTCCCACGCGCTTATCGGCGGCTTCGCGGGCGCGGCGGTGGCCAAGGCGGGCTTCGGCTCGCTCATCGCGGGCGGTCTCGTCAAGATCGGCGCGTTCATGATCCTGGCGCCGCTGGTGGGGCTGGTGGTCGGCTTCGCGATGATGGTCCTGACCCTCAACGTCTTCCGGCACGCGACGCCCGGGCGCGTGGACAAGATCTTCCGGCGCGGCCAGCTCCTGTCGGCGGCCGCGTACAGCCTGGGTCACGGCACCAACGACGCGCAGAAGACGATGGGGATCATCGCGGTGCTGCTCTTCACCACAGGCCACCTCGGGCCCGAGTTCTACGTGCCGTTCTGGGTCGTGCTGGCCGCGCACGCCGCGCTCGCCCTGGGGACGATGACCGGCGGCTGGCGCATCGTGAAGACGATGGGGATGCGGATCACCAAGCTGCGTCCGGTGGGCGGATTCTGCGCCGAGACCGCCGGCGCCATCACGCTGCTCGGCACCGCGATCGGCGGCATTCCCGTCAGCACGACCCAGACGATCAGCGGCTCGATCATGGGCGTCGGCGCCATCCAGCGCTTCTCCGCCGTCCGCTGGGGAGTGGCGGGCCGCATCCTCTGGGCGTGGATCCTGACCATCCCGGCCTCGGCGATCGTTGCCGCCGGCGCCTGGGCCCTCTTCCGACTCCTCGGGGTCTGAGCGTCAGTCCTTCCGGTTCAGCAGCCAGTCGATGACCGCGGCCGGGTCACTGGAGTCGGGCTCGCGGCTCGGCGCCGTGAGGGGAGGGGTCGCCTGCGTCGCCGGCGACGGAGCGGGCTGCGGCGTCGCGCGAGGCGGCTCCGGCGCGGCTTTGACCGTCGGCTTCGGCGCCGCTCGGCGCGGCTCCGTCGGCGGAGCGGAGAGAGTGGGGGGTGCCGCCGCCGGCGGCACCCGGGTCGGGACGCGCGCCGGCTCGGCGTTGGTGGCCGGCGTGGCCGGTCGGTCGGGACGGCTCGACGCCGGAGCGCTGGCCGGCGCGCCCTCGGGTGTCGCGCGGTCGAGCACCTGGACGAAGCGCGCCTGACGCACGTCCTTGCGTTTCTCCCAGGCCGCGCGCACCCGGAGACCCTCACGCAGATCGCCGAATCCGCCCTCCTTGCTCCCGACGATCACGAGCGTGTCGTCGGTGACCGCGACCGAGGTCGCGCCGATGCCGAATGCGCGTGCGGTGATTTGAATTGTGCGGGTGTTCCCGTCGATCCGCCAGATCCGTCCCTCGAGCTGACCGGCCTGCGGCTCATCCTGACTTCGGTCGAACGAGAGGAGCCGCGAGCCGACCTGGCTGCGTCCGAGGACCACGACCGCGACGATCGCGATGACGACGATCAGCCATCGCGTTCGACCGCGGGTCCCTTCGACCTCCGCCAACGGTGACCCCTCGACTACTGGTCGAGGACGCCCTTGATCGCGTCGAGCACCGGGTTCTGACCAGGCCTCGGCGCGGCCGGGGCGGACGCCTTGCCGAGGTGCTTCCGGACGCAGTCGTACTGCTCCCATCCACGAAGCGGGTAGTTGAGGTCGACGACCTTCCACTTCGGGTGTCCGCCCTTCTGTAGCCCGTCGAGGTGCGTTGACAAGATTTGCGAGAAGCGGCCCACGTTGTCGCAGTCCTTCCGGCGGAAGTCGAACGAGACCAGCACGGCTTTCACCGCCGCCGTGACGACCGGCGTCGGCTGCCAGGCATAGACGCCCGCCGGAACCTCGGCCTGCGGATAGAACTCGAGGATGCTCTTGTTGGTGATCGGCACCAGCACGAGCTGATCCTTGTCGGTGACGTCGTCCTTGAGCAGCTTCACCGGGTAGCCGGCCACGTAGAACATCGCGTCGATCCGTCCGGCCTTGAGCTCGCCGAGCGCCTCGGTGGTGTCGATGAAGAGCATCTCCGCCGGCGCCACCTCCGACAGCTTGAAGAGCAGTCGCGCGGTCAGGTACGTGCCGCTGCCCTCGCGGCCGACCGCCACTTTCCGCCCGGCAAGGTCGTCGAAGTCGGTGATGCCCTTGCGGCCGAGCAAGTGGATCTCCTCGTTGTAGAGCGGGAACACCATCTTCGTCTTTTTGGCGATCCTGGTCAGCACCGGATCCGACTGCAAGCGCGCGACGAACGCGAGCACGTCGGACTGCACGATGCCCATCTGCACGCCCGGCCGCTGGTACACCGCGAAGATGTTCTCGACCGACCCCTTGGACGTGTGCACGCTGAGATTGATACCCTGGGACTTCACCAGCTTCTGCAGATCGAGGCCGAACTGGTAGTAGGTGCCCTTGTCGCTGCCGGTGATCAACCCCATGTCCTGGGCGGCGCAGTCAGCGCCCACGCCGACGAGCAGCACCACGAACGCCACAACGCAAGCACAGACGACAGTTTTCACGGCAGATCCTCCCTGGATCGGGTTACTGGCGGGCATGATACCGCATCTGCGCGCGTTGTTTGTAGCCGGCCACGGCGCGGGAGACGGACCCGAGCCGCGCGGCCAGCGCTTCTGGAACGCCGAGCGCCAGCAGGCGGGTGACCACCGCGCCGTGACGGGTCCAGTCGCGGCGGGCGAGATCGAGGAGATAGCGCGCCGCGAACGCTCGTTCGTGCGTTCGGCCGTACGCGTAGGCGTCTCGCGCCGCCCGGCCGACCCGGTCCCGCAGCGCGCGGCGGACCTCGCCGACCAGATCGGCCGGCGCCTGGTCCAGCTGCTTCTTCAAGATCGCGATGTCGTCGGTCGCCCACGCCAGCCGGCGGCGATGGATCGGGCCGGAGGCGCTCCGCGCGTGATAGCGCCATCGCACGAGCCGACGGGGGACGAACGCGAAGTCGTGCCACGCGGCGATCCGCAGATACAGGTCGCAGTCGCTCGACAGGCTGAAGCGGCGATCCGACGGGCCCACCTCGTCCAGCACCTTTCGCCGCACCATCACCTGCGACATGGTCGAGATGGCGTTTTCGTGGAGGAGCTGTCCGTAGCACCGGCGGTGGGGAACGAGCGCGACGTCCGGGCCGAGCATTTCGCGGATCCGATCGGCGAACAGCGTCGGCCCCAGGATCGCTCCGGCGTCGTCGAAGAGCACGCCGTCGACCGCGACCAGACCAGCCTGCGGATAGCGCTCGGCCGCCTCCACCTGGACCGCGAGCTTGTTCGGCTCCCAGAGGTCGTCGCCGTCCAGGAACGCCACCAGCTCGCCGCCCGCGTTGAGCACCCCGGTGTTGCGCGACCCGGCGACGCCCTGGTTCTCCTGCCGGATGAGCCGGACACGATCGCCGAGCGACGCGACGATCGCGTCGGTGCCGTCGGTCGAGCCGTCGTCGACGACGACCACCTCGCGATCGGCGAAGGTCTGGCCCAGCGCCGACTCGATCGCGGCGGCCACGTAGGCGCGCTGGTTGTGGGTGGTGACGACGACGCTGACCCGAGGCAAGGGTCTATCTCGCCGGCTTCTCACGCAGGGAGGGCACCGAGTCGACGTGCGTCGCCCGGTAGAACAGAAATTGGATCATGCCGCTGAGCTCGCGGGCGATCGATCCGAAATCGGTCCGCCGGAGGCTCGCTTTGAGCTCCCGATAGATGTGACGCAGGCACGACACGCGTACAGTCGGCATCAGGAGGCAGCTCGCGTAGTATGCGCCGCGGCCGTAGTCGTATCTTTTCATAAGCCGCCACACATCGCGCCCCGGTTTCCGGCCGTGGTGATGGTAGACGACGGGCCCGGGATCATAGGCGCCCCGCCAACCGTAGGCGCTGGCCCGCGCCAGGAACTCGGTGTCCTCCGCCGCGTACAGGGCGGTGCCCGCGCCCAACCCGGGATCGAATCCGCCGATCGCGACGACCACGTCGCGTCGGACCGCCATGTTCGCGCCGTGGATGAAGCCGGGAGTGACGAAGCTGCCAGGCTCCAGGACGACCGCGTGTGGCCGCGTCTGGGTCGTGATCGCATCGTCGGCTGGGTCGTAGAGCAGGATGCGACCGCCAAGGAAGTCGATCTTCCGCGACGCGAAGACCGTCTCGATCTGCACGAGGAAGCCTGGGTCGATGTAGCAGTCGTCGTCGGTGAAGGCGATGATGTCCCCTCGCGCGCGCCGCAGTCCCGCGTTGCGGCTGCGGGCGAGGCCTTCGATCGGCTGGCTCACGACGATCACCTCGCACAGCGCCGATCGGCGGAATTCTTCGATGACCGCCGGTGTGGCGTCGGTCGAGCCGTTGTCTACCAGCACGAGCTCCCAGCCGCCCCGCGGGACCTGCGCTCCCCTCAGGTAGCGGAGACACGACCGGAGCCGGTGGACCCGGTTGCGGGTACAGATCACGAGCGAGATCGTGGCCGATCCCCCGAGGCGTCGCGCGCGCCGCTCAACGAAAGTCTCGCGCGTTCACTTCGCACTTGGCGATCAGCCCGTGGAAGGTCGGCCGGCTCACCCCCAGGAGCTTCGCGGCCTGGCTGATGTTCCCCCGAGTCTTCACGAGCGCCTCGATGAGCGCTTCGCGCTCGGCCCGGTCACGGGCCTGCCGGAGCGACGCGAGATCGACGCCGTCGGCGATCTCGATACCGAGATCGCGCGCCTCGATGAGCTTGGTGCGGGCCATGATGACGGCCCGCTCGACCGCGTTCTCGAGCTCGCGGATGTTCCCCGGCCAGGCGTAGCGGGCGATCGCCTCCAGCGCCGCGCTCGCGAACCGGAGCTTGCGCCGGTGCTGTTTGCAGCTCTTTCTCAGGAAGGCGTTGGCGATGAGCACGACGTCCTCGCCTCGCTCGCGCAGGGGCGGCAATTTCAGATTCACGACCGAGAGCCGGTAATAGAGGTCCTCGCGGAAGCGTCCGGCCTGCAGCTCGGATTTCAGATCCTTGTTGGTGGCGGCGATGACGCGCGCGTCTACCCGGAGTACCTCGCGGCCGCCCACGCGCTCGATCTCCCGCTCCTGCAGGAACCGGAGAAGCTTCACCTGGAGCGGCACACTCATCTCGCCGATCTCGTCGAGGAACAGGGCGCCGCCCTCGGCCAGCTCCAGCTTCCCCTTCCGCTGGATGTGAGCGCCGGTGTAGGCGCCTTTTTCATGGCCAAACAGCTCGGACTCCAGCAGGGTTTCCGGGATCGCCCCGCAGTTGATCGCCACGAACGGCCCCTTGCGCCGCGGGCTGTTCGCGTGGATCGCGCGCGCGAGGAGCTCCTTGCCGGTGCCGCTCTCGCCCTGGACGAGCACCGTCACATCGGTCCGCGCGACCCGGGCCACCACCCCGAAGATCTCCCGCATGGCGGGCGTATTGCCCAGGATGTCCTCGAAGCGGGTGGTGGTCTCGGTGGCACGCTGCTGCTGCTCGGCATCGGCCTCGAGCGTCTGGAGATACGCCGCCCGCTGGAGGACGACCTTCAGATCCGTCAGCTGGATGGGCTTCTGGTGGTAGTCGAACGCGCCGAGCCGGACCGCGCGGAGCGCGTTGTCGCGGTCGCCGTTGCCGGTGAGGACGACCACCTTGGTGTCGGGCGCCAGCTTCATGATCTCGTCCAGCGCGTGGAGCCCCTCCTCGGCGCTCTCGGGTCGCGGCGGCAGCCCGAGATCCAGGCTGACGATGGGCGGGCGCTCGCCCTTGACCGCCGTCATGGCCTCGCCGCGGTCCTCGGCGAAGAGCAGCGTGAAATCGTCTCGCAGCGCGTACTTCAGCTGCGTGCGGATGGCTTCGTCGTCGTCGACGACCAGCAACTTTGGCTTGTTCATGTTCCCTCTCCGATCGGAAGCTTGATCGAGAACGTGGTGCCCGCCCCTTCCCGGCTCGCCACGTCGATGGTGCCGCCGTGAGCCTCGACGATGCCCTTGGCCTGGTAGAGGCCGATGCCCCAGCCGCCCTTCTTCGTGGAGTGGAACGGCGCCCACAGCGACCGGCGCACGAATTCCACGGACATGCCGCAGCCGGTGTCGGTGATCGCGAAGACGGCCCAGCCGCCGTCGACGAAGGTGCGCAGGGTCACGGTGCCCTGGCCCTCGATCGACTGCACGGCGTTGGTGACGAGGTTCTGGATCACCTTCGAGAGGGCCTCGGGATCGGCGGAGATCGGCAGCGGCGCCAGCTCCTTGACGAGCGCGATCCGGTCGCTCCGGACGGTCGGTCGCGCCGCGTCCAGCACCAGGGCCGCCAGGTCGACGACCTCGAGGCGAAGCCGGGCCGCCTCCGGCGCCCCGCTGAGGCGCCCGAGGAGCGCCGTCATGCGGTCCACGGTCTTGACGACCGTCCGGAGCGCGTCGCGCTGGAACTCGGGGTCGTCGAAGTTCTTGAGCGCGTTCTCGCTCAGCATCGAGAGCGCCGAGATCGAGTTCTTGAGGTCGTGGATCACGAACGACGTCAGTCGATGGATCGCCTCGAACTCGCGCGATCGGGCCAGGCTCTCGGAGAGCCGCGTGGTGACGATGGCGCCGACCGCCTGCTCGGCCACGGTCTCCATGAACTCGAGGTCTTCGCTGGTGTACGGCACGCCAGTCTGCTCCCCTCCGATCAGGAGGAAGCCCGCCAGCTCGTCGCGCCAGCGCAGCGGGACCAGCACCGATCCCTCCGGAAACGCGGCCGCAGTCGGCGACTCGAGCAGGGCGCCGGCCCAGCCGTTCTCGAGCACGTGCGGCGCCCGGCGCGCCCCGAGCGACGCGATCAGTGGGTGGGCGTCGGCGAGCGTCGCGACGGGCCGCCGCGCGCCAACCGCGGCGGTCGCGTGGTGGCACGCCTTGCCGGCCTCTCGCAGATACAGAAGGCCCGCGGCGGCGCCGACCGTCTCGACGACGGTGGACAGGAGCTGCGGCGCCAGCTCGTCGAGCGTCACCAGCGAGCCCAGCCGCTTGGTGAAGTTGACCCACTGCGCCCGGTAGTCGTACTTGCTCCGGTAGAAGTTCCGGGCGACGAAGCGCTTCACGCGCCAGCGCACCGCCTCGGAGAGCAGCACGGCGGCCAGCCCGAGCGCCGAGACGAAGACGATCACGGAGCCCAAGAACAGCTCCTCGCCGATGCCCAGCCAATTGAGCAGCCAGCCGAGCACGCCGACGGCGAACAGGTACACGCCGAGCGCGCCGACGACGACCGAGCGGTACAGCACCTGGCGCGACACCGACAGGGCGACGCCGAGCCGGTCCCGCGTCATCGAGGTCGCGATCGCGACGTTGCCGATGACCAGGATGGCGGCGCCGGTGATGAGAAAGCTCGCCATCTCGACGTTGAAGAGGGCCACCTGGCTCATGAAGTAGAAGCGGGCGAGCAGCACGCCGCCCAGACCCAGCACCAGGTACTTGATGCGCCAGCGCGCGTCGCGCCGTGAGGTGCGCAGCGCGGCCTCGAGCCCGGCCAGGAGGACCACGGTGCCCACCAGCTGCACGAGCACCGACACCCGCGCCGGGATGTCCAGCCGCGCCGCGTGGAACGGCCCGACCACGTCCGCGATCTGGAACGCGGGCAGATACGCGACGGCCGCCGCGCTCGCCGTCACGATGCACGCGAGCGCCCCGAGACCGGCGCGGAAGCCCCGCGAGAGCTCCGGGCCGTCGGGACGCGCCAGCGACGCGACGAAGACGGACCACGGCGCCAGGAGCAGGAGCCCCGCGACCTCGGTGACCTTGAGCCACAGCAACCGCTCATCGGGCGCGTCGGTCTGCGTCACCAGAACGAGGGCGGCGATCGACTCGACCGCGAACCCCGCCATGCCTCCCGCGAAGCTCCAGCGGAGCGCGCCGCGCGGTCGCCGGGCCACCGCCAGCCCGGCGAGCCCGAGGCTCGTAGCCGCCGCCAGGACGAAGGCGAGCAGGGTCGCGCTCACGCGATACCCTCCTCGAGCGGCCCGACCTTCGGCGAGGAGCGCCGCGCGAGCAGGAAGCCGAGCCCGACCAGCGGAACGAGCGTGAGCCCCCACATGCCCTTGCCGATCCAGTTGTGAATCGTGCCGCTGGCCGCCTCCGGGCCCACGTACTGGACCCCAAGCACGATGGCGGCCACGCGCATCGCGTTGGCGAGGACCGCGATCGGGATCGCCGCGACCACCAGCGCCGCCTTGTCGGCGACGGTCCGCTGCGTGATCTGCGCGAACGCCGCCGTCAGCACCAGCAGCGCCACGAGGAAGCGCAGGCCGTTGCACGCTTCGGCGACCTGCAGCGTCATCGAGGGCAGCTCGATCGTGACGCCGCTCTGGTAAACGGGCAGGTCGAGCAGCCGCAGCACGCCGACCGCAAAGGCGGCCGCGAAGAGCTGGACCTGGAGCGTGACCGCCGCGACGACCGTGCGCGGCAGCGGCGACATCAGCAGCAGGAACGCGATGGGGAACGCTGCCGCGCGCAGGCAGCGTAGGCCGAAGCTCCACGCGACGAGGCCGGCGATCGCGACGGCCACCGAGACCCCCTGGAGCAGCACGCTGTCCGCCACGGTGCCGAGCGCCAGCAGACCGAGGCCGCCCAGGACGATCGCGGCGCCGGCCGGATGGCCGCGCCCGGCCGCCCGGCCCAGCCGGTCACGCTCCGTCCAGGCGATGACCGCGCTGAAGAGCGGCACGAACATCCCGTGGCCGGCGTACGTGTCGGTGCGCCAGACGTGGACGAGCGCGGCCATCGCCGGCGCATAGAGCGCCGCCAGCGCGACGGCCGCGCCCAGCCGGAGCCCCCGCCCGAGCGACGCCAGGTGCATCAGGGCGCCGCCGTCCCCGCCCGGCCGTAGCTGTCCTCGAGCCGGACCACGTCGTCCAGATGGTTGGTCGACACCTCGAACACGTCGCAGTCCTCGATCGCGATCATCCGGTGCCTGCGGCCCACCGCGACGTGGTGCGCCTGGCCGACCGAGAGCTCCACGTCACAGAGCTCGCCGTGGTCGTTCTCGATGACGAGGATCATCCGCCCGGACTGCAGATAGATGGTCTCCTCCTTCTGCCGGTGGTACTGGAGCGAGAGCTTGTGGCCGCCCTTGATGTGCAGGATCTTCGCGGCGTACCCGTCCGTTCGAGCCCAGATCAGCTCGTACCCCCACGGCTTATCGACCCGCTGTAGCGATTGCAGAGCCATCGGCCATCCTCCCTCGGAGCGCGCTGATCGCGCGCTCTACGGTGTCCTCGATCGGGCCGTCGTTGGTGATGATCAGGTCCGCGTGGGCGCGCGTCGGCTCCACGTAGCGCTCGTGCATCGGGCGCACGGAGCTCACGTACTGCTGCAGGACCTGTTCGGTTGTGCGGTGCCGTTCGGCGACGTCGCGCCTGATGCGCCGGACGAGGCGGACGTCGGGCGGCGCGTCGACGAACACCTTCACCGCCAGCAGCGATCGGAGGGACTCCCACCAGAGCGTGAACAGCCCCTCGACGATCACGAGCCGGGCCGGCGCCAGCGTCTCGACGCCGATTCGCGTGTGAGTCTCGAACGAGTACAGCGGCTTCGGCACCGCCGCGCCGGCGATGAGCCGCTCCAGGTGCTCGACCAGCAGCGCGTCGTCGAAGGCGGCGGGCTGGTCGTAGTTGACCCGGCTACGCTCCTCCGGCGGCAGCGCGCTGCGGTCGAGGTAGTACGAGTCGAGGTCGATCGCGCACCCGCCGAAGCGGTCCACCAGCGCGCGCACGATCGTGCTCTTGCCCGCGCCGGTGCCGCCCGCCAGACCGATCAGGGTCGTTTTCACGCTCATCGCTCCGTGAGTCTTCGCTCCAGGTCCGCGGCGTGCTCCACACGCAACGGCTCCCGGTACGCGCGCGCTTCCCGCCGGGCTTCGAGGAACATGCGCCATGGCTCGAGCGTGCGCCGCCGCAGACCCCCGAGCGTGGCCAGCAACACGTAGCCGAGATTGAGCCAGCCGAAGCGGACACGATTCTTGGGTCCGCGATCCCAGTGCCGCCGGTAGAGGTAGTACATGGCCTGGACGTCTCGCTTGATCCAATGCTCCCGCGGCCGGTTCGTCGGCACGCGCATGTGCGCGAATCTCGCCTCGGTTGCGATCACCAGCTTGCGATCGCTTCCCAGCCGGCAGCACAGGTCCACGTCCTCGCCGGGCCAGGCGTCTCGCAGCCGAGGGTCGAAGCGGAGGGGACCGAGGGCGCGGCGACGGAGGCTCATGCCGGTGGTTCCGAACCGGTCCACGTTCAGCGGTGGCGCTCCCCGCAGCCCATCGGCATTCCAGTAGATCGGCTGGCGCTGGTCGTGGAAGGGGCCCCGCCAGAAGACGCGCAGCAAGGCGCGCTGCCACACCGGCGGCCGCTCGTAGTTGGTGATGATGCCGGAGACGCCGGTGACCGTCGGATCCTGCGCGTACACCGCAGCGATCTCGAGCAAGAAGTCCGGCTCCAGAATGACGTCATCGTCCAGGAAGACCACGATGTCGCCGCCCGCCAGGTCGATTCCGACGTTGCGAGCGGGGGCGGCGCCCCGGATGCTGGGGTCGTGGATGTAACGGAGCATGGGGGCGGTGCCGTGATCCCGTGATCGGGCGGCGACCGCCCGTTCGACGGCCCGCCGACCGCCGGACTCGATACTCTGGTCGATGACGATCAGTTCGTTCGCCGCACGCGTTTGCCCGAGAAGACTGAACACCGTGCCGTGGAGCTCTCGAGGACGGTCCCTGGTGGCGATCACCACCGAGAGCGTCATCGCGCTCGGGCCGATCCTTTCAAGAGGCGACGCGCAGCTGTTCACGGTGTCCTCCGGAGGTGGATACCGACGGCTTCCAGCGAGCGGATGGCTCTTCGTGCGAGCGCTTCCCAGGTATGGCGCCGCGCGAGCTCGATGCGCGCGCGAGGGGCGCCATCGTCAGTCGACGACAACGCCCGGTCGATCCCGGCCAGGAAGTCGGCGTGAGAATCACCGAGTTGGCAGAGAGTCGCGTTCTCCTCGGCGACCGCGACGGACGTCGTCACCACCGCCTTACCCTGGGCGAAGTACTGATAGAACTTGATCGGGTCGCGACCGGCGTTGAACGCGTCCGCCAGGAAGGGGATGATGCCGACCGAAAATGATTCGACCAGGCGTGGGACGAGCGCCGGCTCCACGAAGCCGGCGAAGCGGACATTCGGCAGACGGCGCAGCCGGGCCATCGCCGCTCTCTGCTCACCGCTCGGGGCCGACGCGCCGCGCAGGACTGGCCCGCCGAGGACGAGGTGATCGTTCGTGAACGCCCGGGCGATCTTCTCCAGCAGCGTGAAGTCGATGTGACGGTTCAGGATGCCGACGAAGCCGATCACGCGACCCGTTCGAGCCGACCAGGCGCTTGGCGGCCGGGCCGCGAGGGTCTGCGCGTCGATGCCGTTGGGCACGTGGAAGGTGTTGGGGTTGCTCGCCGCGTGCCGTTCGTAGAGGCGACGGCTGACGGCGAACACGGCCGCCGCCCGGCGAGCCAGCTCGGATTCCTCGGCCGAGTCGAAGGCATCGAGGCAGTGATACACGTAGGCGCCGTTGGCGATCGTCTCGAGATATTCGGTGCAGCCGGCGAAATAGGAGATCCAGCCCAGAGGATTCCTGATCTGCTGCCGCTTGAGCTCGCCGGCGAGCGTGGCACCGAAGCTTCGAATCGCCCAGCCGCGGACCGTGCGAAGGCGGCTCAGCGGGAGGCCCTTCGGCGATACGACCGAAATGGAGGTCGACTCGACGCGGACACGACTGCGACGCCGTAGCCTCGCGAGAGCGAAGTCGGCGTCGCCCGGGCTCCACGTGGCGGGCTTCTCCGCGAAGACCACCGGGACGTGGCGACCGAGCTGTCGCGCGACGTAGTGAGGCGTCTGCCAGGCGCCGTCCCACGCGAAGGGCGAGAGGATGACGACGCCGTCGAAGGGTGTCGTCGGCGCCGCGGGCCGGACGGCGCCGAGCGTCGCAGTGGCGCTCGTGGGGGCGGCGGGCGTCGGTGGGTTCCCGCGCGTCATCTTGGTACCTTCCGGGCGCTCGCGATCGGCGCGGCGCCGCCTGGCAGGCACAGCAGCTCGCGGCGGGTGAGCGCCGGGGCGTCCGTCCGATGGGCGAGCCAGACGGCCAGCGGCAGCAGCAGGGCCAGGCCCGAGCGGCTCGAGAGTCTGCTCGCGTCGCGCGCGGCCAGGTCGCGCATCTGCTCGAAGACGGCGTCGTTCGCCTGCTTGACGTGGCTCACGAAGTCGCCATAGTCGCGTGTCTCGCCGCCGACCGGCTGGCCCGAGGTGTCGCGCGTCTTGCTCACGCGCGCCGCGACGCCGTCGTACGGATTGTCGTGAACGGTGACGAGGCCGAAGTTGTGCGATTCGCCGCCGGTGACCTTGTCGCAGTAGGCCCACCAGTCGATCCCGATGCACGGGAACGTGTCGTCGTCGGCGCGGAAGCCGGTGAGCTCGTTGAGGGACCGGGCATAGGCGCGCCCGCGCTCCGCCTGGGTGGGAAAGTCGAAGCCCGCCCATCCCTTCGTGCTCGCCTGCGGTGAATCCGCCTGGGCCATGAAGGTCGTCCAGACGAAGAACGGCTTGCCGACCAGGCTGTGGCCTCGGCGAAGCGCCTTCACGCCTTCGTTGGAGAACTGGACGGCGTCGCACCAGCGGCCGGCGGCCCGGAGGATTTCGGGATGCGCCGCCGGGCTGATGGTCGCCGGACCGAAGACCAGGTGCCCCGGACGCTTCGACCGAAGCGCCCCGACGGTCACCGAGAAGTAACGCTCGGCGATGACGCCGACGAACTCGTCGAGGTCGGCCCGCACCGCCGGCGCCGAGTCGCTCAACGAGTAGAAGTCACGGCCGAGCCAGGGGCTCCGACCGCTCTCGTCGAGGAAGCCGCGGCCCGTGGGCCAGGGCGTGTCGTCGCTGTCCCAGGTGGTGTAGCGCGATCCCCATGCCGAGTTCAGCTGATCCAGCGCGCGGTACTTCGTTCGCAGGTGGTCGCGCAGCGCCAGTTTGGTGTAGACCGTGGTGTCGGTGTACGTGACGCCTTGCTTCGCGCCCACCCAGAGCCGCGGATTCCGCGTCTGCGTCGGGCGCGTCGCTGCCGCCTGCCATCCCAGGTGGTTGTGCCAGCCGCCGAGCGCCCGTGAGGGCCCGAAGCCGAAAAGATAGTCACGGTCGTCCGTCGACGTCCCGAGCAGCCATGGCAGCTGGGCGGGCCAGGTCAATTCGCCGACGGCGCGCGCGAAGGCGGGATCGAAAACGTCGGGAAAGCCCTCGACGCGCCAGAGGCCGGGCGTGACGGCTTCGTCGACGCCGTACATGAGTTCTTTGACGCCGTAGCTCCGTTTCGCCTGAAGCGCGGCGTTGGTCAGCGGGATGAACGGCATCTTCTCGCTGTTGCCGCGCCCGCGGTTGTTGGTATCGACGGGCATGGCGTAGTTCGACGAGTATTCCCCGATGGCGTTGAAGCCCCACTGCCGGAGGTTGCGCACGGCCTGGGCCACGAAGGGCCACCAGTAGCCCCAGGTCGGGTAGGTCGGGTCACCGGAGTACTTGGCGTGCAGCGTGCGGACGAACGTCTCGCCGCCGTCAGTGATGTCAATGCCGTAGCAGGCCTTGAGCCAGAAGGCGTTGCCGTCCGGGGTTGCGAGGAGGAACCGCTGGCCCCGCTTGACGATGCGAAACGCGGTCCCGCCGCCGAGCAGGGGGCGGGCCTTTGCGCCTCCGTAGCGGTCGAAGGTCAGCGCCATTCGGCGCCTCGGTGGGCAGGGGCGCCGGGGACGGCGGTCGCCCGGTCGTCGGCGCGGCCGGCCAGGGCCTGGACCTGCCGTTCGACGTCGTGCCACTGGTAGCGGTGGCGCACGAGGTCGTGGCCTCGCTCGGTGAGCGCTTCTTGCAATCGCCGGTCGCCGGCCAGACCGGTGCACGCGGCGGCGAAGGCCTCGGGATCGTCCGCCAGGAGGAGCTCGCGTCCGTGCGCGACGTCGAGGCCCTCGGCGCCGAACGTGGTACTGACGACGGGCACCCGGTGGGCGAAGGCTTCGAGGATCTTGATCCGGGTCCCGCTACCGAAACGGATGGGCACGACGGCGACCGAGGCGACGCGCAGATACGGCGCGACGTCGTCGACCGTCCCGGTGACCGTGATCGCGTCGCCGTCGTGGAGCGCCGCGACCTCCGGATGGGGGTCCCGTCCGACGACGACGAAGCGCGCCCGCGGCGATTGCCTGCGTATCCGCGGCAGGATCTCGCGCGCGAAGAAGCGCACTGCGTCGACGTTCGGCGCGTAGAACATCGCACCGACGAAGACGAAGGTCGGCGACGCCGGATCGACGGCCCGTTCGGCCACGGCGGGCAGGTCGACACCGTTGGGCACCACCGACACGCGCGGATGGGCGCCGAGCGCCTGCCGATCCGTGTCCGAGCACACCACCACCTCCCATCGCCGCCGGGCGAGCGAGCGCTCGAGCGCGCGCAGCTTGACGTAGTCGGCCAGGTCGAACGGCAGGCTCCGGCTCCAGCGCCGCGTCCTCAGCTTGCCGGCGAGCTTGCGGTGCTCGAGGTCGTCGAGATCGAGGATCACCCGGCCGGGGAGGGTCGGCGGCAGATTGGGCAGGAGGCGGATGCGCTCGATCCAGACCAGGTCGAAGGGCACCTGCGCCAGGTTTCTCAGCAGCGTGGCGGCGGGCGCCGAGTGGTAGGACTTCAGCAGCGCCGGCTCGAACGGGTCGAGGTGCTGGAGCGCCGCGCGCAGGCCCGGCAGGCGCCGCCGGGTGTCGCGGTGCCAGCGGAAGGACGCATCGGGGAACGGGAACACGTGGTGGCACATCGCGCGAAGCTCGGCGAGATGGCGTGGATCGTCGCCCGCCTTCGCGGCGCACACGACCGACACGTCGCTGATCCCGGCGAGCGCCCGCAGCATGTGATACGGGCGGTGGTTGCCCCCGACGTTGAGCGGCAGCGGCACGCCGGAGATCACGAAGAGTGTCCTCATCGCGGCGCTTCGGGCGCCGGCCGCGGCGCTCTCGGGGCAGGCGCGACGGGCGTGTGGGCGGCCGGAGCGCGCAGCGACGAAGACTCCGTCGCGGTCACCGCCAGGGGGACCAGCGCCGCCGACAGGAAGATGATGAGCCAGAAGAGCCGGTGGGCCTCGGCGGAAACGAAGAACCCGGCGGCCAGGAACGCGGTGAGACCGACCTCCAGCGCTTCGGCGGTTCGGGTGACCAGCTCGTGATTCGTCTCCCGCGCCCGGCGGATCCGCTCGAGGCTGGCGTATGTCGCGACGATCGTGGCGAGAAAGAGCACGATGCCGGGCAGGCCGGTCTCGGCCATGACCTCGACGAAAGTGTTGTGGGCGATGTTGTGCTCCTCGAGGTCGATGAACTGTCCGAGCAGGGGCTTGAAGTTCCCGGGCCCTATGCCGGTGAGCAGGTGGGCCCGGAACATCCGAAGACCGGCCATCGCCAGGTCGGCGCGATGCTGGGCGGCGTAGACGTCATGCTGGTCCGGGCTCAGGATCCTCGACAGCGGCGACGAGGGCGCCATCACCATGAGCGGCAGCGTCACGACGAGTGCCATCGCCAGCATCCTCACCCTGCGGCGCGTGTGGAGGGCCATCACCAGGAGGCCGACCGCCATGCCCACGAGCCCGCCGCGCGAGGCGGCCAGCGTGAGCGCCAGCACCGTGACGACCACGGACCCGATGCAGAAGTAACGCTCCCACCGCGGCTGCTTCGTTCGCAGGAGGTAGATCGCCATCGGGATGCAGAGCAGAGCGGAGACGCTGTAGTAGTTCGGGTCGCCGACCACCCAGCCCGGCCGATAGCCGGCCGCCATGCCGCCGTACTTTTGCCACTCGCGGATCAGGTGGAGCGACGCGTAGCCTACCGAGCCGATCGCCATCAGCAGGACCCAGCGCAGGCGCTGGAGCGAGTCCACGACCGTCAGCGTGACGAAGAGAAAGGCGAGGAACGACGCGAAGCTCATGAGCGGGCTCACTTCGAGCGGCAGCAGCGTGTCGCCATACCGGACGAACAGGATCATGACGAGGACGGCGAAGGCGACGAAGAAGCGTATCTGCCACGTCGCGAAGAACCGGAGGGACGTCGCGCGCGCCGGCAGATAGAGGACCGCGTAGATCAGGCACGCGATGCCGAGATACTTGATGACCGTCAGGTCGCCGACGAATTGCGACCACAGCGGATGGCGGATCATCGGCATCACGGTGACGAGCAGGTAGAAGAGGATCATCGGAGGCTGCCCGAGACCGCCTGGCGGAGCGACGTCTTGAAGACCGCCAGGCCGTACTGCTTCTCGACCCGCAGCCGGGCGGCCCGACCGAGCTCCCGGCGGCGGGCCGCATCGTGGAGGAGCTTCGCCACGCCGTCGGCGAACGCCCGCGGCTCGTCCGCGAGCACGATCTCCTCCCCGTCCACCAGCTCCAGCCCCTCGGCGCCCAGCGCGGTGGACAGGATGGGCTTGGCCATTGCGCCGGCTTCGAGGATCTTCAGCCGGGTCCCGCTGCCGATCCGCAACGGCACCACGCAGACCGTCGCCTTCGCGATCTCGTCGCGCATGTCCGCCACCGTGCCCGAGAACTCGAAGCCGGGGACCTCGGCGAACCGGCGCCGGAACGGTTCGGTCGGGCTGCGTCCCGCCACCCGGAAGCGGGCGGACGGCGCCCGGCGCCGCAGCGCCGGAAGGATCTCGGCGACGAAGAACTCGACCGCGTCCCGGTTCGGCTGCCAGTCCATCCCCCCCTGAAAGAGCACCGTGGCGGGCTCCGCGCCGTCGCGGGGAGCGTAGTGATCGGTGTCCACCACGTTGGGGACGACCACCACCGAGGCCGCCGGGCACAGCTCGCGCAGGAGCGACCGGTCGAGCTCGGAGCACGCGAGAACCGCGGCGGCCCTCCGGAGCGCCGCGCGTTCCCAGCGCTCCACTTTGCGGGCCTCGAGCGCGCCGTAGAGGCGGCGGACGGTGCTCGGCTCCAGGGCGAGGTAGCGCCGAATCAGAACGTGGGCGACGTCGTCCTTGTTGAGCAGGACAGGGATCGCCAGATGGGCCGGCAGGTTCTGCATGTTGTAGACGCCGTCGCAGATCAGCACGTCGAAGTCCTGCCGCGCGAGCTGCCGCTCCAGCGCTTCCCTGAGCTCGGGCGACCGGAACTTCCACGCCCCGAACGGCAACGGCGAGGCGAGCGCCCGGAGGCGCTTCAGCGCATCGCGACCGCGTCCACGCGGGCCCAGCGGCGTGGGGACCAGATCGATCTCGGCGCACGCGGTGCGGAGGGGCTCGAGGTCTCCGAGCAGCTCGGCGCGCTCGGCGAAGGCGACGAGCGTGACGCGGTGGCCGTCGTCGGCGAGCGCCTGCACCATCGCCCACGTCCGCAGGCGATGGCCGTTGGTCGGCGGATACGGCAGCGTCAACCCGGCGAAGAGGACGCGCAGCGGTCTAGCCACCCTCGACTACCCCCACGCGCCGGAGCGCCTGGACGACGGTGCGAATCGGGTAGAAGACGCTGTCGCGCTCGAGCATGTGCTTCACGAACCAGCGGTAGCGGCTCAGGTAGTTCATCGCCGCGACCGCCCGGTCGAGGATCGCCGGCTCGAAGGTGGTCTTGAGCCCCTCGAAGTCGCCGTCGACCTCGATGGAGTCCGCGTCGATCCGGCCCAGACCCTGCCGGGCAGTCAGCACGAGGTGCTGCGCGCGCGCCGGCTCGAGCCCGATCAGCCGCATCGCGGTGGCGTCGAGCGCGACCCCGTCGCGGCTCGCCAGGACGACGTCCATCCGCCGGGGCTTGCCGTTGGCGGGCCCGCGGCCTTCCATGCCGATGATGCCGTCCATGATCGCCAGCTTCGGGCGGAGCACCCGGTGCAGCGTGGCCAGGAGCGGATCGAGGTGCTTGTGTAACAAGATTCGGTTGTGCTGGGGCAGGCAGCCCCACTGGTTCTTGATCGCGCCGGTGAAATACGTGAGCGCGTGGGTCTTGAGCACCGGGAGCGTGATCAGCGCGTCGGCCTCGAGCAGGAGCCGCGGCAGCTCGACGTTGCCCGCCGGCTCGCACGACACCGGCACCCACGGGGTCTCGCTCAGGTTCACGAGCGGCACGTCGAGCCGGTGCGCCAGGTCGACGTAGCCGGAGGCGGAGAACGCCTCCTGCGCCTTCTGGCGGAGACCGTCCGACTCGGCGAGCACGATGCGCCGCGTACGGCTCCGCAGCACCTCGCACACCGCCTCCGCCAGCAGCGGGTCGGTGTTGGACGAGGCTGCCTTGTCGGCGACGGCGGTGCACAGGTTCGGCTTGACGACCACCGAGGCGTCGCGGGGCACGATCTGCTCCCAGCCGCAGCGCTCCATGCACTCGGCGACCGCGTGCAGGAGGCTGCGCCGGCGGACGCTCCGCAGTACGACTCTCGACTTAGGCGTCTCGGTCAAGGGGCCTGGCTCTGCCTCGCGAGCGGCGCGCGAGCACGATCAGGTTGCGGTTGAGTATGTCGTCGCCGACCGCGGCGTGGTCGAAGGCCGGGCCGCCGGCGCGCATCGCCGCCGACAGGGCCGCCCACGCGGCGTGCAGCGCGTACTTGAACGGCTCCAGCCGCCGGCCGTGCTGGAACGCCCACGACTCGTCATAGATCAGCGGGCGATCGTGGCCGTTGGGGCTCCGGTGGCGCCGGTAGGCGCGGATCGGCCGCTCGTGCAGGTGCTCGTACAGGAGCCAGGCGTGCCGGCGCAGCCGCAGCGAGCACACGCTCCACTCCCCGAAGCCCGCGCGTTGCAGGAGCCGCCCGAGCTCCGCCTTGGTGCGGAAGTGCGTCATGCCGGGCGAAAGCGACGGCGGATAGTTGGGGAACTGGAGCAGCAGCCGCCCGCCAGGTCGGATCACCGCCGCGAGGTTCCGCAGGCACTGCTCAGGATCCGGCAAGAGCTCGAACACCTCGATCGCGTACGCGGCATCGAAGGTGCGTCCGAGCAGCGCTCCCAGCCCGGGCTGGCAGACGTCGGCGCGCACGAAGCGGATGTTCGGCTGGCCGCCAAGCGCGCCGCGCAGATGGGCGATGTTCGCCGCGGCGATGTCGACCAGGGTCAGCGAGCGGAGGCGACGGGCGACACGGAACGCGGTGACACCGCTGCCCGGCCCGACTTCGAGCACGTCCATGTCCGGCGAGAGCGACAGGTACTGATAGAGGATCTCGTCCCGGATCGGGAAGTCGTGGAGCGGCGCCTTGAAAATGTCCGAGGGCCGGAACGACGGCCGCTGCGACGTCGTGACGATCTCGACGCTCCGCCGCGCGGGCGCGGCCCGCTTCGGCTCGCTCGATCGCGGGGTGGTCGGGCGCCAGGGCATGCGCGCCGCCGACGTTTCGGCCCAGAGCTGGTAGCCCTTGCGCGCCCACTTCGCCGTCCGCCAGTAGCACTTGTGCCAGCGGGCGACCGCGGTCAGGGTGCCGCCGAACTTCCGCTTGAACCGTCCGTGACCGGACATGTTGTAGAGCCGAAGCCCGTGGCCGGCGCCCAGCCCCATGGCGACCCACTGCATGTGGTCGTTGGGGCACAGCGGATGACTCTCTTCCCGGCTGGCGCCGCTCCAGAAGTACATGGCGTGCTCGTCGTGCGGGAACAGGCCGACGGCGAGGAGGCGGCCCGCCGCGTCCCGCACGCGCAGCGCGAACAGGCAGTCCGCTTTCTTCAGATGCGAGAAGAGCAGCCGCGGCGTCTCGCGCGAGAAGGGCGGCCGGCGGCCCTTCCGGCGCATCAGGTCCAGGTAGAAATCGTAGTATTCGTCGGCGACCGCCGGATCGTCGGTGTCCTCGACCACGAGGCCGGCCGTCTGCGCCTTGCGAATGCGATTGCGGCAGGTGGACTCGAGCCGGCGCCACATCGCGTTCGGCTCGTCGAGCGTCACCCGATATGTCCAGTCCTCCACCGGCGCGAAGCCGAAGGACTGGAGCAGGCGGGGCGACAGGCTGGGGTGCTCGAGCTCGATCATCGCGAGCCGGTCGGCGGCCGCCAGGCGATCGAGCGCGCGGAAGAGCGCGGTCTGGTCGGCGTCGTGATCGAGCAGGGGGCCCATGACGTTCGTGCCCCAGCTCCGCAGCGGCGTGCCGAGGATCCGATAGGGGCCCATCTGCAAGAAGCCGCCGCAGAGGTAGCCGACGGTCCGATCCTCGGTGCGGATCGCCCACCGCGCGGTCTCGACGCGGCGACTGGCCGCCAGGTAGTCGAGCCACATGCTCTGATGGAAGAGCGTGCGCCCGTCGTACGGCGTGATCAGCTGATCCCAGCGTGCGGCCTCGACGCTCGTGAGCGGGTCGAACCGATAAGACTCCGCCGGCGGCGCGTCGAGTGTCGGCGCGGTCACGACGCTCACGCGCGGGTCTCCATCACGAAGCTCCGGTAGTTGGCGAGGATCGCGGCGGCGAGGGAGCCGAGCGAATCGCGCCCGGGCTGCCCCGGCCACGTCGCGAGTGGCAAATCGCGCGCGAGTCGCCGGAGGTCCGACAGGGAGCGCCGCTGGCCGGCCGTGGCGCGCAGCTCGAACACGAGGGTGCTGGCGGCCCGATAGACCAGATGGCGCGGCGATCCGTGCGAGGCCTGCCGGAGCCAGCGGGGCCAGAGCGGCCAGCTGCGATGCCAGCCGCGCGCCCGAACCACGTGGGCCCAGCCCCGGACGCGGCCGCTCCACGGTTGCCGTCGCATCCAGAGCGACATCAGCGCCGACGGCGAATCGACACGATCCGGGTCCGTCAGCCGGCCGAGCTCCCAGCGCCAGAGCGCCTCCGCGTAGTCGATCGCCCGCTCCCAGAACATCCGTCGCGCCTCGGTGACGAGCGAGCCGCCGGAGAGCTTCCAGCAGGTCACGGCCGTGACCTGCTCGGCGAACGGCGCGAGCGGAAACGGCCACGTCGTCGTCCCCGACCACTTCGCCAGCCGCGCGAGGTTGTCGGCTCGCTCCCCGTAGGTCGGCGCGTAGGCGCCGGCGAAGACGAGCAGCGAAGTGGTCATGTCCAGGTAGAGCTTCACGGTCCGGTAGTGCGCCTCCGGCGAGAGGATGGCGCGCTCATCCAGGAGCTCGTCCGTGCCGGCGAGCTGCTCGACGAGCCGGTTCGCGAGCATCCGCCAGGCGTCCTCACGGGGAATGTCGGCCGCCGGGAACCTCGGGATGAGCCCGAGCACCGACGCCTCACCCGCGACGGCTTTCCCGGACGCACGGAGCTCGTAGGCGAAGATGCTCGGCGGCAACCGGCGCAGGTAGGCGCGCCCGACCGCGCTCAGCGCGATCTCGGCGCGGAGCCCGCGCCGGCGGAGCCGGGCCTCGATCTGATCGCGGATCAGCGCGAGATCCGCGGCGGGCGGCGGCGTGATCCCATCGTCGAACACCAGCAGGAGCTCGGCGTCGCCCAGCAGCCGGCGCCCCCGCTCGGTTTCCACGAAGGTCCCTTCGTCCCGCGCCAGGCTGCCGGCGAGCACGACCGCACGAAGGCGCTCACGATACACCTGCCGGCAGAGCCGCGCGCTCTCCTCGCAGATCACGGCCTTCATCGCGGTCCCCACGCGGTCGCCGGCACCCCACCCGGTCGCGGCAAGCGGCCGAGGCGCGACAGCGCCAGCTGGTAGAGCGCTTCGGTGCGCTGAATCTGGCGGTCCTGGTTGAATCGCTCGAGGACCCAGTCGCGCCCCGCGAGCGCCAGCTTCTCGCGCAGCCACGCATCGCCCAGGAGCCGGCAGAGTGCTCGCGCGAGCTGGGCGGCGTCACCGGGCGGCACCGTGAGACCGGTGGCGCCGTCCACCACGACCTCCGGCGTGCCGTCCACCGCGGTCGCCACCATGGGACGCCCGGCCGCGAGCGACTCGATCGCCGCGAGCGGCAACCCCTCGAAGAACGACGGAAGCACCGTCACGTCGGCGAGCGCCAGCCAATCGGCGACGTTCGCCTGCTGGCCGACGAACCGCACCGCGTCGCCGAGCCCGGACGCCACGACGCGCCCGACGAGCTCGTCACGCAGCGCCCCTTCGCCCACGCACACCACGCGCACGCACGGGAAGTGGGCCCGCACGGCGGGCAGTGCGTCGAACAGCACGCGATGGCCCTTCTGGGGCTCGAGCCGTCCGACGACCAGGAGGACCGGGTCGCTCGCGCCGAAGCCGAGGGTCTCCCGCATGCCGGCAGGGGCGCGATGGTGGGGGTTGAAGCGCCGGAGGTCGCTGCCGTTGTGGATCACGACGACCTTGTGCCGCGGCAACCCCTTCTCCTCGACGAGGTACCGGCGATTGGCCTCGGACACCGCGATGTACTGGTCCACGAAGCGTCCGGCGATCCGATCGACGACGAAGCGGGCCTTGAGGCCTCGGCGCCAGGACTCGCGCAGGTGCGGCGTCTCGACGACCAGCGGGACCCGGGCCAACGTGGCGATCGGCGACGCGAAGAGGCTCGAATAGAAGAGGTGCGAGTGCACGATGTCCGGGCGCCGCTCGTGCATGATCGAGAAAAGCGCGCGGACCGCCCCGGCCTCGTACGGCTTGCGCAGGCGGAGGCCGATCAGCTCCACGTCGTGCGGCACGTCGCCCCGGATCTTCTCGGCCACCTCGGGCGTGCAGACCAGCGAGGGCCGGAACCGCAGCCGGTCGAGCCCTCGGAGCAGCGTGAGGATGTGCTCCTCCGCCCCGCCGCGGACGAGCGTGTTCGAGAAGTAAAGGACCGAGATCACCGGCGGGGCGCCTCGGCGGGCTCGGGCAGGAGGCCGGCGGCGCGCGCCATGCACGCGTACGCGTCGGCGATCGTTCGCATCGCCCGCGGCGGCGCCTGGTTGCTGAGGAAGATCGCGTCGGACGACGGGTCGTCCGGATGGTAGCCGTGCATCCCGGCCGGCAGCCACCCCGGGGCGTTGAAGTCGCTGCTCGACACGAGCCAGCCGGGCTCGAGCAGGAACACCAGATCGCCGTAGCGTCGGTCGCCGAAGCCGATGCCGAGCTCCGTCTGCTCCTCGTCGCTGAGGACGCGACCACAGGTGACCGACGCGAGCCGCTCGACGACCAGCGCGCGGGCGCGCTCGGAGAAGAACCAGAAGCGCGCCATCGTGGAGTCGTAGACGGCCAGGTAGTCGTCGGGCATCCGGAGCCCGAGCGCTTCGACGTCGCGCGCGAGGTCGTAATGGCTGCGCACCGGGGTCATCCCGTGGTCGGAGAAGAGCGTGAGGCCGGCCTGAGGATCGCGCCGGCGCGCCGTCGCGAGCAGCTCGCGAAGCTCGGTCTCGTAGGTGGCGAACTTGTCCTTCAGCGGAGCGTCGTCCTCGACGTGGCGGTGGAGAAACGCGTCGATCTCGCTGAGATAGACGAAGAACAGCGTCGCTCGCCCGGACTCGATGTCGTGACGGGCGTGGCTCAGGATCTCCGCGTCGCTCCCGTCGTGGTACGTGTACACCCGGTGCGGCACCCCGGCCACCGCAAGCCGGTCGAAGATCGAGGCGGCGCCGCGGATGCCGTGCGGCCGATAGATGTTGCGCGTCTCGACCCAGTTGAACCACGGGAGCAGCCGCGGGCTCACCGCGCATTCGAACAGCGGCCCGAGCCCGAGCGCCCGCCGGCCCACCTCCTTGACCACCTTGCGCGCGACTCGATGGCCGAGGACCTTGTCCCCCAGGAAATGCAACCGCCGGAGCCAGCGGAAGGGCGAGCCCTCCGGATCGTAGTAGAAGAGATTCCAGTGTCCGTGCTGGGCCGGCGACTTGCCGGTGAGCATGGTGGGGATCGCGCCCGAGCTGTAGCCGAGGACGGTCCTGAGCGGTGCCCGGTGCGGCAGCGCGTCGGAGAGGAAGCCGAGCCGCTGCGCGATCTCCCACCCGAAGGCGTCGATCAGCACGAACACGTGGAGGTTGAGGCGGTCCACGCGGCTCACGCGTCCTCCAGGTGGAGGTGGGCCCCGAGCTGGCGCGGCCGAACCTTGAGGAGGACGCGCCTGGGCAGGTACGTCAGCGCCGCTCGCGCCACGCTCGGGAGAAAGGCCGAGGGCTGGCGCGCCAGGATTGCGGCGAAGCGCGCGGCCGTCGTGTCACGATGCACCACGACGCGGTTCACGACGGTGCGGCCGGGTCGCGCCGGCCAGCTCAGCGAGCTGCACACCGCCTGGTAGCCGACGTCCCGCGCGGCGGCGATGACCCGACGGTCGAGGAGGCCGTACGGCGCGGCGAGGAAATCCACGCCGCGGCCAACCCGTTCCTCGATGAGGCGCTTCGAGGTCTCCAGCTCGTTGCGCAGCAAACGCGCCGGCATCCCGGGCAGCAGGACGTGATCGTGCGCGTGCGACTGGAACGACATCCCCGCGCGATGCATCTCCACGATCTGGCTCCAGGTGAGATGGCCAGGCCGCTCGATCGTGGCCGTGTTGACGAAGAACTCGGCCCGGACGCCCGCCGCGAGCAGCAGGGGAAAGGCGACCTCGTAGTCCGTCGCCCGCCCGTCGTCGATGGTCAGTACGATCGCCGACCGGTTGTCGGGTCCGTCCGCCGCGCCCGACCAGAAGTCGTAGAGGCGCCGGACCCTCTGGCCGGCCTCGCGGATCTGTGCGAGGTGGCGCGCGAACGCGGCGGGCGAGACCCAGTACTTGGCCTCGCGCGCGCCGACGGCGGCGGGCAGGGAGGCGGCGAGCCCGTGGTACATCAGAACCGGAGCGCCGGACAGCGTCAGCTCACGCGCTGCCATGCCGTCTCCTTGTGACCGCCGAGGAACCGCAGAAAACCCACCAGGAACGCCACGTTGATGGCGACGAGGAAGTAGCAGAGCGGCGCCAGCGGCACGGGCCGCGCGCGCTCGCGGAAGAGGAAGCCCACGCCGGCCCAGAGATAGAAGGCGCACTGCGCGGCCAGCAGCCCGAGGTAGAAGGGCCCGCCCTCGATGAGGAAGAGATTGGCGGCCAGGAGGCCGATGAGCAGGAACGGAAGCACCCAGCGCAGGATCTTGTGGGAGAAGAACGCCAGGCACGCGAGCGGCGCCAGCGGGACCTGAGCGAGCTCGCGCAGGGCGCGGAAGCTACCGGCCGCAATCCGCACCCGCCGCGTGAACTCTTCCCGCACCGACTCCCCGGCGAACTCGACGGCCTGGGCCTCCGGATCGAACACCACCTGGAAGCCGAGCGCGCGGGCGCGCATCGGGATGACGAAGTCGTCGATGACGTCGTCGGGTGTGAGGGGCCGGTAGCACTCGCGGCGCACCGCGTAGATCGCGCCGCTGGCGGTGAGCGTCGCGCCCAGCCGCGCCTCCATGAGCCGCAGCGACGTCTCGTAGCGCCAGTAGATGCCCTCGGTCCGGGAGAACTCGTCGCCGCCCCGGAGCCCGAGCGCCCCGCACACGACGCCGACGCGCGGGTCGGCGAAGTGACGGACGAGCTGCTTGATCGCGTCCGGGTGGAAGAGGGTCGACGCGTCCGAGAACACGAGGATCCCGTGTCGAGCGCGCTCCAGCGCGCGGTTGAGGGCGGTGGCCTTGCCGGCGCGCTCGGAGAGCAGCAGCGTCTCGACCGCCGGATCGTCGACGGCCGCGAGGATCTCGTTGGTGCGATCGGTCGAGCCGTCCGAGACCAGGATTACCTGGAGGCGGCCGCGAGGGTAGTCGAGCTCCTGCACGTTGGCCACCTTGTCCTTGAGGTGAGCCTCCTCGTTGTGGGCGGGAACGATCAGCGTCACCGGCGGCAGCTCGCCGTCGGCGAGCGCGCGGCGTCGGCGATCGCGCCGCGTGCTGAGGAAGCGGAGGTCCGTGCGCGCCTGGGCGAACGCGTAGATGACGAAGAGCACGCACGGATAGAGGAGATACGTGTAGCTCACGAGGGAGAGACACGTCCAGAAGATCGCGTAGGCCAGCACGCGACGGCTCTCAGACCACCCGCGCCAGGATGGCGCGCGTCAGCTTTGCGGGATCGTGCCGCACCTCGGCGCCGGCGGCCAGCAGATCGCACTCGGTGACCGAGTGGCCGAGCGCCTTCAGGAGGTCGACATCCGCCCGGACGGGCACGGCGCCCCGCGCCGCGTACCGCGCCAGCGGCTCCGGAGCGATCGGCGCCGTGTTGACCAGGACATCGTGGATCGTGATCGCCGGCGCGTGGCGCCGGATCGCGATCAGGTGGTCGACGCCGGTGTGGCCGTCGGTCTCGCCGGGCTCGGTCATGAGGTTCATCACCATCACGACGCGCGCGCGCGAGCGGGCGATCGCCTCGGGGAGCTCGCCGACGAGCAGCACCGCGATCAGGCTCGAGTAGAGGCTGCCGGGACCGATCACGATGACGTCGGCGGTCTCGAGGGCTTCCCGCGCCTCGGGCAGCGCCGCGGCGCGGGCCGGCTCGAGCCTCATGCGACGAATCGGGCACCGCGCGTCGGCGAGGCGCGACTCGCCTTCGATCACCGTGCCGTCGCAGAGCTCGGCGTGGAGCGCCACGTTCTCGGCGGTCGAGGGCAGCACGCGGCCCCGCGTCGCCAGCATGCGGCCGCCCCGCGCGATGGCCTTCGAGAAATCCTGCTCCAGCTCGGTGAGCGCGGTGAGGATCAGGTTGCCGAGGCTGTGGCCCGCCACCTCGCCGCCGCGGTCGAAGCGGAAGTCGAACATGTCCGACATCAGGGGATCGCCCTCGGCGAGCGCCAGCAGACAGTTCCGGACGTCACCCGGTGACGGCAGGTGGTACATCGCCCGGAGCTTGCCCGAGCTGCCGCCGTCGTCGGCGACGGTGGCGATCGCCGTCAGCCGGGCGGGGTCGCGATCCGGATCCCGCGGACGCGACCCGAACAGCGCCCCGCGGAGGCCGCGGAGCACGGCCGGCAGGCCGGTGCCACCGCCGAGGGCGACGACGCGCAGATCGGGGCGCGGGCAGGGCGCGGTCGTCGCCGTCGCCGCGTCCAGCCGCTCGAGCGCATCTGCCATCTCAGAAGATCCGCTCGGGCACGATGAGGACGTCGCCGGGGCGCAGCGCGATGTCCTCGTTCGCCTTGGGGTCGTTCATGATGTCCTTCAAGTCCACCTTGAGCAGCGTCTTCTTCTCGCCGTCGCGGCGGATCAGCGTCGAACGGCTCGGCGCGGCGTACTTGGTGAAGCCGCCGGCCAGCGTGACGAGCTTCAGGAGCGTGAGCGCCTCGGGCTGGGAGTAGACGCCCGGCTTCAGCACCTCGCCCATCACGTAGACCGCGTTCTGCAGCTCGCCGCCGGAGGGCACGACGATCGTGTCCTCGTGCTTGATCATGAGATTTTGGGTGACGTCGCCCTTCTGGATGAGCCGCCAGAGGTCGACCGGGATCTTCTGGCCGCCGCGCATGACGAAGGCGGCGGCCATGTCCGCGCCTTCCGCGACGCCGCCGGCCAGGAACAGCGCGTGCAGGAGCGGCGTGTCTTGCTTGAGCGTGTAGACGCCGGGCTTGACGACCTTGCCCAGCAGGTAGATCCGGCGATCGAGGATCTCCTGGGGGTTCGAGCCGATCACGATCTCCGGAACGACGATCGTGTCCTCGGTCTCGAGCTTGAGGTTCCGGCTGAGGTCGCCCTCCTGGATGAGACGCCGGAGGTCCACCGGGATCTTCGTCTCGCCGCGGATGATGTAGGCGGACGGAAGATCGGCGCCGTCGGCGGTGCCGCCGGCCAGCGTGAGGGCCTGCAGCAGCGGCGTGCCGGCCTTGATCGGATAGACGCCCGCCTTCGCCACCTTACCGACGAAGTAGACGCGGAAGCTCCGGATCTCCTTGACCATCACCGAGACGTTCGGGTTCTTGACCGACGCGCCGAGACGCTCCTTCAAGATTTCGGTGAGCTTCGGCACCGTCAGACCCTGCGCGTGGATCTCGCCGGCGAGCGGATAGGAGATCTTTCCGTCGGGACGGACGATCACGTCTTGCTCCAGCTCCTTGTTGTCCCAGACGATGACGTGCAGGACGTCGTCGATGCCGATCGTGTACTCGCCCGGGCCGGCGGCGGCCGGCGCGGTGGTCGCCGGTGTGGGTGCCACGGGCGCGGCGACGGTGGTCGCGGCCGGGCGCGCCGGGACCGGCGCCGCCGCTGGCCGCGCGGGCGCCTGGCCGTGCGCCGAGCCGGCGGCCGTGAGGCCGGCGATCGCGGCCGAGGCGATGAAGATGCGGAGCGTGAGGGAGTTCATTTGCGTCGCTTCCCCTTCCTCTTGCGCTTCTGGATGCCGACGTAGTGCGTGTATTCGGAGTAGTAGTGGCGTGTCTCGTGCCGCGAGAGACCGTTGATCACCACGCCCACGACGTGGGCGCCGACCCGCTCGAGCTGCTCCTTGGCCCGGATGAGGCTGCGCCGACGGGTGGCACCGAACCGGGCGACGAGAATGACCCCGTCGACGTACCGGCACAGCGGCAGACAGTCGGCCACCGCGAGCACCGGCGGCGCATCGATCAGCACGACGTCGGCTCGCTCGCGCGCCAGCTCCAGCACCCGCAGCATGTGCTTGGAGGCGATCAGGCTCGACGGGTTCGCGGGCTTGATCCCCGACGGCATGAAGTCCATGCCCGGCGCCAGAGGACGGAAGGCCTCGGGCCACACGGTGCCGGCGCGCAGCACGTCGGCGAGCCCGATCTCGTTCGGCGTCCGCAGCGCGCGGTGGAGCGAGGGTCTTCTTAGATCAGCGTCGATCAGCAGCAGACGGCGGTCGGTCTCGAGGAACGCGCGGCCCAGATTGAGGAGCACGGTGGACTTGCCCTCGTGCGCGCCGGGGCTCGTGACCAGGAGCGTCTTGAGCGGCCGGTCGAGGCCCTGACAGTCCAGCGCGGTCCGGATGGCCCGGCACGCGTCGGCCGGCAGCGAGTGCAGATCGTTGCCAGCCACGAACAGAACGGGCAGGTCGTCGGCGGGCGCGGCGCCCTTCTCGGACGATCCGGGTCGGTCGGCGACCGGAATCGACCCGAGGACGGGGAGGCCGGTCGCGCGGGTCACCTCCCGCTCGGTCTCGACGACCTGCAGCACCCACTCGCGCGCAGTCGCGGCCCCCACGCCGAGGGCGAGGCCGCCGAGCACGCCCATGAACAGGAGCGTCAGCGGCTGCTTGGGGCTCGGCTGTCGCGGCAGGCTCGCCAGGTCGATCACGTGGATGGACCGGATCTGGCTCTGCTCGCTGATGCGGGCGGCGGTGAGCTTATCGGAGATCATGTCGGTGAGCTTCGCCTGCGTGAGCACGGTGCGCATGAAACCCGAGTACTCCTGCTCGCGCGCGCCCATGGCCGAGAGCGACCTCCGGAGCCGCGCCGCGCGCTGCTGCAGGACCTCCTCGCGCGCCTGCAGCGAGACGATCTCCACCTGGAGCGCCGCCATCTGCTTCGAGAGCTGGGCAGCCTCGATCGGCTTGAGGGACGCCGACGCGCCTCCCGGCTTCGGCGCCTGCCGCGGTCGCAGCGCCGAGGCCAGACGCTCCTGCGTCTCCTGGATCTCGGCGCGTGCCGTCTGAACCGATGGGTGCTGGTCGGTGTACTTCTCAGCAAGCGCGGCCAGCTTTGCCTCGAGCTGCGTGAGGCGCTCCTGTAGCCCCTGGGTGGACGAATCGGCCGAGGCCGTCGGGCTCCCCGGTCGGCTCTTCTCGCCCTTGAGGTAGGTGAGCTTGTTCTCGGCGACTTCACGCGTCACCTGGAGATCGCCGAGCTGGCTCTCGAGCTGGGCCAGCGCCGTCAGGTCGCTCTTGGACTCCTCGGGCAGCTTGATCCGGCCGCCCGTCTTCGCCTGAAAGCGGCGCATCGCGTCCTCGGCCTCGCCCTGGCTCATCTTGGCCTGGGTCATGAGACTTTCGAGCAGCTCGCGCGTGCCCCGCGCCTGCTGCCGGGCGAACGAGCTGCTGCGGCTCAGGAGCACGTCGACGTACGTGTTGGCCAGGTCGACCGCGACGCGCGGGCTGAAGGCGACCGCCGTGATCGTGACGGTGCCGTCGCGCGCGATGGTGAAGTTCATGCGCGCTTCCTGCAGCTCGCGGAGCGCCAGCTCGGTCGGGCTGTAGACGACCACCTCGCCCCCGGTGAGCCGCCGGAGACTGTTGGTCGCCGTCAGCAGGTAGTCGCGGAAGAGGACGCGCTTGGTCAGCTCCTCGCGGCTCTCCTTGGGCAGCGCCTCGATGATCGCCTGGGCCAACGACCGGCTCCTCAGCAGCACGACGTAGACCGCGGTCGCCTCCGGTGAGGTGAACTCGCGGAGGAACGGTGGATCGCTCTTTTCCGGAAGGAGGAAGAGCGTCGCCGACGCCTCGTAGAGATTCTCGGTCGACAGGCTCACCACGGCGACCGTTGGCACCACGACGGCCAGGAAGCCGGCGACGATGATCCGCCAGCGATGAACGACTACCCGGCGTACGAGACGGAGGTAGTCGATTGAGCCTGTTGTTTTCGCGTCCATTCCCCGGATCCCCTTGTGAACAGCACGATGTGGACCGTGTGCAGCAGGATCAGCATGTCGAGGAAGATCGACATGTTCTTGATGTAGTACAGGTCGTACTGCAGCTTCTCCCAGGTGTTCTCGACGGTCGCGCCGTAGGGATTCTTGACCTGGGCCCAGCCGGTGATGCCCGGCTTGACGGCGAGGCGGTGGAGGTAGAGCGGCACCGTGTCTCGAAATTGCGAGACGAGGGCGACCCACTCGGGCCGCGGGCCGATCAGGCTCATGTCCCCGGTGATGACGTTCAGCAACTGCGGCAGCTCGTCGAGCCGCGTGCGGCGCAGGACGCGACCGACGCGGGTCACGCGCGTGTCGGGCTCGTCCGCCGAGATCCGCGGCGCGTCGGCGCGCATCGAGCGGAACTTGAAGATGCGGAACACGCGGCCGAACTGCCCGATGCGCTCCTGCCGGAAGAACACCGGCCCCGGCGAGTCGAGCCGGATCGCCACGGCGATGGCCAGCATCAGCGGCGAGCTCAGCGCGACCACGCCGAGCGCGAGGACGAGATCCATTGTCCGCTTCGTCAGAAGCGTCAGCCGCGCCGGCTTGAACCCGTCGGCGAAGACGAGCCAGCTGGGTCTCAGATTGCCGACCGGGATCTTGCCGGTCAGCTTCTCGTAGAAGCTGGGCCAGTCCTCGACCTCGGTCCCCCGGAGCTTCGCCTCCACGATCTCGGCGACCGGGAGCGTGCCGCGCCGCTCCTGGAGCGCAACGACGATCACGTCGGGCCGCGTCACCTTCGACACCCGGGCCAGGTCCGCCAGGGTCCCCAGCGTCCACACCCCGTCGGCTCCGTCGCCCACGCTCCCGTTGGTGTCCAGCCGTCCCACCAGCTCGTAGTTGTGACGCCACGCCCGGATCGCCTCGGCGATCATCTGGCTGACCTCGCCCGAGCCGAGCAGCAGGACTTTGCGTCGCGTGCGACGCCCGCGGGTGAGGCGCGCGTGCGCAAGGCGAAGGAGCAGGATCGCCAGGAACGACGAGACGAGGGAGAGCAGGAACGCCCTCCGGGCGAGCGTCAACGGCTGCAGCAGGTAGCCGAGGACCGCGATGAGCAGATAGGCGGCGACGAACGCAATGGTGAGTCGCAGGAGCAGCTCCGACCGACCGTAGATCTGCCGCGTGTCGTAGAGACCCGCGATGTGGACCATCGTTAGGACCAGCGTCGTCAGCGCGACCGCGGGGGCGAACGCGTCGCCCAACGCGGGCCGGATCGCCTGGAAGCCGACGAGAGGCAGCGCAAGGCCGACGAAGACCGAGCCGAAGACGACTCCGGCCTCCGCCGTGGCGAGCGCCACCACGGGCGCGGGCACGTAATGTCCGAAGACGCGCGGCACGAGCCTAGAGTCCCCTCGACGGGTGGAGCGCCAGAACGCCGCGCAACTGGCGAGCGATCGACTGCCTCAGGTTGGGGTTCTTGGTGTAGGCGTACACGAACGTGTGGTCCTGGACGGCGAACGCCTGCACGACGCCGCATGCCTGGAGCTTCAGCAGCGCCTCCTGGGTGGAGGCGAGGTTCCGACCGATCCACCACTCCGCGATGCCCCGGGCGGTGTCGGCGGCCTCGCTGTTGCGCGCGAGGTAGAGCGCGATCTCGAGGCACACCGGGTCGTGCGCCAGGAGATCGCGAATCGCCGTCGCCTTACCGGACTGAGGACTGGGCTTCAATGCGGCGTGCGAAACACGCACGAACCAGGCCAACGCCATAACTCGCCGTGCTGCAAGCACTTCGGAGGGTGCAGGCCTGGTCATGTCGACGACGCGCTACAAAACTTGCGCGGACGACCCCGCAAACATTGCGGGCCGCGTGGACGCCCGGCTTGACGATTCAGGCAGACGCGGCTAGAAGGCGATGTTCAGCGCGAGCCGGACGCGATTCTCGGTGATGTCGCCGTCGACGTCGGAGGAGTTGGTCAGAGCGTATGAGTAGTCGAGAGACGCGCCGAGCCATCGAAGTATCTGATAAGTCACGCCGACTGTCCCGGTGAACACCTTGTCGGTCCGCGTGCTGCTGCCGCCGGCGGTGATCGCGGAAGGGGTACCCCCGATACCTGTGAACTCGTTTTCCCGGTACGCAATATTCACCGACCCGCCGAACGACGGGGTGAAGGGATAGGCCAACGAGACGCTCCCCCCGGTCGTCAAGACGACGCCCTGGTTCTGTCCCTCGCCGAAGCTCTCGGAGTACCCGCGTTCGAACGTAACGCCGACCACGGCCTTCCCGAACCAGTAGGACAGGCTGCTGGAGGTCGAGACCACCGGCCGAAAGTCCGACGTGTCGGTCGTGAGCTGGCTGGCGCCGACGTTGACCCGCAGCATGACCGTCCCGGGGATCACGTAGTTGGCGAACGCGGCGGCGGTCCAGCGCCTGAAATCGGTCTCGGCGTCAGGCCGCTCCTGATCCTGCGTCCTGAACGCGTAGCTTCCCGTGATCCCGACCGAGGTACGCTCGCTGAGATCGCGCGAGAAGGCGGCGGTGAACTGATGGCCGTTCGTCTCCGACGCTGTGCCGGGCCCGCCGGTGGCCGACGTCTCGCTCGTCAGGTGCTCGTAGCCGAGCGTGAGGGTGTGGATCCGGTAGATCAACACCGACGTGCTCAGCCCGAAGGTGTGCGAGGTCGTGTCGGCGCCGTCCTCCTGAGAGAAGACGCTCAGCCGGTAGTACGGTGACACCGTGACGTTGTCGATGGCCCAGTCGGCGCCCAGCGACCCGTTGCCGCTCGTGAATTTCCGGCGCTCGATCCGCAGGCCGAGCCGGTCCGCCTGGCCGGGCGCGTCGCTCTGATTGATGCCGCCCGTCGCCGTCAGCTTCAGCCTCGGTGTCGCCTCCCAGGACAGGCGGCCGGCGAAGACGTTGAAGTAGCCGAGCTCGTCCGGCGAGCTGTCGTGGAATCCGGAGATCGTGTAGGTCGCCAGCCCCGTGAGAGTGCCGGCGTCCATCTGGACGCTCAGGCCGGGCGACACCGAGGTTCGGAAGTTTTCCGTGCGGTTGCGGACCGTGCGATTGAAATTGTCGGTGTACTCTTCCGAAACGCCCGCCAGTGGATGGAACTCGAAGAGCTGGACGGGTCGCGCCGCCGCGGGCGGCGGCACCGGGAACACGATCTCGGGAGCGGAGTGGATCGTCGGCGACGGCGGCGTGCGGGGATTGAAGTCTGAGCCCGCGGGCGGCGACCCTGCGCCGGTCGTCTGGGCCCACGCGACGACCGGGCCCACGACGATCAGCAGCAAGACGAGCACCGCCACCATACGCGCTAATCTAGCATCGGCGGCGGCCAGGGGGTGCGCGCTTGTTGTGCGCGCCCCGGCCGAGGCGCGGCTCTTTAGGAGGTGCTGGGGACGAGACTCCGGCTGGACCCGGGCGCCGCGCTGACCTCCCGGCCGTAGGCCTTCAGCTTGTACTGCAGACAGCGCACGCTGATCTGGAGGAGCCGGGCTGCCTCGGTGCGGTTGCCGTGGACCTTCTGCAGCGTGCGAAGGATGTGGCGCCGCTCCACCTCGCTGAGGGGTAGGCCCGGCTCGAACTGTCCCGACAGCGCTGGGTTGGCCGTGGCGCTGACGGCGGCACTCGCGAAGTCTCCGGCGAAAAGATCCCGGTCGGTGAGCGTGTCGCCCTCGGCGAGGACGACGGCCTGCTCCAGGAAATTCTCCAGCTGCCGGACGTTGCCGGGCCACGGCAGCAACGTCATGCGCTCGAGCGTCGACGGCGCCACCTTCGTGATCGGCTTCCCGTAGAGCGTGGCGAACCGCTGGAGGAAATGCTCGACAAGAAGCGAGATGTCCTCGGTCCGCTCGCGCAGCGCTGGAACCTTGATCATGAAGACCGCCACGCGGTAGTAGAGGTCCTCGCGGAACGTGCCCTGCGCAACGGCCGTCTTGAGGTCCTTGTTCGTCGCCGTGATGAGCCGGATGTCGGTCCGGAGGGACTTGGACCCGCCCACCTTCGAGAACTCGCGCGTTTGGATGACACGCAGCAGTTTGGCCTGCAGGCGCGGGCTCAGCTCGCCCAGCTCGTCGATGAACAGCGTCCCCGTGTGGGCCAGCGCGAAGACACCTTCGCGATGCTCCGTCGCCCCGGTGAAGGCGCCCTTGACGTGCCCGAAGAGGTGGCTCTCCATCAGCCCGTCCGGGATCGTGGTGCAATCGAGCGTAATGAGGGGACGGTCGCGACGGGGGCTCGCGTAGTGGATCGCCCGCGCGATCAGCTCCTTGCCGGTGCCGCTCTCGCCGTGGATGCAAACGTTCACGTCGCCGGACGCCACCTTGTCGATGCGAGAGAAGATGTCATGCATCTGGGGCGAGTGGCCGATGATGCCGTGATAGGCGGACGCGGGCAGCGGAGGCAGCGATCGCGCCGGGGTCAGCGCCGGCTCCGGAACGGCCTTTCTCACGATGTCCTCGAGCAGGGCGTGCGAGCTTGGCCGCACCACGCACTCGACCCTCGGCAGCTGCGTCAGGTAGCGCGTCCGCGGATCGTCGAGCCCGTCGACGAACGCGAGCAGCCGGCCCTGATAGCCGGCGCGCTGCGTCCGGGCCGCGACCTCCCAGCCCGTCACGTCGTTGGTCACATTCACGATCACGAGGTCCGGCACGCCGCTCGCCTCGAGCACGAGCGGCAGCTCGTGTAGCGAGCCCGCGAACGTCGTCTTCACGCCCATCGAGAACAGCACTCGATGGGCGGCTTCACCTACGGTCATGGTTTCGTCGACGATGGTGACGTGCACAGCTGCCCTCCGCAGCCCTACGATATTGACAGGGCGCCGCGTTCCAATCAAGAGGCTGTTCGCCCGGACATCCCGACCCGGCTGGGCCCCCATCACCCGTGCCCGCCGAGGCGTTTGGCGCGCTTTCCCGCGTTCAGCTTCTGCAGCAGCGTCTTGTAGCTGATCTTGAGCAGACGGGCCGCCGCCGCGCGGTTGCCGCCCACGCGCGCCAGCGCCTCGTGCAACGCCGCCTGCTCGGCCGCTCGGGCCGCTCGGCGCCCGACCTCTCGGAGACCGACGTCGTCGGCCGACGGGGGCCTCGGCTTGCCGTTCGCCCCTCTCGCCCGCAACCGCGACTGGAGATCTTCCTTCACGTGCGAGTCGTCGCCGAGGACGATCCACCGCTTCACGAGGCTTTCGAGCTCGCGGACGTTGCCCGGCCAGTCGTAGGCGGAGAGCAATTCCAGAATTTCGCTCGAGAGCTTCGGCTGCGGTCGGTTGAACTCGCCGGCGAACCGGACGCGGAAATGGTCGGCCAGGAGCGGGATCTCCTCGCGTCGCTCCCGCAAGGGCGGGACCACGATGTTGACGACGCCGAGCAAGCGAGACAGATCCTCGCTGAACGCGTGGGCCATCGCCATGGCCTTGAGGTCCTTGACGGTGGTTGCGAGCAGGCGAACGCCGGTGCTGATCAGCTCGCGTCCCCGGGCGCGGAAGAACTGACCGTCCTGCAGCAGATGGACGATCCGCGCCTGGAGGACCGGTGGAAGGTCCCCGATCTCGTCGAGCAGCAGCGTGCCGCCGTCGGCGAGGTCGAGCTTCCCGGGCTGGCGGACCGGCATGTTCGCTGGCGCCTCACCCTCGTAGCCGAAGATCTCGGACTCGAGCAGGTCGCCCGGCAGCGAAGCGCAGTTCACTCGCTGCCAGGCCTTGCCCGATCGGCTGGAAAGGTGGTGGATGGCCTGCGCCACCAGCTCCTTGCCGGTGCCCGGCTCGCCCTGGATCAGGACGGGCCCGTCGGTGTCGGCGACGCGCACCACGAGCGTCTCCACGGCTTTCATCCGCTCGCTGCGCCGGAAGAGCCCCTCGTACCGCGAGAAGAAGAGGACCCGGGCCCGGTCGGGGGCCTCCCGGCGTCCAGTCGCGATCGCCGCCGGCAGCACCTTTTTGAGGACGAGGCGAAGGTTGTCCCGGCTGATTCCCTTCTCGACGACTTCGGTCGCGCCGGCGCGCACGACCTCGACGGCGATCCGGACGTCGACTCGACGCGCCAGAGCGATGATCGGCGTCTGCTCCGCATAGCTGCGGAAGTGGCGGAGCAGATGGCGGCCCGGAATGTCGGCGATGTCGAGGTCGAGCAAGATCAGCGAGGGCAGCGCCGAGTGAAACCGCTCGAGCGCCTCGGCCCCGGTCGCGGTCCTGAGCACCTGACAACCGATCTGGCCGAGCATCTCCGCCAGCGTTTGCGCGGAGGATGGCTCGGGATCCACGACTAGCGAGACGAGAGAGCTCTGGTTCACGAGCTGAGGATCGAGCAAGGCGAGTACCAAAGGGAACTGCGCTTCCCAACCCTTCGGTTCCCTTGCATATTTTGCGGCGTGGCAGCATTTGCGTGGCGTCGGCGTATGGCCGGGATTTTGCCACGGTTCTCGGTCACTGCCGGGGCCGACGTGGTAAAAAGTGCACTGAATCAAATAATTGACATCACTCCTCCACTGTCCACCTCGCTGATCAGATGTTGAACACCTGAAGAAAGAGTTCCGACCGGAAACCGAGAAGGAAGGTGCTAGGCTTGGCATCCCAATTGCCCAAGAAGTGGAAGCCGCAGTACGTCGCGAGAGGACTGTCGATGAGGACGCGCCGCCGTCTCCAGGTGTGCTTGCTGTGCGCGCTGATGCTCGGGGCCTGCACTCAGGACCCGAACGTGAAGAAGCAGCAATATCTGGAGCGGGGGATCAAGTACCACACCGAAGGCAAGTACAACGAGGCGATCCTTCAGCTGAAAAACGCTCTCCAGATCGATCCGAAATTCGCGCCCGCTCTCCACGCGATGGGCCGCGCGTATCGCGCCAAGTCCTGGAACGTCGACGCCATGCGGGAGTTCCAGCGGGCAGTCGAGTTGCAGCCCGACAATCTCGAGGCGCGCGCCGACCTGGCGCAGTCGTACCTCGACCTCGAGGGATGGAACGCGGCGCTGGAGCAGGCCGACGCGATCCGGGCGAAGGCTCCCGAGAGCGCGGCGGAGCTCTACGTGAGGGGGGCCGTGCTCAACGGCCAGGGAGACGCCCAGCAGGCGGCGGCGCTACTGTCGAAGGCTCTCGCGCGCGGTCCCGGGACGCCTGAGGTCCAGCGGGCTCTAGGCGACTCCCTCGCGATCCTCGGGCGCCTGGCGGAGGCCGAGAAGGCCTATCGCGACGCACTCGTCGAGAGGCCGAAATATCCCGACGCACTGATCGGGCTCGCCGGGCTGCTGCTGCGTCAGGGCCAGCGCGATGCCGCCCGCGAAGTCGTGAATCAGGCGAAGGTGGTGGCTCCGCAGAGCCCGAAAGTCGCCCTGGCGTCCAGCGAGCTCCACGCCGTGGACGGCCGGCTCCTTGACGCGATCAAGGATCTTGAAACCCTGCCGCGTCAGGCATGGTCGCCGCGCGTCGTGGTCGTCCTGGGGGGGTACTACGTCCGGGCCCAGGAGTACGAGAAGGCGATCCTGGCCCTGCGGCCGCTCGCCCGGTCGTTGCCGGACACGCCGGTCGTGCGCTACTTGCTCGCGCACGCCTTCGTTGGGCTCAACCGGGTCGACGATGCGGTCGTCGAATTTCAGGCGATCGTGGCGCGAGCCCCCGACAACCCCCTCTTCCGCTACGGCCTGGGAGGCGCCTACCTGGCCGGTGGTCGCGCGCGCGAGGCGCTTCGCGAGTTCGACGCGATCACCAGGCCGATGGAGAAGGTCGGCGAGTACCATCTGCAAGTGGCTCGGGCGCATCTCCGGCTCGGAGATTTCGACCGGGCGGTGAAGTCGGCCCAGACCGCCACCGGGCTCATGCCCCAGAGCGCGCAGCCCTACGGAGTGCTCGGGGCGATCTACGTCGCCCGCGGCGACCTCAAGCGCGCCGAGGACATGTACGCGAGGGCGGTCGAGGTCGATCCGAGCTTCGCGCCCGGGCGGCTGGCGCTCGGAAACGTCTACAACAGCGAGAAGAAGCCCCAGGATGCGCTCCGGGAATACGAGACGGCGCTCCGGGCGAACCCGAAATACGTGCCCGCGCTGCGGGCGAAGGTCGCCACGCTCGTCCAGCAGAACCGGACCGACGAGGCGCTTGCCGCGCTGCAGGCCACGCTGAAGGCCGACCCGAAGAACCCCGAGCTGATCCTGACGCTGGCCGCGCTCCACGACAAGAAGGGTGACCAGAAGAAGGCCGAGGAGGAGCTCAAGCGCGCGATCGCAGTCGACGAGCGGTTCGCGCCCGCGCGCTTCGCCCTGGCCCGGCTGCTGCTAACCGGGAAGCGCGAGGGTGAAGCGGTCGCGCAGCTCCAGCGGATCCTGACTGATCGGCCGGCCGACGTCGCCGCCGCGCTCACACTGGCGAGCGTTCACGCCGCGCACGTCCGGTTCGACCAGGCGATCGCGGTCCTCGAGCCGGCGATCAAGGCCACGCCCCCAGCGCGCGAGCTGACCCTGGCGCTGAGCCACCTCTATATCAAGCGAGCCCGATACGACGACGCGGTGAGCTTGCTCTCGCCCGTGGTCTCCGGCGATCCAGGCTCCGTGCAGCCGCGGATCCTCCTCGGCCTCGCCTACCTCGGCAAGTACAACACCGCAGAGGCGATCACGCAGTTCGATCAGGTGAACCAGATCAATCCGAACATCGCGGCGGGCCACTACTACCGCGCGCGCGCGCTGCTCGCGCGGGGCGACCTGGACGGCGCGCGGCGATCGTACCAAAAGGCCCTCGAGCTCGCGCCCGACACCAAGGGGATCCGGATCGAGATGGCGGCGCTGTCGGGCCAGAAGCCAGACGATGCGCTGCTGGTCGAGCAGATCGGCGAGCTCAAGACCGCGCTCGAGAAGGATGGGAGCAACGTCGCCGTCCGCAACGCGCTGGCGCGGGCGTACCTGGCCCGGAGCCAGCGAGCGGAAGCCGAAGCCGAGTACCGGCGGATCCTCGAGGTCGCGCCGACGTTCGTTCCGGCCAACCTCGCGATGGGCCTGCTGCGTCTTCACGACAAGAAGGCGGAGGAGGCGGCCGACTACCTCAAGGCGGTCGTGCGCTCGGAGCCTGAGAATCTCCAGGCGAACCTGCTGCTCGGCGATTACCACCAGCGCAAGGGCAACGTCGAGGCGGCGATCCAGCACCTCGACACGGCCCACCGGGTGAGCCCGCCCAACGTGGACCTGAAGCTACGGCTGGCCAGCCTGAAAGCGCAGGCCGGACGGTTCGACGAAGCGCTGGCGCTCGCGAAGGACGCGGTCGCCCGCCAGCCCAAGCTGGCGGCGGCGCACTACATCATCGGCCAGCTCCAGCTCCAGCGCGGCAATCTCCAGCCGGCGACCGACGCGCTGAGCACCGTGGTCGCCCTGCAGCCCGGTCACGCGCCCGCCCACTTCTTGCTCGGGAACGCCTACGAGCGGAAGGGCGAGGTCGACCGGGCGATCGCCTCCTATCGGAAGGCGCAGAGCCTGAATCCAAAGGATGCGGCGGTGCTCAACAACCTCGCGTGGATCTACGCGTCGCGGACCCAGAACCTCGCGGAAGCGCTGACGCTGGCGCTGAGCGCGCAGGAGGCCGCGCCCAATTCCGCGTCGGTCCTCGACACCGTCGGCTTCGTGTACTACCAGCGCGGGGAGTACGCGAAGGCGGAGCCGATCCTCAAGCGGGCGGCCGAGCTCGGCGCGCGGATCGCGCCGGTCCACCATCACCTGGGGATGACCTACTACCAGCTCGGGAAGAAAGAGGATGCGATCGTGTCGCTGAGGCGCTCGCTCCAGCTGGACGAGAAATCTACCGATGCCGTCGAGGCGCGCCGTGTGCTGCGCGAGCTCGGCGCGTCCTAGGACCGTAGTACGCGCTGCAGGCCGTCGCGGGGCTGGGGCCCCGCCGGCCGAGGTGCGACTCTGGAAAAGTACGCGCTGCAGGCCGTCGCGGGCTGGGGCCCCGCCAGCCGAGGTGCGACTCTGGAAAAGTACGCGCTG
Organism: Candidatus Rokuibacteriota bacterium; assembly: GCA_003220435.1. GTDB lineage: Bacteria > Methylomirabilota > Methylomirabilia > Rokubacteriales > CSP1-6 > AR31. Next base: position 16,598 of record QHSL01000070.1, on the reverse strand, counting down.
CAGGCCGTCGCGGGGCTGGGGCCCCGCCGGCCGAGGCGCGGCTATAAATGGGGAGGGGTGTCGGCGTCGGGGATCGTCAGGATCACGTGAGACCGGACCTTGAGCTCCAGGTCGAGCTCGCGCCGAGTCCGGCGGTCGCCGCGCCGGCGATCGCCGCCTACGTACGCGGGCGGGTGCGTTCGGCCCCGGCGCTCGATGTGACGGCGATCGAGGATGACTTCGACGTTTCTATCGTCCCGAAACCGATCGACCAGATACTCATAGAGACGAGCATCGTGGCGCGAGACGAGGAACAGATGCCGAGCCATGTGGCCCTCGAGCAGCCGTCGAACGTGAGGTTCCGTGCTTGCTGGACGCATTGAATCGGACACGAGCATATGCGGTGCCATTTCAGAAGATGTTGAAACTCCGTGCTTTCTCGTGGATCCCGCAAGGGCCACGGTCCAATTGGAAAGTTTTCTGACGGGGGAGACTGATGCTGCGGGTCATCGTCGTGGTCGCGCGTGACCGCCCCGATCTGCTCAGTTATTTCGAGACCGTCTTCGCGGGCATGCCCGACATCAAGGTGCTGCTGGACCGTCGCATCGCTCCGCCGGGCGCGGATCCCGGCGCCGCGAGCGGCCCGGCGCGGCGCGAGCGGCGTGACGTCTACGACGAGCTCCAGCAGCGCGGCTTCGTGATGATCCGTCTGTGGTGAACGTGGTCGCGGACAGTCGCCAGAGGGGCGGGACCCTGCGTGCGCGCGGTGAGGGGCAACGCGCCGCGGGCGCCGCCACGGTCATTTCGCCTCACCGCGGCTGGTTCGATTGGCGCCTGGGCCAGCTGTGGCGCTATCGGGACCTGATCAGCCTGTTCGTCTGGCGTGATTTCGTATCGATGTACAAGCAGACGATCCTGGGGCCCGCGTGGCACGTCGTTCAACCGCTGCTCACGACCCTCACGTTCACGATCGTCTTCGGCACGCTGGCGGCGCTGCCGACCGACGGGGCGCCGCCGTTCCTTTTCTACCTGGCGGGCACTGTGCTGTGGAATTATTTCGCCGGCTCGCTGACCAGCACTGCCCGGACGTTCGTGTGGAACGCCGGGCTGCTCGGGAAGGTGTACTTTCATCGTCTGGTCCTTCCGATCTCCGTGGTCATCTCCAGTCTGATCTCCTTCGCGATCCAGCTCGGCATTTTCCTCGTCTTCCTCGGCGCCCACGTCGTCTCCGGCGCGCCGCTGAGCCTGACGGCATGGGCGCTCTTGACGCCCCTGTTTCTCCTGTTGCTGGCGGGGTACGCCCTGGGCGGCGGCATCGTCGTGTGCGCGCTGACGACCCGCTACCGCGACCTCGGGCAGTTGATCACGTTTGGGGTCCAGCTGCTGATGTATGCCACCCCGGTCATCTATCCCCTGTCGGCGGTGCCCGAGCGCCTCCGGTGGGCGCTGCTGCTCAATCCGCTCACGCCGGTGATGGAGGGCTTCCGCCTCGGCTTTCTCGGCGTCGGCTCCGCCAGCCTCACGCAGCTCCTGGCCAGCTTCGGCGCGATGCTGGCGCTGCTCGCCGTCGGCCTGATGCTGTTCACGCGCGTCGAGCGCACGTTCATGGACACGGTCTAGGGGCGGGCGCGGCATGATCGCCGTCGAAGGGCTCAGCAAGGCCTACCGGCTCGGGACGATCGGGAGCGGAACGCTCGCCGAGGATCTCAACCGGTGGTGGGCCAGGGTGCGCGGACGGCCGGACCCGGCCTACCGAATCGGCGAGGAGCAGCACGCGCGCCGAATGGGCGAGCACGTCTGGGCGCTCCACGACGTGAGCTTCGACGTCGGGGAGGGCGAGGTGCTCGGCATCGTCGGTCGGAACGGAGCGGGCAAGAGCACGTTGCTCAAGATCCTGTCCCAGGTGACCGCGCCGACGTCCGGCCGGATCACGCTGAGGGGGCGCGTCGCGAGCCTGCTGGAGGTCGGCACCGGGTTTCACTCGGAGCTGACCGGGCGGGAGAACATCTTTCTCAACGGCGCGATATTGGGGATGACGAAGTCGGAGATTCGGCGGAAGCTCGACGAGATCGTGGCGTTTTCCGAGTGCGAGGAGTTTATCGACACGCCGGTCAAGCGTTACTCCTCGGGCATGTACGTCCGTCTCGCCTTCGCCGTTGCGGCCCATCTGGAGCCGGAGATCCTCGTCGTCGACGAGGTGCTGGCCGTCGGCGATGCGCGGTTTCAGCGGAAGTGCCTGGGTAAGATGAACGAGGTGTCCCGCGGAGGTCGGACCGTTCTGTTCGTGAGCCACAACACGGTGGCGGTCCAGAGTCTTTGCCACCGCGCGATCCTGCTGCAGGAGGGCCGACTCGTGACCGAAGGGCCGGCCTCGACGGTGGTGAGCCACTACCTGCGCGAAGCGTACCGCTCCGACCAGCCCAGCGACTGGGCGGCGCCCGATGCGGCTCCGGGCACCGAGGCGCTGCGGGTCCGGCGGGTCTGCGTGGCATCCACCGCGAGGCGCCCCGACGGCTTGATCACCATGACCAGTCCCATCGAGGTGGCCACCGAGTTCTGGGTGCTGAAGCCGGAGCTCCACCTGCACATCACCTATGTCCTGGTGAACGACGAAGGGGTCATCGTGCTGACCACTGGCTGTACGCCCGAGCGGCGACCGCCCGGCTTGTATCGGGGTTCCTTTTCGCTGCCGGCGAACCTGTTGAACAGCGGAGCGTACAGCCTCCGACTCTTGATCGTTCAAAACGAGAACCAGGTCGTGTACGAGAACGGCTCGATCGCGTCATTCACCGTGGTCGACGCCGCGCCGCGCGCGCGGGCCTGGGTGGGCCGGGAGCCCGGGGTCGTTCAGCCCCCATTGCCATGGACCGTCGCCCCTCTCTGAGCGCGCGGGAACGACCGCGCGCCGTCGACGCGGCCCCGGACGGTCCGGAGCCGATGTTCTCACGGAGGCCCGGATGAGCGATCGCAGCCAGGCGTATTCGCTGCCCTTCGCGCGCGTCGGCCAGGACGTCATGATCTGGCCGCTCGCCAAGATCGTCGGGCCCGAGGTGATCTCGATCGGTGACTCGGTGATCGTCGATGACTTCGTGTTTCTTTCGGGTGGGCGTCTGACTGCCCTCGGGAGCTTCGTCCACATCGCCGCCCACGCGGCGATCGCCGGCGGCGGCGAGCTCTTCGTGGAGGACTTCGTCGGGATCTCGGGCGGGGCGCGGGTCTACACCGGCAACGACGACTATCTGGGCGGGTGTCTCACCGGCCCTACGGTGCCGGCGCCCTATCGTGTGGCGATCCGCTCGTTCGTGCGAATCCGCCGACACGCGGTCATCGGCGCGAACTCGGTGGTCCTGCCCGGCGTGGAGATCGGCGAGGGCGCGGCCATCGGGGCGAATTCACTCGTCAACAGGGACTGCGCGCCGTGGACGATCCACGGGGGCTCGCCGGCGAGGCCGCTCAAGGAACGGCCGCGAGAGCGGATCCTGGAGCTCGAGGCGCAGCTTCGCCGTGATCTGTTCGACGCGTCGGGTCGCTATATACCCAAGGCGCTGCGCGAGGTCGGCCAGGAATGAGACGAGATCAGCAGATTGCGCTTCTCGACGGGGTCCCAGCCTTCGCCGAGCACCTCCACGTCGGGCGCCCGAACATCGGAGATCGCGCGAAGTTTCTCGCCCTCGTCGGCGATCTGCTGGACCGGCGATGGCTGACGAACGACGGGCCGCTGGTGAAGGAGCTCGAGCGGAGGATCGCCGACCTTGCCGACGTCAAGCACTGTGTCGCGATGTGCAATGCGACGGTCGCCCTCGAGATCGCTATCCGGGCGCTGGAGCTGCGGGGCGAGGTCATCGTTCCCTCGTACACGTTCGTGGCCACGGCGCACGCGCTGCAGCGGCAGGAGATCACCCCGGTGTTCGCCGACATCGATCCACGCACGCACACCATCGACCCCGGCGCGATCGAGCGCCTCATCACGCCGCGCACGACCGGCGTGATCGGCGTTCACGTCTGGGGCCGGCCCTGCGATACCGCCGCCATCGAAGCGATCGCCGACCGCCGGGGTCTCCGCGTGATGTACGACGCGGCGCACGCCCTGGGGTGCTCTCACCGTGGCCGGATGATCGGCGGATTCGGCGCGTGCGAGGTGTTCAGCTTCCACGCGACCAAGTTCCTCAACAGCTTCGAGGGTGGCGCCGTCGTGACCAGCGATGATGCGCTGGCGGTCAAGCTGCGGCTCATGCGCAACTTCGGCTTCGCCGGCTACGATCGCGTCATCTACCTGGGCACCAACGGCAAGATGACGGAGATCTGCGCGGCGATGGGCCTCACGTCCCTCGACGCGATCGACGAACTGGTCGGCGTGAACCGCCGGAACTACGACGCCTACCGGGCCGAGTTGTGGGGACTGCCGGGCATCTCCCTCATCGGCTACGACCACGCCGAGCGCCACAACTATCAGTACGTCGTCGTGGAGGTGGACCCGGACGTCGCGGCCCTGAGTCGAGACGAGCTGGTTTTGGTGTTGCACGCGGACAACGTGCTGGCCCGGAAGTACTTCTGGCCCGGCTGCCACCGCATGGAGCCCTATCGGTCACTCCAGCCCAACGCCGGGTTGCTGCTGCCTCACACCGAACGGGTCGCGCCGCGCGTCTTGCTGCTTCCCACCGGCCAGGCCATTACGCCGGAAATCGTCGGAACGGTCTGCGGAATCATCCGCTCCGCCCTGGCCCGCGCCGCCGCCGTGCGCCAGGTGCTTGCCGAGAGGGGCGCGAGCGAGCGACCGGGCGCGGCGATGCCGGACCCGTAGTCCGGCGCCGCCGGCGATCAAAGGTTCCGCGCGCGGCGCGAACGGGAGAGGCGCCGGAGCCACTGGAGTGCCCGGAGGATGATCGGGGCCTCGATCCGCAGCACCTCCCGCAGGGCGTGCTTGTGCGGGAACCCGCGGCGCAGCGCGGACGCGAAGCGCCGCTGGCCCCACAACGCGGCGCGGGCCTTCGACGGGTCGCCGGCGTCCGCGTGGAGGCCGGCGAGCTCGACGTAGCCGCGCGCAATGCGTGCGGCAAGCCGCGCGGCCCGCTCCGGATCCAGGATCTGGCGGACTTGCCCCAGCATTCTCAAGCTCTGCTCGAGCTGGAAGCGGGGATCCCGGCCCGCCCACACGCCGCCGGGATGGATGCGATAGTCGGCCATGACCCGATCGAGGTAGCCCACCCGGCCGTGCTGCGCCAACATGATGGAGAGCGGCCAGTCGCCGACCGGCAGTGAGAAGTACCAGTCCGGAAAGGACCGGACGACGCCGTTGCGGAACATGAGGGAGCACGTCTGCATGAAATTCTGTTCCATGAGGTCGTCGAGCGTAGACACTTCCGGCCGGCCGCTCGGGAAGAGATACGACGGCCGGCTGCCGTCGTCGGTCACGAATCGCACGGTGTGGAAGCAGATGACCCAGTCCGGGTGGGCGTCGAGCGCGTCGGCCTGCAGCTGGAGCTTCTGCGCGCAGGTCCAGTAGTCGTCCCCTTCCAGGAGCGCGACGTAGGTTCCGCGGCAGCGCAGATACGTGTCGACGAAGTTGCGCATCATGCCCAGGTTCTGCTCGCGCGCCAGCAGTCGAATCTTGCCGGGGTGACGGCGCTCGTATGCCTCGACGATGCGACGGGTCGCGTCGGGCGACTTGTCCTCACCGATCAGCAGCTCGAACGGGAAATCGGTTTTCTGCATCAGGACGCTCTCGATCGCCTGCGTGATGAACTTCTCGTGCCGGTAGGTGAGCATCACGACGCTGACTTTGGGCGGGACTTCCTGGGGTCGGGTGGCGTTCACGGCCCGAGAACCTCGCGCCATGCACGAGCCACCGCGCGGGCGGCGACGTCGATGCCGTGGGCGTTCCAGTGGGTGTCGTCCTGAAAGTACAGGTGGATCCCCTCGGCCACGGCGCTCGCGGCGCCCGCGCGAAGGACGCTGGTGACGTTCACCACCGGGACGCCGGCGTCGCGCAATTGCGCCGTCAGGCGCGTGAGCGATTCTCCCGGCTCGACCGCCTGCGGCGGCTCGTCACGGAGGAGATCGTGGTAGACGGTGTACTTGTTCGGCACCAGGACGACCAGGAGCTCCAGATCCACCTCCGCGAGTTGCCGCCGTAGCCAGATCCAATACTCGGCCGAGACGCGCCGCTCCGGCGTGTACGTCTCCATCTCTTCGTCGAAGAAGAGCATCCAGTGCCCGTCGCGGAGGGTGGCTCGCGGCACCCGCCTGGCGTGTCGGTTCGGCAGCACCGTGTCGTTCTCGAGGCGGCTGCCCACGCGCTGGGCCAGAATTTTCCCTGGGGAGAAGCTCGCCCAGCCCATCCCGAGCGTCATGAGCCGACGCGCGAGCGGCGGCGGGCTCGACTCGTCGTCCGCGGACGCCGGCGGGAGGGGTGGGATCGTGGGCGTCGGGAGCCGCTCCACGAATTCCGCAAGCACCAAACCCTTGCCGAGACCGAGTCGCCGCGCCATCGAGGCGACCCGTTGCGCATGGGGCGCCTGCAGGGCCGGATCGGTGGCGCCGGCGGCGTTGTAGACGCCGCAGTCCCACAATTCCTGGAGCCGGGCCGAGAGCGTTTCACGGTCGCCGACACCGACGCCGCCGATCGCGAACGAATCGCCGATCAGGATCGCGCAGAACGGCCCGGGGTATGGCAGATTGCGGAATCCCCAGCCATCGGTGGTCATCGTGTCCGGGCGATACTGCCGAAAGTCGCGCAGATTGCCGAGCCCCGCCAGGTCACCGTAGGCGACGGCGTTGACGGTGTGCGCATTCCTTTCGTAGGCCTCACCGGGCAGCCGGTATCGCATCTCGGGACGGAACGTGAACAGACGCGTCGGCAGAAAGCGAAGACCGCCGTCGATCATCAGGGTCACGAGGAGGATTCGCGGCAGGAGATAACCGACCGCGAGACGCGAGCGCATGCGTCTTTTATCTCATACGGCCGTGCGCTGGGAAGGGGAAATAGCTCTCAGAACTGGAAGTAGAGGAACGGCGAGACCTCGAAGCCGGCAATCGAGACCAGACACAGCACGAACAAGAGGGCCAGCCCCGCGACGGCGGGGGCCGACCACGCGTGATCGAGCTCGAACGTGTTCGGGCCGACGTGGGCCAGCACGGCCGCGACGCCGAGGAGAACGACGAGTGTCTCGCCACCGACCGGCGCGGCCCCGGAGTGCCAGACGAACATGCGCTGCAACATCGTCGCGGCCATCGTGAAGTCGCCGGCGCGAAAGAAGACCAGGCCCACGACGACCAGGACGAACGTCGTCAGTCGTCTGGCGAAGGGCGAGAGCCTGTCCCAGGGCTCGTGCACGAGGCGATGGAGGACCAGCAGGACCCCGTGATAACCGCCCCACACGACGAACGTCCAGTTGGCGCCGTGCCACAGGCCACCCAACAGCATCGTCACGAGCAAGTTGCGGTTGGCGGCCAGGGGCGAGCACCGGCTGCCGCCGAGCGGGATGTAGACGTAGTCCCGGAGGAACGACGAAAGCGAGATGTGCCAGCGACGCCAGAAGTCAGCGGGGTCGAGCGCCTTGTACGGCGAGTTGAAGTTTTGGGGCAGCCGCAGGCCGAAGAGGTATCCGAGGCCGACCGCCATGTCGCTGTACCCCGAGAAATCGAAATAGAGCTGATAGGTGTAGCCGAGCATGCACGCCCACGTGCCGAGGGTCCCGAGGTCCTCGTATCGGAGGAACGCCGGATTGACGATCGCGGCGATCGAGTCGGCGAGCAGGACCTTCTTGGCCAGCCCGATCGCGAAGAACGACCACGCGACGTTCAGCGCGTTCCGTCGATCGACGCGGTCGATGCGATCGAGGTCCCCTTCGATCTGCCGGAATCGGACGATCGGGCCGGCCACCAGCTGAGCGAACAGGGAGACGTAGCAGGCGAACTCGAAGACGTTGCGGGTCGGCTTGATCAGGCCCCGGTAGCTGTCGACGATATAGGTGACGGTGTGAAACGTGTAGAAGGAGATGCCGACCGGCAAGACGATGTCGAACAGGGGCAGCGCGGCGGGAATCCCCAGCCACGCCGTGGCGTGGTTGGCGTTGTCGACCGCGAAATTCCAGTACTTGAAGAACCCGAGGAGCGCCAGATCCGCCGTGACCGGCACGACGAGACACAGGAGGCGCAGACGCGGGCCCTGCCATCGAAGCAGCCCGTGGCCGGCCAGATAGGCGACGGCGGTGGAGAACGCCATCAAGGCGCAGAACTTGTAGTTCCAGGAAGCGTAGAAGAGGTATCCCGTCAGCGCCAGCCAGAAGTAGCGATGCGTCTTGCGATGCAGCAGCCAGAAGCCTGCATAGGTGATGGGGAGGAAGACATAGAGGAACCGCAGGCTATTGAAGAGCACGGGCCGTCCAGCCTCGTCGCTCAGTCGGGATGACGCGGACGGAGCTTCCGTACGCGCCGCCCCAGGGACAGGAGCGACGTCGGAGCCGAGCGTTTGAGCCAGCGTCGGAGCCGGTGCGTGGGCGGCCCCGACAGGAGCCGCGGATAATTTCGAACGGCGTCTCGCCATTCGGCGAGGTCCCGACCGTCGCGCGCCCGGCCGTGGGCGCGATCGACCGCCTCGTGCAGGCGCTGCGACAACTCGATCGGCGGCGTGCGGCGCGCCGCAGCGTCACGGACTGACCGATAGGTCGGCGCGTAGACGACCTCATGAAGGATCAAGAGCGGATCGATCACGTCTCTTCGGTAGCTGCGCGCCGACCAGCTGACCGCCGTGGTCGATGCGCCATGCAGCCTGAACGTTACCAGAGGAGCGTCGACGTAGCAAAGGCCGTTCTGGAGCGCGACGCGCGCCGCGTGCTCCCAATCCCCCAGCTGTACGAGGTGCGGGTGAAACAGCCCGTACCGTCGGAACGCGTCGGCGTGGATCAAGGTCGCGGTGGGCTCACCGATGCAGTTGTCGAGGGGAAAATCGACCATGTGCTCCGCGAACGCCTCGGCCTCGATGATGGACCGGCCCGGGAATCGCCGGGGCAGATTGTGCTCCGCCACGTACCGCTCGTAGTCGCCCCTCAATTGGGGGCGCACCGTCGAGTCGAACCAGGACGCCCGACGACACGCGACGAGGAGAACGCCGGGCACGGGGGCATCCAGCAGGCGCGTGAGACAGTGGCGATCCAGCCAATCGTCCTGGAACAAGAACTTGAGCCATTCACCACGCGCCAGCTCGACGCACCGGTTCCAGTTGCCGACGAGCCCGAGACGTTGGGGATTTTCATGGACGCGGACGCGCGCATCGGAGCGCGCGAAATCGGTGGCGACGGCGACGGTGGTGTCACTCGAGGCGTCGTCCACGACCAGGAGCTCGAATTGCCCGAAGGTCTGGGCGAGCGCGCTCTCGAGACATTCCCGGAGATAGCGCGCCCCGTTGCGAGTGGGAACGCAGATGCTGACCAGGGGCGGGCTCGCGTCGGGCATCCTGTTCGTCGATGGTAGCAAGGGCGCCGAACACTCCCGCCCGTTTATCGATCGCCGACTGGCTATAATGCGACGATCGACGACGGCGGCGAGCGGGGGACCGAGCGTGCACCTATCCTGGAAAGTCAGACCGAACTCGTACTTCGATTCGATCGACCTCATGCGTGTCGCCGAGCAGGCCCGCCAGCTGGCGGGCGTAACCGAAGTCGCCGTCGTGATGGGAACGGCGACCGGCCGCTCGATGCTGGCGCAGGCGGCGATGTGGCCGGCGGAGGCGCCGGCGGGCGAGTCCTCCGATCTGCTCGTGGCGGTGAGAGCGAGCAGCGAGGCGGTGGCTCACCGCGCGCTGGCGTGCGTGGAGGAGCTGCTGAGCGCCGGCCGCGACACGGGGGCAGCCGGATGGGTGGCGGCGCCGCCGCGCACGACCGCCTCCGCCGCCCGTGGCGGGTCGGCGAACGTGGCGCTGATCGCGGTGCCCGGCGCCTACGCGGTCCTCGACGCCCATCAGGCGCTGTCGAGCGGCCTCCACGTGTTCCTCTTCAGCGACGGCGTGTCGCTCGACGATGAGGTCGCGCTGAAACACCGCGCACACGAGCGCGGCCTGCTGGTCATGGGACCCGAGTGCGGCACCGCGATCATCAACGGCGTGGGCCTGGGGTTCGCGAACCGCGTGCGCCGCGGATCGATCGGGATCGTCGGCGCCTCCGGCACCGGTATCCAGGAAGTGACGTGCCTCATCCATCGCCTCGGCGCCGGCGTCTCCCACGCGATCGGCACCGGCGGCCGCGACCTCCAGGCCGCCGTCGGCGGCGCCACCACGCTCCAGTCCCTCGAGCGGCTCGCCGCCGACGAGTCCACGCGCGCGGTGCTGATCGTCTCCAAGCCCGCGTCGCCTGCCGTCGCCGACATCGTGCTCAGGGCCGCGGTCGAGACGAAGAAGCCTGTGGTGGCTTGCCTGCTCGGTTACGACGGAGCGGTGCCGGGCGGCGTCCGCGCGGTGACGACGCTCGAGGAAGCGGCCGCCGCCGCGGTGATGCTCGCGGGCGGCGCGGTCGTCGACCTCGATGGCCCGGCGCCGGTCGCGAGGGGCGGCACGCGCGGCGCGGTGCGCGGCCTCTACGCGGGCGGCACGCTCTGCGACGAGGCGCGCCGCATCGTCGGCGGGTCCCCACACGACTTCGTGGACTTCGGCGCCGAGGAGTTCACGCGCGGGCGGCCGCACCCGATCATCGATCCGAGTCGCCGCAACGCCGCGATCGTCGAGGCGGGCGACGATCCGACCGTGTCGGTGTTGCTCCTGGACCTGATTCTGGGCGACTGCGCCCACCCCGATCCCGCCGCCGCGGTCGGATCGGCGCTCGCGGAGGCGCGCGAGCGTGCGCAGCGCGGAGGCCGGGCGCTCAGCGTCGTCGCGCACGTCGTCGGGACCGACGACGACCCGCAAGGCCTCGGACGGCAAGAGAAGACGCTGCGTGATCTCGGCGCCCTCGTGTGCGCGAGCAACCGGCGCGCCGCCGAGACGGCGCGCGCGATCGCCCGAGACGCGTGATGGCGCCTGGGCCTGATCTCCTCCGCGATCCGCTCGTGGCCGTGGTCGCCGGCCCCGAGCTCTTCGCGGCGGCCCTCGTCGCGCAAGGTGTCCCGGCCAAACGGGTGGACTGGCAGCCGCCGGCGCAGCCCGGCGCGCTCGCGTCGCTCTGGTGCGACGCCGTCGACGCGGCGAACCAGGCGGCGCTCGATCGTGTGCTTGCGGCCCACCAGATCCTCGTCGACGTCCGACCGGCGATCGAGGTCGTGCCCGGGATGACGCGCGACACGGTGCTCCATGCCGGCCCGCCCATCGCCTGGGAGCGCATGAGCGGCCCGATGCGCGGCGCGATCGTCGGCGCCTTGATGTACGAGGGGCTCGCGGGTGACCAGGACGAAGCCGAGCGCCTCGCGGCGAGGGGCGGCGTCAGGTTCGACCCGTGCCACCATCACGCGGCGGTGGGCCCGATGGCGGGCGCGACGACCGCGTCGATGCCGGTGCTCGTGGTCGAGAACCGGGTTGCCGGCAATCGGGCCTACTCGACGCTGAACGAGGGGCTGGGCAAGGTGCTCCGCTACGGCGCCAATTCCCCCGACGTCATCGAGCGCCTGCGCTGGTTCAGGGACGTCGTGGGGCCGGCGCTCGGTGAGGCGCTCCGCCGCGCGGGCGGCGTCGACCTGCGCGCGCTGATCGGGCAGGCGGTCCAGATGGGCGACGAGTGCCACAATCGCAACCGCGCGGCCTCCGCGCTGCTGATCAAGGCGCTCGCCCCCGAGATCGCCGCGCTCGATCTCCCCGGGAAGGAGCGGAGCCGCATCCTCGCGTTCGCCGCCTCCAACGAGCACCTGTTCCTGAACGTCGCGATGGCCGCGTGCAAGGCGGCGCTCGATCCGGCCAATGGGATAGCGGGCTCGACGCTGGTCACCACGATGGCCCGCAACGGCACCGAGTTCGGCATCCGGGTCAGCGGGCTCGGGGAGCGCTGGTTCACGGCGCCGGCCGAGACGCCGCGTGGTCTCTATTTCCCCGGCTTCGGGCCCGGCGATGCAAACCCCGACATCGGCGACAGCGCGATCACCGAGACCGGAGGTCTGGGCGGCTTCGCCATGGGCGGCGCCCCCGCGATCGTCCAGTTCGTCGGTGGCACGCCGGCCGAAGCGCTCGAGTACACGCGGCGCATGTACGAGATCACGATCGGCGAGAGCGCGGCGTACCGGCTGCCCACGCTCGATTTCCGCGGAACGCCGACCGGGATCGACGTGCGCCTGGTCGTGCAGACCGGGATCTTGCCCCAGATCACGACCGGCATGGCGCACCGCGAGCCCGGCATCGGCCAGGTCGGCGCGGGCATCGTCAACGCCCCGCGCGCCTGCTTCGACCGCGCGTTCGAGGCGCTGGTGCAAGCGCGCATCGGCCGATCCGGCGGCTGATGACCACGCGCTCGATCGGCGCGCGCATTCCGCGCAACGAGGATCCGCGGCTGCTGCAGGGCCTCGGGTGCTTCGTGGACGACCTGAACCCGCCGGGGATGCTCCACGCGGCGGCGCTGCGAAGCGGCCACGCCCACGCCCGGATCGTGCGGATCGACGCGGCCGCCGCGCGCCGCGCGCCCGGCGTCCGGCTGGTGCTCACCGCCGGCGATCTGGGTGAGCGGAACCAGCCCTCGCCCCTGCTGATCCCGCATCCCACGCTCACGCACCCGCGCACGCAGCGGCCGCTCGCCACCAACGAGGTCCGCTACGTCGGCGAGATCATCGCGTTCGTGGTCGCGACCGATCGCTATCTCGCCGAGGACGCGGCCGGGCTGATCGAGGTCGAGTACGAGCCCCTTCCGGTCGTGACCGACCTGGCGCAGGCACTCGCGCCGGGCGCGCCGCGGGTGCATGCCGACGTGCCCGACAACCGCGCCGCGCGGTTCCGACAGACGGTCGGCGACGCCGACGGGGCGCTGGCGCGGGCGCCGCGCGTGCGGCGCGAGCGGCTGGCGATCGAGCGCAGCTGCGGGAGCCCCATCGAGACGCGCGGTGTGGTCGCCGAGTGGGACGCGCGCCGACGCGTCCTGAGAGTCTGGGACTCGACGCAGGCGCCGCTGCCGATCAAGAACGGCCTGGCGCGGCTCTTCGGCCTCCCCGAGTTCAGCGTGGAAGTCGTGGCGCCGGACGTGGGCGGGGGCTTCGGCACCAAGATCATGCTCTTTTATCCCGAGGAGATCCTGGTCCCGCACGCGGCGATCACGCTCGGGCGGCCCGTGAAGTGGACGGAAGACCGGCGCGAGCACCTGCTGGCGGCCAACCAGGAGCGCGGCCAGATCCACGACGTCGAGGTGGGCTTCGACGCGACGGGCAAGATTCTCGCGCTCCGCGATCGCTTCGTCCACGACGCCGGCGCGTACACGCCCTATGGCATCGTCGTGCCGATCATCACGTCGACGCAGTTACCGGGGCCATATCGGCTGCAGAATTACGCGGTCGAATTCGAAGTCGCCTACACGAACAAAGCCGTCGTGACCCCGTATCGCGGCGCCGGCCGGCCGCACGGCGTTTTCGTCATGGAGCGGATGATCGCGCTGATCGCCCGTGAGCTCGGGCTCGAGCCCTCGGAGGTTCGGCGACGCAACTTCATCCAGCCCGACGAGTTCCCGTGGGACGTGGGGCTCACGTTCCAGGACGGTGGCCCGACCCGCTACGACAGCGGCGACTATCCGGCCGGCCTCGCGATGGCGCTCGAGATGGTCGGCGCCGGCGAGTTCCGCCGCCGCCAGGCCGAGGCGCGACGCGCCGGACGCTACCTCGGGCTCGGGCTCGGCTGCTACGTCGAGGGCACCGGCATCGGCCCCTACGAGGGCGCGCACGTTCGCGTCGAGCCGAGCGGCAAGGTCCTGGTGGCGACGGGCCTGACGACGCAAGGACAGGGGCATGGCACGACGTTCGCCCAGATCGCCGCCGACGCGCTCGGCTGCGATCCGCGCGACGTCACGGTCGTCACCGGCGACACGACCAAGTTCAACTGGGGCGCCGGGACGTACGCCAGCCGCGGCCTGGTCACGAGCGGCAACGCGATCCATCGGGCCGCGATGGAGGTGCGCGACAAGGCGCTGCGTCTGGCCGCGAGCCTGCTCGAGGTCTCGCCCGATGACCTCGAACTGGCCGACGGCCGCGCGTGGGTCAGGGGCGCGCCCGGCAAGGAGCTGACGCTCGGCGCGCTGGCGACGGTCGCGAACCCGATCCGCTACGCGTACGGCAAGGAGGCGGCCGAGGCCGCGCTGCGGCTCGTGAAGCCGCGCGAGGGCCCGGTGCTCCTTCCGGGCGAGGCGCCCGGGCTCGAGGCGCACGGGTTTTACGCGCCGCCGCATTCGACCTTCGCGAGCGGCTGCCACGCAGCGATCGTGGAGGTCGACGTCGAGACCGGGAACCTCGCGTTCGTCCGATACGTCGTCCACCACGACTGCGGCACGCTCGTGAACCCGATCATCGTCGAGGGCCAGATCCGCGGTGGCGTGGCGCAAGGCATCGGGGGCTCGTTCTACGAGCGCCTCGTCTACGACGAGAGCGGCCAGCCGCTCACCACGACGTTCATGGATTTTCTGATCCCGACCGCGATGGAAATTCCCGAGATCGCGATCGGTCACACCGAGACGCCATCGCCGCTCAACGCGCTCGGCATCAAAGGCGTCGGCGAAGCCGGCGCCATCCCCGTTCCGGCGCTCGTCGCTGAGGCGATCGACGACGCGCTCGCTCCGCTCGGCGTCCGCGTTCGCGAGATGCCTCTTTCGCCGAGTCGCTTACGTGAATTGATCGCGGCCGCACGGGGTGGCGCGGGCGTGGGGTCGGCATGACGGGCGGGGTCGCGCGACCACGCGGCACGCGCTCGCTTGACCCGTTGCGGCCGGGCTCCATCTGGGCGCTGATTGCCCGCTACCGCTTGGCGGGAACGGGTCTCGTCGACCCCGCCCGTCATACCGATCCCACGCCCGCGGCTCCCGTCGCGGGCATCGGACGCGCCGTCACTCGGCACAAGCAGACCACTGACGACACGTCGATCATTCCGGGCTCTTCGGCGATCGACGCACATCGATCGCTGGCCGCACGCGGACCAGCCGCGGCACGCGGATCACGCGATTCATCTGGACATAGGAGGAAGCTGAGCATGCATGCGCAGGCGTTCAAGGTGGGGATGCGGGCACCGGATGATGTGGCGGAGGCGGCGAAGCTCCTGGACCAGGGGGCGTTTCGGGCCGAGCACGTCGCGGCCATTCTCGGCAAGACCGAGGGCAACGGCGGCGTCAACGACTACACGCGCGCGCTGGCGACGCTCTCGTTTCAGCTGCTGCTGGCCGAGCGCTCCGGCCAGAAGGTCGCGGCGATCGCCAAGCGCGTACCCATCATCTGGTCCGGCGGCACCGAGGGGTTGATGAGCCCCCACGCGACGATCTTCACGCGTGAGCCCGACCGCGGCTCGCCCGCCGGCGGCAAGCGGCTGGCCGTCGGCACCGCGTACACCCGCGACCTCTTGCCCGAGGAGTTCGGGACCGCCGTGCACGCGCGGGTCGCCGCCGACGGCGTGCGCGCGGCGATCAAGGACGCCGGCATCGACTCGACCGGCGATCTCCACTTCGTCCAGATCAAGACGGGCGCCCTGACCACCGAGCGCGTCAACGAGGCCCGGCGCCGCGGCAAGGGCGTCGTCACGGCGGACACGTACAAGTCAATGGCGTACGGCCGCGCCGCGGCCGCGCTCGGGATCGGTGTCGCCTCCGGCGAGGTGGACGCGGCCAAGCTCGACGGCGGCGTGATCGGCCAGGAGTTCTCGATCTTCTCGGAGATCGCCTCGACCTCGTCGGGCGTGGAGCTCATGAATTGCGAGGTGATCGTGCTCGGCAACTCGCGCCAGTCCACCAGCGAGCTGGTCATGGCCCACGCGATCATGAAGGACGCCATCGACGCCGCCGGCGTCCGGGAGGCGCTGCGCCGCGCCGGGCTCGCCGTCGACGGCGAGCTGGCCGAGGCCGATCGCGCCCGGCTGATCAACGTGTTCGTCAAGTGCGAGCCCGACCTGTCGGGCGCCACGCGCGGCCGCCGCCACGTCATGTTCGAGGACTCGGACATCAACTACACGCGCCACATCCGGGGCGTGGTGAACGGCGTGGTGGCGTCGGTCACCGGCGACACCATGTGCTACGTGTCGGCCGGGGCCGAGCACCAGGGACCGCCCAGCGGCGGCGTGGTCGCCGTGCTGGCGCGGGCGGCGGGTGGCCGCTGAGCCCGGATAAACACTTTGACAGTTATCAAAATATCGAATACCGTCGATGTGGTCACCCCGCGGCGCCCCGGGCGCCCGGCGGGGAGAGGAGGGCACGATGGCGGACGAGTCGATCAAGGAGATCGTGAAGCAGAAGTACGGTCAGGTGGCGCTGCGCGTGACGAGCGCGAGCGGCTCGTGTTGCAGCAGCACGTCGGGCAGTGAGTGCGATCCGGTCACGTCGAACCTCTACGCGATCGACGAGGCCAGCGCGCTCCCAGCCGAGGCCCTGGCCGCCTCGCGCGGCTGCGGCAACCCGACCGCGCTGGCCGAGCTGCGCGCGGGCGAGGTCGTGCTCGACCTGGGCTCGGGCGGCGGCATCGACGTGCTCCTGTCGGCC
>QHSL01000059.1 GCA_003220435.1 Candidatus Rokuibacteriota bacterium | reverse complement strand
CGTGCTTGTCGCCGTTCGCCAGGCTCGCCGGTGGACGTGGGACCCAGAGAGCCAGCGCCAGGAGGACCCCCGAGACCGCCAGGAGCGCAACCGTTTTGTCTCGCATGGGGTCTCCTAAAAATCCCAGTCGATGCCGACGAAGAGCTGGTTCCGCCAGTTCCGCAGCGCGTTGTCTTCCTTGAAGGGGCGCAAGTTCACGCTGTCGCGGACGAAGAACGCGATGTTCTGCCAGGGGTAGAACTTGGCCTGCGCGGAGAGCACCGTGGCGTCGAGCTTGTCGTCCTTGAGCCCTCCAGCCCACAGCTGGTCGAAGCGCCCGGACAGCATGACTTTCTCGTGAGCGAGGTAGTCGACCTCGAGCGTGAGCCCGGCGGCCGAGCGGTCGAAGTCGCCCCGCAGCGCGCCCGGAAGCCCGTACAGGCGGTCGATGATGACAGCGCCGTACACGTCGAGCGCCTTCCATTTCAGGTTGGCCGCAATCCCGTACCGCAAGCGGTCGAGGCGTGTGTCGCCAGGATGGTCGTGGTCTTCGGGATCGGGGGCGCGGACGACGCCGAATCCCCAGTTGAGGAGCACCGAGACGTTGAAGGTCAGCTCCCGCCGGTCCAGAAGGTCGTACCGGAGCATGCCGTAGGTGTTGAAGCCTTCGTTCTCGCTGAGAAAGCCGACCTCAGCCAGGACGACGTCGTTGATCATCGCGTGGAAGTCGGCGCCCGGCGCACCCGTCGTGTTGTACATGACCTGATCGGTCACGAGCTGCGGCTCGCGCTCGCTGCGGTTCTTGAACAGCCCGAAGAACTTCGACGCGAAGGCGTACGGGACGATCGGCAGCCGGTGCACCTCGCTCCGGTCCTCGCCGGGCTCCCTCTCGAACTCGAGCTCGGTGTCGAGCAGCATCTGGCGGTTCGTCGAGTACGAGAAGTTGGTGTTGGGGTCGACCTTGCCGGCCATCAGCATCGGGCCGTGCATCGTGAAGCCGCCGTGCCGGCCGATCATGGTCTGGCCGCCCATCTCCATCGTCGGCGCGCCGACGGCGCCGAGGAGGGCGCCCATGTTCCACATGAAGAACGCTTCCTTGCCGAGGCCGAACGTGTGACCGCTGTCGAAGAAGCCGCGGTCGCGCGAGAACGCGACGCCGTTCGGCTGGTACTCGAGCTCCGCGTAGAGGCTGAGGCTCGGCGTGATCGGCCGCGCGATGAAGAACTCGACCTCGTGAGGCGGCTCGAGCCTGGTCTCCGTCTCGCGCGGCGATTCGGAGTATTCGAGGAGGCCGCCGACGACACGGAGTGCCAGGCTATCGATGAGCGTCTTGGCTGGGCCGTCCTCCTTCAAGCTCCCCAGCAGGCCGTCGGGACGAGACGCGCTGGGGATCTGGAAGCCCATCATGTGGAACTGCTCGCCGAACCGGTTCAGCCGCGGCGGGCGGGTGTGACAGGCGTTGCACTGCAGATCGTACTGGCGAGCGAAGGCCGGGACCGCTGCCGCGGGCTGCACCTGCACGTATGGAACGACCGTGGCGAATCCAGCCGCCGCGGCGAGCAGCGCCACGACGACGATCGAGCGCCTGAGCATGGAGGCTCCCCCGCGCGAACAAGGTGGACTTCTCCCCGTGAAGGACGACGAGCCGGGCGCGGAGGGAGCGGACTAGATCAGCAGCGCGGCGTGGAGCAGGAAGAGCGGTGGCGAGCTCGTGGGCGCCGGCGCCGGCTCAGCATACCGGCGATGGATCTCGAGACCGGACACGACCCGCAGAACGACGCCGGTCGGCAAGAGCGCCGGCGCATGAACGTTGAAATCGGCGCGCAGGGTCTCGCACGAGCCGCCGTGGGCGGCCTCGTCGGCGCCACCCTCGGGATGGTCCTCACTGTGGGTCGTCATCGTCCCGGCGTGGGCGTGCACCGGAGCGGCGCAGATATGACCGAGCACGACGAACAGCGCCACGCCGACGAGCAGCCAGGGCGACAGGCGGCGGTTCATTGCGGTTCAGACTAGGGAAGGCCCGGCGCCGTGTCAAGCAAACTGCGGCGCCGAGCGCTTGCGCCTGCGCGATTCTCTAAACGCGCCCGAGCTTACCTGTCTGGATCAGGTCGACGAGCACGTTCCACTCGTCCTTCTGCAGGACGGCCAGATTGCCGGCCTCGCCGATGCGGACCTCGTCGCCGGCGATCTCCACCCCGGGGCAGGCCGTGCACGCCGGGCACAGGGACATCTTCACGGTTTCCATCACATCCTCCTCGTCGTCTTGGCGTTGCCGGATTCGATGTGGGGACACACGGCAGCGGCACGCTGCGGCATCGACGACCAGCCGCGCAGGATCCGACGCAGCCTGTCGCGGACGACCGTCGCCTCGCCGAGCAGCCTCTCGAGATCGGTCTTCTTTCGCTCCACGAGCATCCGCACGTGGGCGCAGGGTGCGCGACCGGCCCGCCTGATGGCGACGATCTCGTGGATCTCTCTCAGGCGGAACCCGAGTCGTTTAGCCTGCGTCACGAACGTGAGGATCTCCAGCGTCTCGGGGCCGTACATGCGATATCGCGCGGCCGACCGACGGGGCACCGGCAGGATGCCGTTGGACTCGTAGAGCCGCAGGGCCTTGCGGCTGAGACCGCTCCGCCTGGAGATCTCACCAATGCGCAACCCGTCGCCTCCCATGCTCCCGAGGGTAAACCTTCTCCCATGGGGCCAGGTCAAGCGATCTCTTCCGAGAGCCTCATTGCCGGCACGGCCGGATCGCCTCCGGCGCCTGAAGGCTCGCCGGCGGAACGAACACCGCCAGGTAGCCATCGGCCGGCGCCAGGGACACCACGTCGACCTCGCGATAACCGACGGCCGCGAGCTCGCAGCGCAGCAGCTCGGGCGGCGTGCCGTGCTCGCCCGTCGGCTTATCGAGATCGATGATGGCAACGCGCCCGCCGGGCGCCAGGGCCGGGCGCAGCCGGAACATGAACTCGTACGGGTTCTCGATCTCGTGGTACATGTGCGACAGGATCGCGAGATCGATCGAGGCCACGGGCAGCTTGGGGTTGGCCGGCGTGCCGTGCACGAGGGTGACTCCGGTGATCCCATCGCGTGCGAGCCGCGCCCGCAGACGCTGGAGGTACTCGACCTCGACGTCCTCGGCGTAGACCGTCGCGCGCGATCCGAGTCGTCGGGACAGCCGCACGGTGTAATAGCCATCGCCCGCGCCCAGGTCGGCCACCCTAAGCCCTGTCCTCACACCGAGGCGGTCCATCACGCGCTCGGCTTCGCCGTGACGGTCGCGCTTGTCTTCGGTGGAGTACGCCGGCGAGATGATGCGGGCGACCGGGCGATCGGGCTTCGGAAACTTGAGCGCGTCGGCGCCGACGCCGGCACACCACAATAGCGCGATTGCCGCCGACACCAGCACGAAGCCGAGGCACCAGCGTCCATCGGTGCCGGGTGCCCGCGAGCTCGGGGTATCAGAGTCGGCGGGCGACACCAGAACCGTGGACCCGCTCAGCCGAAGAGCGCGCGGACGAACGCGCGCGTACGCGCCGGCCCGTCGTCCGATCCCATCTCCGCGTGCAGTCGCCGAAGGTCGGCCTCGGTGTCGACGTCGAACCACGAGGGCAAGAGGTGCAGGCAGAGCCCGAGATCCTTTACCCTCTGAAGCGTGAGCGGCAAGACCTCCGAGGTGCTCCAGGGCATTTTCTCGAAGAGCGCCGGCCGCGGCGCAGCGACCCCGATGAGGTAGTAGCCGCCGTCGTCACAGGGCCCGACGACGACATCGGCGAGGCCGGACTCCAGTACCCGCGCGGCCTCGGCCACGTAGTCCATCGGCAACGTGGGGCTGTCGCTGTCGATCGCGATCGCGCCCCGGTGCCCGTCGGCGATCAGCGTGGCGAGGACCGTGTCGAGCCGCGCGCCGAGGTCCGGCCCGTGCTGGGCGATGCAGCGGAACCCGGTGGGCACGAGCGCCTGCAGCGTATCGGCGGCGGCGGCCGGGGTGAACGCGACCACCGGCTCGATGCCCGGCACCCTCGCGAGCGCGTCGAGGCGGTCGAGCAGGAAGCAGCGGTAGAGCTCCGTCGCGCGGTCGGGCGTGAGCGCGGGATGGAGCCGTGACTTCACCGGTGTCGCCCCCGGCACCTTCGCCATCACGGCGACGGCCGGCGCGCGCCCGGCAGTCGTCCGGGCGCGGGCGCGCGCTAGAGGCTCCACTTGACACCGCAGCCGCGGCACGGCTCCGGCGGCTCGTCCGTCTGGATCGCCTGCCGGAATCTGGCGTAGCGCTCGCCCCACCAGACGTCGGCGAGCGGGCGCTCGAAGAGATTGCCGAGCACGATGCCGTGGTAGTCCTCGGTGATCCACGGCGCGATGCAACAGGGCAGCACGTTGCCGTGGACGGTGACGTAGACGAGCGTCCACGGCCGCCGGCATGCGCTCCACGGCCGTGCGGCGTCGTCGGGCGTCAGGCTCACCTCCGGCGCGGTGGCGCCGGAGGCCGAGAACTCGACGCCGGCCGCGCGCGCGGCGGCGCCCGTGGCCTCGAGCAGCGCCGCCTCGCGGTCGTAAAGCCGGCCGTAGAGCGACTGCTCGGCCGTCGCGAGCCCGAGCCCGTTGTAGACGAGCCGCTGGAGGTGAATGGCCTCCGCTCCGACCCTCGTCGCCAGCGGCACCAGCCCGGGGATCTCCTCGATGTTGTCGCGGAGCGCCGTGAACCACAGCGAGACGCGCGGCGCCGGCCTCGCGAGCTCGTCGCGGAGCGCCGCGAACTTCTCCAGATTGGCGACGACGCGCGCGAAGGCGTCGACGCCCCGCACCCGCGCGTAGGTCGCCGGCGTGGATGCGTCGAGCGAGACCCGGAGCTCATCGAGTCCGGCCTCGATCAGCGCGCGTCCCTGGCGGAGCCCGAGCGTGATGACGTTGGAGTTGAACAGGACGGTGGCGCCGCGCGCCTTGAGATGGCCGATCATGCGCGGCAGGGCGCGGTTCAGTAGCGGCTCGCCGATTCCGTGCAGGAGCACGCGGTCGAGCGCTGGAAACTGGTCGACCACGCGCCGGAACTCTTCCCACCCCAGGTCCTTCTGGGGCTCCCGGCCGCCGAACGTCAGAATGCAGGTCTCGCAGAGCGAGTTGCAGCGGCTGGTCGTCTCGAGGTAGAGCGACCGGGGCAACGGTGGCCTCGCCGACAACGCCGTCGCCGTCACGACACCTCGCGCGCGGCGCGCACCGCGGTCGTGAGGAACGCGTACCCCGCCCTGACGCTGCCGCCAAGGGTGCCGGAGACTTTCGAGCGGCCGCCCTGGCGCGGGGCGTGCGTGACGTCGACCTCGACGATGCGTGCGCCAAGCGCGGCCGTCTTGACGACCATCTCGACAGGCCACCCGAAGGCGCGGTCGCGCATACCGAGGCGGCGCAGGAGATCGACGCGGATGGCGCGGAACGGACCCAGATCCCCGAGGCGGACGCCGAACCGCCACGCCACGAGCGCGGCCACGAGGCGCGTCCCAAGGGAAGCGTGGAGCGGGTGCGTCCCCCGCATCTGTCGCACGCCGAGGACGAGGTCGGCCTCGCCCGCCAGAACGGGGCCGAGGACGCGGGGCAGTTCCTCGGGGAACTGGCTGCCGTCGCCGTCGAGGAACGCGACGATCGTGGTGTCGGGCGCCAGCGCTTCGACCCCCGCCCAGCACGCAGCCCCGTAGCCGCGACGAGCCTCGACGACGACCCGAGCTCCTGCTCGGGAGGCCACCGCGCCGGTGTCATCGGTCGAGCCGTTGTCGACCACGACGACGTCGGCGACGACGCCGGCCGGCACGCGGCGAACGACGTCGCCGATGACGGCGGCCTCGTTCAGGGCGGGGATGACGAGGCACGATCTCGCTGTCTGGCCGGACGCGGTCATCGCCGTCTCAGGCCGGCGCGAACACGCTCGTGCAGGCGCTGCCGGTCTTGAGGAGGTCGCGCGACTCGGCGCGCGCCCAGTCGAGCGTCACCGTTTTGCCTCGCACGAGCGGGCAATACGGGTCGGGCTCCTCCACGCCGCCGGCCAGCTCCCGCCGCGCCGCGCAGCCGCCGTGGCAGGTGGACACGAACGGGCAGCCACGACATGCCGCCGGAACCTGGCGCACCCGAACGAACTGCGGGGACTCGAGCACGCCCGCGCCGCCCGTGCGCGGCAGGTCGTCGAGGCGGAGATCCGACCGGTTCCAGTAGACGCAGGGTACGATGTCACCGCGCGGCGTGACCCGCACCGTCTGCCGCCCGCACCCTGAGCCGGTCGCGAAGGGCGCACCCAGCATGGCGTCGAGGATCGGCTCGCTCGTGCTCACGAGCCGGGTCTCGGCGAGCAGGCGCCGAAAGCCGTCCCAGAATTCCTCGTACGAGAGCGTGAAGGCGTCGGTCTTGACGGGCTGATAGACATTGACGCGATAGTTCGCGCCCGCGCCGAAGGCGAGCCGCGCGATCTCGGCGAGTCGGCGGTAGTTGGGCTTCATCATCACCGTGAGCACCGTGACGGTGACGCCGAGCCGGCGCGCGCGATCGATCGCGGCCATGACGCGCCGCCAGTTCCCGGGGCCCCGGAAGGCGTCCTGCTCGGCCTCGCTCGGAAAGTCGATCGACACCTCGACTTCCTGAAACGTCCGAAGCGTGTCGTCCGAGGACCGGTCGAGCGTGAAGCCGTTCGAGGTCAGGGAGAGCTTGACGCCGCGGGCCGCGAGTGCGTCGACGATCGCGTCATAGTCCGGATGGAGCCCGTTCTCACCGGTGCCGAGATTGATCGAGCGCACCGGCAACGTGTCGCACACCCCCATCACCTGGTCGAGGGTCAGCTGGTCGATCCGGGTCGTATCGCGATAGCAATGGGCGCACGCCAGATCGCAGGCGTTCGTGAGACCGACCCCGACACTGAATTCCATGCGCGCTCCTCAGAGACACGAGCCCCGCGGTATCCGGTGAGTGCGATCTTAGCACCGGCCCCGAGCTCGATGTGTCACGAGCTTGTGAAATCGCGTGGGGGCGAGACACGGGCCGGGCACGCCCGCTTCGCCCCTCGGCGAGTCCACACCCATCCCAACGCCGCCAGCCCCACCGGCGTGAACTCGACCGCGCGCGCCCACGACGGAATGGCCCACGGCGTCCCAAGGAAGAACGTGTAGGCGAGCATCACGGTGCCGGTGAAGGCGATCCAGCTCGGCGAGGGAGCGAGGGCGAGAAACGGCACGACCCAGGCCGCGTACCAGGGAAAAACGTTGGGCCCGAGCACGGTGGCGCCGCCGGCCAGCCGCCGAGCGCGGGCGGCGAGCGGAGCGCCGTCGCGCCACCAGGTGGCCCACGCGGCCCAGACCAGCACCGCGCCGAGCGTCAGCGCCGAGTGGTCGACGAGGCTCCGCAGGAGCCCGGGATTGAAATACTCCTCGCTCACGTAGCGGGGCAGCGACCCGAGTGCTTCGCGTCCGAGGCCGGCCAGCGGCGCGTACCCCAGCACCAGGATGGCGACGAAGATCGCCGCCGGCATGGTCCAGCGTGTGGCCAGCGCCACCCGTGCGGCGCGCGTCGCGGGCTCCGACCCTTCGCCCTTTCGCTCGAGCGCGGCCCCGAGCAGCAACGGCAACAACAAGACCGGGTAAAGCTTGACCAGCGCGCCCGCCGCGAGCAGCGTCGCGACCAACCGTGGTCGGTGCGTGACCGCGGCGAGCGTCGCGCCCACGACCGCCGGCAGGACCAGGCCGTCGAGATGGGCGCTGCCCCACACCTCGACGAGCACGAGCGGATTCCAGGCGTAGACGACGACCCGGGAGGTCGGCAGGCCGAGCCGGTTCACGAGCAAGACCATGAGACCGAGAGCCGCCAGCTCTGCGAGCGCCACGCCGACCTTCATCGCGCGCACACTGTCAGGGGCGAGCGCGTAGACGGCGCGGAAGAAGGCTTGAGCTCCGGGCGGATAGATCGTGCGCCACGTCGAGTGGTTGAGGCTGGGATAAATCTCGTGGTCGCGGAGACGGCTGACCTCGGGCGCCACCGGCGGGTAGGCGTAGGGGCTCAGCCCCGCACGCGCCACCCGCGCGTCCCAGACGTAGCGATAGGCGTCGGTCGAGAGCGTGGGCAGCGTCGGCAAGAGCGCGAGCCTCGACACCAGGGCGACGCCGAGCACGAGCCCCAGCGTCGCCCGTGGCGCACCGCCGGCGCGCTCGATCGCCCAGGCTCCCCCGACGTAACAGGCGAACGCTGCGCCGTAGATCGCGAGGAAGCTTCCCGCGGCCGCGACGAGATTGGGCAGGCGGGCGAGCACCAGCACGCTCGCCACGAGGCCGAGACCCGCGGCCGGCGCCACTATTCCCGTCAGAAGCGAGCGATACTGGTGCAGGTGAAAGGCCGGCGGAACCGGCGGCCGCGATCCGGTGTCTGAAGGATGGGGACGCGAGTGAGCCTCCTGGTCGACGTTGGTGCCGGCCGCGTGGATCTTGCCACGAAGCAGGCGCAAAGGGGGATGCGATGAGCGCGAACGCCGAGACTTCATCGGACGATGCTCAACACGGGCTGGCCGGCTGGCTGCGGGCGACCGCACCGCTCTGGCCGCTCGGGCTGGCGCGCGTTCTCTACGGCGTGCTGTGGTGGCAGCAGTCCAAGTGGAAGGTTCCGTCCGACGACTTCGGACGCCGCTCGGGTGGCGGCCTCTGGTACTGGGTCCACCAGGAGATCCAGTTCCCGACGGTGCCGGCTTACAAAGATTTCCTCGTCAACGTCATGATTCCCCACTGGACCTTCTTCGGCTGGATGACCCTGATCACCGAGACCTTCATCGCCGTCACGCTGATCCTTGGCCTGTTCACGCGCCTGGGGTCGTTCGTCGCCCTCGGCATGGCGGCCAACATCACGATCGGGATCCTGAACGTCCCGCACGAGTGGGGCTGGACCTACACGATGCTCATCATGCTCCCCGCAGTCTTTCTCCTGACCGGGGCCGGCCGCTCCTTCGGGATCGACGCCTTTCTTGCCGGTCCCTTCGAGCGCGCGGCCGCGCGCGGCAACCGGCTCATGCGACTGGCGCGGTGGCTGGTGTGAGGAGATTGCCGGCCATCCGCCCTATCGGCTGCGCGCCGCCTCTCCCCTCAGAAAGAAGCTGCCGGCGGTGACGACGCGCTCGCCCGCCTTCACGCCCTCGAGCACCTGCACCAACTCCCCTACCGCAGCACCGAGCTTCACGGGGCGCTCCGCAAAACGTCCTTCGTCACCCTCGACCGGAACGTAGACGACGCTGCGCTCACCGACCGCCTGAACCGCCTCGCGCGGCACAACGATGCTCCGCTCGCCTGCGCCGGTACGAAAGTCGAGCGTCACATACATGCCGAGCCGAAGCTCCATGTCCCGGTTCGGCACTTCGACTCGCACCTTCGCCGTCCGGGTCGTCTGATCCACGCGCGGATCGATGTACGCGACCCGACCGTTCGAGACGGCCCTCGGCCGGGCCGGAATCGTGATGGTCGCCGGCGATCCGACTCTGACGCTCGCGAAGTCCTTCTCGTAGAGATCGCCGATCACCCAGACGGTGCGCAGGTCGGTCACGACGAAGAGCTCCTGGGCCGCGCCCACCACCTGCCCGGGATTCACGCTCCGCGCGATCACCGTGCCGTCGACCGGCGCGCGGACGACGACATCCGAGACGACGTGGAAGGCGTCGGTCAGGCCAGCAACCTGCTCCGGTGCCATCCCGAGCAAGAGCAATCGCTGTCGAGCCGCCGCGACTTCCGTCGCGTGCCCGGCGTGGGTCGCCGTCACTTCCTCGAGCTCCTGGCGGCTGGCGGCGCCGAGGGCCACGAGCTTCTCGCTACGCACGAGCTTCTGGTGATCGGCTTCCAGCATTGCTTGCATCGACAGGTATTTCACCTGCGCGTCGGCCAGCTCGGCGCTGAAGACCACGGCGAGCGGCTGGCTGTGGCTGACGGTGGCGCCGAGGTCGGCGGACACCTGCCGCACGATGCCTCCGACCAGGGAGTTGACCTTGATATCACGGTAGGCGTTCGTGGTCACCGTGCCCGGCACGGTGATTCCCGACACCGTGCTTTGCACCCCGACGACAGCGGTCTTGATTCCGGCCCGCTCGATCGCCTCGGGAGTCAACGACACCTCGACCACATCGTCGCCGGGCGGCATCGAAGCCTTCGCCGGCATCCCTGGCATGGCGGGCATTGCACCGGTCGGCGTCGACGCGCTCGAAGCAGTCTGCTTCTGCACGCCGCGCCGCTCGCTCCAGACGACACCGCTCGCGAGACCGGCGGCGATCAACGCGATACCGATCAGACCTTGCCAGAGGTGCCGTCGCATCGGATGCCGTGGGCGTCCGCCGCGTTCCATGCTCGTCCCTCGTTCAGCGGCCGGCGACGCCGACCGCGCGCTCGATGTCGACCGCCGCGTCATAGACCTGTTTCAGCGCGTCGGTGTAGCCGTTCTCGACCTCGATGTATCGCCGCTGCTCGGCGACAACGTCGAGCAGCGAGCCCCGGCCCAGCTGGTAGGCTTGCCGCACGACCGCCAGATTGCGACGCGCCACGTCGCGGACGCCCCGCTCGTAGAGCTGGAGCGACCGCTGAGCCGCATCGAACTGCGTGAACGCGGCGGCCACCTCCTGTTGCACCGTCAACACCGTGAATTCGACGCGGCGCGCGGCGGCGCGTTCGGCCGCGATCGCCGCGGCGATGTTTCCTTCGTTGCCGTTGCGCACGGGTAGCGTGATGCTGATGCCGCCGCCGAAGTAGTGGAAGACGTCCTGAATGGGCCGGGTCTGGCCGCTGGCCGTCAGACCATTCAAATTGAAGCCGAAGTCCTGCCGCTGATAGCCTACGCTGATGCTGGCGTCCCAGCGCCCCTCGGCCTGCTCCTTCTTCACCATCGCGGCCGCCACGGCCACCTCTGCCCGCGCCGCCGCCAGGTCCGGCCTCTCGCTGATCGAGCGCCGCATGGCCTCGGTCGGGCTGAGGGGTGACGGCGCGGGCGCCAGGTCGCCTGTCACGACGAGCGGCGCTTCCGGGGCCATGCCGGCGAGCGCCTTGAGCTGCAGCGTCGCGATCTCGACGCGGCTCTGGGCGAGCTGACGGCTCGCATCGAGCCGGTTGACCTCGACCACCTGCAGGCTCTCCTCCAACGCTGGCGCCGCGCCCGCACGTACGCGGCTCTCCACGAGCGCGAGCCCGTCCCGATTGACTTGCAGCAGCTCATCGATCACCCGCAGGCTCCGCTGCGCCCCCAGGACCTCGCCGGCCTTCATGCGTACATCGGCGCGCAGACGGCGCTCGCGATCGGCGACCTGCCGACGCCTGACGTCCAGCTCGCGTTCCGCCACACCCACGCGGCCCGCCTTGCGACCGTTGAGGTCGAGCGGCAACGACAGGCCGACGTTTAGATTGTTGTCCGGGCTGATCGCCTTCTGGCCCCCCAGCTCGAGCGTGGGGTTGGGCCGAAGCCCCGCCTGCTGCACCCGGGCCGCCGCCGCCTCCACCTCGATCCTCGCCGCCATGAGGTCGGGGTTGTCGGCCAGCGCGCGGCCGACGAGCTCGTCCACCGTCAGCTCGCTCGCCGTCTGACCGACGGCGAGCCCGTGCGCGAGCGCGGCGAGACCGATCGTCACGAGTGTCCACACCGCCACGGCGCGTCGCATTGCCGCGCCTACCGTACCGAGACGGAGAACTTCGTGGAGCCCTTGCCGGCGGGTCCGTCCCAGGTCACGGTGACCTGTCGGGCCCCGCTGTCTGGAAAGGTGATCGTGCCGGTGTAGCGGCCCGGCGACTTGTCCGGCGATAGCGTCGCTCCGGCGATCATTGGGGCCATTCCGCTCATCGTCATGCTCGTATTCAAGGTCACCTTGCCGGCGTCCACCGGCTGCTTGTCCTTGGCCGAGGTGAACTCGAGGACGAACTCGTTCTTCCCTTGCTTCCACTGCCCCGACTCGCTCGCCAGGGCCACGACCACGTCCTTCGTCTTCTGCGTGTGAATCGGCTTCAGCTCGGCAGCCGCGACGTGCGCTGCGGCCACCACGAACAGGGCCGCCACCGTGAGAGTCGCCATCAGCCGCATCATGCTCGTGCCCCCTCCTCGTTGTGTGTTGTCAGATTGCGTAGCCCCTCGGCCTCCACGCGCCGCAGGTCTCGTTCCCTCAACCAATAGAAGATGACAGGCGTCACGATGAGCACGAGGCCGAGCGAGCTCACCATGCCGCCGAGCACGGGGGTGGCCAGCGGCTTCATGACCTCGGCGCCCGTCGAGTGGCTCCACATGATCGGCAGCAAGCTGGCCACGATCGTCGAGACCGTCATGACCTTCGGCCGCAGCCTTAGCAACGCCCCTTCCTTCACCGCCTCCAGGAGCGCCTGCGGCGTCAGACGGCCGCCAAGCTCTTCGCGCTCCCGGGCGACGGCCTCCTCCAGGTAGATCACCATGACGACGGCCGTCTGGACGGCCGTGCCGAACAGGGCGATGAACCCGATCCAGACCGCCACCGACATGTGGTAGCCGAGCGCGTACAGCAGGTAGATGCCCCCGGCGAGCGCGAACGGCACCGCGAGAAGCACCTGCGCGGCGTCGAGAAATGAGCGGTATGTCAGGTAGAGAAGGAAGTAGATCACCAGCAGGACGATCGGGATGACGATCTGCAGCCGCTGGCGGGCCCGGATCTCGTTCTCGTACTGGCCGCTCCATTCGACGTAGGAGCCCTGGGGGAGCGGAACCGTTCGCGCGATCACCTGCCGGGCCTCATCGACGAAACTGCCGACGTCCCGGCCGCGCACGTTCAGGAGCACCGTGACGACGAGCAAACCGTTCTCGCTCGATATCATGGCCGGCCCCGACACCTGTCTGATCGCGGCGAGCTGACCGAGCGGGACCGGCGTCCCATTCGGCGCCGCGACGAGAACGCTTCCGAGCGCCTGAGCGTTCGCGCGGTACTCGGGGGCGTAGCGCACGCGCACCGGGAAGCGCTGGCGGCCCTCGATGGTCACCGTGAGGTGGGTCTCGCCGACGGCGGTCTCGATCACGTCCTGGATCGCTCCCACCGTGATCCCGTAGCGTGCCGCGGCTTGCCGATTGATGCGGACGTCGAGGTCGTCCGCGACCGTCGCCGCCCGCTCCTGGAGGACCTGGAGGTCGTTGCCGAACACCTTCACGCCGACTTCCGAGCGGATCCCGGTCGTCAGCATGTTGATCCGGTTGATGATCGGCTGGGTCCAGATGTTCGACACGCCTGGCAGAGTCGTCGCGGCGTCCATCTCGCCGATGAGCTTCTCGCGCGTCATGCCCCGCCGCCATGCGGTCTCGGGCTTGAGGCTCACGATGGTCTCGGTCATGTTCACCGGCGCCGGGTCCGTCGACGTATCGGCGCGCGCGATCTTCGCGACCACCGAGGCGACTTCCGGAAACTTGCCGATGGCGGCGTTCTGCGTCTTGACGATCTCGATGGCCTGCGTGAGCGAGATTGCGGGGTCGGTCACCGGCATGAACATCAGATCGCCCTCGTTCAACGGCGGCATGAACTCCTTGCCGATACGCGGGACAAGCGCCAGGGCGCCCGCCACCGCGACGGCGGCGATTCCGAGCGTGACGGCCCGATGGCGCAGCGCGAAGTCCAGCACCGGCCGGTACAGCCAGACGAGCGGCCGCATGATCGGGTTGCTCTCCTCACCACGGATCCTCCCCCCGATGAGCAAGCTGCAGAGCACCGGGACGAGCGTCACGGAGAGAATCGTCGCGCCGACCATGGAGAACGTCTTGGTGAAGGCGAGCGGATGGAAGAGCTTGCCCTCCTGCCCGGTGAGGGCGAAGACCGGGATGAAGGCCAGGATGATGATCGCCATCGAGAAGAAGATCGGACGGCCCACGAGCCGGGTGGCGTCGAGCACCGTCTCGGTCACGCGCCTCCGATCGCGCGGGTCGACCCGACGCTTCTCCATGAACCGGAAAGCGTTCTCGGTCACGACGATGGCCGCATCGACCAGCACGCCGATGGCGATGGCAATGCCAGCCAGGGACATGATGTTGGAGCTGATATCCAGATACCGCATGAAGAGGAACGCCGTCAGGACGGCGAGCGGCAGCGGGATGGTGACGATGAGCACGGACCGGAAATGCAGCAGGAAGATGATGTTGACGAGCGTGACGACGATCGTCTCCTCGATGAGCGCGCGCCGGAGCGTGTTGACGGCGCGCTCGATCAGCGCCGAGCGGTCATAGAAGGGCACAATCTTGACGCCTGCCGGCAGTCCCGCCTGGAGCGCCTGGATTTTCCCCTTCACCCGGTTGATCACGTCCACGGTGCTGACGCCGTAGCGCGCGACCACGACGCCGCCGACCGCCTCGTTCGAGCCCTTGACGAGCGCGGCCGCCCGGAAGGCGTCGCCGACCTTCACGGCCGCGACCTGGCGGACGAAGATGGGCACCCCGTTCTCAGCCGCAACGACGACGTCCTCCAGATCGCGCGTGCTCTCGACGAGCCCGAGCCCCCGTACCACGGACCAGGTGCCGCTGGCCTCGACCACATTGCCACCGACATTGCGGTTGCTCCGCATGACCGCGTCGACGACCGCCGACAGCGGGATCTTATAGGCGCGGAGCCGGTTCGGATCCACGTCGATCTGGTATTGCCTGACGACGCCGCCGATGCTGGCGACCTCCGCCACCCCGGGCACGGCGTTGAGCTGGTAGCGGATGAACCAGTCCTGGATGGAGCGGAGTTCGCGCAGCGAGTGGCCCTTCCCCTCGACGGTGTACCAGAAGACGTGGCCGACCCCGGTCGCATCAGGACCCAGCGTGGGCACGGTGCCCGTCGGCAGCGACTTGCTCAGGAGCTGCAGCCGCTCGAGCACTCGGGAGCGCGCGAAGTAGAGGTCGACGTTATCCTCGAAGATGACGTTGATCATCGAGAAGCCAAAGGCGGACGAGGACCTGACAACCCGCACGCCCGGCAGCCCCTGGAGGCTCACCGTCAGCGGATACGTGATCTGATCCTCGACCTCCTGCGGCGACCGTCCCGTCCAGTCGGTGAAGACGATCACCTGGTTGTCGGAGAGATCCGGGATCGCGTCGATCGGCGTGGTGAGCAAAGCCCAGTAGCCCCAGCCGCCCACCAGAAGAAAAAACGCGACGACGAGAAAGCGGTTCCTCAGTGACAACTCGATGAGCCAGTCGATCACGCACGGTCCTCCACCGCATCGCGAACGCGCACAGGAGCGCGCGAGGCGCGACGCCTATCGTGACAACGCGACGAACGTCAGGACGCTACGCGGAGAGGAGTGCGGACTTGGGCGGCGGTGTAAGAGGCCGGACGCTGAGAACCGTGGGCTGTTCGTCGAACGACGCTCCCAGGTAAGCGAGCGGAGACCGGACGGCGAGGTCGGGGGCCACCGGCGCCACGATATAGGGCAGAACGCCGCAGGGCGCCGCGCACATCGCGCTCATCATGGCGCAACCGTCGAAGGCCATGCCGACTGGGCCGGCGACGACCCAGAGTGCCAGCGTGATCACGATCAGCACCGGGCGAAGGACACATCGCATCATCGACATCTTAGCATGTGCACCGAATGGACCGGCGGTCAGTCGCAGCACGTGCGCCCGCGGACCGCGTCGACGCCCTCGCGGGCGATGCGCGGCGCCATGCCGAGCGCCGCGACCGGATCCGCCCACCACCAGCCAAAGGCCGCGTTCAGTCCGAGACCGACGACGAGAATCGCCGAGAGGTAGGCGCTCACGCGGGTCTGCCGCGCCTCGGCCTCCAGCGCGCCGCTTCCGAGCTCGCGCGCCACGCGCCGCTTGAAGTGCACGAGGATCGGCATGACGATCAGCGACGACGCAGCAAGGACGATCCCGATCGTGCTCGTATCGGGCGCCCGGCGCGTGACGAGCACCGCGATCGACTCGTACGCGACGTAGACCACGAGCAGCAGAAAGCAAGTGCCGATCACGCGCAGCGCGCGACGCTCGGCACGCTCGCGAGCTTCGCCCTCGATCGGCGGGATGAGCCCGTCGCCGATGTTCGACAACAAGACGCCGGTGAGCATGTGAATTCGGTCCTGCGAGACCAGCTTGCGGTACTTGGCTTGCGCGACGGCCGGGTTACCCTCGTCGTCCTCTTCGATCAGCTCGATCTTGCGACCAGCGGTCTGATAGCCGATCTGCTCGAAGGCCAGCTTGATGCCCTCGAGCATGTCCGTTCCCGCCTGGGCGAAGATGCCGCTCAGCGGCGCCATGAAGCCCACCTTGATCGTCTCCGTGGCCCGCGCCGGCGCGGGCGCGGCGGTTAACATCAGCGCCAGCCCGAGCGACGCGAGCGCGAGCGAGTGAAACCGCGACGCGATCCGGTCAGTCATGAGCGATCTCCTGGGGCGCCCGGGGGTCGTGGGCGTCGAGCGATGCGGGCGAGCCGACAGCGCGGAGGAGCCCCACGATGCGGCCGGGCGAGAGCGGCAGCTCCCTGATCGTGACGCCGAACGGCGCCAGCGCGTCGGCCACCGCGTTCGCGATCGCGGCGCCGGCGCCGGAGCTTCCACCCTCGCCCACGCCCTTGACCCCGAGGGGATTCAGCGGCGTCGGCGTCTCCTCGAGGATCTTCACGATCGTCCCCTCGGGCATCTCCATCGCCGTCGGCACCAGGTAGTCCATGAATGTCGTCGTCAGGGGCTGGCCCTGGTCATCGTAGACCAGCTCCTCGAGGATCGCGCCGCCGAGGCCCTGGGCGAGCCCGCCCAGGATCTGGCCGTCGACGATCATCGGGTTGATCGCGCGGCCGACGTCGTAGGTGACGACGTACTTGCGGAGCGCCACGCGGCCCGTCGCGGGGTCGACCTCGACCACCGCCACGTGCGTCCCGTACGGATAGGTCATCTTCGGCGCCTCGAAGAAATGCGCGGCGTAGAGCCCGGGCTCCATGCCCGGCGGGCCCGGCACCGCGGCGCGCGCGAGCTGGCGAAGCGCCACTGACTTGCCGGGCAGGCCTCGCACGTGAACCGCCCCGTTCTCGAGCACGAGGTCGCCTTCGTGAGCCTCGAGCAGCCCGGCGGCGACACAGAAGATCTTGTCGCGGACCTTGCGCGCCGCCTGGAGCGCGGCCGGGAGCGCGACGGCGGCGCCGCGGCTCGCGAAGCCACCGACGCCGAACGGCACCTGGGCGCTGTCGCCGTGGACCACCGTGACGTCCTCGGGGGCCAGGTTGAGCTCCTCGGCGACGACCTGGGCGAGCGTCGTCTCGATCCCCTGCCCCACGGCGGCGACGCCTGAGTAGACGACGACGCGCCCCGAGCCGTCGACCTCGACGCGCGCGTACTCCCAGGGCCCGAGGCCGGCCTTCTCGAGCACGCAGCCGATGCCGACCCCGAGATAGCGCCCCTGCGCGCGCGCACGCGCTTGCTCGGCTCGCACCGCTTCGTAGTCCGCGGCGGCCAGCGCCTGGTCGAACGCCGAGCGATAGTCGCCGCAGTCGTACACGGTGCGCTGGCCCAGCGAGACGCCGCCGACCTCGTAGGGCATCTCGCCGACGCTTATAAAGTTGCGCCGGCGGACTTCGGCCGGATCGAGCCGCAGCTCGACCGCCACACGGTCCATCAATCGCTCGCGGACGAACGTGCCCTCGTAGCGACCGGGACCGCGATAGGTCCCGGTCGGCGTCTTGTTGGTCATGACGCAGAGCGCTTCGCACTCGTAGTGCGGAATGCGATAGGGCCCGGGCAGCAGCGCCATCGTCAGCTCGGGAACGACGACGCCGTGCGTGCGGATGTACCCGCCGAGGTCGACCATGAACCGGTCGCGCAGGGCCACGATGGTGCCGTCGCGGCGGACGCCGATCTCGACGTCGTGGTACTGCTGACGCGAGTGGTTCGTGGCCATCAGGTGCTCGCGCCGGTCCTCCACCCACTGCACGGGGCGCCCCAGGCGTATCGCCGCCCACGGCACGACGAAGTCTTCCGGGTAGAACTCGCCGCGCACCCCGAAGCCGCCGCCCACTTCCAGCTCGATGAAATGAATCAAATGCTCGGGATGGCCCAGCAGATCGGCGAGGACGCGGCGATTGAAGTGCGGCACCTTGGCCACGCCCCAGAGGGTCAGGACGCCGGTGCCGGGATCGTGAGCGGCCGTGAGCCCGCGCGTCTCCATCGGCACGCCGGTGTGGCGCTGGATGGCGAAACGCTCGCGCAAGCACCGGTCGGCGCCGGCGAGCGCCTCGTTCGGGCTGCCGGCGCGCACCGACAGACGCTCGATCACGTTGGAGCCGGCCGCCGGATGCAGCACGGGCGCATCGGCCTCGCGCGCGCGGTTCACGTCGCTGACGACAGGCAGCGGCTCCCAGTCGATCTCGATCAGCTCCAGCGCGTCCTCGGCGAGATAACGGCTCGATGCGATCACGAACGCGACGGGCTCGCCCACGTAGCGGACGACGCCGGTGGCGAGCGGCGGCTGCAGGCACGCGATCGGGCCCGCGCCCGAGCGCTGGCCGAGGCGTACGGGGATGCGGCCCACCGATCCCAGGTCGGCGGCGGTGACCACGGCGACGACGCCGGGAAGCGCCAGGGCCGCGTTGGCACGAATGGCGGCGATGCGCGCGTGCGGATGCGGCGAGCGCAGGGCGGCCGCCTGCAGCAGGCCCGGCAGCCGCACGTCGGCCGCGAACTTTCCGCGCCCGGTCAGGAGCCGGAAGTCTTCCTTCCGCTTGACCGGAACGCCGATGACGCGAGACGCCGACGGGCTCAGTCGAGGAGCGCCTTCCGCTGGCCGCCGTCGAGCGTGATGATCGCCCCGTTCATGAAGCTCGCCCGTGACGAGGCGACGAAGACGGCCACGTTCGCGACTTCTTCCGGCGTGCAGATCCGCCCGAGGGGGATGGACCGATCCGCACGCTTCTGCGCTTCGTCGACGCTGATCTTCCGCATGCGCGCGATGCCACTGATGAGCTCGCCCCACCGCTCGGTGGCCACCGGCCCCGGGTTGATCGCGTTGATGAGGATGTTCTGGCGGCCGTACTGCTCGGCCAGCGCCACCGTCATCGCCAGGTCCGCGGCGTTCGCGGCGCTCGGCGAGAGCTCGATACCGATGGGTTTGACGCCGTCGTTGCCGACGATGTTCACGATGCGCCCACCGCCCTGCCGCTGCATGTGCGGGATCACCGCCTTGATGCACCGCACGTAGCCCATGAACTTGAGCTGGAGCGCCTTCTGCCAGTCTTCCTCGGTGAGGTCCAGGATCTCGCCGCCGGGCGCGGCGCCCGCGTTGTTGATCAGGATGTCGATCCGCCCGAAGCGCGTGGCCGTCGCGTCGACGATCCGCTTGGCGTCGTCGGCCCGCGTGAGGTCGCCGGCCACCGCGAACACCTCGGCGCCCGTCGCCGCCGCGAGCTCCTTCGCTGCGGCCTCGAGCGAGTCCTTGCCGCGCGCGCAGATCGCCACGCGCGCGCCTTCCTGGGCGAGCCCGCGCGCGACGGCCTTGCCGATCCCCTTGCTGCCGCCGGTCACCAGCGCCACCTGGCCCTTCAAGCCGAGATCCATTGCACGCTCTCCTTCGTCGCCGCGGGATGGACGCTCGCGAGTCTATCAGACTCGCTCGGCCGGTATCCTCCCGTCGGTATACTCTCGGGCACCGAGTCGGTGGCTTTTGGAACGGAGGGTCAGAATGGCGCAATATCTCGAAGGGAGCGAGCAGCAGAAGAGCCGGGCCTACTCGCCCGCGGTCATCACCGAGGGCGGGCGCACCATCTGGTTGGCGGGGCAGATCGCGATGGTGGACGGCGCCGGCAAGGACATCTCCGGCAACTTCGAGGCGCAGACGCATCGGGTGTTCGAGCTGATGGATCAGACGCTACGGCGGGCCGGCGGCACGCTCGCGAACCTCGTCACGATGACGGTCTTCATCAAGGAATCGCGCTACGGCGACCGCTTCGTCGAGCTCCGCAAGGGGAAGTTCCCGGACGGCCGCTTCCCGGGCAGCGCGCTGATCACCGTCACGAACTTCGCGCGCCCCGGCATCGAGCTCGAGATCCAGGCGATCGCGGTCATCGGCGACCGCGCCTGAGGCGGGCAGAGGCGCTCGGCACATCGGCGGACGCCGCAGCCATGAACGCGCGCCAGGCCGCTGCGCTCGCGATATCGGTCGCGCGACGGGCGGGGATCACCAGCACACCACTCTCGGTCGAGGCGCGCGGAGCTCGCACGGTCGTCATCTTCGCGACGCACGTCGCCTTCGTCGCGCACGACGACGCGACGACGCGAAAGACCGCCGGCGAGCGCCTCGTCCTAAACCGCCTGGCCGGTCGCTTGCCGGTCGCGATCCCCCTGCCCGTGCTCGCGGACGGCCCGGTGTGCCTGCGCACGAAGGTGGTCGGCGGTCCCGGTCTCCGGCACCATGAGTACGCACTCGCGAATGGCTCGATTGCCGACGCGTACGCCGGAGATTACGGCGCGCTCTTCGCGGCGCTGCACACGGCGTTTTCGTCCAACGAGCTGGATGCATTCGTCGCGGCGGGACTGCCGGCCGTGGCTCAGCTCGACCTCGACGACGTGATTCGAGGTGCCGAGGCGATGCCGGATCGAGCCATCGCGCTCGCGCTCATCGAGGCCCATCGGGCGCAGGTCGTCGCGCCGGCCGACCGAACATTCCTCCATGGCGACGTCGGAAGCCACAACCTCGTCGTCGATGGCACCGGGCGCATCGCAGGACTGTTCGACTTCGAGGAGTCAGCGGCCGGAGATAGGCATCACGAGATGCGGTGGCTGCCGTCGTACGGTGATCGGTTCGTGCGCCGCGTGCTCGAGGTCTACCGGGCACGGACGGACGCCGTCATCGACGAGGTAAGGCTCAAACGGGCGCACGCGCTGGCCGCGCTCGCCCAATACGGTTGGGCATTGCGCCGGCCGGACGAGCAGCATCGTACGGGACGGACTCCGGATCAGACGCGCGCCTGGGCGATCGAAGCGGTAACGCGCGCAGCGGCCGACAGTAGCTGACGTCGGGCCACGCGACACCTTGGCCAGGCCGACCGGGTGCAAGCGCCCCCGGTCGCCGGGAGATCAGGGAACCAGCACGATCTTACCGACGTGCCCATTCTGCATGACGGCCTCGTGGGCCTTCGAGGCCTGGGCCAGCGGCAGCTCCTGGTGGATGACCGGCCGCAGCGAGCCGTTGCGCAGCCCTTCGACGAGTGCCCCGTGGATGCCGATGAGCTGGGCCGGCGAGGCGTGGAAGAGCGCCACGCCGAGGATCGCCGCGTTCTTGTTCATGGCCAGGCGCGGGTTGATCTCGACACTGCCCCGGTTGCCGATGACCGCGATGCGGCCGCGCATCGCGAGCGCGCCGAAATCCTTCTGGAGGTTTACGTTCGCGAGCATCTCGAGGATGACGTCGACACCCTGCCCGCTGGTCAGCTTCACCACCTCGTCGAGGTAACCCGGCGCGTTGTGATCGAGAACGTGATGCGCGCCCTGCTCGGCGACCGTCCGCCGTCCCTTGTCCGTCCCGGCGGTGCCGATGACGGTGAGGCCGCGCGCCCGCGCGAGCTGGACCGCCGCGATGCCCACGCCGCCGCTGGCGCCATGCACGAGCACGGACTCGCCGGCTTCGCCGTGAGCCCGATGGAAGAGGGCATGGAACGCGGTCGCGTACGGCACGTTCACTGCCGCGCCCTGCGCGAAGCTGGCGTTGCCGGGCAGCGGGTGCACCTGCGTCTGCTCGCACAGTGTCTGCTCGGCGTAGGCGCCGGACACCGTCCCTCCCACGTAGACTCGATCGCCGGCCTTGACGCCTTTCACGCTCTCGCCGACGGCTTCCACGACGCCCGCCGAGTCCGAGCCTGGCGTGTACGGCAGCTTCGGGCCGCGGTTGTCGGTGTTCGAGCGCAGGTACGTGTCGACCGGGTTCACGCCGACCGCGTGATTGCGCACGAGGACCTGCGTGGAACCATGCTTGAGCGCGGACACCTCTTCGAGCTTCAGGACGGACGGCCCGCCGTACTCCGAGACGCGGATCGCTTTCATCAGCGTGTGCTCCTCCTTCTAGACTCGCCTCGCACGGCGAGCTATTGAGGCACCCAGAGGACGGACGACACCTCGCCGAACTCCCGCCACAGCTTGCGCCAGGAGTCGCCACCGTCGTCGCTGCGATAGAGATAGCCGTACCGGCTGGCGGCGAACATCGTGTCGGGGGCCGCCGCCGAGATGCTGACGGTCCAGATGGCCGAGTTGGGCTGCCCCGGGAGCTTCAGGTTCTCCCACGAAGCGCCCGCGTCGCGGGAGCGCATGACCGTCCCGACGCGGCCCGGCGTCGAGTCGCCGAGCGTCAGGAACACCGTGCGCGGATCGTCGGGCCGCACCGCGATGCCCCGCGGATAGTGCCACGGAAAGACCTCCCGGGCGCGCGCGGCCTGCCACGTCTTGCCGTCGTCGGTGCTGCGCCAGATGTCGTCGTTGACCACGGTGAACACCGTCTTCGGCGGGCCCTCCACCACCAGCATGTTGTGGACGTCCTGGTTCGGGATCTGGCCGTTGACCTTGGTCCACGTCTCGCCGCCGTCCCGGCTGTAGCGAACGCCGTCGACCTCGAGGCCAACCCACACGTTGCGGTCGTTGGTGGGATCGACCGCGATGCCGGTTGGCCGCGGGACGCCGACGTTCGGACAGTCGTCGGCGATCGCCACGTTCAACTGCGTCCAGCTCTTGTCCCCGTCGGTCGAGCGGAAGATGCCCGGCCGGCTGGGCGTGCCGGTACCGGCGAACATGACGGCCGGATCGACCGGGTCGATGGCCATGCTCCAGACCACCGAGCCCTTCATCGGGTTGTCGAGCAGACGCCACTGGCCGCCGCGGTCGTCACTCCGGTAAAGCCCCATGTCGGTTCCCGCGTAGACCACCTCGGGCCGACGGGCGTCCGCCCGCAGCATGCGGACGATCGAGTCGGAGTGCATGCCCTGGCGCACGCTGGCGCGCGTCCAACTCTCGCCATCGTCGGCGCTCATCATGACGCCCTGCCCGACGGTTCCGACCAGGATGTTCCCCTTGATCGTCATGCTCCACCTCCTGTTGATAGCCGCGCCTCGGCCGGCGGGGCCCCCGCCCCGCGACGGCCTGCGGCGCGCACCACTGATTCACCGTGAACGCCGTGATGCGCTCGCACTATACAACGACCGGCGCCGGTGCGGCGTCGGGCTCACGACGTGCGCGACGCGGCGCTCTCGACGGCGCGCCGGGCGGCCGCGATCTCCGTCGGCGCCGCGGCGCCGCCCGGAAACGGGCGCTCGGCCCGCGTGTACCAGCCGCGCGCGTTGTCGAGGTCACCCTCGAGGATGTGGACGATGCCGTGCAGCCACGCCGCCAGCGTGGATTTGTCCTTCTGCACGATCTCGTGCGCCTTCTGCCATTCGCCCGCCGCCAGATGCTCGATCGCTCGCTCGAGAGAGTCGCTCATGGTTCTCTCCATCGTATGGTCCCGCCTAGAGGCTCGGCGCGGCGGCGCGGCCCAGGATGTCCTCGCACCACGCCGCCGTCGCGAGCAGCGACGCTTCGGTGAAGGCCCCGCTCACGAGCTGGATACCGAGCGGAAGCCCGGTGGGCGTGAGCCCGCATGGCACCGTGATCGAGGGCAGGCCGCTGAGCGACCACGGGGTCTGGAACTGCGGATCGCCCGTCGGCATACCCTCCGGGGCGGGCGTCGTCGTCGTCGGTGTCAGCAGCGCGTCGTACCGGTCGAGCAGGGGCTGCAGCTCGCGGCGAAGCTGGCCGCGAATCCGCAGCGCCCGCACGTAGAGCTCGCCGGGGACCAGCATTCCCAGCTCGATCGCGGCCCGGATTCCTGGACGGTAGAGGTCGGCCTTCAATGCGAACCGCTCGGCGTGGATGCTGGCCGTGTCGGCGCGCGTGATCATGTGCGCGGCCGCGCGGACCACCCGGTACGAAGGGGGCAGCTTCGGCTCCTCCACGACGGCGCCGGCGCGCGCCAGGCGGCGCACCGCCTGCGCCGTGATGTCGGCCACCTCCGCGGTCGCGATCTCGAACAACTCGCGCAAGACGCCGAGGCGCGGCGCGCGCCGAGAGGTGATCGCGGTCAGGTAGTCGGGCACCGGCGCCTGCGAGGAGCTCGGATCGTCGCGGTCATAGCCGGCGGTGACGGCCAGGCCGAGCGCGATGTCCTCGACGCTCCGGGCCATGAGCCCGACGTGGTCCTGCGTGTAGCTGAGCGCCATCACTCCGCGCGTGCTGATCCGGCCGAAGGTCGGCTTGAGACCCACCAGCCCGCAGTACGACGCCGGGCGCACGTTCGACCCGATCGTTTGGCTTCCGAGTGCCAGCGGGACCATGCGCGCGGCCACCGCAGCCGCCGAGCCGCTCGACGAGCCGCCCGGTGTACAGGCAAGATTCCACGGGTTGCGCGTGGGCGCCGGATCCGTGGTCGCGAACTCCGTCGTGTGGAGCTTGCCCAGCAGGATCGCCCCGGCGCTCTTGAGCCGGGCCACCGAGGTCGCGTCGTACTCCGGGACGAAGCCGGCCATGACCTTCGAGCCCGCCTCGGTACGCAAGCCGGCGCTGTAGAAGATGTCTTTGACGCCGAAGGGCACGCCGTGCAGGGGGCCGCGAAGGACACCCCGCGCGGCCTCGTCGGCCATCGCACGCGCGGCGGCGCGCGCACCGTCGCGGTCGACCAGCGCCCAGGCGTGGACGCGACCGTCCACCATCTCGATGCGCTTCAGCAGCGCCTCGACCAGGTCGAGGGGCGAGAGCACCTTCTCGCGGATCGCCCGGGCCGCGGCGAGCACGCCGAAGGTGTGCAGGCTCACGAGGCGGGCTCGATGTAGAAGGCCGGCGGCTCGTCGGCGTCGACGGGGAAGGTCGCCACCTCGACCATCCAGCCCGCCACGTCCTCGATGATCGGCCCGAGCGCCGCTGCGCGCTCGGCCCCGAACCGTCGAGCGGCCTCCGCCCTCAGCCCTGCCGCGTACTCGGCCCGCTGTCGTTGGCGATCCATCGCGTCAGTCTCCTCCAGCGCGACGAGACATAGCGCCGGGCCCCCTCGCTGTCAAGCGATCAGACCTTGACAGTGTGCGGCACCTACTGAGCCTTCAGCTTGACGTCCTCGTAGGGCCCCGAGAACCCCCAGGCGCCGAGGAGGCCGAGTCCGGATTCCTCCACGCGCGGCCCGACGCCGTGAAGGAAAGCGAAGTCCCAGACTGGCGCGAACATCGCCCGTTCGTGGATGAGCTGCTGGATCTTGTGCAGGATGGCCTCGCGCTTCGCGCGATCCAGCTCCACGGCCTGTTCCCGGAAGAGGCCATCGATGTCGGGGTAGCCCCCGTACGCATACGTGCCGCCGGTGACCGCGAGAGCTTCCAGCCAGGTGGCGGCGTTGCCCGAAGCGCCGATGAAGAGGTAGACGAGGTTCTTGTATCTCTTCTCCGCGACGCCCTTGAAAAACGCGGCTCGTTCGAGCGGACGCAGCTTGAGCTGAATGCCCACGCCCTTCAAATCGGTGAGCATCGCTTCGCCCCAGCTGCAGACCTGGAGGTCGCAGAAGAACTCGCCGGCGTCGAAGCCGTTCGGGTATCCGGCCTCGGCGAGCAGTCGCCGCGCGCGGGCTGGATCGTGGGGGTACGGGGGGGCCGGCCAATAGAAGTCGAAGCTCGACGGCACGATGCTCCCGGTGATTTTCGAAAGACCGAGCGTCGCGGCCTGATTGAGGGTATTGCGATCGATCGCCAGGTTAGCGGCCAAACGCACGCGCTTGTCGTGCCAGGGGGACTTCGGGTCGAACTGATCGGGGAAGATCAACCAGTGGTTGGACGGAAACACGGCCTTCAACGTGAGCCCGGGCGTTCGCTGGACCTCTCCGGCGAGCTCGCCGCTAATGAGATAGACGACGTCGGCGTCACCGCGCTTGAGCGCCGCCAGCCGCGTCGCGTGGTCGGGAATCACCCGGAAGACCAGCCGCTTCACGTTCGGCACCTTGCGCCAGTACTGCTCGAACGCTTCGAGCACGAGCTCGACTCCGGGAGTGAAGGACACGAAGCGATAGGGGCCGGCGCCGATCGGAGCCTTCCGGTATCCGTCGTCGCCCACCTTCTCGACGTACTTCTTCGGCACGAGCCACCCGGCGCCCGTCGTCCGCGTCCCGTAGAAGGTCATGAAATCGGGCCAGGGCTGCTTGAGCCGGAACCGGACGCGGCCCGGATCGACGATCTCGACCGCCGCGACGCGCTCCTTGAGCGTCTTGGCGAAGATGCCCCGATAGCGCTCGAACGAGAACTTCACGTCCTCTGCGGTGACGGGCTCGCCGTTGTGGAACTTGACCCCCTTGCGGAGCACGAACTCGTAGGCGAGCCCGTCGGACGAGGCGCTCCACGATTCGGCGAGGCTGGGCGCCATGCTCCTTCCGGGCATGGGCTTCACGAGAGCATCGTGTGTCGCCATCTGGATCATGAACGGTGTGCCCTGGATGTTGTCCGCGGGATCCAGCCACGCCGGCACGAGGGTCGTGTGCACGGCCCAGATCATCTGGCCCTCGGGGGCGGCGGAAGCCGGCCCCGGCGGGACGAGAAGAACGAATGCGAGAGCGAAAAGGACGACCAGACGACTGGGCCGGGCCGCGACTCGATTCATCATTGCTCCTATTTGCTCTTGAGCTTCACGTCTTCGTACGGGCCGGACCACGCGAACCCGGCGATGAGCCCGATGCCCGATTCCTCCACCCGTGGTCCGAGGCCGGACAAGCCGGCGTTCAGCCAGATCGGCGCGACGACCACCTTCTCGTGGACCAGCTGCTGGATCCGGTGCAACGTCGCCTCGCGGCGCTTCGGGTCGACCTCGTTCGCCTGCTCTCCGAACAGCCCGTCGATGTCGGGATAGCTGCCGTAGGAGTACATGCCGCCCCCGGCGATGAAGGCCTCGATTCTGGTCGCCGCGTTACCGAAGGCCCCGCTGGCGCCGTGGATAAGCCCCTTGTACTTCTTCTCGGACCATCCCTTGAAGTAGGCGGCGCGCTCGATGGGGCGGAGCCTCACCCGGATGCCGGCCGCGTTGAGGTAGTTGACCACGGGCTCACCGATGTTGACGATCGCGGCGTCGCAAAAATAGTCCCCGGCGTCGAAGCCGTTGGGGTACCCGGCCTCGACGAGGAGCTGCCGGGTTCGGGCGCGATCGTACGAGTAGCCCGGCGGTTGCCAGTAGAACTCGAAGCTGCTGGGAATGATGCTCCCGGTGAGCTTGGCGAATCCGAGGGCGTCCGCCTGGTTCATCGCCTGCCGGTCGATGGCGTGGTTCGCGGCCAGGCGCACGCGCCGGTCGTGCCACGGCGATTTCGAATCCCACTGCTCGGCGAAGTAGACCCAGTGCGTGGCCTGGCCGACGTTGGGCTTGAGCGTGAGCCCGGGGGTCCGCCGAATCTCCTGGGCCAGCTCGCCACGCAGGTTGTAGGCGATGTCCACCTCGCCGCGCTTCAGCGCCGCGAGGCGCGTGGTCTCGTCGGGAATCGACTTC
The DNA here is from genome assembly GCA_003220435.1 of Candidatus Rokuibacteriota bacterium. Lineage (GTDB taxonomy): Bacteria > Methylomirabilota > Methylomirabilia > Rokubacteriales > CSP1-6 > AR31. The sequence goes on along the minus strand of QHSL01000059.1, from coordinate 132,633 downwards.
AAGACGAGCCGCTTCACGTTTGGCGCCTTTCGCCAGTACTGGTCGAAGGCCTCCAGGACCAGCTCCACGCCCGGCGTGAACGAGACGAATCGGTACGGGCCGGCCCCCACCGGCGCCTTCTTGAAGCCGTCGTCGCCGACCTTCTCGACGTACTTCTTCGGCACGATCCAGGCGGCGCCGGTGGCCCCGAGATAGAAGGTCATGAAATCGGGCCACGGCCGCTTGAGGCGGATGCGGACACGTCCTGGGTCCGGGGTCTCCACCGCCGCGACGCTGTCCTTGAGAGGCTTGGCCGACGCGCCCCGGTAGCGCTCGAGCGAGAACTTGACGTCCTCGGCGGTGACGGGCTCGCCGTTGTGGAACTTCACCCCCTTGCGGAGAACGAACTCGTACACGAGACCATCCGGCGACATGGACCACGACTCGGCGAGGCTCGGCGCGATGGGATTGCCCGGCATCGGCTTCAGCACCGCGTCGTGCAAGGCATAGATCACCATGAACGGCGTGATGATCCCCGAGGTCTCGGCGGGATCGAACCACGTGGGCGCGAGCGAGATGTGAGCCGCCCAGGTCATCTGACCTTCGGGGGCGGCGGCGCCCGGCGACGGACCAACAGTCACGGACGTGAGGACGAGCAGCGAAACGAAGAGGCCTCGAACGTGTCTCATGGAAGCCTCCAGTTGTTTGTTTGCGGTGACGGCTCCTTCTCAGAGTGGCTCGGTGCGGCCCCAGACCACGGCCAGGACCGTCGCGCCATGCTTCGTGGTCACGGTGTGGACGCAACCGTTCGGGCGGTAGTTCATGTTGCCGGTGGTCACGGGGCCCGACTCGTCCGCGTTCGCGCCCTCGACGACGAAGATCAGCTCGTCGCCCACGTGGCGATGACGTGCCAGCGTGGCGCCCGGCTCGAAGCGCGCGAGGATCGCGCGGCGGCCTTGACCGGCGGGATCCTCCCAGATCTTCTTCTGGCGGACGCCGGGGCGCGTCTCGATCCAGGGAAGGTCGCTCAAGGTGAACACTTGCGAGTGCGGACCGGCGACACGCCGCGCGACCGGCTCCACTCCACCGGTGATGATCGCCAGAACCGTCGCGCCTTGCTTCGTCGAGATCGTGTGCACGCAGCCGTTGGGCCGGTAGCCCATGCTCCCGGCGGTGACGGTTCCGAACTCGTCCGAGAGAGCACCCTCGATGACGAAGATCAGCTCGTCGCCGACGTGGCGGTGGAGCGGGGGCTTCGCGTCGGGCTCGATCCGGGTCATGACGGCCCGTCGCTTCGTCGCCGAGTCCTCCCAGATGCTCTTCATCCGGAGTCCGGGCTGGCGGTCCTGCCACGGGAGGTCGCTGACGGCGATGATTTCGGACATCGGGGATTTGGTCACGCTCATGTCGGCCTCCAGAGAGAGGAGGACACCCCCCCAGGTGGAGCGAGAGTGCCCTATTTGGTCCGGAGCTTCAAGTCCTCGTAGCGCGCCGAAAACGCTAGGACGCCCGCGACTTCGCCGCGAGCCGGCGGCCGATGAAGTCGCGCATCAACGTGATGGCCCGCTCGGAGTCCGCCGTGGACTGCTGGATGAAGCCGTGGCGCGCGCCCGGGAAGTGAACGCGCTCGATCTCGCCGCCGGCCTGCTGCCAGGCGCGCACGAGCGCCTCGGTGATCGCCGGCGGCACGTTGTCGTCGAGCTCCGGCTGGGCCACCCACGCCGGCGGCAACGCGCGAGCCTCGCCGGACTCGACGATGCGGGTGACACTCGCCGCGGCCATCGCCGCCTCGTCCTTGAAGTAGCCGTGGTGAGCGTTGACGAGGCGCGTGGCGTCGAACCCCGATCCGTCGTCCTGGCGCCCGACCGCGTAGCGGTAACGCGCCAGCGGGTCGGCGACGGGATAGAGCGCCAGGACGATCGCGACCGACTCGCCACCGTTCGTGGCGCCGAGCGAGCCGTCGGCCAGGATGATCGGCGTCCCGGCATGCTCGTCGGATCCGGCCGTGACCGCGGCGAGCAGGACGAGCTGACCGCCGCTCGAGCTCCCCACCAGGCCGATACGCGTCGGATCGATTCCGAGCGCGCCCGCGCGAGCGCGCGTGAAGCGGACGCCCGCGGCCACGTCGGCGCTCGCGGCAGGATGTTTGTGCTCCGAGCCCTGGCGGAAGTCGAGCGAGACCACGACCAGACCGGAGGCGGCGAGCGCCCGGCAGTGATGGGCTCCCGTGGTGCGGTCACCACGGCTCCAGGCGCCGCCGTGCACGTCGACCAGCGCTGCCAGCGGAGCTTCTGGCTCGCCTGCGGGCCGGTAGATGCGGGCCAGGAGCTCCTTGCCCTCCGGTCGGGCGAACGGCACGTCAGTCTCCTCGACCTCGTATGGCGCGGTCTGGTCGAAACGAACCTTCATGATCGCTCCTCCCCTGGATATGAGCGTCAGCCGCGAAGCGCGGGCAAGACCTCCGCGGTGAACCGCTCGAGCTGGGCGAGCTGGTCGTCGCCCACGAACCGGATGCACAGGTCGCTGACGCCGGCCGCCTCGTAGCGCTCGAGCGCCGCCGTCACCACCTCTGCCGGGCCCAGGCCCATCGTGCCGCGCGAGTGCACGCCACCGCCGTAGTAAGTGGCCAGGAACTCCGCGGTGACCCGCTCCGCGGTGCGCGGATCGTCCTCCATCCGGACCGTCGTGTACACGCACACGGGAAAATTCCCACGGGCGCGACCGTGACGAGCCAGCGCCGCCTCTCCCCGCTCGCGCACGAGCCGGCACTCCTCGGCGTGCACGTACGTCGTGATGATCCCGTCGCCGAGACGTCCGAGCCGGTCGAACTGGGCGTCGAGCATCTCGCCCCGGTTCGCTGCAGTGATCAGAACCGGCGGGCCTTCCGGGCTCCACGGCAGCGGTCCGACCGTGTGATCGGTCAGCTCCACGTCGCCGTCGTGGTAGTTCGCGGGCTCGGCGCGCCACAGCATCCGCCAGATCCTCACGTGCTCCTCCAGCCGGCGGACGCGGCGCTTGTGGTCCGCGCCGCAGGCCGCCCACTCGCGCTCGGCCGAGGGCAGGCTCCAGCCGACGCCGAGCCCGAGCACCAGGCGGCCGCGGGAGATCTGGTCCACGTTGCTGATCTGGTGGGCCAGCACCACCGGGTGGCGCAGGGCCGGCAGCAGCACCGCGGTGCCCAGCCGCACCCGCTCGGTGATGCCGGCGAGATAGGCGAGCGTCGTCAGCGGCTCGAGGCGCGGCTTGGCCACGATGCTGTCGCCCACCCACACGGCGTCGTAGCCCGCCCGGTCGGCGTGCCGCGCCATCGCCCAGCACTCGTCGACGGCGGGCCGGCGGGCCGACTGCATCACAGCTCCGCGGGTGGGGATCAGGATGCCCAGGCGCATGGCGGCCTAGTGTAGCTCAGCCGACGAGCTTGCGAAGCGACGCCAGCAGCCGGTCGGAATCCAGCTCGAGGTCGGTCCGTTTCTCGGCGATGCGGCCCTCGCCGTCGACCAGCACCACGAGACTTCCGTGGACGATCCGATCGCCCGCGACGGTCGCGAGGCCGAAGGCCCGGATCACGCGGGCCACGTCATCCGGCGGGCCCGTCAGGAAGTGCCAGCTGGCGAGATCGACGCCGTGGGCGACGGCGTAGCGGCGCAGCGTTTCGGGCGTGTCGGTGACGGGATCGAGCGTGATCGAGACGAACTGGACCCGCCCGCCGAGCTTCTCGGCCCGGGCCCGCGCCTGGACGCGTGCCAGCTGCGCCGTGATCAGCGGACACGCCTCCCGGCACGTCGTGAACACGAAGCTCACCACGAGCACGCGCCCTTGCAGGCCCTCGGACTTCACCGTCACGCCGGACTGATCGACCAGCGCGAAGGGCGGCATCATCTCGGCCGGCCCCCGGGCGCAGGCGCCGAGGACGAGGACGGCGAGGGTGGCGGCGAGGCGCTTCACGCGGCGGCCGGCGCCGCCATCGGGACGGCTCCGCGGGCGCGAGTCAGGATCGCCAGCACGATCAGCGCGTACCCCGCCGGAATCAGCACGGGCTCGAGCCGCGCGAACCACCGGATCGTGTCGGCGGAGATGCCGGCGACCGCCAGCAGCACCCCGAAGGAGCCGAGCCCGCAGTGCGTGAGCGACGACACGCTGGCGCCGAGGAGCCCGACGGCGCCGGCGCCGCCCAGCGAGCTCATCGTGCCCCAGCGCCCCGCCGGTCCGCCGATCCCGAGATAGACCCCCACCAGCGCCGAGAACGAGCCGAAGAAGACGAGACTCGACCACGTCAGCTCGAAGCTCCACACGGCCACGCCGAAGAGCGGATGGAGGCGCCCGTACTCGACGAGCGGCTCGCGCGCGACGAGCACGGCCATGTCGAGCCTCGAGGGCGTGAGCCGAACGATGCGGCGCGCGTTCTCCCACGCCGCGTGGCGCCGCACGTAGTTGGGCGCGCCGCCGAGACCGCCGACGAGGATCACGAGGATCACGGCCTGATAGACCGCAAAGACCGCGAGCGTCACGACCGCGATCGTCCACCAGCGCGCGCGGATGCGTTGCGCCAGCGCGCGCAACGCGCTCACGGGCGCGGGCCCGACAGGGCCTGGGCGCTCTCCTCGCGCACCTGGACGAGGACGCGCGCTTTGAGGGCCATGAACTCGGGGGTCGCGATGACCGCCGCGGCGCGAGGCCGCTCGAGCTTCACCGTGACCAGGTCGCGGATCTGGCCGGGACGGGCCGTCATCACCGCGACCCGATCGGAGAGGAAGAGCGCCTCGTCGATGTCGTGGGTGACGAAGATGATCGTCGTCCGCACTTCGCGCCAGACCCCGAGCAGCAGCTCTTGCATCGTCAGCCGCGTCTGGGCGTCGAGGGCGCCGAAGGGCTCGTCCATCAGCATCACCCGCGGCCGGTTGACGAGCACGCGCGCGATGCCGACCCGCTGCTGCATGCCGCCGCTGAGCTCGCCCGGATACGCACGCTCGAAGCCGGCGAGGCCGACGAGGTTCAGATAGTCGCGGGCCTGCGCCGTCCGCTCCACCTTGCTCACGCCACGCATCTTGAGGCCGAACTCGACGTTGCCGATGACGGTCTTCCACGGGAACAGCGAGTGGTGCTGGAAGACCATGCCGCGATCGGCGCCGGGCGCGGCGACGACCTCACCGTCCACCACCACCTGCCCGGCCGTCGGCGTGACGAAGCCCGCCACCGCGTTGAGCAGGGTGGTCTTGCCGCAGCCCGAGGGGCCGAGCAGCGCCACGAACTCGCCCGGCGTCGTCATCAGCGTGAACCGCCGCACCGCCTCCACCGTCCAGCCGTTGCGGCTGAACGCGATGCCGAGGTCGTTGATCTCGATGCGGCCGGTCGCGCCCCCGTTGGTCACGCCTCGTCCTTCACGCGGCGAGGAAGCCACGGCATGCAGCGTGCGCCGATCACCCGGATGAGCGCGCTCGACAGCATCCCGAGGATCCCGATCGTCAGCATGCCGACCACGACCTGCGAGTACTTCACGATCCCGTAGGCGAGCCACGTGAAGTACCCCACGCCGAACTGGCCGGAGATCATCTCGGCCGAGATGAGGCAGATCCACGAGACCCCCATCCCCACCGAGAGGCCGGTCACGATCGACGGTAGCGCGCCCGGGATCACGACCTCCCGGAAGATCGCCGCGCGGCCGGCGCCCAGGCTGGTGGCGGCGCGCACGAGCTGGCGATCGATGGCCTCGACGCCGTGAACCGTGTTGAGCACGATCGGGAAGAACGCGCCGAGCGTGGTGATGAACACGATGCTGGAGCGCTCGGTGGGCCAGAGCATGATGCTGAGCGGCACCCACGCCACCGCCGGGATCGGGCGCAGCAGCTCGATGGGTGGGAACAGCGTGTCCTCGGCGAACCGGAACCAGCCGATGAGCAGCCCGAGCATGACGCCGAGCACGGTGGCGATGGCGAAGCCCAGCCAGATGCGCTCGAGGCTCGCCAGGATGTGCACGTAGAAGGCCCGACCAGCAAGCAGCGCGACTGCCTCTTCGAGAACTTCCCACGGGGCGGGGATGTTCTGGAAGCGCACGTAGAGGTCGACGTCCCACTTCGTCAACAGATGCCAGATCACGAAGAAGAGCCCGATGGACAGGACGCGGCGGACGGGTCGCCCCCAACGCACGAACTGCGGGAGCGCGGGCGCGTCGGCCGGCACGACCGCGGTGCTCACGAGAGGTGCCGTGCCCGCTTCCGGAACCGCGCCCATCTACTTCGCGGCCCCGAGCTTCTTGGCGTCCTCGAGCGAGAGGACCGTGCCGCCGTACTTGCCGGCGAACGCCTCCGCCTCTTCCTTCCAGGCGAAGGCGACCAGTGAGGCGCTGACGGCCCGGCCGCTGCCGCCCGCGACATAGAAGGCCCGGTGCGCGAAGAGCTTCAGCCCGGTCGGATAGTCGAAGACGTAGGCGGCGTTGACCGCGCGGCCCGTCTGATCCGCCTCCCGGAGCGCGGCCATCAGCGTCGCCAGCGCGGCGTAGGGCTTGATGGGCTCACCCTTCGGCCACAGCTCGCCCGCGGCGCGCGGATCCTTGATCGGCGCCCCGGTAGCCGCGTCCTTGCCCTCCATGGGCGAGGTGCCCGCCACCATCACCCGTTGCTCCTTCGCGTAGTCGCGCCTGAGCTCCCGGTACGCCTGCCTCACGAAGCGGTCGTCGACGACACCCTCGACGTCCACCTGCTTGATGATCCCCATCTTCTGGAGCACGGTCGCGTCGTACTTGAGCACCTCCACCCACTTGGGCTTGATGGTGGCGTCGAGGGTCAGGAAGCCGCCGCGCCCGAAGTAGAGATAGAGCACCTCCTTGGGGATCGACGTCCACTGCTCCTGCCTCGTGGTCGCCCCCTCCGGGTGCCTGGTGATCCAGTCGTTGGCCTCCACGACCGCCTTGAGGTAGGCGACGACGATCTCCGGGTGCTTGTCGAGGAAGTCCTTGCGCACCACCGGGCCGTGCAGATAGGCCACGCCGGCCCGGCTGCCGTCGAAGATCTTCCGCGCGAACCCCTTGAACTCCATCAGCTCGCCCCACGGACAGAAGTCGGCGTGGGCGTCGATCTTCTTCTCCTGAATGCTGGTGGCACCCACCGGCGGGCTCTGGTTGATCAGATTGAAGAAGTCCATGCTCAGGCCGCGGTCGACCAGCGCCTTGAGGACCATCCCGTGGGCGGCGGAGCCGAAGGGCACCGAGATCCGCTTGCCCTTGAGATCCTCGAACCGATAGATGGCCGCATCCGCCGGCACCACGATCGAGTTGCCGGACCCGTGTAAGTTGTACCCGGTCATCGACACGATCACCGAGCGGATGCTCTGCATCTCCTGGAAGCGGGCGATGTTCACCAGCAGCGGATAGTCGCCCATCACCCCGATGTCGAGCTTGCCGGCCAGCATCTGGTTGGTGATCGGCGGGCCCGAGGTATAGTCCTCCCACACGATGTCGTACTTCGCGCCCGCGTACTTTCCCACCCGCGGTAGATGCTTCTCGAGCAGGCCGAGCTGCTTGACGGTGATCCCGCCCGAATAGGTGTCCGTGCACATGCTCTGGTGGCCGATCCCAATCCGGATCGTCTCTTGCGTTGCCGCGGGCGCAGGCACGAGCGCAAGCATGGCCCCGGCGAGAACCGTTGTCGCGAGCCTCACAGCGTTTTCTCCCTTCGCCGGACGCCGGCCGCTGGGCGAGGGATACCCCTCCCGTTAATCGTGCATCGGGTGCGCACACAGTCGGGGACCGCCGTGAGGCAGTCAATGTTCAGGACTGCCGAATTTCTGTATGAGACTGCGGCCCTCTGTGGCAGGCTCGGTGCGTGCGACGCTCCCCCGGCACGCTTCCATCCCAGGCTCCGGGCGACGCGACGTTGCCCCGCGAACGCGCCGTCGTGCTCGTCGTCGACGACGACGCCGGGATTCGTGACGCCCTTCACGTCGTCCTCGACGAGGAATACGCCGTGATCGAGGCGGCTCACGGACGGACGGCGCTCAATCTGCTGCTGTCCCAAACCGTCGATCTCGTGGTCCTCGACATCCTCATGCCCGACGTCGACGGGCTCGAGGTCCTGCAGGAGATCAAGGCGGTCGCACCGAATCTCCCGGTCATCATGATGACTGCGGTGAAGACCGTGCGGACGACGGTCGCGGCCATGAAGCTCGGGGCGTCGGACTACCTGACGAAGCCGTTCCGGCACGAGGAGCTGCTCGCCACGGTCCGCCGGGTACTCGAGGAGCGCACCGGCCGATCCGGAGCCCCGGCGAACCGTGACCGATCCGAGCACGAAGCCCAGCAACCCCGCACGCAGCGCCTTCTCGTGGTGGGCGGTCCGCTCGGGTGGCGCGCCACCCTCGCGGTCGCGCTGGAGCGCGTGGCCAGCGTGGAAACGACGGCCACCCTCGTCGACGGGCTCAACCGCGTGCTCAGGTTCCGGCCGACCTGCGTGGTCCTCAACGTGGGCAGCGCGGCGGACGAAGCCGCGCGCTTCCTCGGCGCGCTGAACGCGCAATCGCCCGCCTGCCCGGTGCTCGTCGTGAGCGACGACGCGTATCTCGGCGACCCGCCGGTCTGGGAGGCGCTGAACATCCGCGGTGTGCTGCGGCCGCCGGTCAGCTCCAGCGACCTGGTGCGACAGATCGGCGCCGTCCTGCCGTCAGGCGGCGGCGCGAGCGGCGCCTGGCCTCAGCTCGGCGAAGCCGTCGGTCGCACCGTGGACTACCTCGGCCATCACTTCGCCGAGGAGCTGACGGTCGAGGGCATCGCCGAGATCATCGACATCTCCAGCAGCCACCTCGCGCATCTCTTTCGCTCCGAGATCGGCATGAGCGTGCGCGACTATCTCACCCGCGTGCGCGTGGCGGTCGCCCAGGATCTCCTGGCGCACACCGACGAGAAGCTCGAAACCGTCGCCGAGCGTCTGGGGTTCGCCGACACCTCGCACCTGGCCCACGTGTTCCAGCGGATCACGGGAAGGCCGCCGAGAGCGTACCGCCGATCGGCCAGCTGACGGCTGGGCCCTCGCTCCTCCCGGGCATCGGCAGCTCGCTCGCCCACAGACCGGGACACGGATTCAGCAGCCACGGACATTGATTCCGCCTCTCGACTGGAGGAAGTTCGGCCTGCCCGCCGAGGGGGAGGAGTGGATGGACCAGTGGCTGCTCGTCTACGTGGCAATCGGCGCCTTCATCGGCTTCCTTGCCGGGATGCTCGGCATGGGCGGCGGGGGCATCCAGGTGCCCCTGACGACGATGGCGTTCGCGGCCCAGGGCTTTCCGCGCGAGCACATGCTGCACGTCGCGCTCGGCACCGCGATGGCGACCGTGATCTTCACGTCGATCTCGAGCGTGCGCGCCCATCACCGGCACGGGGCGGTCAGCTGGAGCGTCTTGCGGCGGCTGCTCCCGGGGATCGTCGTGGGGACCGGCCTCGGGACCGTGCTGGCCCGACACATCCCGACCTTTCCGCTGGCGGTGATCTTCACGGCGTTCGTCCTCTATATGGCCTCGAGCATGCTGTTCAGCTGGAAGCCGAAGCCGACGCGTCAGCTGCCGGGGCCGATGGGCATCTTCGCCGCCGGCACCGTGATCGGCGTGTGCTCGGCGCTCGCGGCCATGGGTGGCGCGACGCTGACGATCCCGTTCCTGGTCTTCTGCAACGTGCCCTTCCACACCGCGATCGGCACGGCGTCGGCGGTGGGCTTCCCGATCGCCGTGGTCGGGTCGATCGGCTACCTCGTGAACGGATGGCAGGCCGCCGGGCTCCCGGCGCAGAGCGTGGGCTACATCTACGTGCCCGCGCTGATCGGATTCACGGTGGGCTCCATCGTGCTGGCTCCCATCGGCGCGCGGCTCGCGCATCGCACCTCTGAGCGCTCGCTCAAGCGGATCTTCGCCATTGTCATCGGGGCGCTCGGTCTGAAGATGCTGGTGGCGCTGGCGTAGCACGACGGTGCGAGATCCCGCGTCCGGCACCAACGGACCCATACGGCCCCGGAGGATCGGTAGTCTGCTCGTCGCCGACCGCGGCGAGGTCGCCGTCCGCGTCGTGCGCGCGGCCCAGGAGCTGGATCTCCGGACGGTCGCGCTCTACTCACACGAGGATCGCGGTTCGCTTCACCGCTTCGCCGCCGATGAGAGCTACCTGGTGGGAGCCGGTCGCGCCCCCGTCGAGGCCTACCGGGACGCGGACGACATCGTTCGCGTGGCGCGCCGGGCGAGCGTGGACGCCGTTCATCCGGGCTACGGGTTCCTCGCCGGGCGCTCCGAGCTCGCGGCGGCGTGCGCGCGGGCCGATCTCGTGTTCGTCGGTCCCTCGCCCGAGATCTTGAGCACGCTCGGCGACAAGGTCGCGGCGCGGGCCCTGGCGCTCGGGGCCGGGCTGCCCGTCCTGCGCGCGACCGGACAGCTACCGCGTGACGCCGCCCAAGTCGCCGATCTCGCGGCGGGCATCGGCTATCCGCTGATGGTCAAAGCCGGCCTGGGCGGCGGCGGGCGCGGCATCCGCGTGGTGCAGTCGGCCCGCGAGCTCCCCGCGCTCGTCGAGGCGGCCCGACGCGAAGCGGGCGCCGTGTTCGGCAGCGACGAAGTCTACCTCGAGAAGCTCGTGTCGCGGGCGCGTCACATCGAAGTCCAGATCCTGGGCGACCTGTACGGCAACCTGGTCCACCTGTTCGAGCGGGACTGCTCCGTCCAGCGCCGTCATCAGAAGATCGTCGAGCGGGCGCCGGCGCCGCTGCTGACCGACGGGCAGCGCCGCGAGCTCTGCGAGGCGGCGCTCGCGCTGGCGCGCGCGGCCCGCTACACGCACGCCGGGACCGTGGAGTTCCTCCTGGACGTCGACACGCGGGCGTTCTACTTCATCGAGGTGAACCCGCGGCTTCAAGTCGAGCACACCGTCAGCGAGGAAGTCACCGGGATCGACATCGTCAAGGCGCAGCTGCGTATCGCCGCCGGGGCGCGGATCGGCGACCTCGACTCCGGCGTGCCGCTGCAAAAAGCGATCACGCTCTCCGGCCACGCGCTCCAGTGCCGGGTGACCACCGAGGATCCGGCCCGCGGCTTCGCGCCAGCGCACGGGCGGCTCACCGCGTGCCGGACTCCAGCCGGCTTCGGGGTCCGGGTCGATGCGGGAAGCGTCGCGACCGGAGCGGTCGTCACGCCGTTCTACGACTCCCTGCTCATGAAGGTCATCGTCCGGGGCGACTCGCCGGCGGAGGCGATGCGCCGGATGGCCCGTGCGCTCCGCGAGTCCCGGATCGAGGGCATCCCCTCCAACCTGAGCTTCCTCGAGCGCGTGATCGCGCACCCGGTGTTCGCGGCTGGTGAGTGCACGACGCGGTTCGTCGAGGACACGCCGGAGCTCGTGTACGCACCGCCGCCCAGGGACGTCGCCGCCGGACTGCTGCGGTTCCTTGGAGGAGTGATCGTCAACGGCAATCCAGGCCTGCAGGGCCGCGCGCGGCCGGAGACGCTTCCGTCCGCGGCGGCGCCTCTCCCGGCCGGCATGGACGGCCCGATTCCGCCGGGCAGCCGCGACCGGCTCCGCGAGCTCGGTCCGGACCGCTTCGTCGCCGAGATGCGCCGGGACCGGCGCGTGCTCTTGACGGACACGACGGTGCGCGACGCCCAGCAGTCGCTGCTGGCGACACGCATGCGCACCCGGGACATCCTGGCCATCGCGCCGGCCTACGCCCGGCTGGCGCCACAGCTCTTCTCGCTCGAGTGCTGGGGCGGCGCGACGTTCGACGTGATGCTGCGGTTCCTGCGCGAGGACCCGTGGGAGCGGGTGGCGCGACTGCGCGAGGCCGTCCCCAACATCATCTTGCAGACGATGGTGCGGGCCTCGAACGCGGTCGGCTACACCAGCTACCCCGACAACGTCGTGCAGCACTTCATCGCCCAGGCGGCGCAGACGGGCATCGATCTGTTCCGGGTCTTCGACTCCATGAACGGGGTCGACAACATGCGCCTGGCCATCGACGCCGTGCGCCAGTCAGGGGCGCTGTGCGAAGCGGCGATCTGCTACACGGGCGATCTGTTCGACCCGGCGCGCCCGAAGTGGAACCTGCGCTACTACGTCGACCTCGCCCGGCAGCTCGAGAAGGCCGGCGCGCAGATCCTCGGCATCAAGGACATGGCGGGGGTGTGCCGGCCGCGCGCGGCGCGGGCGCTGGTGGCCGCGCTGCGCAACGAGGTGCGGCTGCCCATCCACTTCGACACGCACGACACAAGCGGCATCGCCGCGGCCAGCGTGCTGGCCGCCGTCGACGCCGGGGCCGACGCGGTCTACGGCGCCGTCGACGCGATGAGCGGGTTGACCTCGCAGCCGAATCTGAGCGCCCTGGCGGCGACGCTGACCGGCACCGCGCAGGATCCCGGCCTGAGCCTCGAGGTCCTGCAGGCGCTGTCCCGGTACTGGGAAGTCGTGCGGCGCGGTTACGCGCCGTTCGAGGCCGACATGCGCGCCGGCGCGGCGGACGCCTACCGCCACGAGATGCCGGGGCCGCAGTACACGAACCTCCGCGAGCAGGCCCGCGGACTCGGGCTCGAGGATCGCTGGGACGAGATCTGTCGGCGGTACGCCGAGGTCAACATGATGTTCGGCGACCTCGTCAAGATCACGCCGACGTCGACCGCGGTCGCCGACATGGCGCTCTACATGGTCGCGAATGACCTCGGCGCCGACGACGTCCTCGCCCCGAGCCGCGACCTCGGCTTCCCGAAGTCGGTGGTGGCGCTGTTTCGCGGCGAGTTCGGCCATCCGCCGGAGGGATTTCCGGCGGCGCTGCAGCGCAAGGTGCTCAAGGGCGAGGCGCCGATCTACGGGCGCCCCGCGGCGCTGCTGCCGTCGGTCGACCTGGCGGCGGAGCGTCGCCGCCTCGAGGCCACGCTGGGGCGCCCCGTCAGCGAGCGCGACGTGTCGTCCTCGCTGTTGTTCCCCGCGCTGTTCCGCGACTACGCGCAGCATCGCGAGGTGTTCGGGGACGTGTCCGCGCTGCCGACCCCGGCGTTCTTCTACGGCCTGGCGGAGGGGGAGGAGATCGAGGTCGAGGTGGCACCCGGGAAGAAGCACGTGATCGCTCTGCTCGCGCGCACGTCCGTCGACGCGGACGGCTTCGTGACGCTCTACTTCGCGCTGGACGGCCGCCTTCAGATGATGCGGGTCGCCGCCGCCACGAGCCCGCCGGCGACCCGCACCCAGACCCAGGACGGCAATCCGGCCCACGTCGGCGCCGCCCTGGCCGGCACCGTCGTCGCGGTGGCCGTGCGGCCCGGTCAGCGCGTCGCCCGGGGCGAGACGCTCCTGGCGATCGAGGCGATGAAGATGGAGACGCGCATCGTCGCCGAGCGCGACGCCACGATCGCCGAGGTGTACGTCAAGCCGGGTGACGCGGTGAGCCCGCGCGATCTGCTGCTGGTGCTGTCATGACGGACGTGGTCGAGGACCGGGCGCCCTAGCTGTGCTTCGACGCGATCAAGGACTGCAGGAGCCGGTCCATCTCGCGCTCCAGCTCCTTGGCGAGCTTCTCGGAGTTGTCCGCGTCCCCCGCCCGCGACGCTTCCTCGAGCGCCAGCGCGAGCCCCGCCGCCGTCGTGGCGCCGATGACCTTCAACGCCCCCTTGAGGGTATGAGCCTCCCGGGTCAGCACGGTGGTGTCGCCGCTGGCGATCGCGTGACGAATCGCTTCGATGCGGACCGGCGCGTCCTCGTTGAAGATGCCGAGCAGCTCGTCGAGGAGCTCCTGGTCGCCCCCGACGTACTTGAGGGCGGCCGTGAAATCGAATCCCGCCTCCGTCGTGGACTCGCCCTCGGTCGCCGGCGCCGCGAGCGGAACGGTCGCGGTGCGGTAGTCGCCGAGGAGCCGGCCCAGCGCGGCGGAGAGATCCTCCGGCTTGATCGGCTTGGTCAGGTATTCGTCCATCCCGGACGCCAGACAGCGCTCGCGATCCCCGCGCATCGCGAACGCGGTGAGGGCCATGATCGGCAGTCGGCGGCCGCCGGGGTTGCGCGCCTCCCGCTGGCGAATCGCCGCGGTCGCCGCCAGCCCGTCCATCAACGGCATCTGCACGTCCATCAGCGCCACGTCGAACGACTGGGTCGCGTACGCGTCGACCGCTTCCTGGCCGTTGGAGGTGATGACGGGGACGTGGCCCATCTTCTCCAGCAGGCGTCCGATCAAGAGCTGGTTGACGGGGTTGTCCTCCGCCACCAGCACGTTCAGGCGCGGGAAGGCGGTCGCGGCGCCGCTCTGGGCTCCCGACAGCGCGCCGGCCTGCCCCCCCACCGTGTGTCCCAGGGCCAGCAGCACGGCGTTGAGCAGCTCGGACGGCGTGAACGGCTTGACCAGATGGCGCGCGATGCGGAGCTCGCGGCAGCGGGCGAGATCGCCGACCATCACATCCGACGTCAACAGCACGAGCGTCAGGTCGGCCAGTCGTGGCTCCTTGCGGATGCACTCGGCCACGGCCAGCCCGTCGAGGTCCGGCATTCGGGCGTCGAGCAACACGAGGCCGAACGGTCGGCCGGCAACCCGCGCCTTCTCGAGAGCGTCGAAGACCGACTGTCCATCGGACACGATCGTCGGAGCGACGCCCCACCTGGTCAGCGTCGCTGCGAGCAGCTGGCGGTTGGTGGCGTTGTCATCGGCGGCCAGCACAGCCAGCCCCCGCAGCGCCTGCGGCGGCGCCGCCACGCGTCGCGGAGCCGATACCGGGGCCCGCCTCAGCACCACCGTGAAGTAGAACGTGCTGCCCCGACCCACCTCGCTGTCGAGCCAGATTCGCCCGCCCATCTGCTCGACCAGCTGGCGAGAGATCGCGAGCCCCAGCCCGGTGCCACCGAAGCGGCGCGTGGTCGAGGCGTCGGCCTGCGCGAAGGCGTCGAAGATGACGCGGCACTTGTCGGCGGGTATTCCGATCCCGGTGTCCACGACGGCCACGCGAAGGGTCACCGTCTCCGGCGTCACCGCCTCGGTGTCGACGTGCACGGCGACTTCGCCCTGCTCGGTGAACTTGATCGCGTTGCCGATCAGGTTGAGGAGGATCTGGCCGAGCCGGCCGCTGTCGCCGATCAGGTCGTCGGGCACGTCCGACTGGATTTCGTACGTCAGCTCGAGCTCCTTGGCGTTGCTGAGGGGCGCCAGCGTCTTGACGGTCTCGCCCAGGGTCTCGCGCAGCACGAACTCCACCGGCTCCAGCTCGAGGCGGCCGGCCTCGATCTTCGAGAAGTCGAGGATGTCGTTGATGATCGTGAGCAGCGCCTCGCCCGAGCGGTGCACCGTCTCGGCGTACTCCCGCTGCTCCGGCGTCAGCTGGGTGTCGAGCAGGAGCGCGGTCATGCCGATCACGCCGTTCATCGGCGTGCGGATCTCGTGGCTCATGGTGGCCAGGAACTCGGACTTCGCGCGGTTGGCGGCCTCGGCGGCGACTTCCTTCTGCTTGAGCGCGCTGATGTCGCGGACGATCGTGAGCTCGCCCAGCGGGCGCCCTGCGGCATCCAGGAGCGGCGTGGTCGCGACCGACACCTCGACGAGCTGCCCCGTCCTGGTCTTCGCGCAGGCCTCGAACGACGCCGCGCCGTCAGCGGGCGAGGGAGCGTTCTGGCCCGGGCCGACCCGGCTGTCCCACAGGTCGAGCTCGCGCAGCGTCCGGCCGATCGCTTCCGCCGCGCTGTAGCCGTAGAGTCGGGCCGCGCCCCGGTTCCACGAGGTGACCGCGCCACCCTGGTCGTGGGAGAAGATGGCGTCGCTCGATTGCTCGACCTGCATGGCGAGCAGCCGGTTTTTCTCCTCGCTTTGGCTCAGCGAGCCCAGCAGGGACTCGATGCTCGACGCCATGCTGTTGAACGCCTGGACGCACTGCGCGGTCTCCGGGGGGCCCTCGACGGTGACCCGGACGCCGTACTCGCCCTGGCCGAACCGGCGGGCGCTCGCCGCCAGCGCGTGCAGCGGTCGCACGCCGCTACGCAGCACGATGAGCGTGACGCCCATCGACAGCCCGGTCCCCAGCATGAGGATGCCGAGCTCTTCCCAGAAGCCTCGCCACAGCTTGTTGACGGACGCCGCGGGGTTGAGCCGCAGCGATACCGTGCCGTACTTCTCCCCGCCCACCACGACGGGCTGCGCCTGCTCGAGGACAGGAAGGTCGAGCCACCGGACGAACCAGTCCGGGGCCTCGACCTTGATGTCGGGTCCATTGGCCGCGACCGCGTGCCCCGAGTTGTCGATCCAGGCGAACCGGGCGATCACGGGCTGGCGGGCGCGGGCCTTCACCATCTGCTCGATCACCGAGTACTCGCCCACGACCGCAGGCCCGCTCATCGCGGGGAGGGCGAACAGCATCTCCTCGCGGAGGTGCTCGGTGAGCGTGGCGCGCTGATCGGTGATCTCTCCGCGCAGGATCGAGTACAGCAACGCGACCGCGCACGCGGCCAGGGCCAGGCCGCAGCCGAGCAGCAGACGGGCGATGAACGAAAGCTTGCCCGGCCGCCACTCACCCAACGACCGAGTCACTACTGGAGCTCGACCTTCACCAGAGTGTTGCGGTAGAAGCGCCGCATGTTCTCGAACTCACTGTCGCGGGCGGCGATGAATACCAGAGGCGACCCCTGCTTGAGGACGTCGGCGCTCGCCGCCAGCACCTTCGCACCCTCCGGGTCGTCGGCCATCTGGAGAAACGCCGCGCGCACGGCTTTGACGGTGTCGGCCGGCACGGACGGGTGGGCCGAGAGGGCGAGATTCAGAAACTTGTCCGAGCTCCACAGCACGCGATACGCGATGTTCTCGCGCTGGGCGAAGGCGCGCATCACCTCCGCGTTCACGCCCGCGGCGACCACGCGCCCCGCCTTGAGCTGCGTCATCGCACCCTCCTGGGTGCCGGCGAAGTGTCCCTTGACCTGGATGCCCTTGCGGAGCAGCGCGTCCATGGGCAGGTGGTAGCCCAGGAACGCGGCGGTGTGCGGGAACGCCATCTCCGTGGCCTCGAGATCGGCCAGCGACCGGATCGGCGAATCCTTCAGGACCACGATCTCGCCGCTCTGCGCGTCTCCCTTGGGCCGCGCGAACACGCGGTATCCGCTCTCCTCGTTCTCCTTGATGAAGTTGTGGTTGGAATAGAGGAAGTGCGGCTCGCCGCGCCGGACCATCGCGGAGTGCTCCGGTCCGGTCGGGGCGACCTTCAGATGAAGCGACACCCCGCTCTTGTCCGAGACGTACCGCAGAATCGGATTCCAGAACTGCGCCGTCAACGTCGGGCTGCGCCAGATGATGACGCCGAACGACAGCTGCTGGTTCTGCGTCCAGCCCTTCGACTCGAGGGCCACGAGCAGCAAGATGACGACGGACCCGGTCGCGAGCCACCTCGTTCGCATAGGTCTCCCCCACATGTCCTGAGCCGACAGTCAAATTCGCCCTTTGTTAGGCAAGACCCGGGCCAGATTGCTTTCCACCTTGAGTTCAGCCGTTTAGGAATCATAACCGGAGAATTGGGAACCCTGAGGGTCAAGAAAGCGTGTCAGATCTGACAAACGCCGACCCAGACTTCGCCTGGGCGTGGGGCCGGGGGATCGCCGTCGCTTGACGCCCCGGTGGCGCCCGGTGTATCGGGGTGTTGACCGATTCTCGGCGAGGAGGCCCGCGCATGCTGTCACGCGAAGAGAACGCGCTGCTGACGCAGGTGGGACCCGGCACCCCCATGGGGAACACCATCCGCCGGTACTGGATTCCGGCGCTGCTCGCGTCGGAGCTGCCCGAGCCCGACTGCCCACCCGTGCGCGTCAAGCTCCTGGGCGAAGAGCTGGTGGCGTTCCGAGACACGATGGGTCGGCTCGCGCTCCTCGACGAGTATTGCCCGCACCGGCGGGCTTCCTTGTTCTTCGCGCGGAACGAAGAGTGCGGGCTGCGCTGTGTCTACCACGGCTGGAAATTCGACGTCGAGGGCCGGTGCGTGGACATGATGAACGAGCCGACCGAGCTGAGCTTCAAGCAGAAGGTCAGCATCACTTCGTACCCGATGGTGGAGGCGGGCGGCATCCTGTGGGCCTACATGGGTCCTCCGGCGCTGAGACCGCCGCTCCCCCATTTCGCGTGGACGAAGACGCCGGCGACGCATCGTGAGGTCTCCAAGGTCATCCAGGAGAGCAACTGGCTGCAGGGAGTCGAAGGCGGGGTCGACACCTCGCACGCGCCGATCCTGCACCGGGTCATCTCGCCCAGCTCCAATCGGCCGGGCCTCGCGGCCCAGAGCCCATTCGTGCGCGGCGCCGCCCCGCACATCGTGGTCGACTTGACCGACTACGGCTATCACTACGCGGGCATCCGGCGTCTCGACGACGCCGAGGCGCACATCCGCACCTACCACTTCGTCATGCCGTTCCACCAGATCCGCCCGTCGCAAACCGACGCCGGCTCCGCGGCGGTGGCCGGACACATCTGGGTGCCGCAGGACGACGAGACCACGATGGTGTTCAACTGGGAGTACTCGCTGGGCGAGCCTCTCACCGAGGCGGACCGGCTCGGGCGCTTCCTCGGCAACGGTCCGCTGGACGTCGATCAGACGACGTTCCGCTCGATCCGCAACAAGCGGAACAACTATCGGCTGGACCGGCAGGTGCAGAAGACGGAGACGTTCACCGGGATCGACGGCATCAACACCCAGGACCGCGCGATCCAGGAGGGCATGGGTCCGATCGTCGATCGCAGCAAGGAGCACCTCGGCCCTGCCGACAAGGCCATCATCCAGGCGCGCCGGCTGCTCCTGCAGGCGATCAAGACCGTCGAAGAGGGCGGGACTCCGCGCGGCGTGAACCCGTCGTACTACGCGATCCAGGCGGGCGAGGGCGTGCTGCCGCGCGATGCGGACTGGCGGACGATCTTGACGCCCGACCTCGGCGCGGCGGAGATCCTCCACACGGTCTGACGCGCCGCCGGGCCGGCGCGTCGGACGCGCCGGAGCGCGTCAGGTCTGGCCGTCCCACGACGCGTCGGCGACCTCGCGCCAGCGCGCGCGGATCCGCTCGAATTCGGCGGGCGCCAGGGCGCCGTCGCGCAGCAGCGCCGCGTTCTCCAGCCATCGCTCCGGCTTCGTGGTCCCGACGATCGCGGTGTGGACTCCAGGCGCGCTCAGCGTGAAGCGCAGCGCGGTGGCGACGGCCGTGTCGGGCGACTTCAAGAATCGATAGTCCAGCCTCCGCAGGCGTGACCAGTAGGTCTCGTAGTACGACTCGGCGGGCTTCCGCTCGTAGCGCCACGCTACGTTGGCCAGTGGCCGCTTCGCGATCACGCCCATCTGGCGGGCGACCGCCAGTGGGAGCGTGAGCTCGACAGCCTCCTGATCGGCGATGCTGATCGAGGTCTGCAGCGTGTCGAAGCGCCCGCACTCGATTGCGTAGCGCGCCGCCGCGCCGTCACCGCTGTAGCCGATGTAGCGCGCCCAGCCGCGCTCGCGCGCGCGCGCGAGGGCCTCGATCGCCTCGCCGCGGCGTAGCTGGTCGAGCGAGCAGCTGTGGAGCTGGATGAGGTCGACGTGGTCGGTGGCGAGGCGACGCAGGCTGCGCTCGATGCTCGTGAGCAGCGGCGCCCGCCGCCAGTCAGCGCGCCCCCAGCCGCCGGCGTGCCCGCACTTGGTGAACAGATAGACCTCCCGCCGGCGCGAGCCGATCGCCTTGCCGATCAGGATCTCGCTGTCCCCGTAGCACTCGGCGGTGTCGATCGCGTTCAGGCCGGCGTCGAGGGCGCCGCCGAGCAGGCGGGCGACGGTGCGGGCGCTCACGCTCTGGTAACCGATTTCGGAGCCGCCGAAGCCGAGCACGCTGACCACGATGTCGGTGCGGCCGAGACGCCGGCGCTCCAGCGCTCCATTCGCTCCGACGCGTCCGCCGGCCGCCATGAGGTGGCCCAGGGTACCATACGAGCGACGCGCCCCCACAACCGACCACGACGCGAGGAGGACACTCATGACGAGGATCAGCGAGGTCGAACGGCCGGGGCTCGCAACCCGCGTGTTCTACGGGATCGGCAAGGCGATGTTCGGCCAGGTGCCCACGCCGCAGCGGATCATGGCCCACCGGGTCGTGCTCATGCTGGGGCTCGGCGGGCTCTACGCGGCGCTGGAATGGGCCGGCCGCATCGAGGCCACGCTCCGGGCGCTGCTCAACGTGCACGTCGCGGCGCTCTACGGCAGCGCATATTGAATCGACATCCGACGCGCCGGCGGCGCGCGGGTGGGAATCCCCAACGAGAAGCTCGCCGAGCTCGAGCGCTACCGGGAGAGCGACCGGTTCTCGGCGCGGGAGAAGGCGGCGCTCGAGTACGCCGAGCGCATCACGCGCAATGACCAGGCCGTGACCGACGAGTGCGTTGTCCGGCTGCGCGAGCACTTCTCGGAGCGCGAGGTCGTCGAGCTGACGTTCATCGTGGGATACCAGACGTTCGCGAGCAAGTTCGCCAAGGCGTTCGACCTGGCGCCTCAGGGATTCGCCCGAGGGTAAGTCTTCCCGCGGCGTGTAAGCCCTGCCTGGGAAATCGTACTCGGCAGATTTTTCACGTCGTGTATGTCGGCCCGCGATCGTGTCGATCGCGGGCCCGCCGGCCGGGCGCGCCGGTGGCATGGCCGTTGCTCCTCGAGAACCATCGGCCGGATGAGAAATCCGGCGGGAGGAAATCGCCCATGACGAGACGCAGGACGCAGCTCGTTGGCAAGCTCGCCCTCTGCGGGGTGACCGCACTGATCGTGTCGCTCATCACCGTGAGCGCCGCCGCGCCGGAATCGCGGCTGCGCACCTTCCTGTCGAAGATGACCGCCGACGGCACGAGCGCGGCGCAGCAGCCGCGCGACTGGCAGGACTACGAGCCTGTCGCCGAGCTTCGCTCGGTGCACTTCGACGTCGCCAAGGCGGCGGCACGCTCGGCCGACGCCGAGGCCCTCGACGCCGACGCCGCGTGGCTCAAGGCGAACCCGACCTATCCCATCCTGATCGAAGGCTACGCCGACATGCGGGGTACCGAGGGGTACAACCTGGCGCTGGGCGAGCGCCGAGCCGCGTGGGTGCGCGACCAGCTCGTCGCCCGCGGCGTTCGGGTCGAGCGCATCGCGGTCGTGAGCTACGGCGAGGTCCGCGAAGCGTGCCGCCTGAACACCCCTGCGTGCTGGGCCGCGAACCGCCGCGCCGACATCCTCGTCGCGCGCGTGATCGAGCAGAGACCGTGAAGGAGGGGAGCGCCCCGGCTCGGCCGGGGCGCTCCCTACACGTCACCGGCCCCGGCGTTGACACGTCGGGCGGCGCCGCCTAGCATCCGGTCGCGGAGGGCGACGCGATGAGAACCTTGATCCAGGGCGGCTGGGTGGTCGGCTACGGCGCCAACGGACACGAGCTGATCCCGAACGGATGCGTGGTCTTCGAGAACGATCGCGTGACCCATGTCGGGCGCGCGTTCACCGGCACCGTCGACCGGCGCGTCGACGCCGCTGGCAAGCTCGTCTCGCCGGGCTTGATCAACTGTCACCTGCACGCCGCCACCAACGCGACCCAGTCGGTGTTCCTCGACGGGCTGAAGGCCGACTACTTCGCGAGCAACTTCGTCGGCTACGTCGCGCCTCGTCGCGGCGCCGCCCCGCCCCGCATGGGCGACCGCGCCGATCTCGCCGGCACCTACGGCCTTTGGGCTGCGCTCCGCGCCGGCTCCACGACGATCCTGGACGTCGGCACGATGCCCGGCGGCGCGGCGCCGTTCACGAAGATCGCGGGCGAGCTCGGAGTTCGGGCCTACCTCGGCCCGGCGTTCCGCTCGGCGGGCTACGCCTTCGACGGGAGCCGGATCGTCTGGGAGTGGGACGAGGCCGCCGGCCTGGCCGGTCTCGAGCGCGCGGTGTCGTACATCAAGGAGTACGACGGCGCCTACGACGGTCGCATCCGGACGATGCTCTACCCGGGCCAGCTCGACACGTGCACGCCTGAGCTCCTGCGGCACGCGCGCCGGTGGGCCGACGATCTGGGCGTGCCGATGCAGTTGCACGCTGCGATGAACCAGCGCGAGTTCCACCACATCCTCGAGCAGCACGGCCAGACACCGATCCAGCTCCTGCACTCGATCGGCTTCCTCAAGCCGCGCACCGGGCTCGGCCACTGCGTGTTCCACAACGACCACTCCTGGTGCCACTACCCCTACGGGGACGACCTGAAGCTGCTGGCCGACAGCGGCGTCACCGTCGTGCACGCGCCGTACAAGTACGCCAAGATGGGCGTGAAGTTCGAGTCGTTCGAGCGCTACCGCGCCCTCGGGATCAATCTGGCTCTCGGCACCGACACCTATCCTCAAGATCTCGTCCACGAGATGCGCTGGGCCGCGCTGATGTGCCGGATGGCCGACGAGAGCTTCCGCGTCGGGCGGCCGCAGGACGTGTTCGACGCCGCTACACTCGGCGGCGCGCGCCATCTCGGGCGCGACGACCTCGGTCGGCTGGCGCCGGGGGCGAAGGCCGACATCATCGTCGTCGACCTGCTCCAGATGCACTACGGCGCCGTGCACGATCCGATCAAGTCGCTCGTCGAGTGCGGCAGCGGCCGCGACATCGACACCGTCATCGTCGACGGCCAGACCCTCGTCGAGAACGGCCGCGCCCTGCGCATCGACGAAGCCGCGCTCCTTCGCTCAGTCCAAGCCGAAGGCGAGCGTCTATGGCACGCCGTCCCCCAGTGGCACTGGAGCGCTCGCCCTCTCGACGACATCGTCCCGCCGAGCTATCCCGTGCGCGGAGCCTGAACGCTCACGCTTCGAGTCGGCGGCGGCGAGCGGGTGCGGTAGGGGTCGCGAGGACCACGCGGCACGCGCTCGCTGCCCCGTGGCGGCTGGGCTCCATCTGGGCGCTCCTACGTCCGCCGACGCTTGGAGGGAACGGGTCCCTGCGGCCCCTACCGCACCCGCTCGCCGCCGCCGGCTTCGCGGGCGGCGTTCACGACCCCTCGCTCCGGGTTCGGTCCGGCGACCACGCGCCGTGACGGCTATGGCGGGGTTACCAGAAGCGAAGAGAGTCGTGGAGGATGGCGGCGAGCTCCGTGGCGCCGACGGTGCGGGGCGAGCCGCTGAGCAGGCGCGGCTGCTCGAGCGTGCCGTCGACCAGCGCAGGGATGTCGCGCTCGGCGTAGCCGAGGGCCGTGAGGCCGTTCGGAATGCCGATGTCGCGCACGAGCGCGAGCAGCGCGTTCGGCAACGCCTCGCGGGCTTCGCGATCCGAGAGGCCTGCGGTCGGCACGCCCATCAGCTCGGCTGCGCGCAGGTGGCGCTCGGGCGACGTTGCGTAGGTGAAGCGGAACGTGGCCGGCGCTGCCAGGACGACCGAGACGCCGTGCGGGACAAGCGCGTGGCTCGTCCGGTATCCGCTCGGCACGTAGTCGCGCACCAGCCCCGCGATCGGATAGCCGAGCGCGTGCGGGATGTGCACGCCGGCGTTCCCGAAGCCCACCTGAGGCACGGATTATAATCGCGTCAGTGAGTCGATCGCCGCTCGAGGCCTCCGGGCCTTCGTCCACCAGGTTCGGGGCGCTCCAGCATCGCGACTACCGCCGCTACTTCGTCCTGATCTTGTTGTCCGCGACCGCCGACAACATCGAGCACGTGATCAGCTACTGGGTCATCTTCCAGGCGTTCCACTCGCCGACGCTCGCCGGGTTCGCGGTCATCAGCCACTGGGTGCCGTTCTTGCTCTTCTCCGTGTACGCGGGCACGCTGGCCGACCGCTACGACTGCCGGCGGCTCATCCAGATCTCCCAGGGGCTCTTCGCGCTCGCGTCGCTGGCCTGGGCCGTCCTCTTCCTCACCGGAGCGCTGCGCGTCTGGCACGCGGCGGTGATCCTCCTGGTCCACGGCGCCGCCGGCGTCATCGGGGTCGCCGCCACCCAGCTCATCATCTACGACATGGTCGGCCCGGAGCGCCTGCCGAGCGCGATCCGACTCAACGCCACCAGCCGTTACCTCGCGATCCTGCTCGGGCCCGCGGTAGGCGGCGGGATGATGTTGCTTCTCGGCCCCGGTCTCGGACTCCTCACCAACATCCTCATCTATCTCCCGCTCACGATCCTCCTGCTGCGCATCCCCTACACCGGCCATCTCCGCGACGCCGCCGGCAAGCGGCCAGGGAACCGCTTCGGCCTGGCCGAGACCAGTCGGCTCCTCACCGAGGCGCGCTCCGACGTCCGCATCATAATGATGATGGTGCTCGGCGGGACCACGTCGTTCTTCGTGGGCAACGCGTTCCAGGCCCAGATGCCCGAGTACGCGCATCACCTCGGCACCGACGAGGCCGGCACCTGGTACAGCGTGCTGCTGGCCGCCAACGCCGCCGGCGCCATCATCGGCGCGCTGCTCCTCGAGAGCGTCTCCTTCATCGGAATCAGCGCGCGGACGGCGATCGGCTGCGCGGCGATCTGGGGCGTGGTGATGGCGTTGTTTCCGGCGGCGCAGAGCTACCCGGCGGCGGTGGCGCTGCTGGTCCTCGCCGGCACCTTCAACATCGCGTTCACATCGATGGCGCAGACGATCATCCAGCTGCTGGCGCCACCCCACTTACGCGGCGGCATGGTGGGACTCTTCAACACCGCGATCCTGGGGCTGCGCGCCGGCAGCGGCCTCACGGTCGGCGTCCTGGGCGCCGTGATCGGCGTGCAGTGGTCGCTCGCCGCGAGCTCGATAGTCGTTGTCCTGGTCGCCCTCGCCCTGCTCGTCGTCGACCTGCGGTCAAAAAGATGGGGGGCCTAGAAGGGCTCCCCAGCCCCCGCGCCCCGGGGGCCCTTCGAGGCCCCCAGGACGCGAGGCACAATCGAGGAGCGCCACGGCTCCGCCGGGGCGCTTCCGAGCGAGGGGGGGCTTGGGGGGCCCTTCGAGGCCCCCCAAGAAAGCAGATGCGGGCTGCTACCCGACGGTGGCGCGGATACTGCCCAGATGCTCGTCGATGTGGCGGAGCAGTATCCCGCCGACGGCCTGCTCGGCGCTCATCGCCGGCATGCCGGCGAGGACGGTGCCGCTCTTGGCGAAGTCGGCGTCGCTGAGCCCGCGCAGGACGGCGGCGGCCGCTGCCGCGCTCTTCTTGTGGAGCGCGACGGTCTCCGCCTTGGTGGCCTTGGCGTGCTCCTGGGCGTGCTTGGCGTTCATGTCGTGGAGCATGTCCATGGTGAAGTTCGGCATGGACTGTCCGCTGGCGACCGTCTTGACGATCCCGGCGATCGCCTCGTGCGCGCCCGCCATGTGATGGGCGACTACGCCCACCGTCCATTTCTCGGCCGACGTCGTCTTCTTCCAGTCGGCATCGCTGAGGCGCTCGAGCACCGTGGTCGCCTCCTGCGCCTTCGCCTGGAACTGCTTCGCCAATGCCTCGCCCTTGGCTGCCATCGGGTCCTCCTTTTGTTACGATGTGACACCGCGTTCGGGTCCCGTCGCCCCGATGATAGCGCGCCGTTCAAGACAGAGGTGGAGCGAGATGAGATGGCCGTCGACGGTCGCCGTGATCGTGATCGCGCTGGCCGGCGCGCCGAGTGCCGCGCGCGGCGCTGACGACGGGCCCCTGATCGACCCCGAGGTCCGCGCCGTGGCCCGCGGCGGTACGCTGCGTGTCCTCGTGGAGCTCCGCGCGCCGCGCGACGACGCCGCGGCGATCCGCGCGGCGCAGGATGAGGTCGTGGGCGGCCTCGCCGGCACCGGCGCGCGCGTCGCGCGCCGCTACGCGACGGCGCCGCTGATCGCGCTCGAGATCGACGGGGCGGCGCTCGCGCGACTCGAGGCGATGCCGACGCTCGTCGCGCGCGTACGCGCCGACGCTATCATTCGCCCCAACGACGGTCGAGCGCCCCACCGCTGATCGGGCCGAGTGACGCCCCGGGGCACCCGGGCTGCCAAACCGTCACCCCTGATTTACGGAAACCCTTTTCGTTTGTGGGTCTTGCGGATGGCACGACCGTTGCCCACTATAGCCGGCATGTCAGGGCGACCCGCGCTCGCGATGCGTCCGCTCCTTGCCGCAAGCCTGCTGTTGCTCGGCGTCATCGTTCCCGCACGGGCCCTCGCGGCGCCGGCCGACGACGCGTATCGCGTGGTGCCGACCAGGATCTACGACCGCGCGCTGGCCGAGGGCGAGGTGCGCGTGCTCGTCGAGCTCTTACTCCCCTCGGGCCGCATCGCCGAGAGCAGCGTCGCGCCGAACGCGCGGCCCGCGTTCCGGAAGGAGATCGCCGACGCCACGTCGCGTCTGCTGAACCGGCTGTCGACGCATCCGCATCGCGTGCTTCGCCGGTACGCGGCGACACCGCTGATCGCCCTTCGCGTCGGCCCGAACGGTTTACAGGAATTGGAGGCGGCGAGGTTCCTGGTCAAGCGTGTGATCGAGGACCGGATCCACAAGCCGGTCCTCGTGGACAGCGTCCCGCTCATCGGCGCCGACCAGGCCTGGGCTCAGGGATTCGACGGCACCGGGATGGTCGTGGCGGTGATCGACAGCGGCGTCGACTCGTCGCACGCGTTCCTGGCCGGCAAGGTCGTCGAAGAGGCGTGCTACTCGACCACGGACGGCGCGGCGAGCACGACGCTCTGCCCGAGCGGCGCCGAGCAGCAGATCGGTCCGGGGGCCGCGGTGAACTGCCCGCTCGAGTTGGAAGGCTGCTGGCACGGCACCCACGTCGCCGGCATCGCCGCTGGAAACGGAACGCCCATGGGCGAGGCCATCTGGGGCGTCGGCCGCGGCGCGTCGATCATGGCGGTCCAGGTCTTTTCCCAGATCAACGGGTTCTTCGATTGCGGCTTCGCGCCGCCGTGCCTCGGCGCCTACACCTCCGACATCCTCG
Source organism: Candidatus Rokuibacteriota bacterium (assembly GCA_003220435.1). Classification (GTDB taxonomy): domain Bacteria; phylum Methylomirabilota; class Methylomirabilia; order Rokubacteriales; family CSP1-6; genus AR31. Next base: position 105,833 of record QHSL01000059.1, on the reverse strand, counting down.
CCGCCCTCGATCGCGTCTACGCCCTGCGGACGATCCACGCCTTCGCCGCGGTCAACATGAGCCTCGGCGGCGGGCTGTTCAGCGCGTCCTGTGACGACGAGCCCTACAAGCCGTTCATCGACAACCTGCGCGCCGCGGGCATCGCGACCGTCGTGGCCTCGGGCAACGACGGCGCGACCGACCAGATCAGCGCGCCGGCCTGCGTCTCCAGCGCCGTGAGCGTGGGCGCGACGACGAAGGACGACCAGGTCGCCGACTTCTCCAACGTCGCACCGTTCCTGTCCCTGCTGGCACCCGGCGACAGCATTATCTCCGCGTACCCCGGCGACGTCTTCGTGATCGCGAGCGGGACGTCGATGGCGGCTCCGCACGTCACCGGCGCGTGGGCCATCCTGAAACAAGCAAAGCCGACCGCGACCGTCGACGAAATCCTTCAGGCCCTCAGCGACACCGGGGTGATGATCGCGGACCAGCGAGCCTCCACCGGCACCACCCGGCCGCGGATCCAGGTCGACTTCGCGCTGAGCGACCTTCTCAACCCGGGTGCGCCGATCATCAAGAGCGTCTCGCCGGCGCGCGGGACGGTGGGCACGGGCCTCACCGTGACGGTCAACGGCATCAACTTCCAGCCGGAGGCGACGGCCGCGTTCGGCGCCGGCGTCACGGTCAACTCGACCACGGTCGTCTCGCCCACCCAGCTTTCGATCGCCCTCGCGATCGCGAGCACCGCGGCGGTCGGGCCGCGCGACGTCACGGTCACGAATCCCGGCGGGCAGGTCGGTACCCGCGCGGGCGCGTTCGCGGTCGTGCCGCCGCCGCCGACGATGAGCCTGGCGTACCTGGGCAAGCTGCGCGACAAGGTCGGCCAGAGCTCCGTGGCCTTCGCCCCGGACGGCGCGCTCGACGGCACCTTCCGGGTCACCGTGCAGGGCGGGATCTGGCCCCGAACGGTCACCAGCGTCGAGCTGCGCCAGGCCGGCAGCATCAATATCTGGGACTCCAACTCCGCGACGGCCTACTGGGCCCTGGGCGCGACGTCGGGCCTGGACGGCGCGCTCCTGAACGGATCGAACGGGGCCGTGAACTTCCCCGTCGCCGACGGCGGGACATTCTTCTTGTTCGCGTCTGACCTGAACCCCTCGCCGTTCACGACCGGGATGGCCTTCTCGCTGACCGCCAACTTCGCGGACGGGACGTCGGCCAGCGCAAGCCTGAACCTGCCGGCGATCCCCACGATCTCGAGCGTGTCGCCGAGCGTCGGGTCGCAGGGCGCGAGTCTCACCGTCACGGTGACCGGCACGAACTTCCAGACCGGAGCGACCAGCTCCTTCGGCGCCGGCATCACGGTCAGCTCGATGACGGTCGTGTCGTCCACCGAGCTGTCGGTCACCCTCGCGATCAATGCGACCGCGACGATCGGGCCACGCGATGTCACGGTCACGAATCCCGACGGCCAGCTGGCGATTCGCGCCGGCGGCTTCACTGTGCAGCCCCCGCCGGCGACGCTCAGCCTCGCGTTCCTGGGCCGGCTGCGCGACAAGGTGGGCCAGAGCTCCGCCGCCTTCGCGCCCGACGGGGCCCTCGACGGCACCTTCCGAGTCACGCTCCAGGCCGGCAGCGGCGGCCGCACGGTCACGAACCTCGAGCTGCGTCGCACCGGAAGCATCGACCTGTGGGATTCGAACTCCGCCTCGGCTCCCTGGGCGCTGGGCGCCGCGAGTAGCCTCGACAGCGCGCTGCTGAACGGCGCGAACGGCACCGTGAACTTCGCCGTCGCCGACGGCGGCGCCTTCTACGTGTTCGCCTCCGACTACAATCCGACGCCGTTCGTGAGCGGCGCAGCGTTCATGATCACGGCGAACTTCGCCGACGGGACCTCCGCCAGCGCGTCCCTCACCCTGCCCGCGATGCCGACGATCGGGAGCGTGACGCCGAGCATCGGCGCGCAGGGCGCCAACGTCACGGTGACCGTGGCCGGCACCGGTTTCCAGCCGGGAGCGACCGCGTCCTTCGGCGCCGGGATCACGATCAGCTCGACGACGGTCGTCTCGTCGACTCAGCTCTCGGTCGCGATCTCGATCGCCACCGCGGCGACGGTCGGCCCGCGTGACGTCACGGTCACGAACCCCGACGGCCAGTCGGTGATCCGCTCGAACGGTTTCACCGTCCAGTCGCCGCCGCCCGTGCTCGGCCTCGCGTTCCTGGGCCGGCTGCGCGACAAGGTGGGCCAGAGCTCCGCCGCCTTCGCGCCCGACGGGGCCCTCGACGGCACCTTCCGGGTCACGCTCCAGGCCGGCAGCGGTCAGCGGACCGTCACGGGCCTCGAGCTTCGGCGTAACGGCAGCATCGACGCCTGGGACGCCAACTCCGCCACGTCACCCTGGGCTCTGGGCGCCGCGGCGACGCTGGACAGCGCGCTCCTGAACGCCGGGAACGGCACGGTCAGCTTCACCGTCGCCGACGGCGGCACGTTCCAGCTGTTCGCATCCGACTACAACCCGACACCGTTCGTCGGCGGGGCCAGCTTCACCGTCACCGCGAGCTTCGCCGACGGGACCACGGCGACGGCGACCGCGACCCTGCCCGCGATGCCCTCGATCTCGAGCGTGGCGCCGAGCGCGGGCACCCGGGGCGCGAGCCTGAGCGTGACCGTGACAGGCACGAGCTTCCAGTCAGGCGCGAGCGCCTCGTTCGGCGCCGGCATCACCATCAACTCGACGACGGTCGCCTCGGCCACCCAGCTCTCCGTCGCGCTCTCGATCGCCGGCGGGGCGGCGGTCGGCCCGCGTGACGTGACGGTCACGAACCCCGACGGCCAGTCCGCGGTCCGCCCGAACGGCTTCACCGTCCAGCCCCCGGCGCCGACGCTCAGCCTCGCGTTCCTGGGCAGGTTGCGCGACAAGGTGGGGCAGAGCTCGTCGGCCTTCGCGCCTGACAGCAAGCTCGACGGCACCTTCCAGGTGACCGTCCTGGTCGGCAGCGGTCAGCGGACGGTCGCACGCCTCGAGCTGCGCCGCAACGGGAGCATCGACACGTGGGACACCGACCCGGCGACGGGCGCCTGGGCCCTCGGCGCCGGGGCCGGCCTCGACACCGCGCTCCTGAACGCCGGAAACGGCACCGTGAATTTCGGCGTCGCTGACGGCGGGAGCTTCTACGTGTTCGCTTCGGACTACAACCCCACGCCGTTCTATGGCGGGGCCGGCTTCACCGTCACCGCGAACTTCGCCGACGGGACTTCGGCCGCCACGACCGTCACGCTGCCGCCCGTGCCGTCGATTTCGAGCGTGACGCCGAGTAGCGCGGTTCAGGGAACCACGCTCACCGCGACGGTCGCGGGCGCGAGCTTCCAGCCCGGGGCGACCGTCTCGTTCGGCGCTGGCGTCACCGTGACCTCGACGATGGTCGTCTCGTCGACTCAGATCTCGGTCGCGCTCGCGCTGGCCTCGACCGCGACAACGGGCCCGCGCGACGTCACGGTCACGAACCCGGACGGCCAGTCGGGTGTTCGCTCGGCCGGCTTCACCGTGAAGCCGCCGCCGCCGACGCTCAGCCTGACGTTCCTTGGCAAGCTGCGCGACAAGGTCGGCGCGAGCTCCTCGGCCTTCGCGCCTGACACCAAGCTCGACGGCACTTTCCAGGTGACCGTCCTGGCCGGCAGCGGTCCGCGAACGGTCACGAACCTCGAGTTGCGCCGCAGCGGAAGCATCGACACCTGGGACTCCAACTCGGCCTCGTCGCCCTGGGCGCTCGGCGCCGCCGCCAGCCTCGATGGCGCGCTTCTCAACGCCGCCAACGGCACCGTGAACTTCGCCGTCGCCGACGGCGGGAGCTTCTTCGTGTTCGCCTCCGACTACAACCCATCGCCGTTCGTGTCGGGCCAGACCTTCACCGTGACGGCGTCTTTCGCCGACGGCTCCGTCGTCACCGTCGCGACGACGATCCCGTAGCGGCGGTCCGGCTCGACACTCGCCCGCTCGCTCGCACGGCCCGGTGATACTCTTGCCGTGATTCGTTCGAACCCTCCGACCGAGGCCGGCGAGGGCGGGGAGATGACCATGCGAGTGTACGCGTTCGATCTGATGCCGTGGCCACACCTCGCCGAGGCTTCCTACTATCCGGACCCGAACGGACTCTACGACCCGGCGCTCGGGCGGCAGGTCTACGACGAGCACTTCCGTCAGATGGAGTTCTACGAGGAGTGCGGCTACGACGCGATCTGTATCAACGAGCACCACGCCAAACCGTACGGGCTCATGCCCTCACCCAACCTCATCGCGGCGGTGCTCACCCAGCGGACGAAGAAGATCAAGATCGGCATCTTCGGGAACTTGCCGGCGCTCCACGCGCATCCGCTCCGGCTCGCCGAAGAGGTCGCGATGCTCGACGTGATGTCGGGCGGACGCGTCATCTCGGGATTCGTGCGGGGGGTGCCCCAGGAGTTCCTCGCCTACAGCATTCCGCTGGTCGACGCTCGCCCCCGCATGACCGAGGCGTGGGACCTGATCGTGAAGTCGTGGACGGAGCGCGCGCCCTTCGAGTGGCGCGGAAAGTACTTCACCTACGACCGGGTCTCGATCTGGCCGCGCCCGCTCCAGCAGCCCCACCCGCCGATCATCCTGCCCGCCGACAGCGAGGAGGGGCTCGAGATCGCGGCCAGCCGCGGGGTGCCAACCGGCTCCGCGTACCGGACGATCGGCCGCGCGCGCGCCGTCTTCGACCGCTACCGGCAACTCGCGCTCAAGCACGGTTGGACGGCGACTCCCGAGGACTGCCATTTGGTCCGCCACATCTACGTCGCGGAGACCAACGCGCGCGCCCGCCAGGAGGTCGAGTCGCACCTCAACTACTTCTGGCAGAAGCTCTTGAGCTACCACCGCGGCTCGATGGCGCTCATGGGGCAGTCGGCGACGACGCGGCAGCCGGCCACGAGAACCGAGGAGCTGCCGCTCTACGAGCTCGACTTCGACCTGTGCCAGAAGGAAGGGCTGTCGATCGTGGGCGACCCCGACTACGTGATCCGCGAGATCCGCGCGCAAACGCGCGAGGTGGGCGCCGGTGTCCTGGTGGCGCTCCTGCAGTTCGGCTCCATGCCCCACGACCTCACGATGAAGAACATCCGGCTCTTCAGCGAGAAGGTCTTGCCCACGCTCAAGCGCGATTGAGCGCGGGCCCTCAGCGGGGCCGGTCGACGAAGACCTCGATGCGGCGGGGCACCACCGCCACCACCGCGCCCGGTGGAGGCCGAGCTCGCGGCAGCGCTCGTGAGCGACTTCGGCCAGAAGGCCGGCGGAGCCATCACCTTGGCGTCGAGCGCACCGAAGGGCTCCCCGTCCGTGATATGTGGTAGTGATTCCGTGATAGGTTACCGATATCGTGTCGTCAAATGACTTCCAAGAGCTTCTTCTGACTGTGTGGAGGGAGGCCTGCCGCCACATCGAGGTCCCACGATCGACAGCGGCAATCGCCCGGCTCCTGGCCGACTGGCTCCCGCTCGAGGCGGTGTTGATTCGAGAGCTCGACGTCAGGCGCTCCCGACTCGAGACCGTGGCCCTGGGCCCGCCGGGATCAAGAGCCGCGCTCGACACGGGTCCAACCGAGTGCTCGTCGGGCGACGCGGCGCGACTGCTCGCATGGTGCCAGCGCGGCGAAGTCGCCCACCGTGCGGAGCGCGCGTCGCCGGTGGCGGACTGGGCGCCCTGCGTGCCGCGGGGCGTCCGCGGTGAGGCCCTCGTGGGCCCGCTCGAGAGCCCGCGCGGCCTCCAGGGAATCCTGGTCGTGCTATCGCGCCAGGGCGAGCGCTTCGACGCGCGCCACGTCGAGCTCGTCCACACGCTCCTCGACCCCTTCGCGGTCGCGCTCGAGAACCATCATCGCCTTCGCGAGCTCACGGCGCTGCGCGAGACGGCGGAGGCGGAGAAGCAGTCGCTCCTGACCCGGCTCGGTCGAACGCAGAGCGGCGAGACGATCGTGGGAGCCGACGGCGGGCTGCGCTCGGTGCTGGAGCGCGTCGAGCTGGTCGCGAGGTCGGACGTGCCCATCCTGATCCTGGGCGAGACCGGCGCCGGCAAGGAAGTGGTGGCGCGCGCGATCCACACGCGCTCGCCGCGGTCGGCCGGGCCGTTCGTTCGCGTCAACTGCGGCGCGATCCCGCCCGAGCTGATCGACTCGCAGCTGTTCGGCCACGAGCGCGGGAGCTTCACCGGGGCCGTGGACACGCGCAAGGGCTGGTTCGAGCGCGCCGACGGCGGCACGCTGTTCCTGGACGAGATCGGCGACCTCCCGCCGGCCGCGCAGGTGCGACTGCTCCGCGTGCTGCAAGACGGTTATCTGGAGCGAATCGGCGGTCAGGAGGCGATCAAGGTCGACACGCGCATCGTGACGGCCACCCACCGCGATCTGACCGCGATGGTCCGCGAGGGCCGCTTCCGCGAGGACCTCTGGTACCGGATCGCGGTGTTCCCCGTCCTGCTCCCGCCCCTGCGCGAGCGGCGCGAGGACATACCCGCCCTCGCGCGTCATTTCGCCCAGCGAGCCGCGACCCGGTTCGGGCTGCCGGTGCAGATGCCGTCGGCGCAGGACATGGCCGCGCTCGTTTCGTACGCGTGGCCGGGCAATGTTCGCGAGCTCGGGGCCGTGATCGATCGCGCCACCATCCTCGGCAACGGCGCGCGGCTGGACGTCGCGACGGCCCTCGGCACCGCGGCCATCCCGGTCGCGCCGACTCGCTCCCCGAGCACGCCGCCGGGCCATCTCGAGGCGGCCGCCGACTCTATCGGCGCGCTCGACGGCGCCATCCGCAAGCACATCGAAGCCGCCCTGGCCGTCACCCTCGGCCGTATCGAGGGGCCGCACGGCGCGGCTCGACTATTGAAGGTGAACCCGCACACCCTCCGAGCCCGGATGCGCAGACTCGGGATCGACTGGGCACGCTTCAGACACACCGCCTGAGTGGGCTCGCCCTCCTCCGCGAGCGCGACTTGCGAAACCGAGGTTTGCTTATAGGCTTCGCCTGAGCGGAGGGGACGTATCGGTCGCATGAGCCCTGACCCGTCGGACCGGCGTGACGCCGACCGTGAGTGGGATGCCGGTGAGCTCGGCTGCGGCAAGCTCTTGGTCGAGCTTCGTTTCCGCCTGGAGGGCATGGCGCCCGGGCAGGAGCTGAAGCTCATAGCGTTCGATGCGGGTGCCCGGGCCGACATTCCCGCCTGGTGCCGCATGACCGGACACACGCTCATGACCCAGCAGCATCCGGTGTATCGGATCCGCCGAAAGGAGAGCTGATCATGGCCAATCGATTCTGCGTCAGCCTCACACACGCGAAAGACAACCCGGACAAGGCGACCGTGGGCTTCGTGATCGCCAACGCCGCGGTCGGCTCGGGCAAGGAGACGCTCGTCTTCCTGAGCGTCGAGGGCGTCCGTCTCGCTCAGAAGGGGTACGCCGACGATGTCCGCGAGGAGGGGTTCACCCCGCTGCGCGAGCTCATCGAGAATTTCGCGAAGGCGGGGGGCACGATCTTCGTGTGCTCGCCCTGCTTCAAGAAGCGCAAGCTCGACGAGCACAACCTGGTGGCCAGCGCGGCGATCGTCGGCGGGGCGAAGCTCGTCGAGTTTCTGTCCGAGGGGAGTACCTGCGTCAGCTATTGACGACATCGGCTTGACGGTCGAGCGTTCTGACTCGACCCTCGATCAAGAGCCGTGAGGTCCCGGCTCCCTTCCGCGAGTCGTGGTGCGCGCCGCAAGCCGTCGCGGGGCTGGGGACCCGCCGGCAGAGGCGCGGCTACAAAATGATGGAAGCAACGGTACGGCGCGAGCAGCGCCTGGAGGAAGCTCGCGTGCTCGTCGAGCTCGGCGAGCTGACCCAGGCCGAGGCGGAGGTCGCGGCGATCCTCGAGGACAGCGCCGACGACCTCGAAGCCCTCCGCCTGTTCTCCAAGATCAAGCACATGCGAGGCCAGCTTTCGCTGGCGCTCGCCTGCTATGCCCAGCTCCAGGCGCGCGGGACAGGCCGCTACTCGGGCGTGTGAGACAGATGGGCTCACTCGACATTCGTCGAGAGCTCAGGGCGATTGTCGGTGCGGCCGCTCTCCTCCGGTGAGGCTCGACGTTCCTCCGCTCGTCCCAGTGGAATCGGTGCCGGCGAGGGTCCTGCCGGCGCCGAGGAGCCGCTCGGCTTCCTCCATGCCGCTCTGCAAGTCGCCGAGGCTCGTCACCCGGCCGATGTCGAGGCCGAACGAGACGAGCGTGTCGGCGATCGCGTGGGAGAGGCCGGTGACGATGATCGCCGCGCCCAGAAGCCGGCACGCCTCGATCGTCTTCAAGATCTGGTGGCCGACGTCGGGGGTCATCGTCGGAACCCCGGTCATGTCGATCACCACCACCCGCGCCCGGTTGATCCGGATGCTGCTCAAGAGCTCCGTGGTCAGGTGTTGAGCGCGCTGGGCGTCGATCTGGCCGATCACGGGCAGGATGAGCAGGCGGTCGCGAATGCGAAGGACCGGCGTGGACAGCTCGCGGATCACCTCCTGATGACGTCGAAGCGCCTCGTCCGCTCCTCGACGGTCGGTGACGTCTTCGGCCGAGGCGATGATGCGGTCGATGCGATCCGGCTCGCCGCGCCGGAAGGGCTCGGCGTGACAGCGGAGCCACCGCCTGGCACCGTCCTTCGCGACGATCCGGAGCTCGAGCGAGAGGCGCTCGCCCGACCGAAGGCGCTCGCCCACGATCGACGCGTCGGTGAACGTGTCGACATCCAGGAGGCGCCGCCAGTCGAAACGGCCGGCCAGCTCCTCGGGCGCGTAGCCCGTCACTCGTCTGAAGCCGTCGGTCGCCGATTCGAGGACGATTGAGCCGTCCGGCTCGAGGCGCACGATGACGGCGAAATCCGAGGTCAGCTCGGCGATGGCGCGATGCAGCTCCTCGCTCTGCCCGAGCGCCTCGTGAGTCCGCACCCGATCCCGAGCCTCTCGCAGGCGGTCCTCCTCGGCCCGGCGGCGGTCCGCGGCGGCGGCGGCCAGGACGAGCGCCGTCAACGTGATCACGCTCATGTACGCCTGCAGCGAGAGGAGCGCCACCCGAGGCGCCTCGAGCGCGAATGGGCCGACGCCGCGCACGGTGGCCCAGAGGGCGATCGTCGACATCACGAGGGCCGCCGTGGCCGCCTCGCGTGGGCCGAATCGGAAGGCGACCCAGACGATGGGGGGAATCACGAGGAACTCGAGCCGCTGGACCGGTGCCGGTAGCCAGCCGCTGAAGACGACCACACCCACGGCGACCGTGACCAGCAGTGAGAGGGAGGTCTCCAACCATCGCGGTCGGAACCCGCGCCGAAGCTGCCCGCTCCAGAGAAGCACGGGCGGCGCGAAGATGAGAGCGCCCGCGGCGTCTCCGAGCCACCACGTCGTCCAGATCGCGCCATAGTCTCCCCAGCTGGCGTACCCGCCCAGCGCCAGAGTCGTCACGCCGACGGAGGCGCTCACCGTCGTGCCGGCGAGCGCAGCGAGCCCGGTGAAGGCGAAGACGTCCGCGGGGCGGCTGAACGACGCGCTACACGGCGCGAACCGCGTCACCAGGTAGCAGCCGACCGCCCCCTCGAGGGTGTTGCCGAGCGCGATCCCGATCGAGGTCACGATCGAGCCCGCCGTCGTGACGTTGACCAGGAAGGCGGCGACAAAGATCGCCGGCCACACGCCGTAGCCGAGCCGGAGAAACGCCGCGAGCGCGATGCCGGTCGGCGCCCACACCGCCGTCGCGCTCGGATGCACGACGGCGAGCATCAGGCCGAGCTTGCCGGCGATCACGTAGGCAACCGCCAGGGTAAAGGACAGCGAGAGACGCCGCAGTCGCTCCACGGCCCGCACTCTATGCCCGATTGCCTCGGCGGTCGACTGCCACTACGATCCCGGTGGGGGCCTGCCCATGGAGACGAACCCGGTGCCCGCGGATCGAAGTCGGCCGTTCACGGGCAAGGAGTTTCTCGAGTCGCTCCGCGACGGGCGCGAGATCTGGATCTACGGTGAGCGCGTCGAAGACGTGACGACCCATCCGGCCTTTCGCAATCCGGCCCGCATGCTGGCGCGGCTCTACGACGCCCTCCACGAGCCGGCGACGCGGGCGGTGCTGACCTGCGCGACCGACACCGGATCCGGCGGCTACACCCACCGGTACTTCCGCGCTCCCGCGAGCGCCGACGACCTGGTGGCGGCGCGCGACGCGATCGCCGCGTGGGCCCGACTGACCTACGGCTGGATGGGGCGCTCGCCCGACTACAAGGCCGCGTTCCTGGCGACGCTCGGCGCCAACGCGGAGTTCTACGCGCCGTACCAGGACAACGCCCGGCGGTGGTATCGCGCGGCGCAGGAGCGTGTCCTCTATTTGAATCACGCCCTCGCTCAGCCGCCGGTCGACCGTCACCGGCCGCCGGATGAGGTCGCGGACGTCTATGTGCACGTCGAGAAGGAAACCGACAGCGGCCTGATCGTCAGCGGCGCGAAGGTCGTCGCCACCGGCTCGGCGCTCACCCACGCCAACTTCATCGCGCACCCGTCGACCACGCCGATCAAGACCAAGGAGTTCGCGGCGGTCTTCATCGCGTCGATGAACACGCCGGGCGTGAAGCTGATCTGCCGACCGTCCTACGCGATGACGGCCGAGGTGATGGGCAGCCCGTTCGACTATCCGCTCTCGAGTCGCATGGACGAGAACGACGCCATCGTCGTCCTCGATCGGGCGCTGATCCCGTGGGAGAACGTCCTCATCTACGAGGACGTGAAGAAGTCGAACACGTTCTTCCAGAACTCCGGCTTCTTCCCGCGCGCGATGCTCCACGGCTGCGTGCGCCTGGCCGTGAAGCTCGACTTCATCGCCGGCCTGCTCCTCAAGGCGGTGGACGCCGTCGGCAGCAGCGACACGAAGAACGTCCAGGCATCGATCGGCGAGGCGATCGCCTGGCGCAACCTGTTCTGGGGGCTGACCGACGCGATGGCGCGCGCGCCCATCCCGTGGGTCGGCGCGTCCGTGCTGCCGAATCCGGAGTACGCCCAGGCCTATCGCGTGTTCGCAACCGTGGCGTACCCGCGGGTCAAGGAGCTCACCGAGAATATCCTGGCGAGCGGCCTCATCTACCTCAACTCGCACGCCGTCGACTTCAAGACGCCGGCGCTGCGGCCGTACCTGGACAAGTACCTGCGCGGCTCCGACGGCACCGACGCCCTCGAGCGGATCAAGCTCATGAAGCTCCTGTGGGACGCGGTCGGCACCGAGTTCGGCGGGCGCCACGAGTTGTACGAGCGCAACTACGCGGGCGCCGCTGAGACCATTCGCGTCATCACGTGGCAGATGGCGCAAGACAGCGGCCGGGCCGCTCAGTTCCGCGGCTTCGCCGAGCAGTGCATGGCCGAGTACGACGTCGACGGCTGGACCGTGCCCGATCTCATAACGCCCGACGACGTCAATCGCTTTCTCAAGAAGCCGTAGTGCGCGTCGCACGCCGCCGCGGGGCTGGCCCCGCCGGCTGGGGCTCAGCTACAATTTGGTGAAGGAGTAACTCGCGATGGCGAACCCGCTCGACGAGCTCGATCGCGTGGTGCGAGAGACGCTGGCGTACTTCGAGGGGCCGGGTCGGACGACCAGCGCCCGCGTCGACCGCTGGCAGGCTCGCGACATCCTGATGCACTTCCTCTATTTTCACGACGCCACCGCGTGGGGCATCCAGTCGGTGACCCAAGGGGGACCGCCCTGGCCCGTGCCCGCTGACGCCGACACGGTGAACGAAGTCTGTCGTCGCCTGCACGAGCACGAGAGCTTCGATGAGCTATTGGCGCAGGTGAAAGGGGCGCACGCGAGGCTCGTTCGCGCGTCCCAGAGCGCGTTAGACCTCGACAAGCCCTGCTTTCGGCGCGCGAACGGCGAGACCATGACCGGCCGTCAGCGGCTGGAAGCGCTGGCCCGTCACTGGGCCGAGCACGTCCGAGCCCTCCAGGCGGCCGCCAAGGCCTGACTGTAAGCCGACCTTTACAGTAGCGCCCCGGTGCTCTCGCCCGGTGCGTCGAACTTCGCGTTGGGACAGTCCTGGCCTCTCGCTTGCTCCTCCCCCAGTGGCGGACCATGCTGCCCTACTCCGACAAGCACGTCTGGAGCCCAGGCATAACGAGCGTGCTCGCGATCGTGATCGCGACGCTCGCCCTCGGCTCCGCGGTCCGGCCGGCACAGGCAGTCGAGGTCGGCGCGGACTTCGCGGATCGATATACGGCCGCGACGCTGGGATCCGTGCCGGGGCTGCCGCCGCTCTACGGCGGGCTGACGTTCATCGACAACAACACGATCCTGATCGGCGGTCAGGCGAACACGGCGAGCGGGCGCCTCTACACGGTCGGCGTGGTTCGCGACGTCAACGGCCACATCATCGGCTTCTCCAGTCAGGCGACGCTCTTCGGCGGACCCAACTCCACGATCGGCGCATACAACGACGGGGGCGTCGTCTTCGGGCCGGGGGGCGTGCTGTTCACGTCACGCTGGCCGGTAAACGAGCTCGGGCAGACCAAGCCAGGAAGTACGAGCGAGGACAAGATCATCAACCTGGCCGCGCTCGGGGTCGCGGGCTCGCATGCCGCGCTGAATTTCGTCCCGGCGGGCTTCGGCGGCGCCGGCCAGGTCAAGCTCGTGTCGTGGTCGGGTGGCCAGTGGTACACGGCCACGCTGTCGTCCGACGGTCTCGGCACCTTCAACCTCGTCGGGCTCACGCCGGTCGACCTCGATCCGGTCGCCGATGGGGTCCAGAACGTTCCCGGCGGACCCGAGGGCTTCGTCTACATCAAGGCCGGCAACCCGGACTTTGCGCTGAACAGCATGCTCATCTCGGAGTACAGCGCGGGCGACGTCGGCGCCTACGAGGTGGACGGGAACGGCAACCCGATCGTCGGGAGTCGCCGCTTGTTTCTCAGTGGCCTCACGGGAGCCGAGGGCGCGGCGATCGATCCGCTGACCGGCGATTTCCTGTTTTCGACCTTCGGCGGCGGTGACCAGATCTTCGTCGTCCAGGGATTCAATCCGCCGAGCGCCGTTCCCGAGCCCGCGATCGTCGCGCTGTTGAGCCTCGGCGTCGCGGCCGGCGCCGCGTGGGTGCGCTCAGCGCGCCGTCGCCGCCCGACCGCGTAGTCGGTTTCGCTCGCCGTCCGATAGACTCGACGCATGCGCGTGCTGCGCCTGGCGCTGCTGCTGATGGGCCCGCTGGCGACGCCGATCCTCGCGCATCACGGATCCGACACCGAGACGACCACGAGCGTCCTGTGGTCGGCGCTCGCGTTCGCCGGCCTGGCGCTGCTCGTCGGCGCCGTCGTCACGGTGGTGGTCAGGCTCTTGACGAAGGGACGGTAGCGGTCAGAGCTCGGGGACGTCGACGGTCTGGCCGCGGGTCGCGCTGCGCCACACCGCCTCCGTGAACTCCATAGAGCGGACACCGTCCTCGAAGGTCGTCCGCGAGACCTTCTCGCGGCCGCGGATCGCGTTCACGAACTCTTCCTCGACGCGCCACCCGATCCGTCGCTCGGCGGGGATCGGGATCTCGCGAAGCTCCTTCTCGCCGCGCCGCCCGCCCGAGACACGTTTGGCGTCCGACTCGACTCGAAGTGTCCCCTCGGTGCCGAAGATCCACACCTCGCTGGGCGGCGCCAGGGCCGTCACCGTGCTGAAGCGCAGATGAGCGACGGCGCCGTTGGCCATCGCGGCGAGGATGTCGACGTGGTCGGGCAGCTTCACCTCCTGCCAGACGCCGCCCGCGTCCTTGCGCCGTGGGACGGCGATCTTCGTCATCGCCGTGACGCGCCGGGCGGAACCGAGCCAGCGCATGAGCGCCTCGTACCAGATGCCCATCGTCATCACGTTGAGGCCGCTCAGCGCGGCGTCCTGACGCCAGTGGAGCGGCTCGTTCGGGTCGACGAAGCGCGCCTGGTTGGCCTGGATCTCGACGGCGAGGACCTCGCCCAGGTAGCCCTCGGCCAGCAGCGCCTGCAGCGTCGAGTCGACCTCGAGCGTGTTCGGCGCCGGCACCAGCTGGGCGATCAGATGCGGCGTCCGGCGCGAGGCGTCGAGCATGCGCCGGGCCTCGGCGGCGTCCACGGCCATGCGTGCCTCGCACAGCACGTGCTTGCCGCTTTCTAGAGCGGCTCGCGTGATCTCGCAGTGCGTGTTGGGCCAGGTGCCGATGCACACCGCGTCGATGTCGGAGGCGCGCACGAGCTCGCGCCAGTCCCCGTACACGCGCTTGACGCCGAACTCGGCCGCGACGCGCTCGCCCGACTCCTTCGTCCGGTTGGCGACCGCCGTCAGCTCGACCCCGGGCTGCGCCCCGAGCTTCGGAATGTGGTGGCGACGGCTGTTGGCGCCTGCGCCCACGAACCCCACGCGGATTGTCTCGTTGGTCATGGAGCGGCATGGTAGCACCGTGTTAGGATCGACACACCATGGCCCATAGAGGAATGACCTTCGGCATCTTCCTGGCACCGTTCCACCGCGTCGGCGAGAACCCCACGCTGGCGCTGACCCGCGACATGGAGCTCATCGAGTGGCTCGACTACCTCGGCTACGACGAGGTGTGGGTGGGCGAGCACCACTCGGCGGGCTGGGAGCTCATCGCCTCGCCCGAGGTCTTCATCGCCGCCGCCGCCGAGCGCACGCGTCACATCAAGCTCGGCTCGGGCGTGACGAGCCTGCCCTATCACCATCCGCTGATGGTGGCCGAGCGCTTCGTTCAGCTCGACCACATGACGCGCGGCCGCTCGATGCTCGGCTGCGGTCCCGGCGCGCTGGTCTCCGACGCTTACATGATGGGGATCGAGCCCGTCATGCAGCGGCCGCGCATGGACGAGGCGCTCGACGCGATCATGATGCTACTCCGGTGCGACGAGCCGGTGACCATGAAGACCGATTGGTTCGAGCTGCGTGAGGCGCGGCTGCACCTGGCGCCTTACACTGAGCCGCACTTCCCGATCGCGGTGGCGAGCGTCATGACTCCGGCGGGCGTGATCGCCGCGGGCCGGCACGGCCTGGGCGTCCTCTCGCTCGGCGCGGGGCTCCCGGGCGGACCGGACGCGCTGGCCGGCCAGTGGAAGATCGCGGAGGAGACCGCCGCCAAGCACGGCAAGACCATGGACCGGAAGCAATGGCGGCTCGTCGTGAACGTCCACGTCGCCGACGACGACGAAGAGGCGCTGCGCCAGGTCAAGCGAGCGGAGCGGCACGAAACGGTCACGTACTTCGAGGAGACGCTCGGCCGCCCGCCGGGCCGCTCGGACGATCCGCTGACCGAGGGCGTGAAGATGGGCACCACGCTGGTCGGCTCGGTCGACACGGTCGTGCGCGGCATCGAGCACTTGCAGCGGCAGAGCCAGGGCGGCTTCGGCGGCCTGCTCTTCCGCGCCCACGAGTGGGCGACGCGCGAGCAGACGCTGCGGAGCTACGAGCTGTTCGCCCGGTACGTCATGCCACGCTTCCAGGGCTCGCTCGACACCATTCGCGGATCAAACGACTGGGCGCGCGGCAATCGCAAGACGATCTTCGGTCCGAACGTGGAGGCGATCCGCCGCGCGTTCAGTGACGCGGGCCGCGAAGCGCCCGCCGAATTCAAGCAGCGCACCTCGGGAGCGCGCGAGGAGTAGCGCCGGCCCCGAGCCCGCGTCAGGCGGTCAGGAGGTTGCTGACCGTGTGTGCCTGGAGCGCCGGCAGCACCTTGCTGCCGAACCGGTGGATCTGCTCGAGGAACATCTCCGGCGGCATGGCGCCGCGGTTCATCCCCACCAGCACCGTGGCGGCCCCGGCGTGGTCGGCCGCGGCGATGAGCCGCTCGATCACCTCCCCCGCCGTGCCCCAGGGCAGGTGCTCCGCATCGCGCTCGATGTCCGCCATGGTCATGTCGCGGTAGCGCTCGCGGGCGCCGGACACAGCGTGCAGGTTCTCGGGGCGAACGTAATCGAAGGAGCCGGCGCTCAGGTAGCCCGCGTCCCGCTGGAGGTTGGTCTCGGTGATGTTGCCGTGGCTGAACAGCGTCTGGTTGAAATAGAGGAGATAAGGTCCGGCCTCGCGCACCGCCTGCGCCTTGCTGTCGGCCACGTAGACCGGCGCCTGGATGATCAGATGGTCCGGCGTGAGCTGGTGGCCGTTCCGGGCCAGGCACCGGGCGTAGTAGCGAATGATGTCCTCGCGCAGGCCCCGGATCGGTGCCAGGCCGGGAGTGATCGGGATGTTGTGACGGCCCGCCCACTCGATCGTCTCCTTGCTGCCGGTGACCGGCACCCACACGGGCGGGTGCGGCTGCTGGACCGGTCGGGGCCAGATCGCCACGTCGCGATACGACCAGAACCGGCCCTCATAGGAGAAGACCTCCTCCGTCCACGCGCGGGAGATGATCTCCCAGGCCTCCTCGAAGCGAGCGCGCGAGTCGGACAGGGGCACCCGGTACACGTTGTGCTCGCGCGGGATCCCACGGGCAAATCCGGAAACGATGCGGCCGTTCGACATGCAGTCGAGCATCGCCAGCTCCTCGGCCAGTCGCAGCGGGTCGTGGAGCGGCAGCAGGTTGCCGTAGACGAGGAGCTTGAGCCGCTGAGTCCGCTGGGCGGCCGCAGCGGCGAGCAGGTTGGGCGAGTTCATCAGCCCGTAGGGCGAGGTGTGGTGCTCGTTGAAGCCCACGCCGTCGTACCCGAGCCGGTCCATGGCCTCCCAAGCCGCCAGGTGCTCGCTATAGGTGCGCACCGCCACCTCGGGCTTGAAGTGCCGCGCGGGCAGGGGCCAGGGAAGCTCCTTACCGACCTTCAGGTGGTCCAGGTGCTCGCCGTACGGCACGAGGTCGAAGACGAAGACTTTCACGCCGGCAAGTATGCTACACCATTGGTGGGGAAAGGAGATCGCCATGACCGAGCACGCCGGGTACACGCTGGATCGGTTCCTCGTCGACACACGGGCTACGATCAAGGCCAAGGGCGTTCCGTCGGGGCTCGCCGAGATCCGTGACCACCTGGAAAAGCTGCTCCGCAATCCCGAGCTGTTGAAGAAGCATCTGGGCGATCCGGTGCCGTACCGCGAGCGCACGACGATCGGCCACGACCCCGAGACGGATGTCCACGTGCTCGTTCACGGACGCGAGAAGGGCGGCAAGTCGGCGCCGCACGATCATGGCCCGTGCTGGGTCATCTACGGCAACTACAAGAACCCGACGCGGATGCGCCGGTGGCGCCGCCTGGACGACGGGAGCAAGCCGGGCCAGGCGAACCTCGAGCTGCAGCGCGAGTTCCTGAACGAGCCCGGCCACGCCGCGGTGTTCGCGGTCGGCGACATCCACTCGATCGAGTACGGCGACGACACGTTCTTCATCCGAGTCACCGGCGGCGACGTCGAGAGCAAGAAGACGCTCCGCTTCGACCTCGAGAAGAAAACCGTGCAGGTCGCCGACCGCGCCCAGGGCCAGCGCTAACGAACCGCAGCAGTGGCAGTAAGAGCCAAGGCGCGGCCCGCGACGAGGCGAGCCTTTTCGATCGCCGCCGAGATGCCCGAGGTGGTGGACGATCTCCTGTCGGGCGCGCGGCGTCTGGTGCAGCGCACGCGCGGCATCGGCGCGACGGTCGTCAACGGCGAAGTCCTGCTGCGGGACAGCAAGCACACCGGCGCGCTTCCCGGACAGCTGCTGCGCGGCCCGCTCGCCCGCAGAAATTGACCACCACGCCCGGCTCCCGTCGCGATCCCGAGGAGCGCCACGGCTCCGCCGGGGCGCTGCCGAGCGTCGGGGGGTTCGGGGGGCCCGTCCAAGCCCCCCATCTCGTCACAGACGCCCAAATTCACCTCTGGGCCGCCGACACCTCCGAGCGGCCGTGGCCGCCAGGGGGAGCGCAGCGGGCTCACAAGCCTTACGCGGTCGGCAAGGATCAAGCGCTCGCCGGCATGAAGGAGGCGGGCGTCGACCGCGCGGTGATCGTGCCGCCGTCGTGGGAGGGCGAGCGCAACGATCTGGCGCTCGAGGCTGCGCGACTCCACCCGGACCGGTTCGCCGTGATGGGGCGACTGGCGCTCGAGAAGTCGGAGAGCCGCGCGCTCGTCGACATCTGGAAGCGCCAGCCCGGGATGCTCGGCATGCGGTTCACGTTCAACACCGAGCAGCAGCGGCCGTGGCTGACCGACGGCACCGCCGACTGGCTCTGGCCCGCAGTCGAGCGCGCGGGCATTCCCCTGATGATGTCCGTGTCGGGCCAGCTGCCCACGGTGGATCGCATCGCGGACCGGTATCCCGGCCTCAAGCTCGTCATCGATCATCTCGGGATCCGCAGCGGCGCCAAGGGCGACGAGGCTTTCGCGGGCTTGCCGCAGCTCTGCGCGCTCGCGCGACGATCCAACGTCGCGGTCAAGGCCTCGGCGCTTCCGTGCTACTCGACCGAGCTCTACCCCTTCCGTGACGTCCACGCCCACATTCGCCGGGTGTACGACGCGTTCGGTCCGCGGCGGATGTTCTGGGGCACGGACTGGACGCGGCTCCCCTGCCCCTGGCGCCAGGCCGTGACGCTCTTCACCGAGGAGCTGCCGTGGCTCTCGGCGTCGGACAGGGAGTGGATCATGGGCCGCGCCATCTGCGAGTGGCTGGGCTGGGCGCTGCCCCGCGGAGGCTGAGCTCGTCACCCTGCACAACGACCGGGGACGAGATCATCCCGTTCTGGCACGAGAATCTCTACCGTGAGAAGCTGGACTTCGCGAGCCGCTCGAAGGTGACGCAGCTACCGATCGCGCGGTACGGTCACTGCACCCTCACGCAGCGCGGCCTTAGCGGCGCGCCTCCGACGCGCTGAAGACCGGGTTCTCCGTCCGATCGACCAGCGCCTCGGCGCCGTCCGTGGGAAGCATCTCGGCATAGTTCTGCGCCCCGTCGATGTCCCCTTCCCACACGTCCCGCGGCAGCTCGTAGAGCACCTCGATGCCGTGACCGTCGGGGTCGGCGATGTAGACGCTGTGAGTCATGCCGTGGTTGACGCGCCGGAGGAAGGGCACGCCCTTGCTCTTCATGAAGGCCAGCTGCTTCAACCAGGACTCCCGGTCCGGCCACGCGATCGCCACGTGATTCAGGCCGACCCGGCCGGGCATCAGGCTCCACTCGTCGGGCCCGGCGCCGGTGCCGTTGCTCGCGGGCACCTCGGCCAGCGCCAGGTCGTGATGGGTCACGTCGCCCTTGGCGTCGAGCCCGCTGTAGAAGCGCATCTTGGGGCGCTGGCGACCGGGAATCGGCTTGAGCTCAGCGACACACCGGAAGCCGATGATCTCGGTCCAAAACTTGTGCGAGACCTCGAGGTTCCGCACGTTGAGCACCATGTGGTTGATGCCACGCGGCGGTTGAGCGGTGTTGGCAGAGTCGTTGGCCATGGCGTCCTCCATGATCGCGAGACCAGCTGGTGGCCCGTCTCGAAGACGGCACGAGCATTCTAATGCATCCCGCCGGCCCTGCACCAGCCCGGGGACGGTCACGCGACCCGCGCCGGACCCCGAACCGCGATGCGCTCCCGCTGCAGCCGCTCGAGGACGCGCCGGCGCAGCTCGTGCTGCACCCGGTATTGATCGGTGAGCGCCGCGACGTGGTAGCTCACCGTGAAGTCGAGCGAGCCGTCGGCGCCGACCCGGCGGGCGACCGATGGCGCGGGATGCGACAGGAGCCCCGGGACCTTCCCGGGGGTCGCCTCGATCTCGTCGCGGAGCGCCTTGGCCACTGCGTCCGGGTCGCGGCGCCGTCGACGCTGATCGGCAGGTGGAAGGCGCCGCGAGGATCGGGCAAGTCGTAGTTTGTGAGCGTCTCGCGCGCCACGACCAGGTTGGGGACGACGACGATGTCGTTGGAGAGCGCCCGGATCCGCGTCGATCGCCAGCCGACGTCGATCACGAACCCCTCGACGTGGTCGCCGACCTTGACGTGATCCCCGACGCGCAACGGGCCGTCCGCCAGCAGATGGATTCCGGCGAAGAGATTCGAGAGCGAGTCCTGGAGGGCCAGGGCCACCGCCACTCCGCCGATCCCGAGCGTGGTGAGAAGAGGAGTGATGTGGACACCGAGCGTCGAGAGCAGCACGAGGATGCCGACGACGAGCACCGCGACGCGGGAGACGGTTTGCGCCAGCCCCGTGACCGCTGAGTCGACCAGGCGCCGCTCGGCCGCCCGCCTGACGAGGCTTCCGGCCAGCCCGGTCAGCGTCACCGTGACGGACAGGACGAAGGCGACGTCGACGCTCACGACGAGCAGCCGGTACCACCGTCGCGGTAGGAACGCGAAGTCCTCCGCGACCTCGTTCGCGACGTAGAGACCGGCGACCAGGCACCACCAGAGCGAGGGTCCGCGAAGCGCGCCGACCGCTGCGCCCACCGTCTCGGGAGGCGCCCACCGTGGCCTGGCCGCGAGGAGCGCCCGGCGGAGCGCGAGCGCGGCGACGGTGGCCGCCACGAACGCGGTGACGGTCCAGACCACCGGCCACAGGAGGCTCACGTCGGCGCTTGGCTCAGGAGGCGCGGGCGCGGAAGAGCCGCCGGTGGACGTCGAGCCTCGCCATCGTCTCCGAGTCGAGCTCGCCCGTTACCGGCAAGTTCTCGGCGCCCTGATACTTCGCCAGCGCGGCGTGCGTCTGCGGGCCGACGATCCCGTCGATGGGCCCGGGGTCATAGCCGAGGTCACGTAGCGACCGCTGGGCCTCGCGAACGAATTGCGGCTTCGCCGTCCTGGCTCCGTGCTCCGACGGTCCCGCGGGTGCTTCGTGACGTACCACCACCCAATGGCGCTGGGGCGGGGCCGCGCCGTGGGCCTGGCTGAAGAGCCCGTCGGTCAGCACGACGATCGCAGCCATGACCGTGGTTCTCAGGGGGGCCACGACGTTACACGAGCTCGAGCGTGCCGCCCACGACGAGTGAAGCGGTGCCGAGCAGCTCGGTCGCGCAACCGCGACAATAGGCGACGGACTCCAGCGTGACCGCGCACGCCGCACAGCACGCGCATCGGGGGCCTCCTTTCTCCACCTGGAGCGGTGGTGTCAGGCGGACCTCCGCATCATGGTCGGCACCACGTCGAGCCGCGACTCGATCTGCACGTCGTTGCGCAGGTGCGACGCTTCGCGCTGGATCAAGCGGAGCGCCGCCTCGCGGAGCTCGTCGGACGGCACGCACCCGGCGACCTCGACGATGACCGGCGAGCCGCTCCACAGCGGGACGCGGGCGGTCGGCGTGATCGGCAGGCTGAACAGCGCAGGGTCGCGGAGGACGGCATCGGAGACCTGCGACTGAACGATGACCGCTTCCCCTTCGCGCCGACGCTTGAGGTCCAGCATCTTCACCAGCACCCCGAGGATCACGAGCAACAGGATCGCCGAGCCCACGAGCACCACCGCCTGAGCTCCTCCTGACGGAGGCGTGCTGGAGGCGCTCTCACCACCCGGGACCGCCTGAGCCCAGCCGTCTCGGGTCAGCTCGACGAGCGCGAGCACGTTCACGACGAGAGCCGCGCGGATAGCTCTGACCGTCTTCATGACGTCACCTCCATGTCGGCGCAGGCAGGGTGCGAAGTCCATGCCAGCGGCACACTGCCGATCAGCAGCGGATTTACGCCGCTCGGATCACGCGGAAGACACCTATCGCAAAGCAACTTCTACATAGCAGGCGATGTAAGGGATACACGGCCGGCGGGTCACGCTCCGCGAAGTATCGAGATTCCTGCGCGCCTGAGCGAGCGAGCGCCTGGCATCCCAGTTGCTCCGTGGGGTCCACAGAGCGCGCAAGGGTGCTCGCAACCATCGTGCGTCAAGCAAAAGGAGGTCGCGATGTTTCGAGTCCTGGCAATCCTCGTCGCGGTTTTGGTGATGGCGTCGTTCGGTGTCACGGCAACGTCGGCCCAGATGAAGACCGATCCCCAGGCCCAGCCGAAGGCAATGGACCAGAAGGCCCCGATGGACCAGAAAGCCCCGACGGATCAGAAGATGGGCCAGAAGATCGAGGGCACGGTCAAGGCCGTGCGCGGCAACATGGTCACGCTCGAGGACGGGACCCAGCTCTCCATTCCTGGCTCGGTGAAGGTCCCCATGAGCCGGCTGAAGCCGGGTGCGCAGATCAGCGCTGAATTCGAGGAAAGAGGGGGCCAGAAGGTCGCCACCTCCGTGCAGATCAAAGGGTAGGGGCTCGGCCCCCAGGAGGACCACATGAGGAAGGCTCTTTCTGGACTTTGCGCACTTGCTCTTCTGGCCGGTGTCGCCGCGGGGTGCACGGATTCGAACAAGGGAGGCCCGGTCAGCGAGAGCCCGAGCAGCGAGCGGTCGCCGTCCGCTTCGCCGCCGGCCACACCGCCGACCTCCGACAGCGGTAGCTCGACGCCTAGCCCGGCTGCTCCGGCTCCCGGCGGCACCGAGCTCCCGAAGAGTCAGCCCGGTTCTCCCGCAGGCCGGTAGCGCTTCGCGCCTCGCGGCGGTGCAACGCCGCCGCGAGGCGCTCTGTCCTCAGGTAAATCTTTCACACGTCGGCCCAGACGTGCTAAGAATTGAGACGACGTAGGGAAACGCGGTAGCGCCAGCTCCGGTCGATTCCCTCCGAATCTTCTCCGAAGGAGTTCGCGCTGCCCGTACTGTGCCGCGCCGCGGCCATCGCCTTCCTGGTCGTCGTGCCTCTCGCCGTGGCCACGGCCGATCGCAGCAGCGGTCGGATCGTGCTGCCGCTCTCGCTCGATCCGCTCCCGCTCGCCGCTCCTTCAGACGCTCGAGCCCTCGACACGACGCAGGCGGCGGTGCGCGGCGTCGCCGCCATCATCGCGAAGACGTTCGGGCTCGCGGTTCCCCAGCGGGTGACGGTGTACCTGTACGGCGGACGGCGCGCGTTCGAGCAGGGCCTGATCCACGACGCGCGCGTCTCTCCGGTGCTGGCCGCGAAGCTGAGCGACTTCGCGATCGGCGTCGGTGCGCAGGGTCAGGTGCTCTTGAACGAGGACGCCCGCGACCGGACCACGCGCGAGCGGCTGCGTCTCATCGCCCACGAGCTCACTCACGTGTCGCAGATCGAGCTCGCCGGCGGTGAGGGGCGTGGCGAGCAGTGGCTCGCCGAGGGGATGGCCGAGTGGATCGCCTTCTCGACTCTGGAGCGGCTCGGGCTCGACTCGGTGAGTCGACGGCGCCAGACCGCGACCTCCGGGGTTCAGCGTCACGCGACACTGCTCCGCGCGGGACTGAACCTCGAGGCCCACGGCACCCCGCGCGCGTTCACCGCGTGGCACCTGCGCGAGGGCTCGCGGGTGACCTACCAGTTGACGTTTCTCATGACCGACTACCTGATCACGCACCAGGGTCTCGACCGGCTGAAGGCGTACTTCGCCTCGTTCCGGGGATCGCCCGATCGTCAAACAAACTTTCAGCGGGCCTTCGGTGGAACGATCGCAGCGTTCGAGACGGACGTGATCACCAACCTGCGAGCCGCGACGGACCCGGCCACTCGTACGGAGCCCTCCGCCCCCTGAAGCCGCGCGCCGGGTTCAGGACGGCGTCGAATCCGAAGGTATCCGCTCCGCCCGCCCCGCGTCGCCGTCGATCCGGCTGTGGAGCTTGCGGTAGAGCGAGGCCAGGCTGATTCCCAGCACTCGGGCGGCCTGACGCTTGTCCGACTGGGTCGCGGTCAGGACGTCCAGCAAATGCTGGCGCTCGAACCGCCGGACGGCCCCGCGCAGGTTCTGAGGAGGCATGCCGTCGGGCGCCTTCGAGTCGGCCGGCAGGTCGCGAAGCGAGACGAGCTCGCCCCGACCCAGGACCATGGCCCGCTCGAGGACGTGCTCGAGCTCGCGCACGTTGCCCTTCCACGGCCGCCTGATGAGCGTCCAGAGCGCCTCACGCTCGACACCAAGGCAGCGCGTGCCGAGCTTGGCGTTGAGCCGCTCGACGAGGTGATCGACCAGGAGCGGAATGTCACCGCGTCGTTCGCGGAGCGGGGGCACGCCCATGTGCACGACGTTGAGCCGATAGAAGAGATCCTCGCGGAAGCGGCCCGCCCCGACCTCGCGCGCCAGATCGCGATTCGTGCTGGCGATAATTCGGGTGTCCACCCGCACCGGCCGCGTCCCGCCCACCGGAAGGACGTGCGTGCCCTCGATGACCCGAAGCAGCTTTACTTGAAGGAGCAGCGGAAGCTCACCGATCTCGTCGAGGAACAGGGTGCCGCGGTTCGCCGCGACGAAGAGTCCCGGGTTCGCCTGCACCGCCGTCGTGAAGGCGCCCCGCACGTGCCCGAAGAGCTGGCTCTCGAGCAGCGCCTCCGGGATCGCCCCGCAGTTGACCGCCACGAAGGCGTCGTCGCGCCGCGTGCTCGCGTCGTGGATGGCGCGCGAGACCAGCTCCTTGCCCACGCCGCTCTCACCGGTGATCAACACGTTGCTGGGCGTGCGGGCGGCCAGCATGATCTGCTCGCGCACGGCCCGGATGGCGTCGCTCTCGCCGACGAGCGTGCCGCCGGCGGGGCGCTCCTGCAGCGCGCGGGGAACGAGCCGCTCCTTCCAGATCGTCTCGCGGTATTGGAGCAGGCGCCGCACGCGCTGCTTCACGTCCTCGATCTCGAAGGGCTTCTCCAGGAAGTCGCACGCGCCCCCACGGAGCGCGCTGATCGCGGTCTCGAGGGCGGCATACGCGGTCATCACGACGACCGAAGCACGCGGATTGAGCAGGCGCGACCGCTCGAGCACCTCGAGCCCATCGACGCCGGGCATGACGATGTCGGTGAGGATCACGTCGAAATCTTGCTGCTCGACGCGGCTCAGCGCCTCTTCACCGCCCGTGGCCGTCGCCACCATGTATCCCTCGGCGGTGAGCGTGAAGGCCAGAATCTCCTGGATCGCCTTTTCGTCGTCCACCACAAGGATCGATGCGGTCATCCTCAGAACCTGCCTTCATTTCCGGACGACGCAGCCCTTGTGCTGCGAGGACCCATCTGACGCGGGCAATCCCGCTCTGGGAGGACGTACTAGATTACTTTCTCGGGCGCGAGAACCATAACCTGCTCTGCGACGTTACACAAGAAGGAAGTCGCGATTCTCAAATCTGAGAATCTGGCAAGGTTTTCCTTCCAGGAACCGCGAAGCTCGATCGGGCGTGATCGCCCTCACCTCCTCAACATCGCCGCGTTTTCAGCAGCTTCTCAACCCTGGTCGATCTGGCATCCCGCTTGCGCCCCCGGAGAATGTGCGCCGAACCGCCCCGTCCACTTCGCCCCAGGCCGCAAGAGCTTAAGGAGCAGACATGAGCAAGGTGAGAGTGCGACTTCTGGTGTTCTCGGCCACGTTGCTGCTCCTCGGACTGTCCGAGGGCCTCCACTCGAGGACCAGCACGGGAACCAGTCCCGGCTACAAGGACCCGGGCGTGCGCACCGGAGAAGCCGGCGCCGGCGGGTTCCTCCCGAGCCTGACCGACCTGGAGAAGAAGTTCTTCCAGGCGGGGCTCGTGGAGTTTGAGGAGGCGGAAGGGGTCGGTGACGGTCTCGGCCCTCGCTTCAACCTGGACAGCTGCGGCGGTTGCCACATCCAGCCGGCCACCGGCGGCACCTCACCCGGGACGAACCCGCAGGTCGCCATCGCCACCGCCTTCAGTGCCAAGAACGTCGTGCCGTCGTTCATCACGCTCAACGGGCCGATCCGTGAGGCGCGATTCCAGTACAAGCCGGACGGCAGCCGGGACGGCGGCGTGCACTCGCTGTTCGTCATCAGCGGCCGCGTCGACGATAGCGGCATCAGCGCCGCTGGGTGCACCGCGGTCCAGGAGGACTTCGAGAAGCAGGTCGTGAACAACAACATCATCTTCCGGATTCCCACGCCGACGTTCGGGGCCGGACTCATCGAGCAGGTCCCGGATCAAGCCATCATCGACAACATGAACAGCAACTCGTTTGCGAAGCGCCTGCTCGGCATCCTCGGCCGCCCGAACCGGAACGGGAACGACGGCACCATCACCCGATTCGGCTGGAAGGCCCAGAACAAGTCACTGCAGATCTTCTCGGGTGAGGCGTACAACGTCGAGATGGGTATCACGAACGAGGAGTTCCAGCAGGAGCGCGACGAGAACCCGACCTGTCAGTTCGTGACGGTACCGAACACGGTGGTGCCGACGGAAGTCCCACCGGGCACACTAGACACCACCGAGCTCTCTAGCCCCGTCACGAAGTTTTCCTTCTTCATGCGCTTCCTGGCTCCGCCCACGGCGTCAACGACCGACCCGGGCGGCCCGGACTCGATCAGCAGGGGGCGGCAGGTCTTCGCGAACGTGGGCTGCGTCCTCTGCCATACGCCGAGGCTCAAGACCGGCCCGCTCGCGACGGTCGCGGCTCTCCAGAACAAGGACGTCAACCTCTTCTCAGACCTGCTTCTCCACAATATGGGGCCGGGACTGGCCGACGACATCGTCCAGGGGGTTGCGCGGGGTGACGAGTTCCGGACCGCGCCTCTCTGGGGTCTCGGCAAGCGGATCTTCTTCCTGCACGACGGCCGCACGACCGACCTGGTGCAGGCCATCCTCGCCCACAGCAGCAGCGGCAACAGCCAGTTCGGGCCGTCGGAGGCGAACGCGGTGATCGGCAGGTTCAAGAACCTCGGCGACAGCGACAAGCAGCATCTGCTGAACTTCCTGCGCTCGCTGTAGTCGTCGAGAGCCGACCGGGGCGCGCCGCGCGGCGCGCCCCGGCCCATCACGGGATCGCCAACCCGCGCCGTACGAGCTCGCCCTCGAGGTCGAGCTCGCTGGTCCGGGCGGGCGCGCCGCCGGGCACCGTCCAGAAGATCTCGAACTCGAGCCCATCCGGATCCTTGGCGTAGAGCGACAGGCTGACGCCGTGATTCGACGAGCCGACGAGGGCGCGCGCCTCGATCAGCCGTTGCCGGGCGCGAGCCAAGTCCGGGAGCTCGTCGACTTCCCACGCCGAGTGGTACATGCGCGCCACGCGCTCGTCGGGGCGCGCGACCCCGGCCTGCTCGAAAAGGCCGAGGTGGTGGTCGTCGGCGCTGCCCGGGATCTTCAGGAACGCCGCGTTCGGATATCGCTTCGTCGCTTCGAAGCCCACGACGTCGCAATAGAAGCGCACGCTGCGCTCGACGTCGGACACCCAGAGCACCAGGTGCTGCAGCCGCTTGAGTCCCGTCCCGCGCGCGGTCACGCTCACCGGGACGCCTCCGGGTATTCGACGCTCACGGTGATGGCCGCGCACGCGATCAGGGTATCGGAGCCGGCGCGCAGCCCGCCGCTGACGGCGCGAACGGTGACCTCGCCGTGCGGGAGCTCGCGCCGGACCACGTCGACCTTGACCGAGTCCGGGTCGGGAACGCCGACGGTCACGTCGACCAGCATCTTGCCGCCGCGCTCGCGGACCTCCTGGAACAGCGGCAGGCTCGAATGCCGGATCGCGTCCGAGACGGCGCGGCACGCCGCCTTGGTGGCATCCCGCCCGTGCACGTCGACACCCATCCCAAACTCGAGCACGCTCGGCTTAGCGGTCACGCTCCACCTCCGTGGGCAATGCAGCTCGTCGACAGCTAGTCACTCGTCCCGGTTCGCGTCGCATCGACGAACTTTTCGGTCGCGTCGTCGATGGCACGGCCGCCGCGACCGCGCGATTGGAGCACGTAGAGCCCCCGCGGGTCCACCGTCGCGCGCGCCGGCGGGGGTAGCCGCATCTCGTAGGCGAGTGGACGGTGATGGTCGGCCAGCAGCAGCTTCGGATCGAACACGCTGTTGAACTTCCAGAGACTCCGGAAGAAATTCGTCTGCCCGCGCACCAGGTGGCCGGCCACGATCGACGCCATCTCGCGGAGGGCGGTCCACCCCAGGTGCTTCATGGCCAGGACGCGCTGGGTGCGGACCAGTTCTTCGTAGAAGTCCGCCAGGGGCAGCCGCGTCGGGAGCACCGCGTGCTGGATGTCGTAGAGGCGGTAGTCGCGCGTGTGGACGCGGCGCGCCTCCGTGTGCCAGGTCTCGGTCCCCGGGTAGGGCGTGTTGACGGAGATGTTGACGATCTCGGGGATCTCCAGGCACCACTGACGGATCACTTCGAACCGCTCGCGATCCCACTCCGGGTCGGCGATCAGGTTGATGGCGACGTTGATGCCGAGAGAGCGCGCGAACTCGAGCGCCTCGAACGCGCGACCGAGCGAGATCCGCTTGCGATACTTGCGGAGCCCCTCCTCGTCGATGGCCTCGAGCCCCAGGAAGATGTAGCTGAGGCCGAGCCGGGTCCAGAGCTTGAAGACCTCTTTGTTGCGGAGCAGGACATCGCCGCGCGTCTCGAGATAGTACTGCTTGCGGATTCCGCGCCGCGCGATCGCCTCGCCGATCTCCAATCCGTGCTGGGCCTGCACGAACGCCACGTCGTCGACGATGAAGACGCCGGGCTCCCGGACCGCGGCGAGGTCGTCCACCGCGCGCTCCGGACTGACGATGCGATAGGTGCGGCCGTAGAAGGTCCACGCGCTGCAGAACGCGCAATCCCAGGGGCAGCCGCGGGCGAACTCGATCGACGCGCACGGCTCGAGCACGCCGAGGAAGTAGCGGCGGCGGTGGCGCAAGAGGTCACGGGCCGGGACGAGATCGTCCAGGCTCTCCACGAGCCGCGGCGGCGGGCCCTCGCCGTCCGAGGCAACGACGCCGGCCACCTTCGTAATCGCCCGTCGATCGTGCTCGACGGCCTCGAGCAGAGCCGCGATCGAAGCTTCCCCTTCGCCCCTGAGGACACAATCGATCGCACCGCCGGCGTGCTCGAGCAGGTCGGGCGCAACGAACGACGCGCTGTGGCCTCCCACGAGCACGAAGGTCTCGGGCCGCCGAGCGCGGGTCAGCCGGGCCAGATCGACGACCTCGGGGACGTTCGCCAGGTAGTTGCAGGAGAACGCCACCACGTCAGGTCGCCAGCGATCGACCAACGCGAAGTAGTCCTTGTGCGAGGCGACCTGCAGGTCGATGAGGCGAACGTCGTGACCTGCGCGACGGACGGCAGCAGCCACCAGCTCGAGCCCCAGGGGCTCGAGGCGCAAAAAGATCTTCGTGTACAGCAGCGGGCCCGGGTGGACGGCCAAGAATCGCATCGTTTGACGCCTCCAGTACGTCAATTGTCCACCCGTGCGCCACTCGGAGTCGATCGAGCCGGCCGGCGGCCGGCACTCCGACTAGCCGCGCACGGCTCCCGGCCGGCCGTCCTCGACGACGAAGGTGGCCAGCGTGTCGGCCTCGGCGCGCGGACGGGCGACGCTGCGGACCGTCCGGAGGTCGGCGCGCAGCCGATCCGGCGTGATCTCCACGCGCAGATAGCCCCGCCGCGTGCCGTTGGCGAGCTTGACGTGGGGGTTCTCAGTCAGGAGCGCCTCGACGTCCTCGGGCCGCCGCCCGAATTGCGAGGTGACGGACGTGCCGACGAACTCGGTCGCGACCACCGGCGAGCGCGGGTCGTCGAAGTCGGGCTTGAGGTCCGTGACCCAGAACGAGTGCACGTCACCGCCGAGCACCACGGGATTGGCGGGCTTCCGCCGGCCGAGGTAGTCGAGGAGACGGCGGCGCGCCGCTGGATAGCCGTCCCATCCGTCGGTCCAGAACTGCTGCCCCGGGCCGAGCTTCCGGTCGAACTGGGCCATCAGCGTCTGCTGGGCGACCACGTTCCAGCGCGCGGGCGAACGGTCGAGCCCCACCTGGAGCCAGCTCTCCTGGTCGGCTCCGAGCATCGTCAGACGCGTGTCGAGCCGCTCGGCGCAGTCCTCGACGACGTTAGCGCCGCCGCGGCCGGGCGCCGCGCACGGCTGAGGCGAGCGGTACTGCCGGTCGTCGAGCAGATGGATCTGCGCGAGGCGGCCGAAGCTCACGCGCGCGTGGATGCGCATGTACGGCCCGAACGGCACCATCTGGCGACGCAACGGCATGTGCTCGTAGTACGCCTTGTAGGCCGCGGCGCGACGCTGCAGGAACCACTCCGGTGCGTGCAGGTGCTCGGAGCGATCGTTGGCGTAGTCGTTCTGGACCTCGTGGTCGTCCCAGGTGAGCACCCATGGGCAGGCCGCGTGCGCGGCCTGAAGATCGGGATCGCCCTTGTAGAGAGCGTGGCGAATCCGATAGTCGTCGAGCGTGTGCGGCTCGGGAGCGCCGTGCTTGCGCACGTGGTCGCGCCCCCAGGAGGACTCGTAAATGTAGTCGCCGACGTGGATGATCACGTCGAGGTCGTCGGCGAGCATGTGGCGGTACGCGGTGAAGAAGCCCTGCTCGTACTGCTGGCAGGAGGCGAGAGCGAAGCGCAGGCGGTCTCCCGCGCCATTCGCGGCGGGCGCGGTGCGCGTGCGCCCGATCGCGCTCGCCTCACCGCCGGCGCGGAAGCGGTACCAGTACCACCGGCCGGGCTCGAGCCCCTCGACCTCGACGTGCACCGAGTGCGCGAATGACGGCTCCGCGCTGGCGGTGCCGCGCTGGACGATCTGGCCCATGCGCTCGTCGGTCGCGACCTCCCACTCGACTGCCACCACCTCGGGTGGCATGCCGCCACCCGGCACAAGCGGCGCCGGCGCCAGACGGGTCCACAGCGCGACGCCCGTGGGAATCGGATACCCAGAGGCGATGCCCAGCGTGAACGGGCGGGCCGGCACCTTCGGCTGGGCCGAGACGAGACCGGCAGGGAGCGGGTTGAGCTGCGCCGCGCCGAGCGCGAGCGCGCTGACCAGGAACCGGCGGCGACTCACGCGTTGGTGAGCTTGCGGCCCGGACGCGGTTACCCCCGATGGCATCAGGTTCGAAGGATAGACGGCCGGGGCATCGGAGGACAAGCACCGCGTGTGGCGCGGTGGGGAAACGCCGGGCGCCCGGGATCGGACGCTCCGGCGCGGAGAATCAGCTTCGGACGTACACCGTCTTCATGACGCGCTCGCCGGTGGGCGATTGCATCGTAGTGTCGATCGTGAGGATCCGGCCGTCGGACGAGAGCGACCAGGTCGAGTGCTGGGACGACGTCCGCTCACCCTGATCGCCCTTCCGCGTCTGCGTCACGGTCACCACCAGCCGGTCACCCTCGAACGCGGCGCGGGTCACGACGTTACCGCGATATCCGCGGTGGGTCTGGTCGCTGCCATCCGTGATGTAGGTGTCGGTCATCGAGCGCTCCCGCGGCCCCATCGTCATGGTCCGCGTGACCTTCACCGCGTTGCCTTGCTGCTCGACCCGGAGCTTCACCTCCGGCGGCGGGGCCTGGGCATCGGGGCTGCCCTGACCGCGGCCCTCGTGCGACGGGAACTGGCTCTGGCCGCGGTCGAGCACCCAGGTGCCGGAAAACTGAGGCTGCGCCGGTGCCGTCCCCACGCCGACGGCCAGCAGCAGCGCGGCCACCGTGCCGATCATCAGTTGTGCGCGTTTCATGAGTCCCTCCTTTGCAGATCTGTCCGGTTGGACGGCCGACTCTCCTCCGACGTTTACGATCGCTCGGCGGTATCCTGGTCGGCGCCGCGAGCGGGCGATCGCTCGCCGGAGCCACCGATCGCACCGAGAGCACGGGAGGGCGCGCATGGATGCGTGGACGGGCGGACGGGCCGTCGTGGAGCTCTTGAAGGCGGAGGGGGTCCACCACATTTTCGGAATCGTCGGCGCGACGTTTCTGGACGTGCTGGACGCGCTCTACGACGACCGGAGTGTCGAGTACCTCAATGTCCGGCACGAGCAGGCCGCCGCATTCATGGCGGACGGGCTCGCGCGCGTCACCGATCGGCCGGCGGTCTGCCTGGTCACGAGTGGTCCGGGGGCGACGAACTTGATGACCGGCGTCGCCGCGGCGTACGTGGCTCACTCGCCGGTCGTGGTGCTCGTGGGCGGGATCGCGCTCGATCACTACCAGAAGGACGCGTTCCAGGAGTACGACCTGGTCAGCATGTTCCGGCCGGTGACCAAGCTCGCGTTGCAGATCAACAAGGCGGAGCGAATCCCTGGCTCATGCGCGCACGCCAACCCGTTGTACCTCAGCCCGCTCGGGCGCGCCGGCGCGCCCGAGGCAGCCGCCGCCTGCCGACGGGCCGACCTGGTTCTGGCGATCGGATCGAGGCTCGGACAATTCACGACGCAGTTCGACGACCGCTACCTTCGGCCCGAGACCGCGCTCGTCCAGATCGACATCGAGGGCCGCGACATCGGCCGCTATTATCCCCTTCGTCTCGGCATCCAGGCCGACGCGAAGGCCTCGTGCGAGGCGCTCCTGCAGGCCCTCGGCCGCGACGGGTCGGCGCGGCCGCGGCCGCGCTGGCGCCAGGAGACGGACACGCTGCGCGCCCAGCGTCAGGCGCGGCTCGCCGCCGAGGCCCGCCTGGCGGTCACGCCCATGAAGCCGCAGCGAGTCTACGCGGAACTGCGCCGCGTGCTGCCGCCGGAGACGATCGTCACGCTCGACGCCGGCGCGGCGCCCGCGTACGGCTACGACCGGTTGAGCTTCGCGCGGCCGCGCACCTTCCTGACGCCGCTCGATCTCGGCGGCCTGGGCTTCGCCTTTCCGGCAGCGCTCGGGGCCAAGCTCGGCCGTCCCGAGTCGCCCGTGCTCGCCGTCCACGGCGACGGCGGCTTCTTGATGAACGCGCAGGAGATCGAGACGGCCGTCAGGCATGGGATCGCGGTCGTGACGCTCATCATGAACAGCAACTGCTGGGGATCCGAGAAGGCCTACCAGAAGCACTTCTACAACGAGCGCTACATCGGCTGCGACATCGGCAATCCGCGCTACGACCAGTTCGCGCGCCTCTTCGGCGCCGCGGGCTACTACGTCGACCACCCCGACCAGGTCGGCGACGCGATCCGGGCTGCGATCTCCGCCGCGACGCCGGCGATCGTCGAGATACCGATCGACCCCGACGAGTTTCCGACTCCCGTCGCCGCGGTCCGCAAGATGTCGGGAGCTCACCGAGGAGCGCCCCGGCTACGCCGGGGCGCTTCCGAGCGCCGGGGGGGTATGGGGGGCCCTTCAAGGCCCCCCATAACGGCTGATATGAAGATGGACACCGTGGCTCGAGGCGGGCTCGACCGTCACCTCGCCCGTGCCACGCAACAGCGTCGTCCCGGCGCGGTCGAAGGCGGCCGTGAGCGTCGCAAAGTCCTCGGCCACCATCGAGAGCGCGACCATTCCTTCCGTGCCTCCGACCTCGTCGGCCGGCACGACCAGCAGCGCGCCGCGCCCGACCGCCAGCATCGCGCGCGGGCCGCCGTTCATCGCGATCTCCTCGAGGCCGAAGAGCGACTGGAACATCGCGCTCACCCGCTTGACGTCCGAGGCGCCGATAACGAGCCGCTTGAGCCGCAGCGGGGCCGCCGGCTCCGCGACCGTCGCGGACGGCGTGGCGAGCTCGACGAGCACGCCGCAGCACGCCCGCGGGTGGACGAACGCGATCCGGCCGGCCAGCCCGGGTCGCGGCGTCGCATCGAGGAGCTCGACCCCTCGCTCCCTCAGGGCGGTCAGCGTCTTGGCGATGTCCGGGGTATCGAAGCAGAGATGGTGGAGGCCCTCGCCGCGCTTGGCCAGGAAGCGTCCGACGCCCGACGTTTCGTCCAGCGGCTCGATCAGCTCGATCTCGCTCTCGCCGGCCCCGAGCAGCGCGGCGCGCACGCGCTGGTCGGGCAGCGTCGCCTCCTTGAGCACCGGCAGCCCCAGCGTGTCGTGATAGAAGCGGTACGCGTCCTCGAGCCGCCGCACGACGATCCCCACGTGGTGTATCCGGCGCATCACGCGCGATCCCTCCTCAACGGATGAACGGCGCGCCTCTCCTGGTGGAGGCGTCGCGGATCCGAACCCGGTGGTTGGCGAGGAGCGTGGGCGGCAGGCGGCGCAACGGGAAGTAGTCGAGCGCCAGCGTCTCGTCGCACGTCTGTAGCTCGCCACCGCGCACCGAGCACTCGAAGCACACGCTGATGTAGTGCCAGACGTTTCCGTCGGGATAACGCACGACCTGGAGCGCCGGCTCCGAGTACACGCCCACCATCCGGCGCACCGCGACGGTCAGCCCGGTCTCTTCTCGAACTTCCCGTTGGATGGCGCTGCGGACCGACTCGCCGATCTCGACCGAGCCGCCCGGCAGCCCCCACTGCCCGCCGTCGGAGCGCTGCTGGAGCAGGAGTCGTCCGCGGCGGTCGAAGATAACGGCGGAGACGGCGGGCCGGATTCCGAGCGCATGGGCGGAGTCGCGCTCGAGCGTGATCACGCGTTCACCCTACCCGACGCCCATACCCTTCGCAATCTTTTGCATCAGCCGCCGGCCGCGCTGAAGAGGCGCTGGAACTGCTTCCATGCCATCGGGGACGTCGCGCCCACCTGCGCGTTCTCGTCGACGTGCGCGCTCGTCTTCATGCCGACGAGCGCTGTGCCGACGCCGGGCGTCGAGCGCGCGAACTGGAGCGCCCGCTGCGCGTCGGTCGCAAGTCCCGGCAGGTACTCGGTGAGCATGGGCGGCAGCCCTCGGGTCAGCTGGCCCTGATAGACGGAGGCCGACGCCATCACATACACATCGAGCTGCCGCGCCGCTTCGAGCACCGGGACCATGCCCTTGTCGACGCGCTGGTTGGCTCGCGTGAACGCCTCGGTCATCGCGAGGTTGTACGGGAGCTGGATCACCTTGAAGTGGTGGTCCGGGCCGCCCACGTCCCGTGCCGCCGCCACGAGCTCCGCCAGCGACAGATACCCAGGCCCCCCCGGATCGTCGCGGTACCCGCTCCAGGTCGCGGTGCCGTAGCGCGCGATGAGCCCGCCCGCCACCGCCTCCTCCAGCGCCGCGAACGCCGCGCGGATGCGCGTCATGAACTCGTCTCGTTTGACCTCGCTCAGCTGCGTCTCCGGGTTGTGGATGTAGTAGACGTCGAGCGTCGCGAGCCCGAGGTTCGCGCGGCTGCGGTCAAGCTGATCGCGCAGGTAGCGTGGCGTCATGCAGTGCGCGCCGCCCACCACGTCCCCCGGCTTGACGATGCCCGGCTCGAGATATGTCGCCGTGAAGTACGCGCGCGGATCCCGCGGCACGGCGCCGTCGAAGGGAATGAAGCCGCCCTTGGTGGCGACGACGACCTCGTCGCGCTCGATCACGCCCCGGGCGAACGCGGTGGCGAGCGCCGTGCGGATCGCGCGCTCGCTGCGCTGGTTCCGGTAGTTCACGGCGGTGTCGAGCACGTTCACGCCCAGCTCCAGCGCGCGGACGACGGCATCCTGATAGAGGACGTCGGTCGCGCCGTCGTCGGGACCGAGGTAGGTGCCGAGGCCCAGCGAGGAGAGGTGGGTCCCGCCATCCACCTGGCGGAAGTGCCCGGCGGCCACCCGTGAGGCGAGCCGTTCCGCGTACCGGCGCGTGCCCTTGCTCGTCGCGCTGCCGGCGATCATCTTGGTCGTCATCGCATCTCGAGCTTCGCGCACCTACGGCGCGACGCGGAAGGAGAAGCTCCCGCTCACGACGTGACCGTCCGTCGAGAGCACCCGCCACTCGACGCGCCAGGCCCCGGCCGGCAGCGCGTCCACCGTCCCCTTCAGCCAGTCGACCGGCCCGTCGGCGACCAGCACCGTGACGGCCCGAGCCGCGCCGTGCTCGTCGCGCAGGCGAATCGTCGAGAGCTTCTTCTCGATCCGGTTGTTGAAGCGCAGCGACAGCTCACGCGGCGAGGCGGCGAGCACCGCCCCGGCGCCCGGCGCCGATTCGAGCAGGAGTGAATGCGCGCGGGCGCTACCCGCCACCGCCAGCACAAGGGCGCCCGCGAGGATCGCCCACCGGGCCGTCATCAGCGCCAGTCGTCGAGCACCAGGTCCGCGGGGTTCTCGTACTCCTCCTGCTTGCCCCGCTGCATCCGGATCATGGTGAAGTCGACCTGGTAACCGCATTGGACGAGGGTGTCGTAGGCGACCCAGTAGCGAGAGTACGCGGGCAGGATCACGCGCTGCACCCCGAGCTCCTGGCCCCACGCCTCGATCGTGGCGATGAACTGCTCGAGGTTCTCCACCTTGCGCTGCGGAGGGTCGATCGCGAGGAACTTGACGTACAGCGCACCGGTCGGCGCCTCGCTGACGCCGGGGGTGTGGCAGATCGCGAAGCCGATCACGTCGCGCCCGCGCTCGAGCAGCAGCGTGTCGCCGAGGGCCAGGCCGTCGACGATCTCGATCTCCTTCGAGAGATCCATACCGCGGCAGACCGCGTTGGTGATGCGGTGGATTCGCGCGAGAGCGGCCTTCTTCTTCGCCTCCTCCAGCGTGGAGAACCGCCGAGCCGTCAGCGGGGTCTTGCTCCCCTTCGACGCCGCCGCCGTCCGGGCCGGTCCCCGATCGATCGCGCGGCTCATGATCGCGCCCAGGTGCTTCGGGCGGTACCCGAACTTGTGGTAGAGGTACAGGTGTTTGGGGCTCGTCGGATAGGTGACGCAGCCGTGCAGCGTCGCCTTGTTCTCGTCGAAGAACTCCTGCGCCGCACGGATGAGCTGCTGGCCGATCGTCTGGTTGTGATAGTTCGTCAGGACCGCGACTGGCCCCAGCACGCCGACCGTGCCCCATGTCACGGCGAGCGCGGCGCCGACGATCTTGGAGTTGTCCTCTTCGGCGACGAAGCAGCCCCACGGCTCCATGAGCCAGCGGTGATGGACGTACTGCGCGCCGCCGAAGGCCTGGCGCGGCCGGGTGCCGAGCTGACGCTCGAGGAAGTCGCCGAAGGTCTGCTCCATCACGTCGCGGACCTTCGAGAGGTCGCCCTTCCGTACCCGACGGATCTGGACCTTGGGCAGCCGGCCCTGGGGCTCGAGCCCCGCGCGATCGACCGTGGCCCTCACTTCGTGAGGCCCGCGAGGTCTTCCAGCAGGGTGATCACTCCCGAGTGATCGAGTCCGCCGCGCCCCTTGACGCGGAGCGCGTTGAACAGTTCCTGGACCACCGCCGTCGCGGGCAGGGGCACGCCGAGGGCGCGCGCCGATTCCATGATGAGCCCGAGGTCCTTGAAGTGCAGGTCGATCTTGAAGCCGGGGTTGTACGTGCCCGCCAGATAGTTCGGCTTCTTCTGGTCGAGGCACTTCGAGCCCGCGAGCCCGCCGGCGAGGGCCGTGAGCGTCAGATCCCGGTCCAGCCCCGCCTTCTTCGCGAGCGTGAGCGCCTCGGCGAGCGCAGTCAGATTGACG
The DNA here is from genome assembly GCA_003220435.1 of Candidatus Rokuibacteriota bacterium. Taxonomy (GTDB): domain Bacteria; phylum Methylomirabilota; class Methylomirabilia; order Rokubacteriales; family CSP1-6; genus AR31. Next base: position 68,698 of record QHSL01000059.1, on the reverse strand, counting down.
GCGACGATGATCTGGTTGGCGAGCTTGGTGAAGCCGCCGAACCCGAGCGGGCCGAGGTGGGTGATCGTCTTGCCCATGGCCTGGAAGATCGGCAGCACCGCGTCGAAGACACTCTTCTCACCGCCGACCATGATCGAGAGCGCCCCGTCGATCGCGCCCCGCTCGCCGCCGGACACCGGCGCGTCGAGCATCTTCACGGATTTCGGGGCGAGGGCCTGGCCGATCTTCTGAGAGACGATCGGCGAGATCGTCGACATGTCGACGAAGAGGAGGCCGGGCCGCGCGCCCTCGATGATGCCGTCGCGACCGAGCGCGACCAGTTCGACGTCCGGCGAGTTGGGCAGCATCGTGATGAGCACGTCCGACTGCGCGGCGACGTCCCGTGCCGACGTGCCCGCCTTGGCGCCGGCTCCGACCACCTCATCCACTGGTCCGCGGCTGCGATTGTGGACGACGAGAGAGTAGCCCGCTTTGAGGAGATTTCTGGCCATCGGGCGTCCCATGATTCCGAGGCCAATGAAACCAACGACTTGTGCCATAGGACCCCCGTGGCGAGCGTGAATAAGCGCCAACTCATATCACGAGCGGGTGGACAGGGTCAAGCCACCGGCGTCTCGGCATGGGCTTCGACGGCCACTGCCAGAGCTGCCCAAGGAGCTTTAGCAGGCGAGCTGAGGAATTCGGTAAGCCGGCGTGATCGCTACGCTTTCTTGCCCCAGAGGTCCCGGGCGAGCCACTCCAGCCCCAGCTCCTTCAGCGTCTTGGGCAGGGGCTTGCCGGTCTTACGATCGAAGCCGACTTCGGCATACCAGGTATCGAGCATCTTCTCCCACTGCGCCCGGATGGCCTGGCCCTTCGCGGGCCCGTCCACGGGCGTGGAGCCGTACCGCGTCGACGGGTACTCCATGGCGCCCGTGTGGCCGCAGCGGAGCGCGGTCGCGCGGTTGATCGCGGCGGTGCGCTTCCCGAAGCGGAGGGCGTCGTCGACCGTGAAGGCCCAGCCCGTCGCCGCCGAGAGTGCTCGACAGATGTACTCGAGTCGCGTCCGCGACGTGAAGATGCAGATGCCGAGCGAATCCTCGAAGCTCCGGCGCCCGCGCAGACCGGCGACGTACTTGGCCACCTGCTCGCCGTCGAAGGGATTGATACGCGCGGGTTGGCCGATCTCGGTCGGGTGCACGGGGTTGCCGGTCTCCATGGTGGCGGTGGAGGACGTGCAGGTGTCGAGCATCTCCTCCCACCGCGAGCGGTGATCGTGGCCGCGGGGCGTAGCGCCCTTCTCGATGTAGATCGCGCATTCCTTGGCCGGCCCGCCGAGCTTCTCGGCGGCGCGCTTGACGCCCTCGGCCAGGATGTTCCCGAAGCCTTCACGACGGCTGACCATCTGGAGCAAGCGGTTGGAGCCCTTGACGTCGCCCCACTTGAGCTCGAAGCCGAGCTGCTCCTTGGTGATGTACCCCTTCTCCTGACACTCCATGACCCAGCCGCACAGCCAGCCCCACTCGTTGACGTCCACACAGGCGCGGTCGCACTGAGTGTTGAGCCACGCCACGCCGTCGCGGTCCGCGGCCCCGATCGCCCAGCCGCAACCCGACCAGCCTTCGTACTCGGGCTCGTCGACGATCTTGCCCTTCTGATCGCCGTGCCGGATCACCGACATGTGGCAGTGGTGCATGCCACAGGCGTTGCACTGGTGGCCACGGTGGTCGAAATTCTCACGGAGCTTTGGCGCCTCCCACACGCTCATGTCGGCGCCGGCCACGTTCGAGGTCAGGTTGGTCGTGTAGTTCTTGATCGGCAGCGCCCCCATCTTCGAGAGGTTCACGACGCCCGGCAGCGTGCCGTACTCGTAGAGCGAGCGCGCGGAGGCGTCGGTGCGGAGATCGTGGGCGATCTCCTCGGCGGCCTGCACCACCCCGCGCGGATCGGCGGCGCGCAGCGACTTCGTCCCCTTCACGATCGCGACCGCTTTGAGCCGCTTCTTGCCCATCACCGCGCCGCAGCCGTTCTTCGACGCGACGTGGCCGTAGTCGCCCTGGATCGCGGCGAAACGCACGAGGTTCTCGCCGGCGGGCCCGATCGAGTAGACCGAGAGCTGGTGGCCCGCGAGGCCCGTCTCCTTGTAGAGCGCTCCTTGCGTCTCCCACGTGTCGAGACCAACCAGCGAGCGCGCGTCGCGCAGCTCCACCACATCGTCGTTGATGTAGAGATAGACCCAGTCCTTCGACTGGCCCTGGACCATGATCGCGTCGTAGCCGCAATATTTCAGGTTCGTGCCGAAGAAGCCGTTGGCCTGCGTTGAGGTGGGGCCGTTGGTGCCGGCGCCGATGGTGCAGACCGTGAGGCCGCCGGTTCCCCACACGGGCAAGCCGGCCAGCGGTCCCGTCGCCAGCACGAGCCGGTTGTCGGGATGGTCCCACGAGACGTTGCCCTTCCCTCCCTTGGCCGCCGTCTCGCGATAGAGGATCATCGCGCCCAGGCCGACGCCTCCGAGGAGCTCCCGCATCATCTCGGGACCCCACGGCTCGGCGCGGCAGGTGCGGCGCGTGAGATCCACGCGCAGAAGGTTGCCGGCGTAGCCGCCGGGACGCGTCGTCGCGGTCGACGTGGTCTTGAGCTGCTTCGGTGCGGTCAAGGTCGCTGGAGTCATACGGCCACCGGGGTCTCCCCGGGCGCCTTCGACGGGCGCCCCAGGACGGTTTCGGGAAGCAACGTGCTCGTGGTTTTCGACGCGATGAACGCCGGCTTGACGTCGAACGGGTTCTTCTTGAGGTATTCCTTCCAGCGCCCAAGGCTGACGCCGGACTGCACGAGGCCCTTCAGCATCCCCACGTCGTTGACGGTCCAGATGTCGCCGGACCGCCCGAGGATGATCGCGCCGGTCAGCCGATCACCGCGCCAGAGCAGCTTGCGGTAGGCCGGCCGATCCGCCTTGACGCCGCTGGCCGCTTCGGCGCCCGCGTCGTCCCACGCGCCGAAGGAGGCGACGTCGAGGTGGCAGACCTCCACGATGTTGATGATGAGGCTGCCGCGATAGCGCACGTTCTTGCCGGCCATGTTCGCGCCGACGACGCGGCCGTGCTCCTGCGCGGTGGGCTCGATCGCGTGAACCGCCGGCTTCTGCGAGATCAGGTCGCGGCCCTCGGCCACGTCGCCGCCGGCGTAGACGTTCGGCACGCTCGATCGCAGATAGTCGTCGACGACGATCCCCTGGTTGACCTTCACCGCGGAGCCCTTGAGCCACTCGAGGTTCGTCTTGATCCCGGTGGCCATGATGACCACGTCGCACGTGAGGTCGCCGGACGCGAACTTGAGCCGCTTCTTGCCCTTCGCGTCCTCGATGCGCGCCACCTTCGCGCCGGTGCGGACCGTGACGCCGTGGTCCTTGAGCCACGTCTGGACGAGCGCGGCGCCGGTGTCGTCGATCATGCGCGGCAAGATGCGCGGCGCGATCTCGACGATCGTCAGCTTGGCGCCGAGCGACAGGATCGAGTTCAGGATCGTGAAGGCGATGAAGCCGGCGCCCACCATCACCACGTGGCTGCCCGGCTGGATCTGGGCGATCACGCCCCGCGCCTCGTCGAGCGTCCAGAACGAGTGCACACCCGGCAGGTCGGCGCCCGGCACCGGCGCACGGACCGCCGAGGAGCCGGTCGCGATCAGGCAATCGTCGTAGGGGATCGCGGTGCCGTCGTCGAGCGTGCACGTGTTCGCCGCCGTGTCGAGCGCGGTGACGCGCTTGCCGAGGTGGGCCGTCACGCCCCAATCGGCCAGCACCCTGGCGGTCGCGGTGAAGACGTGCGATTCGGCGATCGAGCGGTCGAGGTAGTACGGCAAGACCATCCGCGAGTACGGCCGCTCGGCGCTCACCAGCGTGATCGACGACTTCTCGGACTCCTCCTCACGGATCGTCCGGATCGCGTTCATGCCCGCGGTGCCACCGCCGATGATGAGGTGTCGGGCGGCCATCACCGAGCCTCCGCCAGGACCCGCGCTGTCCGCTCGACGGCGAAGTCGCCCAGCCAGTCCGCGGTGGCGACGTCCTCGTAGGTGATCGCCGCGGTCGGGCACGCCTCGGCGCACGCCGGGGCGCCGCCGCACAGGTTGCACTTGAAGGCCTTGCGCGTTCCCGGATCGTAGAACATCGTCCCGTAGGGACAGGCGATCGTGCAGAGCTTGCACCCGACACACTTGTCGTCGAGGACGTCCTTGGCGCCGACCGCGTTGATCGTGATCGCGCCCACCGGGCAGGCGGTCATGCACCATCCCTCCGCGCACTGCGTGCACGTGTACGGCGCGTAGGAGGTGTGTCCCTCGAACGGGGAGACGCGGATCACCGACTTCGCGGGCTGGAATTCGCCGGTCTGCATGTACGAACAGGCGAGCTCGCAGCGTAGGCAACCCGTGCACTTCTGCGGATGGAGTCTGAGAACGCTCACCGTTTCTTCCTCTCGTCACGCTTCCGTGGAGTGGAGCTCTCGAGCTGGCCAATGAATTCGTCGAGGGGGATGGCCGCCATCGTCATACCCGCCACGCCGCCGCGGGCCCCGAGCTCGACGGACACGCGGGAGATCGTGGCGTTGTCCGGCGCCTCGATGATCGTGACGAAGTCGTAGGGCCCCAGCACCGCGTACTGAGCGACGACGCGCGCGCCCATGCGCTGGACGTCGGCGTTGACCTTCCGAATCCAGCCGGGGCGACCGCGGAGGACCTTGCGCCCCGATTCCGACAGCGTGCTCAGCATGACGTACGTCGCCACCGCGGCTCCTCTCGGCGCGCCCCGCTCGGCGTCGCGGTGGGAGTATAGCAGCCGCCATTTTCGATTTGAAGCGCGGGCATCAGACCGGGGCCTGACCGCTGGATGGCTTGAGGAACACGTAGACTGACGAGAAGTCCTTGCGGCCCAGGCCGTGGGACGACGCGAGCCTCAGCACCTGCTGCGCCGCCGGCGCCACCACGACGGGCACGCGCAGATCGCGCGCCGCGCTCACGGCGAGGCCGAGATCCTTGGCCATCAGGTCGGTGGTGAAGCCCGGCGTGTAGTCGTGGCTCGAGGGCGCCTTCGCGACCAGGCCGCCCACCGGATGCATGTGCTCCATCACCCATGTGTTCCCGGACGACTTCGAGATCACGTCGGTCAGGATCCTCGGGTCCACGCCGAACCCCTCGGCGATCCGGAACGCCTCGCTGACCGCGACCGCGGCGACCCCGGCGACCAGATTGTTACACAGCTTCGCGACCTCGCCCGAGCCTACGGGCCCGACGTGGATGATGTTGGCACCCATCACCGCGAGCACCGGCCGCGCTTCTTCGACGTCGCGCGGGTCGCCGCCGACCATGATCGCGAGCGTTCCGTCCTCCGCGCGCGGCACCCCGCCCGACACCGGCGCGTCGATGAACCGCGCGCCGCGCCTGGTTGCGGCGCCGGCGACCCGCCGCGAAACGCTCGGATCGATGGTCGACATGTCGACGCAGAGGCGGCCCGGCCCGATGCCCTCCAGAACACCGCCGACCCCGAGATACGCGGCCTCGACGTGGGACGACGACGGAAGCATCGTGATGACCAGGTCGGCGCCGCCCGCGGCGGCGGCCGCTGAAGCCGCCCGGCCGGCGCCGAGCCGCGCCGCGGCGGCCAGTGCGTCGTCGACGATGTCGTAGGCGACGACGCTGTGCCCTCGCTTGACGAGGTTCGCCAGCATCGGTCGACCCATGGCGCCCGTCCCGACGAATCCGATCTTCATACGACACCCTCCCGTTCGGTCTCGGCGGTCGTCGCGCTCGATCTCGCCGAGCGCGCGGGCTATGATCGCGGTGTGCGCCGAGCCCGTCAAGTCCCGTCGAGTGGTGTCGGTCTCGTGCTCATCGCCCTCGCGGCGGTGTCCTGGGGCACGAGCGGATCGGTGATGCTGGCGCTCGAGCAGCGCGCCGCGGCGAGCCCGCTGCTCGTGGGCGCCGCGCGGCTCTGGGTCGCCGCCGCGCTGCTCCTCGGGGCGGCGGCGACGCGGGGAAGGTTGACGGTCGCGCCGGCGGATCGCTGGCGCTGCGTCACGATGGGCGCGTGCATGGCGGGCTACCAGGCGGCGTATTTCAGCGCCGTGACGCTCGGCGGGATCGTGATCGCCGCGCTCATCGCGATCTGCTCGGCTCCGCTCGTGATCGCCGCGCTCGCCCCGTGGTGGCTCGGCGAGCGCCTCACGCCGCGCGTGCGTGCCGCCCTCGGCCTCGGCGTGGTCGGCACCGGCCTGCTGGTCGTCGTGCCGCACGATGGGCCAGACGTGTCGCCCCACTTCCTCGTCGGTGCGCTCCTGGCGCTCGCCGCGGGGCTCGCGTATGCGCTCTTCGTTCTCACGGCCAAGGCGAGTCTGGCGCGCTCGGCTCCGCTCTCGCTGACCGCGCTCGCCTTTGCCGCCGGCGCCGTGCTCCTGACGCCGGTGCTGCTGTGGACCGAGGCGCCCCTGCGTCAGCTGGCGCTCGGCTGGCCGTGGCTCCTGTACCTCGGCGGCGTCGCGACCGCCGGCGCCTACGCAATCTACGCGGTCGGGCTCCGTCGGGTGCCGGCAACGGTCGCCGGCGTCACGACCCTGCTCGAGCCCCTGACCGCGACGATTCTGGGCGCGGCGCTCTTCGGCGAGCGGCTCGGAGCCGGGGGAGGCGTGGGCGCCCTGTTGCTCGTCTCGGCGCTGGGCCTGTTGATCGTCGATAGAAGCTGAGCCAAGCTCAGCGGACTCGCGACCATCACCGGCCCGACGTCACGAGGTGGGATCGCTGGCGGACGTTCAACGTGCGGGGCCTCAAGCCCTGCGCCTGACCCTCACAGCGGCCGGATCGCGCGCGACACGGCCCGGCTGAAGGTGCAGTTCGGCACCACCGCCGAGTGCTTGCCGGGACCTCCCGCGACGATGATCAGCACGTCCTCCGGCGACGGCACTTGCGGCATGAGCGCGTCGTCGTCGGTGACGGCGTGCATCCAGCGCGGCCAGTCCTGGATGCCCCACATCCCGCCGAGCTTCAGCGTCCGCAGCGGCAATCGCGCGTGCTCGAAGACGAACCGCTGGACGTCGGCCCGGCTGAAGCCGTCGCCCGCGATGGTCCGCGCGTGTTCGGGGCCGAGCACGATGAGCAGCTGGCTCAGGGAGAAATACCAGCCCACGTTCGAGCCAAGCGACACGGCGGTGTCGGCGACGGTCGCGAGGATCCCGGCGGCGGTCGTCGACACGTGGTCGTTCACGTTGTGCGGCGGCTCGCCGCCGAACACGGTCACCACGTTGTCGGCGTAGAGCGGTCCCCACGGCGCGTCCGCGCGTTCCGCGATGCAATACGAAAACTTCGCGGGGCTCCCCTGGGTGGCCATGTCGTAGCGGCCGGGCCAGGCGCCGCCGACGTTCAGCATGATCAAGCGGATCGCCCGGCCGATCGTCGCGTTCGCGCGAAAGCCCGGGCCGAAGCAACCGCTGCCGGCGTGCACGCCGAGCTCGAGCGCGGCCGGCCCATGCACGATCAGGAGCGGGGCGACCGGATGCGTCGTGGCCTGGACGCCGTAGAGGTTGAACGAGGGATCGAGCATCGCCTGCACCGCGGCCACGATCACGGGAAAATACGAAGGCTCGCAGCCGGCCATCACGGCGTTGACGGCGAGCTTCTCGAGCGTCGCCTGGCGCCAGAGCGGAGGCATCGCGCCGAGCGGCCGCTCCGCCGGGGCGCCGCCCAGCATCGCACGCACGCGCTCCTCGGTCGGCGGCACGATTGGCAGCCCGTCGCACCATTCGCGCTCGCAGAAGGCGGCGAGCACCGCGTCGGGGGTATCTAATGTCTCGAGCGTCTCGGGTGAGATCGGGCGAACGGAGCCGGCAAGACTCTCTCTCAGGCCACCCTCGGTCGAAGCCGGCCTCACGGACCCCGCTACAACAGCGCTTGCCGGCTCCGTTCGCCCGATCTCACGCGCCGCGCAGCTCAGCAGTGCGGTGAGCTGGTCGGTGGCCTGGCGGGCGCGGCGTGATATCCCTTCGCTCCGCTCGCCGCCGAGCGGGTGCTCGACGACGACCATGGGCAAGCCGGTGATGCCGAGGGCGCCGAGCTCGCTCACCGCGAGCCCCCGGAACGCGGTCGTCCCGATCACGCCGGCAGGCGTGCCCGCCTTCGCCAGCTCGATGGCGTCGTGGAGACTCCACGACGTGCACGATCCTCAGTCAGCCGACCCGGCAAAGACGACGTCGCAATCCTTCGCCAGACCGGCCAGGATCTCCGGCGCGGCCGGCGTCGAGGCATTGGCTTTGCGACGCCGAATGACGGCCTTGACGCCGTGCTCGGCGCGTAGGAACGCACCGATCTCATCGGCGAGCTGGTCGAAATTCGCTTTCGTGTTGTCGAGGAAGCCGACCGTGCGGCCCGCGAGCGATCCGGGCAGCGGCGGCACGCTCAGGGTCTCACCCTTCGTGACTCCGATCGGGCTGAGGACGCGAATCCTGTTCATGAGGATCTCCGTTTGATCCCGGTGGATCGGGCGAGCAGGCGCCCGAGGTTCTCGTGGAGCTCGGCGAGCACCGTCCGCTTGATCGACACCGAGACGGACTCCACCGGCTCCGTGCTGCTCTCGCGATGGATGACGAGCGTGCCCGTGAATCGCTCGGCGCGCTCGTCGGTCGACGCCAGCCCTCTCAGCGTCAGAATTTCCCAGCTGTCCGCCATGGGCGCTATCTTACTCCAGTGGTGATCGCGCTCGACGTCGGGACCTCGTCGGCCCGCGCCGCGCTCTACGACGAAGGCGGGCGTCCGATCCATGGGCGATCGCACCAGGTGCACTACTCACCCACGGTGACGCCGGACGGCGGCGTCGAGCACGACGCGGCCCGACTGCTGGACGCGGTCGCCTCGTGCCTCGACGGCGTGCACCCGAATCGACCCCCAGGCGAGACGCGCGCGGTCGGCGTGACGACCTTCTGGCATGGGCTCCTGGGATTCGATGCGAGCGGTCGGCCGATCACGCCCGTCTACATGTGGGCCGACACTCGAAGCGCTCGCGACGCGCAGCTGCTCCGCTCGGCGCTCGACGACGACGCTCTTCACGGACGCACGGGTTGTCACCTGCATTCGTCGTACTGGCCCGCCAAGCTCCGGTGGCTCTCGCGCGAGCGCCCGGCCGAATCCCGGCGCGCGGTGCGGTGGGGCTCCTTCGGTGAGTTTCTCGAGCTCTCGCTCTTCGGCGAGGCGACGACGAGCCTCTCGATGGCGTCGGCCACCGGGCTCTTCGATCAGGCGGCCGGACGATGGGACGCCGAAGCGCTGGCCGCGGCCGAGATCGATGAGCAGCGTCTCTTTCCCCTCAGCGGACGGGCCGAGCGGCGCCGCGACCTGCGCGCGCCGTGGGCGGCGCGGTGGCCCGCGCTGCGAGTCGCGAGCTGGTTCCCGGCCGTCGGTGACGGCGCCGCGAGCAATGTGGGCTCCGACTGCGTGGACCCGACGCGCATTGCGCTCAACGTCGGCACCTCCGCCGCCATGCGGGTCGTGACACGGGCTCCAGTGGCGCCGCCGCGTGGGCTCTGGCGCTACCGCGTGGACGAGCGGCGCGCCGTGGTCGGCGGCGCGACTTCAGAAGGCGGAAACGTCTACGCCTGGTGTCGCCAAGTTCTGAAACTCGCGCCCGATGAGGAACTCGAGGCGGCCCTCGCCGCGCTGGAGCCCGACGGCCACGGACTGACCGTGCTCCCGCACCTGGCCGGGGAGCGATCGCCGGGCTGGCGCGGTGAGCGGCGGGGGGCGATCCGCGGCCTCCGCCTGGACACGACAGGTGTCGAGATCTTGCGGGCCGCCCTCGAGGCCGTGGCCCTGCGACTCGCGATGGTCTACGAATTGCTCGCGCCCTGCGCGTCGGGCGATCACACGATCGTGGCCTCCGGGGGGGCGCTCGGCCGCTCCCGCGCCTGGACGCAGATCGTGGCCGACGCCCTCGGGCGCCCCATCACGTGGTCGTCGGAGCCCGAAGCCACTAGCCGCGGTGTCGCGCTGCTCACCCTGGAGGCACTGGGGGCCTTGCCGGACCTCGACGTCGCCCGCCAGCCGCTGGGCGAGGCGTTCACACCCGACCGGGCGCGTCATGCGCGCTACCGTGAGGCGCTAGATCGCCAGCGGCGCTTCGATGAGAGGGTATGATCAAAGTATGGGATCGGACGCCAGCGTCACAATCTGCGCGGATGCGAACGGACTCGCCGAGAGCACGGCCCAGCTCGTCGTCGAGGCCGCGAACGAAGCGGTCGAGGCGCGCGGGCGCTTCATGCTTTGTCTGGCCGGGGGCGAGACGCCGCGCGCGTCGTACGCGCGGCTCGCGTGTTCGCCGTACAGCGCGCGCATCCCGTGGGACCGGACGTGGATCTTCTTCGGTGACGAGCGCGCCGTGCCGCCGGATGACGCCGACTCGAACTATCGGATGGCGCACGAAGCGCTTCTGTCGCGCGTGCCGGTGGCGCCGGCCCAGGTCGTCCGGATGCGGGGCGAGGATGCCGACGCCGAGGCGGCCGCCGCCGCTTACGCGGTGGCGCTGGCCGACGCCTTCGGAACCCGGCGCGGCGAGCTTCCGCGCTTCGATCTCGTGCTCCTCGGCCTCGGCGTCGACGGCCACACGGCCTCCCTGTTCCCGAACTCACCGGTGCTCCTTGAGCGCTTCCGCTCGGTCGCGGCGGCGCACGTGGCGGCAGCGCAGATCCCGGAGCGGCTGACGCTCACGTTCCCCGTGCTGAACGCGGCGGCCCGGGTCCTGTTCCTGGTCACCGGTGCCGAGAAGGCCAAGATTCTCAGGAAGGCGCTGGACGAGCGGGCGACGCTGCCCGCCACGATGGTGCGACCGACGGACGGCGAGCTCATCTGGCTCGTGGATCGCGCGGCCGCGGCGCTCCTGCAAGTCGGCCAGGCCTGCTAGCGTATGTCCAGGACGGACGAGCCGTTCGCGCTCGTGATCCTCGGAGCGTCGGGAGACCTCACTCGCCGCAAGCTCGTGCCCGCGCTCTGGAGCCTCTACGCCGGGCGCACGCTGCCCGAGCCCTTCGCGATCGTCGGGAGCGCCCGCAGCGAGGGGAGCGCCGACGAGTTTCGCCGGCGTATGCGCGCGGCCGTCCGCGAGTTCGCGCGCGTGAAGCCGCCGTCCGAGAACGTCTGGGACCGGTTCGCGTCGGCGCTCTCTTACGTGCCGGGCGATCCGGCCGATCCCGCGCTCTACGCGAAGCTCGAGCGCGCCCTGCGGGACATCGAGGGCGCCCGCCCGGGCCCCGCGAATCGTCTCTTCTACTGTGCGACGCCGCCGAGCCTCTACGACACGATCATCCGTAACCTGGGGGCCTCGGGGCTGGCGCGCCCCCAGGGCGGCTGGACCCGCATCATCGTCGAGAAGCCGTTCGGGCGCGATCACGAGAGCGCGCGAGCGGTCAACAGCCAGCTCGGCGCGGTCTTCCGCGAGGAGCAGATCTACCGCATCGACCACTACCTCGGGAAGGAGACCGTCCAGAACCTGCTCGTGCTCCGGTTCGCCAACGGGATCTTCGAGCCGTTGTGGAACCGCAACCACGTGGCCGAGGTGCAGATTACCGTCGCCGAGTCCCTCGGGGTCGAAACGCGTGGCGCGTACTACGAAGAGGCCGGCGCGCTACGCGACATGATGCAGAACCATCTGCTCCAGCTCCTGTGCCTCCTCGCGATGGAGCCGCCGGTGACGTTCGACGCCGGCCCGGTGCACGACGAGAAGAACAAGGTGATGCACGCGATCCGGCCCATCGACCCGCGCAAGGTCGACGAGGTCGCCCTCCGCGGCCAGTACGGCCCTGGGTTCGTCGACGGCAAGCCGGTCGTCGGCTACCGGCACGAGAAGGGCGTCGCACCCGATTCGAAGACCGACACGTACGCGGCGCTCCGGCTGCTCGTGGACAACTGGCGCTGGGCCGGCGTGCCCTTCTATCTGCGGACGGGCAAGCGCATGGCCAAGCGCGTGAGCGAGATCGCCATTCGGTTCCACGGCACCCCGCACATGATCTTCCATCGGGATCCGTCCGGCGTCGAGCCGAACGAGCTCGTGATTCGGATCCAGCCCGACGAGGGCATGGCGCTGACGGTCGCGGCGAAGACGCCGGGTCCCGAGCTCAAGCTCGGGACGGTCGGACTGGACTTCCGCTACGGGGAAGTGTTCGGCGCCGAGCCGCCCGAAGCCTACGAGCGGCTCTTGCTGGACGCAGTCCACGGCGACTCGACGCTGTACGCGCGCGCCGACTGGGTCGAGCACGCATGGTGGCTGCTGGGTCCGGTGCTCGACGCGTGGGCCCAGGATTCGGCGGCGCAACCCTACCTCTACGAAGCCGGCTCCTGGGGCCCCACCGAAGCCGACGCGTTCATCGCCCACGACGGCGGCACCTGGCGCAAACCCTGACCCGATTCCCACGCCCTACGCTCGCGACGTGGAGCGGTCCGGGGCGGGTAGGCGGTAGGCTCCCGGCGGCCTATGTAGTCAGGATTGTCCCGACGACGAACCCACAGAGATGGAACCGCAGCGGGCGTTGGCGACCAGGCCGCCGGGGGCCTACCGCCTACCCGCCCCGGACCGCGGGCGCAGACGCGAGCTAGCGCGTCGTCGTAGCTTGCTGCTGAGCGCGGCTGGCCGTCAGCTCGACGTACGTGAACCACCACCCGTCCAGCAAACGCACCTCGAGCGAGCTTCCCGACTTCTCGTAGACCTGCGTCGTGCCGTGGCTCGCGACCGCCGTGCTGCTCACGTGGCGCCAGCCGTTCGCCTCGAATGTCGTCCGCAGCGCCAGAGCCAGGCTCTCGGCCTCGAGGCGCCCCCGGTACACAAGGCGCGCGGCCTTGACGGTCTGCGACTCGATGATGGTCGATTTGTCGGGCTGGTAGGTCAGCCCCTTCGGCACCGGAATGTCCTCGAATTCGCTCCGCACCGGCCTGCTGGGAGTCGAGGCGCACCCGGCCACGAACACCACGACGAGGAGCGGAAGGAGTATGCGTTGAATGCTCATGGCTGGAGCGTAGCAGGGCGCCTACGGGCTCTCCAAGAAATTTGGGTGCGCCGCTCGGCTACAGCCGTCTTATCAATCTTGCGAAATCGGCCTCGACGGCCCGGCCAACATCGGCCACCTGGCCGGTCGTGAGATCCTCGTCGGCGCGATCGCCTCGACGACGCGCACCCGCACGCTCAGCCCAGGACGGAGTACCCGCCGTCCACCGGAATGGCGGTGCCGGTGACGAAGTCGGAGGCCGCGCTCGCCAGGAAAACGGCGACGCCGGCCATGTCTTCGATCGTTCCCCAGCGCCCGGCGGGTGTGCGTCGGAGCACGTTGTCGTGGAGGCCCTCGACCTGGCGGCGCGCGCCGCGCGTGAGCTCGGTGTCGATCCAGCCCGGTAGGACCGCGTTGACCTGGATGTTGTCGCGGGCCCACGCGGTGGCGAGGGATTTGGTGAGCTGGACGACGCCACCCTTGCTCGGGCCATACGCGGGCGAGAACGGCACCCCGAAGATCGACATCATCGAGCCGATGTTGATGATCTTGCCGCCGCCCGCCGCCTTCATCGGCGCGTACGCCGCCCGACAGGCCAGGAAGATCGAAGTGAGGTTCGTGTCGAGCACGTGGTGCCAATCGGCGAGCGTGTACTCCTGCGGGACCTTGCGGATGTTCGTTCCGGCGTTGTTCACGAGGATGTCGAGGCGGCCGCATTGATCGAGCGTGGACCGGACCAGGGCGTTGACCGACGCCTCGTCGGCCACGTCGACCGCGACCGCGAGCGCCTGAGCGCCGAGCTGCTCGAGCTGGCGAACGGCAGCAGCCGACTTCGACTGGTTGCGCGCGGCCACCACGACGCGGGCGCCGGCGGCCGCGAGGCCCTGGGCCATGCCGAGCCCGATGCCCCCGTTTCCGCCGGTGACGACGGCGACTTTGCCCTTGAGGTCGAACATGGGCCCTCCGAGCGCATCTTACCCGAAGTCGTGCGAGGGGACGTGATGGCCGAGGGCCGGCAGGCCCAACACCGTGTTCGCGCGGACCGAGATGACGCCGTCCTGCCGCTGTGCGATCCCCGTCACCAGGAGATAGGGCTCGGCCACCAGCGCGACGCGATGGCGCGCGAAGATCGGCGGCGTCACGATCACGTTGGCGATCCCCGTCTCGTCCTCAAGCGAGAGGAAGACGAAGCCCTTCGCGGTGCCCGGCCGTTGGCGCACGATGACGCTGCCCGCCACCTGGACCCGGGCGCCGTCCTCCGCGCCGGCGAGCTCGCGCGCGCTCAGCACGCCCAGCCGCCGGAGCGCCGCGCGGCGTAGCGCCATCGGATGGCGGCCGAGCGTCACGCCGGTGCCGGCGTAATCGGCGGCGAGGCGCTCGATGTCCGTCATCTCGGTCAACGGGCTCGGATCGCGCGGCGGATCCGCGAACAGTGGTCCCGGATGCGGCACCGCCGCCGCCCAGAGATTCGCCCGACGGCTCCCGCCGAGCGGAGCGAGCGCGCCGATGGCCGCGAGCGTCTCCAGCTCGTCGCGCCCGAGCTCGGCCCGGCGCGCGAGGTCGTGGACGGACGCGAACGGCTGCGCCTCGCGCGCCCGTACCAGCGTGCGCGCCGCCCGCTCGCGCAGGCCCTTCACGTATCGCAATCCCAGCCGCACGACCAGGGCGCCGTCGACGCGCTCGATCACGCACAACCATTGCGAGCGCGTGACGTCGATCGGCAGGATCCGCAGCCCGTGGCGCTGCGCGTCCTTCACGATGGTCGCCGAGTGATAGAACCCCATCGGCTGGTTGTTGAGGAGCGCCGCGTAGAACGCCGCCGGATGGTGGACGCGCAGGTACGCGCTCGCGTAGGCGAGCAGCGCGAAGCTGGAGGCGTGACTCTCCGGAAAGCCGTACAGCGCGAACGCGGTGATGGAGCGCACGATCTGTTCGGCGGCGTCGCCGTGGATTCCCTGGCGCGCCATGCCCGCGCGCAGCTTCGTCTCCACCTCGGCCATGAGCCGCTCGCTGCGCTTGAAGCCGAATGCCCGCCGGAGCTCCTCGGCCTCGGTCGCCGTGAAGCCGGCCGTCACCATCGCCATGCGCAGTAATTGCTCCTGGAACAGCGGGACGCCGAGCGTACGGCGCAGGATCGGCTCCAGGCTCGGGTGCGGATACGTCACCGGCTCGCGCCCGCGCCGGCGGTTGATGTAGGGGTGGACCATATCGCCCACGATCGGCCCGGGGCGGATGATCGCGACCTGCACGACGAGGTCGTAGAACCGCTCGGGCCGGACGCGCGGGAGCGTCGCCATCTGGGCGCGGCTCTCGACCTGGAACACGCCGATCGTGTCAGCCTCCTGGAGGCTTCGGTAGACGGCCGGATCGTCCGGGGGGAGCCGCGCCAGATCCACCTCACCGCCGGATTCGCGGACGAGCGTCAGCGAGTCCTGGAGCACCGACATCATCCCGAGCCCCAGCAGATCCACCTTGACGATACCGAGCGCGGCGCAATCGTCCTTGTCCCACTGCACGACGACGCGCCCCGGCATCGTCGCGGGCTCGAGCGGCACCACGTCGTCGAGCCGGCCCGCGGCGATGACCATCCCCCCCGAGTGCTGGCCGAGATGGCGTGGCAGGTCCTGGATCCGCGTCCAGAGCGCGGCGAAGCGCCGGATGCGCGGCGAGCTCGGGTCGCAGCCGGCCTCCGGCAAGTGCTTGGTCAGAAGCTCGTTCGGATCCTGATAGCCCCAGTTCGCGACGAGCTGGGCGAGCCGGTCCCGCATGTCGCGCGGAAGCCCGAGCGCCTGGCCGACCTCGCGGGCGGCGCTCCGGCCTCGATACGAAATCACGTTGGCGGTCATCCCCGCCCCGTGTCGTCCGTATCGCCGGTAGACGTGCTGGATCACCGCTTCTCTGCGCTCGCCGCTCGGAAGATCCAGGTCGATGTCCGGCCATTCGCCGCGCGCCTCGCTCAAGAACCGTTCGAACAGCAGCTCCATGCCGACCGGATCCACCGCGGTGATTCCGAGCGCGTAGCAGACCGCGCTGTTGGCCGCCGAGCCGCGGCCCTGGACGAGGATGTCGTGGGTCCGGCAGTGCTCGACGATGTCCCACACGATCAGGAAGTAGCCCGCGAGGTCGAGCCGGCCGATGAGCTCGAGCTCGTGCGCGACCTGCCGGCGCGCGCGCTCGGCCAGCGGGCCCGTGCCGTAGCGCGTGCTCACCCCGCGCCGGGTCAGCTCGCGCAGGTGGTCGAGCGGCGTCTGGCCCGGTGGCAGCGGAAACTCCGGGAACCGGTAGCCGAGATCCTTCAGCGTGAAACCCAGCCGCAGCGCCAGCTCCCCGGTGTTGGCGAGCGCGTCGGGAAGATCCCGGAAGAGCTGCGTCATCTCGAGTCCGCCCTTCAAGCCGCGCTCGCCGTTGGCCAGGAGCCGGCGGCCGGCGCGATCGAGGTCGGTCTTCTCGCGGATGCACGTGAAGACGTCGGCGAGCGGACGCCCCTCCGGGCGTGCGAAGAGCGGCTGGTTGGAGGCGACGAGCGGCACGCCGGCCACCTGCGCGAGCGCCACCAGCGCCTGGAGGATCGCTTCCTGCTCGCGGAGGAAGTGTCGCTGGACCTCGACGAAGCAGCTCGAGCGCCCGAAGATCGCCATGAGTCGGGCCAGGCACGCCCGGGCGCCGGCGGCGTCGCTGGCGGCGAGCCGCCGCGCAAGCGGGCCATGAGCTCCCCCGGTGAAACACACGAGCCCGGCGGCGTACGGCTCGAGGTCATCGAGCGTGATCGCGGCGGCTCCCTTGGGAGCGCCGAGCTTCATCCGCGTGATCAGCCGGCAGAGATTCTGATAGCCCTCGCGGTCCTCCACGAGCAGCGGCAGCCGTGAGCCGTCGGCGAGCGTGATCTCGCTGCCGACGATCGGCTTCACGCCCGCGTTCAGGGCGGCGCGGGCTAGCCGGGCCGCTCCATACACGCCGTCGCGATCGACCAGCGCGACCGCCGGCATGTCGAGCCGGGCCGCTTCGGCGGCGAACGCCTCGGGATGCTCGGCGCCCTCGAGGAACGAGAACGCCGACTGCGCGTGGAGCTCGATGAACATGGTCAGTCGTAGAGGCCGTCGAGATACCAGTGACCGGTGAGGCAATCGCGAGCGAGCCGACAGAGCGCGCCGTCTCCGAGCGCCACATCCCACTCGTCGCGCGCCCACGCTTCGGTATCCCACCACTCGCCCGATGCGCGCCACGGGCCTGCGCACGCGACGACGTGCTGTGCATCTACCCGCGTCGGCCGCTCACCCGCCATCGCGACGTCCACGCGACGCGCCGGCCGCATCCGCCGCAGCGCCAGTCGAGGCTCCGTCGCGTCCCCGCGCGCGGGCGCGTCGGACTCGATCGGCGGAGAGAACGCGAGCATCGCGAAAGCATCGGGGCGGTGCGAGTCGAGGAGCGCGGGCGAGCCCAGGCTGTCGACGCCGACGAGCGCGGCGAGGCGCGCGAGCACGGACACGAGGTCGCGAATGGCCGGCACCGGCGGTTGCCAGAGCCCGCCCTGCCCCATCTGCGCCCGGATCGGATGCGCGCTGACCGCGACCCGCGTCACCGGGGCCGGCGGCGGATGCCCCTCGAGGTCGAGCGCCACCAGGGCGAGCATCGGCTTGACCTCGCTCATCGGGTACGCGAGCGAGACCACCCGCGCGTGGTGCCCGCCCGAAGCGAGGCCGAGCCGGATATCGAGGACGTCGGCGGCGAGCGCGGCCGCCCCGAGCCGCCCGCCGAGACGCGTCAGCACGGTCTCGAGCACGACGGTGAGCACCTCGAGCGAGTCGATCTCCCACTCGAGCCCCTGCGCTTCTTCCCAGAAGGGCGGCAGCGTCCACGGACGGAACGGCTCGTGGTCGCGGCCCAGCGCCTGATCGTGCGCGCGGAGCCCGGCCGGCCCGAGCCTCATGGTGACGCCTTCTCGAGGCAGCGCCGCCAGCTCTCCGAGAGTCCGCACGCCCCATCGCGCGAGGGTCGCGGTGAGCTCAGGATCGAGATCGAGCACTCCGAGAGGCACCCCGGCGAGCGTCGCGCGCTCACGCCCCGGAGGGATGACCGTCACCGGAACCGATGCGCTCGCCGCCGCGACACGCGCCGCCGTGCGGCTCCCCGCGAGCCCGACGCGCGCGACGAGCCCGACGGTTCGCGCCTGGTGCACGAGGCGACGACCGATGGCCGCGGGTTCGCCGATGAGCCGCTCGAGCCCCGCCGTGTCGACGTAGACGATTCCCGCTCCGCCATCCTCGATCCGCGGCGAGACGGCCAGGACCGCCTCGAGCAGGGCGTGCCGGGCGGCGGCGGCGTGCTCGTCGATCAGGGGCCGGGTCACCAGGGTTGGGCAGCGGGCCGCTGCTTCGGTCTCCGTCATGCCCGGGCGCACGTGTCGCTCACGGGCCGCGGCGTTGGCGTCGACGATCTTCTTGATAGTGGGGGCGATTTTCTTGTTTGCCGTCGGGGCGCCTTCGCGCCCGACGTTCGGGGAGTCGACCCGTGCGCTCAGGACCGCCAGCGGCTGCTCGCGGAGCGCGGGCTCGCATCGCTCGACGGCGGCCGCCGCGAAGTGCGCCACCAGCACGCAGGCGAACCGGCTCACGCCCGCCACCAGCGCGACGGCCACTGCGCGGGCTGGGGCTGGCGAGCGCGGAGCACCTGCGTCGTCGTGCGCACGCGCGCGAGTCGCGTGGGCGCGGGCCCGGGCCCGGCCCACTCGATCGCCTGGCGCCGGGTCTCGATCGCCAGCGTCGCGCTCGATCCGGTGAGCCGGCGACGCCCGACGATCAGCAGCGCCACGTCCGTCCGCCGGACAGCGAACTTCAGCCGGAACGCGAGCGTTGCCGGAAGACGCACCACCCGCTCACCGAGATCCAGCGCGACCAGGGCGAACCCAGGGCAGCGAATGAGCATGTCGACGGCACGAAGCGCGACATCACGTCGGGCGCCGCAGCGAACCCACAGGAGCCGGCGCAGATCCACCCCGGCCTGCGCGGCCGAGGTTGGATCGAACGCCTCCTCGGTGTCGACGAGGGCGGCTGTTTCGCCGCTCCGCACGACGTCGAAAAGACACGCGACGAGAAGGCTCGTGCGCCCGGACGACGGACGGCCGACGATCTCGGTGATCTCGCCGCGGGCCGCAGTCACACGCTCCATCCCTCGAAAACTAATCACGTGATGAGTATCAGGCAAGACTGAAGATATGGGGGTTCCGTGACGAGCCTCCACTAGATGGTGGGGTTCAGGGGCCAACGGGGGATCGGCTAGAATGCGAGGCTGGAGGACTCAATGGAACTTCGCGCCGTAAAAGCGGTCGTGACCGGCGGCGCCTCGGGGCTGGGACGCTCCACCGCCGAGCAACTCGTCGCCGCGGGCTCCACGGTCGCTCTGCTCGACCGCCGGGCCTCAGCCGGAGCAGACGTCGCAAAAACGCTGGGTCAGGCCGCGATCTTCACTCCGGCCGACGTCACGAGCGGGGACGAGGTGGGCACCGCGCTCCAGGCCGCCTGGGATCGCCTCGATGGCTTCAACGTCCTCGTGAACTGCGCCGGCATCGGTCCGGCGATGAAAACCGTTGGGAGATCCGGGCCGGCGAAGCTCGAGGAGTTCACCCGCGTCATCCAGGTGAACCTCATCGGCACCTTCAACTGCATCCGCCTCGCGGCCGCGCTCATGGCGCAGAACACCCCGAGCGCCGACGGCGAGCGCGGGGTGGTCATCAACACCGCCTCTGTCGCGGCCTTCGACGGCCAGATCGGCCAGGCCGCCTACTCCGCCTCGAAGGGCGGCATCGTGGGCATGACGCTCCCGGTCGCGCGCGACCTCGCCGAGTTGGGGATCCGCGTCATGACGATCGCGCCCGGCATCTTCGACACGCCGCTGCTCGCCACCCTTTCCGAGCCCGTGCGCGCCTCGCTCGGCAAGCAGGTGCCCTTTCCGCCGCGTCCCGGGCGCCCCGCGGAATTCGCCGCGCTGGCGCTCCACATCATCGAGAACGCGATGCTCAACGGGGCGACGATCCGACTCGACGGCGCGATCCGGATGCAGCCGCGCTAGCGCATCCTCGCACCGTCTTCCGCGGCTGGTCCGGCGCGTCCGGCCGGATTCGTGTGATCGACAAGGGTCCGGAGCGTCGCCTCATCGTCCGCGGCGACACGCTCTCGATTCATCGCCTCGACGGGAACTGGGCGCCGCTGCGCCGCGAGTACTGGTGGAAGGCCCTCGCGGCGATCGAGCTTCCGCGGCGCCCCACCGCGCTGCTGGTCGGCCTCGGCGGCGGCACGCAGATCCATCTGCTCCACCGGTTCGCGGCTCCGCGCCTCATCACGGTCATCGAGCACGATCCAATCATCGTGCGCGTGGCCCGGGAGTGGTTCGGCCTGGATCAGGTCGGCCGGCTGCAAATCCTCTGCGCAAACGCCGAGACCGCGATCCGGGGGCTCGCGCAGGCCGGGCGCCGGTTCGACTTCGTCATGGACGACGTCACCTACGCCGACGAGCCGCTGATCGCGCTGCCGAAGCTCCTGGCGCTGGCGCCGCTGGTCACGCCCCGCGGATCGCTCGTGGCGAACCGCCATCGCCGCGGCGACCCGCGCGTGCTCGCCCGCGCGCTGCGCTTCTACTTCCGCCGGGTCTGGCTGCACCGCGTGCGCCGCACCGGCGAGAACACGCTGATCTGCTGCGCCGGGCCCATGGTGAGCCGCGCCTCGGACGGCGGGGCCTCGGCCCCGCGACGGGCTGGGGCGCGCACCGCCTCAGGCGCGTCCGATGCGCTTGAACCGTAGACGGTGCGGGCGGTCCGCCTCGGCGCCGAGCCGCCGGCGGCGATCGGCCTCGTAGTCGGCGTAGTTGCCCTCGAACCAGACGGCGCGGCCTTCATCCTCGAAGGCGAGCACGTGGGTCGCGATCCGGTCGAGGAACCAGCGGTCGTGGCTGATGATCACCGCGCAGCCCGCGAACGCGAGCAGCCCGTCCTCGAGCGCCCGCAGCGTGTCCACGTCGAGGTCGTTCGTGGGCTCGTCGAGCAGCAGGAGATTCGCGCCGCTCTTGAGGATCTTGGCGAGATGCAGGCGGTTGCGCTCGCCGCCCGAGAGCTCGGCGACGCGCTTTTGCTGGTCGCTGCCCCGGAAGTTGAACGACGCGACGTAGGCGCGCGACTGCATCGTCCGCGTCCCCAGCGTGAGGGTCTCGGCACCCTCCGAGATCTCCTCCCACACCGTCCGCTTGCCGTCGAGCGCGTCGCGGCTCTGGTCGACGTAGGCGAGCCGGACCGTCTCGCCGACCCGCAGTGTGCCGGCGTCCGCCTTCTCCTGGCCGGCGATCATCCGGAAGAGCGTCGTCTTGCCGGCGCCGTTGGGGCCGATCACCCCGACGATCCCGCCGCGGGGAAGCTTGAACGACAGGTCGTCGATCAGCACGCGATCGCCGTATCCCTTCGTCACGTGGTCGGCCTCGACCACCACGTCGCCGAGCCGGGGCCCGGGCGGGATCGCGATCTCGAGCGCGGCGGCGCGCGTCTCGAACGACTCGCTCAACAGCGAGTCGTACGCCTGCAGCCGCGCCTTGGATTTCGCCTGGCGGGCGCGCGGCGCCATCTGGACCCACTCGAGCTCGCGCGCGAGCGTGCGCTGCCGCGCCTGATCCGCCTTCTCCTCCTGCGCGAGGCGCTGCTGCTTCTGGTCCAGCCAGGAGGAGTAGTTGCCCTCCCAGGGGATGCCGTAGCCGCGGTCGAGCTCGAGGATCCAGCCGGCGGCGTTGTCGAGGAAGTAGCGGTCGTGGGTGATCGCGACGACCGTCCCCGTGTACTCCTTGAGATAGCGCTCGAGCCACGCCACCGACTCCGCGTCGAGGTGGTTCGTCGGCTCGTCGAGCAGGAGCATGTCGGGGCGCGAGAGCAAGAGCCGGCAGAGCGCGACGCGCCGCCGCTCGCCTCCCGAGATTCTGCCGACGTCCATGTCGCCGGGCGGCACGCGGAGGGCGTCCATTGCGATCTCGACGGTGCGGTCGAGATCCCAGGCGTTGACCGCGTCGATCTTGTCTTGCAGACGCGCCTGCTCGTCGAGCAGCTTCTCCATCTCGTCCGCCTGGAGCGGCTCACCGAGCCGGGCGCTGACCTCCTCGAAGCGCGTCAGCAGCGCGCGCGTCTCGCTCACACCGTCCTCGACGTTGGCACGCACGTCCTTGGCGGCGTCGAGCTGAGGCTCCTGCGGCAGATAGCCGACGCGGAGGCCCGCCGCGGGAAAGGCCTCGCCGAGGATGTCCTTGTCGACGCCCGCCATGATCCGGAGCAGCGTGGACTTGCCGGCCCCGTTGGCGCCGAGCACGCCGATCTTGGCGCCGTGGAAGAACGACAGGTAGATACCGCGGAGAATCTCCCGCTTGGGCGGGACGACCTTCCGAAGGTCCTTCATGACGAACGCGTATTCCCCAGCCATGGTTACGCGCGCAGCAGACGGCGGTGTTCGGGCATCATGCAGCGGTCCTGGACGACGCGGATCCCTTCTCGGGCCAGGGTCTCGGCGGCGGAGTCGTTCCGGATACCGAGCTGGAACCAGACCGCGCGCGGCCGCCACGGCAGCGCCAAGATCTCGGCGGCGTGGCCCGGGAGAAACTCGGGACGCCGGAAGACCTCGATCACGTCGACCGGCTCCGGGAGATCGGCCAGACGCGCGACCGTCGGCGCGGCGTGGAGCCGACGCCCCGCCAGCTTCGGATTTACCGGCAAGATCCGGTAGCCGTGCGCGTGGAGGTACGCCGGAACGTAGTGGGCCGGCTCGCCGGGATCGTCCTTGGCGCCCACCACCGCCACGGTCCTCGCTTCGCGCAAGATCGCCGTCAAGCCCGCATCGTCGCCGACGAGATATCCGCGCCAGTCGCTCATCGTGAGACTCACCTTCTCACGCGGAGGCGAGCACGGCAACGATCTCCGTCCCGAACGTCTCGGCGCGCCAGCGACGAACCCCGTCCACCGACGCCAACGCGCCGGGGTCGCCCGGCCGGGCCGCTGCGACCGCGCCGATGAGCCGGTTGGGCAAGAGCAATCCGGGCTCGAGCCCGAATCGGGGCGCGGCGTCGCTTCGCCACTGTCGGAGGGCTTCGATCCGGCGGGCGACCGCCCCGGGAATCCGGGGCCGCGGCCGACGCTCGAGCACCGGCAACGCGTCGTCCGCCAGCGCGTGGGCGCGCGCCACCGCGGCCAGGATCGCGTCGCCCCACCGCGAGATCACCCTCGGTGTGCAGCCCACGATCTGCGCCATCGCGGCGCCGTCGGCCGGCGGCGCCTGCGCCAGAGCCATGAGCGTCTCGGCGCTCAGGATCTTGAAGGGCGGGCGGTCCGCCGCGCGCGCCAGCTGCTCGCGGAGGTCGTATAGCTCGCGCAGGATCGCGAGATTACGTGGCCGGAGCTCGCGGGCGCCCTTGAGGCCGGCGAAGGCATTCGGGTCGGAGACCCGCTCGCTGGCCGGCTGCGCCGCGAGCGCGGCGCATTCCTCCTCGACCCACTCCAGGCGTCCGGCCCGCGCCAGCTCCTCGGTGAGCCGGCTCTTGAGCGCGAACAGATGCAGCACGTCGGCCTCGGCGTAGCGGAGCTGAGCTTCCGAGAGTGGACGCCGCGACCAGTCGTCCCGCTGCTTCGAGGGCGGCAGCTCGACACCCAGGTAGGTCTGCAGCAGCACGTCGAGGCCGAGGGCCCGGGCCCCGAGAAAGCGGGCGGCGATGGATGTGTCGAAGAGCGAGGCGAAGGCGAAGCCGCGTCGCTTGAGCTGGACGAGGTCGTTGTCGCCGGCGTGGACCACGGTCACGACGGCGGGCGCGGCGACCACGGAGGCGAGGGGCGAGAGGTCGGCGACGGCGAGCGGATCCACGAGCCAGGCCTCGCCGGACGGGACGGCCAGCTGGATGAGCGAGAGGCGCTCCGGGTAGTGATGGAGGCTGTCGCCTTCTGTGTCGAGGGCAACCTGGCCGGGCGCGCGGAGTCGAAGCGCGACCGCGGCGAGATCGGTGGTGGTCTCGACCCAGCGTGACGGGATCGTGGCGATGGGCGGAGGTCCGGTCTGACGCATCAGCCCTCCACTCCCGACGGCGTGGCATCGCCGACCAGGGGCCCGAGCACGGCGCGCAGCCCTTCGGCGCTGGCCGGAGCGCGCAGCGTCGCGTAGACGCCGGCGGCTTCGGCCTTCATGAGGGTATCCGGGCCCATCTCGGGGGTCAACGCGACCACGCGAAGCGCGAGCCGGGGCCGCTGAAGGGCGATTCGCTCGGCAGTGGCCAGGCCGGTCAGAACGATGCTCTCGTCCTGGATGACTCCAGAGGCCGTGTCGGTGGTCGCGGCGATCACTCGTGCCCGCGGAAAGAGGCGACCGAGCTGCTCGGCGAGGTCCCCTCGCGTCGTCGCGTCGTCGTCCAGCACCACGATCACCGGCATTGCGCTCGAGTGTATCGCGTGGGCAAACGGCCTTCACACCCCGTGGTAGGATGCCCGAGCGAGATTCGCGGAGGATCGAATGGTGAAAGAGATCTCGATCGTCCACCACTCCGACCGGCGCACGGACGTGATGATGCCGTACGCGCCCGGGATCGTGGTGCGCCGCGGGAAGCTCGTCTTCTTGTCCGGAGTCACCGCCGCCGCCGTCTATCACAGCCACCCGCATCGGGAGGAGGAGTTCGACCTGCCCTCGACCATGCGCGAGCAGGCGGCGCTGGCGATGGAGAACCTCAAGAAGACCCTCGAGGCTGCGGGCTGCACCTTGGCCGATCTGGTGTCGGCGACGCGGTTCCTGACCGACATCGGCGAGCAGGACGACCTCAACCGGGTGTGGGCCGCATACCTCGGCGGCCACCTGCCGACGACGACCACGGTGGAGGTGTCGCGTCTCGCGACCCATCCCCGGTGCAAGATCGAGATCAGCGCAATCGCGGTCGCCGACGAAGGCGGTGCCTGATGGCGCCGGTCGGCTTCGTCGGGCTCGGCACCATGGGCGGCCGCATGGCCAGGCGGCTGCTCGACGCCGGCCACCCCGTCGTCGGCTACAACCGGACGCCCGAGAAGGCGCGTGCCTTGGTGGCGGCCGGGCTCACGCTGGAGAAGTCGCCGCGCGCGGTGGCCGAGAGCGTCGACGCGGTCTTCAGCATGGTCACCGACAACGACGCGCTCCGCGCGATCGCCCTCGGCCCCGACGGCGTGATCGCCGGGCTTCGCCCCGGCGCGGTGTGGGCCGAGATGAGCACGGTGAGCCCCGAGGTCACTCGCCAGCTGGGCACGGCGGTCGCCGCGCGCGGCGCCACCCTGATCGACGCGCCCGTGTCCGGCAGCCCTATCACGCTCGAGGCCGGCCAGCTCTCGTTCATGGTCGGCGGCGATCCGGCGGCGCTCGAGAAGGTCCGCCCCTGTCTCCTGGCGATCGGGCCGACAATCACTCATGTGGGCGCGTTGGGGCTCGCAGTGACGATGAAGATCGCGACGAACCTGGGGCTCGCCGTCCAGATGCTCGCGTTCAGCGAGGCGGTGGTCCTCGCCGAGAAAGCCGGGATCACGCGCGAGCGCGCCGTCGAGGTGCTGCTGAAGTCCGTCATCGCGTCGCCGATGATCAAATATCGCGGCCCGTTCGTGCTCGGGATGCCGGCAGAGGCGCTGTTCGACGTCGACATGTGCCAGAAGGACCTTGGGCTGGCGCTCGCGACCGGCCGCGCGCTCGGGGTTCCGCTGCCGAGCGTGGCGCTGGTCGACGCGCTGCTCAACGCTGCGCGCGGTCTGGATCTCGCCGACTACGATTTCGCGGTCGTCTTCGACGTGATCGCGCGCATGAGCGGCCTGCGGCCCAGCGTGAAGAAGCCGCGCTGACCGAGGCTCGTCAGACGCTGCGGAGGCTGCGGGTCTAGCGCCCTGTCAGCGTGGCGCGGCCGGAGGCGGTGTCCACGCACAGCGTTACGCCGTTCAGCACGTCCCGGCCGAGGAGGCCGTCGATGGTTTCGGATCCGGAGCCGCTCCGAGACCTGGCGGGCAGCGCGTGGACGATCACCGGCAGCGGACCGATGCGTGTGCCGGCGACGTCGAGCAGCGGGAGCGTGACCAGCGTCGCGTTGGCCGCGCCGGTGACGCCGACGACCTCAACTGGCGAAGTTGGCTGGCTGCTCATCCCGGCGCGTGCCAGCGCCTCGGGCGAGATCAGAGTACGGTCGGCGCCGGTGTCCACGATCAGCGTGAGGGGCGCTCCGTTGAGGCGGGCCTCGATCGTGATCGGCGCTCCCGGTGCCATCTGGAGCGACGTCGACGCGCTCGCGTCCGGCGTCGGCTCCGACCGCGGCTGCGGAGCGCTCAGCGGCGTCGCGCTGTCGCGGAAGTTCGGCGGGATCGCGCTGAGGTCCCCTGTGTAGTGCTCAGTCCCCTGCGCGTCGGTCCATCGGTAGAGCTGCCCGGAGGCCGGACCCGCCACGAGACACCCGGCCAGGACGATCAGCCAGAATCGCACGTGAAGCATGCCCATACCCCATCGTACCCGATGGGGAGGCCCGATCCGAAGCCGCCCTACCGGACGACCTTCTTGGCCCGCAGCGCGCTGATCTCGTCGGCCGAGTAACCGAACTCAGCCAGGACCTCGTCGGTGTGCTCGCCCTGGAGCGGCGCCGCTGTACGGGCGCCCGGGCGCATCCGCGAGAACTTCACCGGCGTGCCGATGACCGGAATCTCGCCGAGCCGCGGGTGCAGGACGCGCTCGATCATGTGGCGCGCCACGGTCTGCGGGTCGTCCATGACCTGGTCCACGGTATTCACCGGCGTCGCCGGCACTCCGGCGTCTTCCAGGAGCTTCAGCAGAGGCTCGCGCTCGAAGGCCCCGATCGCCTTGGCGACCGCCGCCTCCAGCTCGGCGCGATGCCGGACGCGCCCCAGGTTGGTCGCGAACCGCTCGTCGCGCAGCGCGGCGAGGTCGAGCGCCCCCACGAGCTTCTGCCAGAATCGGTCGTTGGCGCCGGCAATGAACACCCACTGACCGTCGCGGCAGCGGAAGTTGCGGTAGGGCGAGAGCGACGGATGGGCTGAGCCGAGAGCCTTCGGCACGCTCCCCGTCAGCAAGTAGCCTTCGGCGTGATAGTTCAGCAGCGTCACGGCCGTCTCCAGCAGCGAGCCGTCGACGCGCTGGCCGAGCCCGGTCTTCGCGCGATAGAGGAGCGCATTGACGATCCCGAACGCCGAGAAGATTCCGGTCGTGAGGTCGAGGAACGAGACGCCGGCGCGGACCGGCGGCCCGTCGGGCTCGCCGGTGATGGACATGATCCCGCTGAACGCCTGCATGAGCGCCTCGTAGCCCGCGCCGTCCTTTCGCGGCCCCGTGCGCCCGAACGCCGAGACCGAGCAGTAGATCAACCCCGGGTTGATTTGGGAGAGCGTGTCGTAGCCCAGGCCGAAGCTCTCCATGGTGCCGGTGCGGAAGTTCTCGATGAGCACGTCCGCGCCCGCCGCGAGCTTCTTCAGCACCGCGGCCCCGTCCGGAGACTTGAGATCGAGCGTGAGATCCCGCTTGTTGCGGTTGATGACGAGGTAGGCCGCCGACTCGCCATCCTTGTGCGGGGGCCACGTGCGTGACTCGTCGCCCGGGCCGGTGTCCTCCACCTTGATGACGTCCGCGCCCAGGTCCGCGAGCAGCATGCCGCAGAAGGGCCCGGCGAGAACGCGTGAGAGATCGAGGATGCGAACGCCATCGAGCGAGAGGGCCGAGGTCGTCATGTGCGCTACTATAACTCTATGTCTCAATTCCGGAACGCGGTGACCCAACGCATCCTCGTCCTCGACGGGGCGATGGGCACCATGATCCAGGCGGCCGGTCTCGCCGCCGAGGACTTCGGCGGCGCCCAGTACGAAGGGTGCAACGAGCACCTGAACCTCACGCGCCCCGACGTCATCCGGCGAGTGCACGCCGCCTACCTCGACGCCGGGGCGGACGTCATCTCGACCAACACCTTCGGGTGTGCGCCGTACGTCCTCGGCGAGTACGGCCTGGCCGAGCGCGCGCACGAGATCACGCTGGCCGCCGCGCGGCTGGCCCGCGAGGCCGCCGGCGCCCGCTTCGTGATCGGGGCGATGGGGCCGTCGACGCGCTCGATCAGCGTCACGCGGAACGTGACCTTCGACCAGGTTCGTGAGGCGTACGAGCTCCAGGCCGCGGCCTTGATCGCCGGGGGCGTGGACGCGCTGCTGCTCGAGACGGCCCAGGACACGCTGAACCTCAAGGCGGCCGCGATCGGCGTGCGGGCGGCGATGCGGCGCGCCGGCGTCGCGCTGCCGCTGATGATCAGCGGCACGATCGAGCCGATGGGCACGATGCTCGCGGGCCAGGGCGTCGAGGCGCTCTACGCGGCGCTCGAGCACCTCGACCTCTTCTCGATCGGCCTCAACTGCGCCACCGGACCGGAGTTCATGACCGACCACCTCCGCTCACTGGCGGCGATGTCGACCCGCTTCGTGAGCGTCTACCCGAACGCCGGCCTTCCCGACGAGCGCGGCCAGTACGCGGAGACGCCCGCGAGCCTCGCCTTCAAGCTGAAGCGCTTCGTCGAGGAAGGCTGGGTCAAC
This sequence comes from Candidatus Rokuibacteriota bacterium, assembly GCA_003220435.1. GTDB lineage: Bacteria > Methylomirabilota > Methylomirabilia > Rokubacteriales > CSP1-6 > AR31. The sequence goes on along the minus strand of QHSL01000059.1, from coordinate 40,141 downwards.
CTGGTTGGCGGTTGCTGCGGGACGACGCCGGCCCACATCAGCGCGATCAAGGCGCTTGTCGGCGGACGCTCGCCGCGCGTCCCGGCGGCGCGGGAGCCGCAGGCGGTCAGCGGGATCGAGGTCCTGTACCCCACCGAGGACAACCGTCCCCTGTTCGTGGGAGAGCGCACGAACGTCATCGGCTCCCGGCGGTTCAAGGAGCTGATCGTCGCCGACCAGTTTGAGGACGCGGCCGAGATCGGTCGCGCCCAGATCCGCACCGGCGCCCAGGTCCTCGACATCTGCCTGGCCAACCCCGACCGCGACGAGATCGTCGACATCGACCGGTTCATGACCCAGATCACCCGCAAGGTGAAGGTCCCGCTCATGATCGACTCGACCGACGCGCGGGTGCTCGAGGTGGCGCTGCGCCACTGTCAGGGCAAGTCGATCGTGAACTCGATCAACCTCGAGGACGGCGAGGAGCGATTCGAGAAGATCGTGCCCCTGCTCCGGGCCTACGGCGGCGCCGTCATCGTCGGCTGCATCGACGAGGACAAGCGCCAGGGCATGGCGGTCACGCGCCAGCGGAAGCTGGCGATCGCCGAGCGCAGCTACGACCTGCTCACGCGCAAGTACGGCGTGCCGGCTCGCGACCTGATCTTCGACGCGCTGGTCTTTCCGGTCGGCACCGGTGACGCGAACTACATCGGCTCTGCCGTGGAGACGATCGAGGGCATCCGCGCCATCAAAGAACGGTTCGGGGAGTGCAAGACGATCCTCGGGATCTCGAACGTCTCGTTCGGCCTCCCGGTCGCCGGGCGCGAGGTCCTGAACTCGGTCTTCCTCTATCACTGCACCAAGGCCGGGCTCGACTACGCGATCGTCAACACCGAGCGCCTCGAGCGGTATCCGTCGATCCCGGAGGAGGAGCGGCGCCTGGCCGAGGACCTCATCTACTGGCGCGGCGCCGACCCGGTCGGGGCGTTCGCCGCGTATTTCCGGGAGAAGAAGAAGGCGCCGCCGGTCGCCAGCACGCTCTCGCTCGACGAGCGGCTCGCGCGCTATATCGTCGAGGGCTCCCGCGACGGGCTCGTCGACGACCTGAACGTCAAGCTCGGCGAGGCGACGCCGCTCGAGATCATCAATGGACCGCTCATGCGGGGCATGGACGAGGTCGGCCGGCTGTTCAACGACAACCAGCTCATCGTGGCCGAGGTCCTCCAGTCCGCGGAGGCGATGAAGGCGGCCGTCGCGCACCTGGAGCCGTTCATGGAGAAATCCCAGTCGGCGACGCGCGGCTCGATCGTGCTGGCCACGGTCAAGGGCGACGTCCACGACATCGGCAAAAATCTCGTCGAGATCATCCTCTCGAACAACGGCTACCGGGTGATCAACCTGGGCATCAAGGTCCCGCCGGAGGAGCTGATCGCCGCGTATCACGTGCACAAGCCCGACGCGTTCGGCCTGTCCGGGCTCCTCGTGAAATCGGCGCAGCAGATGGTGGTGACCGCGCAGGACCTCCGGGTCGCCGGCATCGAGGTGCCGCTCTTCGTCGGCGGAGCCGCGCTCACCAAGAAGTTCACCGCGACCCGGATCGCCGCCGAGTACGGCGGGCTCACGCTCTACGCGAAGGACGCGATGGAGGGGCTCGACCTCGCCAACCAGCTCTTCTCCGCTCCGACCCGTGATGCGCTGGTCGAGCGCGTCCGCCGGGAGCAAGCGGCGCTGGCCGCGAGCGCCGCCAGTGGCGCCACACCGGCGCGGCCCGCGACGGCGCCGGTGGCGGCGCGGCGGCTCGAGCGCGCCCCGGTGCCGGCGCCGCCCGATCTGGAGCGGCACGTGCTCCGCGACGTGCCGCTCTCGCACATCTATCCCTACCTGAACCTCCAGATGCTCTACGGCAAGCACCTGGGCCTGCGTGGGCTCGTCGAGCGCCTGCTCGAGGCCGGGGATCCAAAGGCGCTCGAGCTCCGGGAGATCGTCGAGGGGCTCAAGCGTGACGCGGTGGCCGGGGGGTTCGTCCGGGCCCACGGCAGCTACCGCTGGTTCCGCGCGCGCGCGGCCGGCGACACGGTCACGCTCTTCGACGTCTCCGGTGGCGAGGCCGGGCGCTTCGAGTTTCCCCGTCAGAAGGACGGCGAGCGGTTGTGTCTGGCCGACTACCTGAGGGACGACACCGACGACTACATCGCGTTGTTCGCGGTGACGTGCGGCACCGGCGTGCGCCAGCTCGCCTCGCAGTGGAAGGACCGCGGCGAGTACGTCCGGTCTCACGCCCTCCAGGCGCTGGCGATCGAGTGCGCCGAGGCCTTCGCCGAGATGCTTCACGCGCGGCTGCGGACGCTGTGGGGGTTTCCGGATCCGCCCGAGCTGTCCATCGGCGAGAAGCTCAAGGCGCACTACCGGGGGGTGCGGGTGTCGTTCGGCTATCCGGCCTGCCCGAACCTCGACGACCAGGCCACGCTGTTCCGGCTGCTCGAGCCCGAGACCTTCGGTCTCAGCCTGACCGAGGGGTTCATGATGGATCCGGAAGCCTCGGTCTCGGCGCTCGTGTTCCATCACCCCGCCGCGAAGTATTTCAGAGCCGACTGACACGAGGGACATTCGAGACGCAACGGGCCCGAGCCGGTGATCCGGCTCGGGCCCGGGAGCGAGGCACGAGGAGTCGTCGCGGACTAGAACTTGATCTCGATCCGTACCGTCGGGACGCCGAGCGACCGCTCATTGGCCTTCACCCAGATCGGCAGGCCCGTGCTGCTGATGTAATAGGCGTCCATCTGAAAGAGGTCCGAGACGTAGCCCTTGATCTTCACGGGCAGCCGGAACGTCCCGCTGAAGCTGGCCTTGAGGTCGCTGCCGTCGATCGTAAGGACGCCGTTCTTGATGTACCCCAGCGGCGCCACGCCCGCGAAGGCCGGCGAGAGGTCGGCGTCGCCGAAGAAGGTCCCGGTCATGATGACGAACTCAGCCGCGTCCACCTGGTTGATGTCCTGGACCACCACCGAGAACGCCCCGCTGAGCGTACCCTTGCCGGTGGCGAGGCTCAGGTCGTCGGCGCCCCTGGCGTTCACCGCGCACTTCTTGGTCGTCGGAACGACCAGCAGCACCCACGACGGGCAGAGTGGGCTTCCCAGCTTCGCCCAGCCGGAAAGCTCAGCGACCGCGGACCGGCGGCCACCTGCGGTAGGACTCGACACGAAGTTGCCAGCGGCGTCTCTGAGGTACATATCCTCGGTAACCTCGTAGAGAATCACATCCGCCGGGAGCGTATTCGTATCGACCCAAAATTGCGACACATCCCACGCCAGGGCCGGCGCCGGCCCGACCACCAGGGCGAACAGCAGGAACATCAACCCCAGCAGGCCCCACGTCACAGCGCTTCTCCAACACATAGTCGTTGTCATGATCTCTCTCCTCGTGCCTCGTTCCGATAGGTCTTCAACTCCATCTGGACGCCAGTAAGTGCAAGCAAGGGACCAAGCCCGTGGGCTCCTAAGTGCCTAATTAGATTGAAGTAAATAGCTGTATTTCCGGAGGGGAGACGATCTAAGTGGCTGATTATTTTACGAAATCTCCGGAAATGGGTCCGAAACGCGTCAGGGCCAGGCACCTATGAAGCGAGAGGATGAGCGGTCGATTGGGCTAGAAACTTACCTGCTGCGCGGCCGGCGGCAAGGTCGTGCCGGCCTGGAGATCAGGATTCCGGATCGTCCTCGACCATGGCGCCGGGCTTGGCCGGGAGCTTCACCGTGAAGGTGGAGCCGACACCGAGCTCGCTCTGGACCCCGATCGTCCCGCCGTGGCTCTCTACGATGCCCAGGCTCACGGACAGTCCGAGGCCGGTCCCGCTGACCTCGGGCTTGGTCGTGAAGAACGGCTCGAAGATGCGGCCGAGATGCTCGGGCGCGATGCCGGTGCCGGTGTCCGTCACCTCGACCTGCACCATGTCGCCGCTGCACGACGATCGCAGCGTGAGGGAGCCGCCGCGCTCCTGCATGACATAGACGGCGTTGTTGATGAGGTTGAGGAACACCTGCTTGATCCGCGGCACGTCGACTTCGACCGGCGGCAGCTCCGCGGCGTACACCTCGTGCAGCGTGATCGAGTCGAAGGCGCCCTGGCGGCGCACCATCGCGAGCGTCTGCTCGAGGACCTGGTTGAGATCGGTGACCTGGGGGATGAACTCCCGCTGGCGGCTGAAGTGCAAGAGGTCCCGCACGATGTCGCGCGCGCGCCCGGCCTCTTCCTGGATCAGGTCGAGCTCCTCGCGCATCGGCTGGCCGTGCGGCACCTGCTCGGCGAGGTACGACGCGAAGCCGAGCACGCTCGTCAGCGGGTTGTTGATCTCATGGGCGATGTTGGCCGCGAGCTCCCCGATGGCCGCCAGCTTGGTGGATTGGATCAGCTGGGCCTGCGTCCGCTGGAGCTCGGCGTACTGCTGCTTCACGCCCTCGTAGAGACGCGAGTTCTCGCTCGCCACTGCCGCCTGGAGCGCGATGCCCTCGGCGAGCCGGAGCTCGTCCGACGTGAGCCGGTGCTGCTCCTTCAGCCACACGATCACGAAGCCGCCGATGCTCTCACTCTTCCACCGCATCGGCTGGATGAGCAGCGACTTGTGCGGGACCAGCCGCCCCAGCGGACGGTCGAATCGGGGATCGGCCTGGCTGTCGGTGGACCAGATCGGCTGCGCCACCCGCCGCCACTCACTGGCCAGCGGGTTCAGCGCAATCAAGCTCTCGCCGTCGAGCGCCTGCAGCACGTCCTTGGGAACGTGGTAGCCGACGATCGGGAGGAAGCGACCGTCCTCGCCCTGAAGCCATGCCCCGCCGGTCTCGGCGCCGAGCGCCCGCACCATCGCGCGAGTCGTGCGCCGCAAGATCTCGGTCAGCTCGAGCGTCGAGCTGGCGTCGTGGCTGACGGCCAACAGCGTCTCGGTATGGCGCAGCCGCTCCTGCGTCTGCTCGTACAGGCGCGCATTGCGGATGGCCGCCGACGCCGACGTCGCGAGCGCCTCGCCGAGCGCCTGCTCCTCGGAGGTGAACTCGTGAGGCTGCCGGTAGAGGATCGTGAGGACGCCGACGAGCTCGCTCTCGAGGAAGAGCGGGAGCCCGAGGTAGGAGACGAACCCTTCGCTCTCGAGCCACGCCGTGTACTTGACGCGCGGCTGCGACGCGATGTCGCGGTACGCCACGGCCTTCTGGTTCTTGACGATCCACCCGAGGTATACGTCGTCGGGCTCCGAGCCGTACGCCACCGTTTCCAGGGACGTCCGGGTCGTGCCGGCCTGGGCGTGGAGGCGGAAGATGCCGGGCGCGTCGTCCCGGATGAGGATGCGGGCCACGTCGGCGCCGAACCGGCTCCGCACGAGCTCGCTGAGCCGGTGGAGGACCTCGGAGACCTGGAGCGTGCCGGTGAGCAGGCGGCCGGACTCGACGAGGCTCTCCTGCTCGGCGGCGCGGCGCATCACGCCTTCGTAGAGCCGCGCGTTCTCGACGGCGATCGCCACCTGGTCGGCCACGATCTTGAGCAGCTGCTCCTCGTCGGCCTTCGCGCCGGGCGGCAGCACGTGGCGTGCGACCATCACACCGAGCTGGCGGCCGCGGACGTTGAGGGGCAGCGTCCACTCGACCTCGGTCCAGTCGTCGGCCGCCTCGGCCCCGGTGCCGGCCAGAACGCTGCGCGGCTGCGCGCCCGCCTGGCTGCGAACGGTGACGTCGACCCCCGGCGGCTCGCTCAACTCGACCCGAAGGCTGGTCGTCCCGATCGCCTCCGCGAGACCGCCCAGCAGCTTCTCGAGCATGGCCGCCACCCCCATCTCGGAGGTGATGTCTTGCAGCGAGCGGTGCAGGTCCTCGAGCTGCGAGGCCCGGCGCACGAAGTGCTGGTTCAGCCGCTTGAGCTCTTCAACCTGGTTGAGCAGCCGGTAGACGAGGCGCTGGTTGAGCTCCCGGAGATAGACGCCCTCGTCGCGACCCTCGACCCGCTCGCGCTTGCCGCCCAGGAACTCGGCCACCTGGCGCGGGAAGGCGTCGACGTCAATGGGCTTCTGGATGTAGCCGTCGCAGCCGGCCACGAGGGTCCGTTGACGGTCGCCCTGCATCGCGTACGCCGTCACCGCGATGACCGGCGTCGAGGCGATGTTCGGAAACGATTTCAGGATCGCGACGATCTCGTAGCCGTCCACTCCTGGCAGGTTGATGTCCAGCAGGATGAGCGCCGGCTCCTCACGAATCGCCGCCTCGATCCCGGTCAGCCCGTCCTCGGCGTCGACGATCACGTAGCCGGCCGCCTCCAGGACCGCCCGCACGAGCATCCGGTTCTCGCGGTTGTCCTCGATGTAGAGGATCTTCACCTTGTGGTCGACTGGCCGTCCCGCCATGCGGCGCCTCTCTCCTAGATGATCAAGGGTAGCGTGAAATGGAACGTCGACCCCTGGTTCTCGCGACTTTCGGCCCAGACGCGGCCGCCGTGCAGCTCCACGAACTTCTTGCTGATGGCGAGCCCGAGCCCGGTGCCCCCGGCGCCCCGAGCGACCGGATTGTCGAGCTGCTGGAACGGCTCGAACAGACGAGCCAGGTCGTCCTCGCGGATGCCGATTCCCGTGTCGGCGACGCTCACCCGCACCGTCTCCGGCTCGGTCACCACGCTGACCAGCACCCGTCCCTGCGTGGTGAACTTCACCGCGTTGGACAGGAGGTTGAGGAGGATCTGCTTGACCTTCGTGCGGTCAGCCGAGAGCGGCGGCAGCTCGAGGGGCACGTTCTTCTCGACCTTCAGCTGCTTGCCACGGGCGAGCGGCATCGACGACTCGATGCACTCGTCGATCAGCTCGTGCAGATCGATCTCCTCGGAGATCATCTCGAGCTTGCCCGCCTCGATGCGCGAGAAGTCGAGGATCCCGTTGATGAGTTGGAGCAAGTGGCTGCCGCTGTTGTGCACCGAGCGGATGTACGTCTCCTGCCGCTCGGTCAGCTCGCCGTCGAGCCGATTCAGCAGCACCTTCGAGAAGCCGATGATCGAGTTGAGCGGCGTTCGCAGCTCGTGCGACATGCTGGCCAGGAACTGGGATTTGAGCCGGCTCGCCTGCATCAGCTGGGCGTTGGAGGCCGAGAGCTCCTCGTAGAGCCGCGCGTTCTCCAGCGAGATCGCCACCTGGTTGGCCAGGACCGCGAGCACCTCGAGCTCCTGGTCGTCGAAGATATCGCCGGAGAGCTTCTCGCCGACCAGCAGGATGCCGGTGAGCTTGCCCTCGATCTTCAGCGGCACGATCAACGCCGCCTTGATCTCGTCGAGCTCGCTCTCGGCCGCCTCGAAGTAGGTGGAGATCTCGGGATTCAGCTTGACCTCTTCCTTGACCAGCACGCGCCCGGTCTGGTTCAGCCACAGGACGATTGGGCTGTCGACCGGGATCGCGTTGGCCCCGGTGCCCTCGCCCACGGTGGAGTCCTCCCGGTAGACGACGAACGCGCTGCGCTGCGGATCGTAGATCATCAGGACGCAATGCGTGAGCGGCACGCCGCGGACGAGCCCGTGGACCAGCGTTTCCATCAGCCGCCCGAAGTCGAGGATCGCGCCCATCCGCTTGCTGAGGTCCAGCAGCGTCTCGTAGCAGCCGCGCCGCCGGCTGAACATGAGCCGCTCGATGCGCTCCTCGAGCCGTTGCCCGAGCGGGCTCACCAGTATCGTCATCACGAAGCCCAGTGGCAGGATGATCCAGAGCGGGTTCACCTGATCCCAGTCGGCGTACTGCTCGGCCATCACCAGGGTCGAGGTGAGCACGCCCCACAGCAACAAGTAGATCGCGCCCTTCTTCACCGCCACGTTCACGTCGAAGAGGCGGTAGCGCACGATCGACGTGCCGAGCATGAGCGCGAAGATCATGTTGGCCGGAATGCCCATCGGGTACACGAGGTCCGCGGCCGGCACGAAGCGCACCATGATGAACCGGGCGATGTCGATGAGGCCGCCGACCAGGCTCACGAGGGTGCCGAGCAGGATGAGGGTCGCGCGGTTACGTCGGAAGCTCGACTCGACGTCCTTGTACACGCGGACGAGGCGCGAGAGCGCGTAGATGAGGAAGAAGTTGAAGTAGACGAAGAACGGGTAGTACAGGATGCCGGTGGACGGCGTCCAGCCCCAGTACGTCGTCTTCACCCCGCTCATGAAGATCGACGTGCCGGACAGGTTGATGATGCTGAAGGCGATCGCCAGCGCGTACGCGACGGCCAGCGAGGTGCGATGGCGGGTCGTGCTCTCCAGGAAGATCAGGACGAAGTGATAGAAGAAGGCCGGGAGGACGACGACCCCGCTGTGGATGACGATTTCCCAGAAGATCGCGGTCGCCTCGTCCGGCGAGCGCCGCAGCATGAAGACGCCGAAGTTCCACACCGCCATGCCGCCCACGAAGTAGGCGAACAGGCGATTCAGGCGGCTCTCCGGGTTGCGGACCAGCGTGATCCCGGCGAGGGAGACGTTCAGGAGCAGCGCGAAGAGCGGGAGGAGGTTATGAAGGGTCAAGCGTGTCTCCCTCGGTACCCTCGAGAGGGAGATGGATCCGGTCCTTCCGACGCTGCTCCGCGATCTCGTCCTTCAGGATGCCGAAGACGAACATATCCCAGCACTGGCCGTCCTGAAATCCAGCCTTCCGGAGAACACCCTCCTGCCGGAAGCCGTTGCGCCGGAGCGAGTTGGCGCTCAAACGGTTGTACTCGTACACCTTGGCTTCGATACGGCGAAGCCCCAGCACGTCGACCCCGTAGTACGAGATGAGCTTGCCCGCCTCGACGCCGAATCCGCGGCGAATCGCCCGCCGATCGGTCAGCATGACCTCGAGGAAGGCGTAGCCCTCCAGCAGGTGGATGTCGAACAGCCTCGTCACGCCGATCGGCCGGTCCCACCCGCGGTTGGCCTCGATGATCAGCACGACCTGGGTCGGATCGACGAGACACGCCTCGTAGAACGACGGGTCCTTGTCGTACACGTGCTTGTAGGTGTTGAGGAACTGACTGCCGACCATGCGCTCGGTGAACGGGTCTTCCGCCCACTCCGAGAGATACTCGAGGTCGTCGGGCCGCATCGTGCGGAGGTAGACTCGGGTCCCCTGCGAGACCACACCGGCGCGGCGCGGCCCCCCGTCGGCCGGGCTCGACGACACTGGCGGCTCGTTCACGGCGATCATTCCCCCGGCGTCCCGCGTCAGTCGAAGGTGATCTCGACCCGCACCGTCGCGTCGCCGAGCGCGCGCTCGTCGGGACGCACCGGTATCGGCGTGCCGTCGTCGCTCAAGTAGGCGGCGATGTGGTGGAAGGCGAACGGCAGGCGGAACGTGCCGCGGAACGCCGCGGGCAGCGGGAGCGGAAACCCCGGAAGCGTCATGATGGGCGTGAACTCGGCCCCCGGCAGGATATCGATGATCAGGGCGTCCGTATCCTTCCGCACCTGGACATTCCCGGCGAACGTCCCGTACATGACCACGAGCTCCTGCGCATCGACCAGGTTGGTCGCGTCGCTGTTGACGACGACCCAGAACTTGCCGTCGATGTGCCCGCTGCCGTCGGCCACGTTGATCTCGCTGTTCCCGATCGCCACGACCGTGCAGCGGGGAGCCACCTGCACGTGGATGTCGAAGGTCGCGAACGCGAGCTTCGCGTACGCCTGGAGGCCGGCGGGGCAGAGCGGCGTTTGAAGCCGAACCTTTCCCTCGAGGGCGGACGTCGCCTTGCGGATGCCCTCCTCGGTGAACGTCGCTTGCTCCATCAACTCGTAGAGGACCGCGTCCTTCGGGGCGCCGCCGGGATTACCGGCCTCGCTGGTCCCGAACGTCGAGACGAGCGCCGCGAGCAGCACGAGGAGCGAACCGGCACGTCTCGTCATGGCCTCCCACTCCTTCGGCGTATGGATCCGGGGCGGAGCCCCGGCGCTTCCCACGCGCGCGTGTCGCGCGCTCATCGCGCTCGGCACCACGCGAGATGACTCAGGTCCGCCAAGAAGGTGTCGCGAGCCTCGAGGACCTCGAACCCGGCGCGGCCGAGCGCGTCGTGGAAGTCGGCCGTGCTGAGATATCGGTGCTCGCAGTCCCGGAAGAGCTCGAAGAGCGCTGTCGGCAGCAGCCAGCGCAAGGCGCGCACGGCAGCGCCGAGCCCCTCGGCGTCCCACAGCTCGCGGAACGTCCGGATCACGCTGGCCGGCCGCCCGTAGGTCAGGAACACGGCGTGTCCGCCCGGCCGCAGCGCGCGACGGCAGCCCTCCAGCAGCGCGGCGGGAGTGGGGTGCCAGTAGAGGGTGTGCATGCTCACCAGCACGTCGAAGCTCCCCGCGCCCGGCATGGGGTCGCGCGCGATATCGAAGTGCTGGAAGGTCAGGTTCGCCCTGCGCTGCGCGGTTTTCTCGCGCGCGATCTCGACCAGGTGCCGCACGCCGTCGATCCCGACGACGGAGTAGCCCTCGCGAGCGAGCCGGATGCTGACGTTGCCAATCCCGCACGCGACGTCGAGCACGCGAGTGGCCCGCGGCGTGGCCTCGCCGGGGACCGAGCGGCCGACGAACCCCACGACCTCCTCGACTATCGCCTCGTAGGCAGGGAAGCGCATCACGACGGCGTCGTAGGTGACGCCGTAGGTGACGGCGATCATGTGCTCCAGCGCTTCCCGAACCCGCATTCGACCCCCCGCCTTCTCCGCCGGGGCGCCCGGGGCGACGCCGGCGAGAGGCTCGGATGAGCACGGTGCGACTTCGTCTGGGCCCACTATGGCTCGGTGCCCTTTCTCGCCCACACCAGGAGGCTGGCGCCGGTGAGAAACGTCCGCCGCATCTCCAGCACCGTGAACCCCGCCCGTTGGACGTGCGCCGAGAACGCGTCCTCGTTCCAGTAGTGTGGCCCGATCCGAATCCGGGCCGCCTCGAAGATCGAGTTGGGCAGCACCCACAGCAAGCAGTGCAGCGCGGCCCGCCACCCGTCGCGCCGGGCGATTTCCCGCAGCGTGGACCAGTGTCCGACCTGTCGCGTATGGTTCACGAACACCGCGTGCCCGCCGGGCTTGAGCACTCGGTAGGCCTCCTGGAGCAGCTGCTCGGGCGCCGGGTGCACGTACAGGGAGTGGATGTTCACGACCTGGTCGAACGCGCCGTCGCGGAACGTGTTGCCGCGGGTCAGGTCGCCGTGTCGGAACGCGAGGTTCGACAGGTGCCTCGCCCGGCGCTTCTCTTTCGCCACCTCGACCAGCGCGCCGTAGGAGTCGAGCCCGGTGACGGTGAACCCGGCCTCGGCGAGCGCGCACGTGAAGTTGCCGGGCCCGCACGCGACCTCCAGCACCCGGACGTCGCGACGGTCGGCGCTCGCCGGTGCCCCGGCCTCGACGAGCTGCCGCACCTCGGCCTGCAACCGCTGGTAGGGCGTGAAGCGCTCGTAGACGTAGTCGTAGACGACGCCGTAGGCGACCGAGAGCATCCGGTCCAGTCCCCAACGGATCGCGCCGACCGCCGAGCCCATGATAACCCTCACCGTTCCCCGCGTGAGCGCCGCGGGCGCCATCGACGACACGATGCGCGCCCCTAGGCTTTGCTCGCGAGGACCTTGTCGACCGCCCCGCGAAGCTCCGACGGCGTGAACGGCTTCAGCAGGATGTAGTCGAATCCGAGGCGAGTCGCCTCGTTGATGATGTCGGGCGTGCCGTGCGCCGTCATGAGCATGCACGCCATGCGGGGGCGAGCCTGGCGTGCTTGTTCGAGCACTTCGAACCCGTTCATCCCGGGCATCTTGTAGTCAACCACCAGCAGATCGAACGGCTCCTGGCGAACCAGCTCGACGGCCGTCTCGCCCCGGTTCGCCGCCTTGATCGAGTAGCCGAGAGCCTGGAGCACGTTCACGCAGAGGATGACGACCGGGCCGGCGTCGTCGACGACCAGGATCTTCGGCTTCACCGATTCGGTCACCGGCCCTCCACCGACGGGTGAATGGCCGCGCCGGCCGCCGGCACGGATCGCAGATCGAAGTGGTGGCTGATCTGCTCCAGGCGCGCCAGCGGGATCGTGCTGAAGGCGTCGGCGGCGGTCGGGTCGAACTGCGTCCCGGCACCGCGCAGGATCTCTTCCATCGCGGTCGGCAGCGGCCGCTTGCTCCGATACGGGCGGTCGGATGTCATCGCGTCGAACGCGTCGGCCACCGTCACGACCCGGGCGATGAGCGGAATGTCATCGCCCTTGAGGCCGTCCGGATAGCCTTTGCCGTCGTAGCGCTCGTGATGATGACGCACCGCTTTAGCCTCGCACGACAGAAACCTCAAAGGCTTGAGAATCTTGTCGCCGACCACCGGGTGGGTGCGGATCAGCTCGAACTCCTCCTCCGTCAGCTGCCGCGGCTTGCGGAGGATGTTGTCCATGATGGCGAGTTTGCCGAGGTCGTGCAGCATGCCGGCCCGGCTCATCAGGACCACCTCGGCCGGCGGCACGCCCATGACCGTGGCGAGCTCGCCGGAGTAGAGGGACACGCGCGCCGAGTGGCCCTTGAGGTACGGATCCTTCGACTCCAGCGCGATGACGAACGACGAGATCGTGTCGATCAGGTTCTTTTCGAGGTTCTCTCGCAGGAGGATCTTCTGGAGCGCGACCGCCATGGTCTGCGCGTAGCCGAGCAGGAGCGCCTTCTCGTCGGGCAGGAAGGCGCCGTTCTCGCCGCCCCGGCCCATGCAGAGGATCCCCATCGCGTCCCCGACTCCGGGGACCAGCGCGGCGAGAGCTTCGAAGTTGTGCTCGCGCTTCGTCAGCGTGACCGTCTCCTGACCGCCGGTCTTGACGACGTCGCCGAACGACCCCTGCAGCAGCGTCAGGATCTGGTTGACCAGGGTCGGCTCGCCCTTGCGGCTGGCGTTGAACTGGCCGGCCTGGTCGCGCAGCAGCATGACCGCGCCGTCGCACCGGAGGCTCTGCATCGTCTGCTCGAGGACCTTTTCCACGAAAACGCTCGGCTCGAGCCCTTGCAGCGCGATCTCGCCGATCCGCGAGATCACTTCGACGCCGGTCTGGCGCCTGGCCAGCTCCTCGGTCAGCCCCGCGGGGTAATTGACGTTCCCGTTGCCGTCGGCGCGGTCCCGGCGCAGTCGCCGGATGAGATCGCGCACCTCGGTGACCGAGAACGGCTTGGGCAGATAGTCGTACGCGCCGTGGCGCAGCCCGAAGACCGCCGAGTTGACGGACGGCACCCCGGTGATCAGCACGACCGGCGTCCCCGGCTGCTTGCCCTTGACGGCGCGGAGCAGATCGAGGCCGCTCAGGCCTGGCATCTTGATGTCGGACACGACGAGGTCGAACGGGTCGTCGCCGAGCTGCTCGAGCGCCTGCTCAGCGGTCGCCGCGGTCGTGACCCGGCACTGGTTGGAGGAGAACGCCGAGGCCAGGAACCGGAGGACCGAGGCGTTGTCGTCGACCAGGAGGACACGCAGGCTCTCGACGCCGCCCTTGGCCTCCGTGTGCGAATCAGTCGTGGTCGTCACAGGCCCCTCTACTTGTTCGCGCCAAGCTGGCTGAGGAACTCCAGCCACTGACGAGACAGCCCGTCCTTCGGGAAGCTGAGCGACTCGAGCGCGGGGTCGACCTCGACCTTGGGCTTGGCCGCAGACGGCGCAGCGGGCGCCGGCACCGCAGCGGGCGCAACCAGTGCCGCGGGCGCAACCGGTGCTGCAACCGACACCGGTGTCGCGGCCGGAGCCGGCACCGCGAGCGCAACCGGAGCGGCGGGCTGCTCGATCGCCGGCGCCACGGCCGCGGGTGCGGCCGGGGCCTCTCCCGGCGTGGTGACTTTCGAGGCGTTCGCGAAGAAGTAGGGACGGCTGTTGCCGCCCTGCCCCTGGGGTTTGGCCCACACAGGCTGAGCAGAAGCCAGCGCCGGAGCGACTGGCTCCGCGTCGACGGGCCCTTCGACCCGGACGGCCGGCTCGGGACACACGTCCTCGGGCATAGGCTCGAACGGCATAGTCCCCACAACCGGCTCGCTCACGGGCGCCGGCGTCGGGTCCTGCTCGACCGCTTCCTGGGCGCTGACCGTTGTGACCTCGTTCCCGATGAAGAGGGCGGGCGGCGCGATCTCCAGGATCGCCGCCTCGATCGAGGTGTGGGCGGCACCGTTGAGCGGAGTCTCGAGCACCAGCGCCGGTGCGGCCGGCGGCTCCACCTTCGGCGCGGGCTCGGCCTCGGGAGCTGCAGGCGTGAACTGGAGGACCAGCGCCTCGCGCGCCACCGATGCTACCGCCGGCGCCGGGATCTCTGGCGGCGCGGTGATCTCTGGCGGCGCCGCGTGAACTTGAGGGATGAGCACCGGAGCGGGCATCGGGGCGACCGCCGGCTCCACGCGCGCAGCCGCCATGATCAGCGGAGCGGGCGACCAAGCCACCGGCTCGGCAGCGGCGACAGCAGGGGAGGCCGGCGTCACCGTCGCGACGGGCGCAGGATGAGACGGTGCGACGGCTTCAGCGGCCAGGAGCCCCGACGCCGACTTGCGGAGCCGCTCGACGACATCGAAGTAGACGGCGGACGCGCCATTCACCTCGAAATGACGGAACTCGATGCAGTCGACCGCGCCGACGCTGAGCTGCTTGACCCTTCGCAGGAACGCATCGGTGACCCGTCCGACGACGAACAGGATCCGCGGCGGTCTGCTGGCGGAAACCTGCGCCATCGGATAGAGACGTCGAATGGTGTCGGGGTACTCGAGACACCAGGAGTAGGCATCCATCACCCGGAGGAGGAGTCCCTCGTCAGCAGAGAAGTCGAGCGCGATCAGCACCAGAGAGCCCTTGGTGTCGAGCCCGACGAGGTCGATCGCAGCATGCCCGAGCAGCAGCCGCGAATCCACGATCTTCAGGCCCGGCTCGATGCCCTCGACATTCTCGGCAACCAGCTTCTCCAAGTTGCCGATGTCCTTGACCTCAAGCTTCCGGAACGTGGGTCTCATCGTCATCTCCCGTGGCTTCTCGGATGCGAGCCTCGCTTGGGGATAAAGCAAACGGGAGACCAAGGGTATCCACCAGAATAAGTGGCGGGGAAATATGGAGATTCCCGATTTCCGGCTCGGGGCTCGATTGGCTGATTAGTAGCCAGGATTTCTTCGATCTGGCGAAACGCTTTCCGGAAAGGCTTGAATTTCAGAGACTTGAGGATTACCGGAAACCAGGATCGAGCGTGGCGAAGAACTCACCACTGGCGATGGATTGGTCGGGCGGGTCACTCTTCCATCAGCTTCTTGCGAAGAGTCTGGCGGGATATCCCAAGGATTTTCGCGGCTTTACTCTTGTTCGACTCCACCCGCTGCATGATCTGGGCGATGTAGGCTCGCTCGACGTCCGCAAGGGTCCGCGGCTCCTCGCCGGACGACTCCGTGACAACCTGCTGTCGAACTTGGGTGGCAAACTGCGCCGGCAGGTGTTGCGGCTCGATGAGCTCTGTGCTGCCGAGAATGACCAGGCGCTCGATCAGATTCCGGAGCTCCCGCACGTTGCCGGGCCAGTGGTAGCCGGCCATGAGCCGCTCGGCGTCCGGCGTGAAGCCCTTGATCGACTTGTGAAAGCGTGTGTTCGCGTCGAGGACGAAGGCCCGCGACAGCGGGAGCACGTCGTCCCGTCGCTCGCGCAGCGGCGGGATGTGGATCGGGATCACGTTGAGCCGGTAGAACAGGTCCTCGCGGAACTGGCCTTCCTTCACGCGCGTCTCGAGTGGGCGATTGGTCGCGGCGATGATCCTGAGATCCACCTTGATGTCACGCGTTCCGCCCACGCGCCTGAGCACGCGCTCCTGCAGGACCCGGAGGAACTTCGCCTGGCTGTTGAGCGACATCTCGCTGACCTCGTCGAGGAACAGCGTGCCGCGGTCGGCCAGCTCCATCAGCCCCTTCTTCGCGGCTTTGGCGTCGGTGAACGCGCCCCTCTCGTGGCCGAACAGCTCGCTCTCGAACAGCGTCTCGGTGATCGCGGCGCAGTTGACCTCCATGAACGGGGAATCGCGTCGCGCGCTCTCGTAGTGCAGCCCGCGCGCGACGAGCTCCTTGCCGGTGCCACTCTCGCCGTGGATCAGGATCGTCGCCGCCTCGCTGCGCGCGAGCTTGCCGATGAGGTCGCGCAGGCGGCGCGTACTGTCGGAGTCGCCGATGAGCTGGTCGACCCGGTATTCCTTCTCTTGAAGCCGATGCAGCCGCTGGATCTCACGGCGGGCCCGAACCTCCTCGAGCGCGCGCGCCACCGCGAGCTTGAGCTTGTCGAGGTGCTCGAAGGGCTTCTCCAGGTAGTCGGTGGCGCCGGCCTTCATCGCTTCCACCGCGCTCTGGATCTGGCCGAACCCGGTGATGATGATGACCGCGGTGTCCGGGTGCTTCCCCTTAATGGTTCGGAGCACCTCGATGCCGTCCATATCCGGAAGCCTCAGGTCGAGGAGAACCAGGTCGGGGCTCACCTCGTCGGCCGTCTGGAGCCCATCCTTCCCGGTGCCGACGCCGTGGACCTCGATCTGGTCGCCTGCTAGCACGCGCGAACAGAGCGTACGGATGTTCCGTTCGTCGTCCACGACCAGGATATTATCCATACTGGCTAAAATAGCTGATCCACCGGGTTGTTCGTCCAATTTCTTACCACCGGAACCGCCCCTGTCCGTCGTGTGTTGGCGCAGGATCACCCCAACGGAAGGGACCCGTCGCTGAGGGCGGCGATCAGGTCGATTCCGGATACTTCGTGACCAGTGAGTCAGTGGTGGCAGGTCACACAGTCGAGCGGCGCGCGGGCCGCGCGCGTTGCGTTCTGCTCGCGGTGGCACGCGATGCACCAGCCCATCGTGAGGACCCGCGGCGGCGGCCTGAAACCGGCCAGGATCTTCAGATCGTGGAGCAGCGCCGGACCCGTGTCCGCCGCGACGACCCGCATACGCTCGATGGGGCCGTGACACGTCTGGCAGGCGACGGGGAACCGCACGTGCGGCGCGTGCGGGAAGAACGTGAACTCCGGCACCTTGAAGACACGGACCCACGGGATCGGCCGGCCGCGGCGCGCGAAGTCGTGGAGCTTGGCGATCTCAGGATTGTCTTGGGCGCCGATGATCTTGTGGCAGCCCATACACCGCTCGACCGAGGGAAGCCCGGCGTACTCCGAGCGGCGCGCGTCGGCGTGACAGTACTGACACGCGAGCTGGAACGACCCGGCGTGGATCACGTGGCTGAAGAAAATGGGCTGGCGCGGCGCGCGCGGCGCCGTGACGAGCGGCGGCGCCATCTCGGGGCGGAACGGTGGTGACGCGATCGCGCGCACGTGCAGGATCACCTGGCGAGCTTGCGCGGCGCCGAGAAATCCCGAGAACGGCGGCATCGCGGGCGAGAGCCCTTCGGCGGCCCCTCCCCGCAGCACGATCCCGACCAGGAACTCGTCGGGAAGTGCGTTCATGAGCCGACCGTCGGTCAGATCCGCCGGCTTGGTCGCGAACCCGGCGGCCGACGTCCCGTCGCCGCGCCCGGTCTGCCCGTGGCACACGGCGCAGTACCGGACGTAGAGCGCGCGGCCGGCTTCGAGATCGTGAACGCCGGCCGCCGCCGGCGGAGCCGGCTGGAAGCGCGGAGCGAGGGAGGTCCAGACGACACAGCCCGAGAGGATCAGCGCGACCGCGAGCGCGTGGAGGGTACGGCGCCCTCTCACGTTATTCCTTGATCAGCTGCTCCCGGCGCCGGAGATAGCCGTGACGGACCGCGCTGTACATGTCGATGACGCTCTCCTCGAATCCCTGGTACAGCTCGAGGTTCAACGCCCGGTCGTTGACCGTCTCACCGATCTTCAGGCTGAGACGGACCCAGAGGAACGGCAGCACGTAGGAGAGCGGATCCATGACGCCGTCGACGGCCTTGCCGATCCCATCGCGCACGGTCAGCGGCTCCATGAACGGCAGGATGAGATAGGGGCCGGGACCCACGCCCCAGACGCCGAGGGTTTGTCCGAAGTCCTCGCGGCTCTTCTCGATCCCCCAGTACTTCGCCGCGTCGAACAGCCCGCCGATGCCGGCGGTGCTGTTGATCAGGAAGCGCGAGACCTCGCGGCCGGCGGCGCGCCACTTCCACTGGAGCAGGCTGTTGACCGCGCGTGGCACGAAGCTGATGTTGTCGAAGCCGTTCGCGATCAGGACCTGGAACGGCTCGGGCATGATGACGTTGTACACCTGCGCGGCCGGCTTCAGCGCGTACCGGTCCAGCTTCCGGTTGAACTCGAACATCGTCTCGTTGAACCGCTCCCACGGGTCGTACTCCTCCTCCGAGTCGTTCGCGCCGATGCTCTCGACCTTCTCTTGGGCCGAGCGCTGAGTCTGCGCGATGATGAGCTGGTCGCCGCCCTCGCCCGTGTCCGAGCCGACGGACAGCAGCAGTATGCTGGAGTCGAGCTCGGGAGCGTCCTCGGATGCCTTCGCTTCGATCGCCGCGACGACCTGCGCGGCCGGCTGGGGCTCCGGCTCGGCCGCCTCGGGCGGAGTGACCGGCTGGGACACGGTGAGAAGCGTGGACTCGGTCCGAAAGGCTGCTGAAAGGGTACCGCACCCGCCGAACACGACCGCCGCGACCCCGACCATGAGGAACCGACGCACGAAGAGCCTCTCCTTCCGATCAGCTGGTGTCTCGACGTCGCGGATGCGCTCGCGAGTCACCACACTATATAGCGAGATTCGGGCAACGCAATCGACAGAATTTGCCCGGGGGCGAGCCAGTCGCGAATTTCGCCGTCCGTATTGTGTCGGACGCCGCTCCTGGCGTATGGTGGTCTGGCGTGATCACCGAGTGCGCTGACGATCATTCCCACTGAGGAGACGATGTGAGCCGCAGCCGACCCCGCGAGTTCTTCTGTGGTGTGGTATCCGAGTCCGTGCAGATCCGCCTTCGCCGCCCGGGCGGCTTCGGACGCCCCCAAGGCTATTTCGTGCAGTGCAACCAGACCGATTGCCAGTACGTCGACGAGAACAAGCCGCCCTGCCCGCTGACGACGGCTCTGTTCGCCGACGAGATCAAGGCGGCCGAGGAAGCGCGCGCCCAGAGAGCCGAGTAGGGCTTAGCGCGGTCGCAACACCACCGTCGTCAGAGTCGCCAGATACTGCCGGGCGACCCGGAGCACATCGGACGGGGTCACCGCCTCGACGGCCCGTCGATAGCGCTCGGGATAGTCTGGCCCGACGCCCTCGAGCTCGTAGAAGGCCAGGTACCACGCCTGTCGCTCGTTCGTCCGCCGATCCATCGCGTAGCGGCCGAGCAGGTAGCCCTTGGCCCGGTTGAGCTCGTCGACGCCGACGGGATCCCGCCGGACCCGCTCGACCTCCCGGAGGAGTGCCTCCTCCGCCTTCGTGGCGTTCTCGGGCGCGGTGCCGAGGTAGAGCACGAGCGCTCCCGGATCGACCACCGGATCGTAGTAGGCGGCCGCGGTGTAGGCGAGGCCGCGCTTGTCCCGGAGCTCGACGAAGAGCCGGCCGGCCATCCCGCCGCCGAGCACGGTCGATAGGACCTTGACCGCAGCGTGGTCGGGATGGTCGAGCGACGGCGCCAGGCCGCCGGCCAGGATCTGCGCCTGCTGCGCGGGTTGCTCGAACGTCCGCCGCTCGCCGCGGTTCGCCGGCGCCGGCCGCGACGGCTCGCCGACGACCGCGCCGCGCGGAAGGCCGCCGAACAGTCGTCGGGCTTCGGCGAGGACCTCGCCCGGCGAGATCTGCCCGCTCACCGCGAGCGTCATCCGCTCAGGCTGGTAGAACCGCCGATACCACGCGACGAGTGCCGGGTGATCGATGCGTGCGAGCGACGCCGGCGTGCCCAACGCCGGGATTGCGTACGGGTGCGGCCCGTAGAGCGCCGCAAAGAACTCGTCGAAGGCGCGCGCCGGCGCGTTGTCGCGGCGCTTCTGGATCCGGCCCAGGAGCCAATCGCGCTCGCCGTCGACCTCTCCGGCGGCGAGCTTCGGCTCGAGCGCCAGCTCGGCGGTGAAGCCGAGCACCTCGCGCCAGAAGCGCGACAGCGCCGTCGCGCTGATCTCGGAGTAGTCCACCTCGCCCTTCGCGTTGAGCTTGCCGCCGAGGGCCGCGATCGACTCTGCCAACTCGGCGCCGGTGCGCTTGGCGGTGCCGCGGACCATCACCGCGTGCACGAAGTTCGAGATCCCGGCGTTGGCCGGCTCCTCCCACCGCGTGCCCATCTTGACGAGCAGCGACACCGCGACGACCGGCGCCACCGGGTTCTCGCGCACGAGGACCGTGAATCCGTTGTCGAGGCGCTCGCGGCTCTCCTGCGCCACGGCCGGCGCCGCCAGCAGACCGGCGGCCAGCACGGCGAAGACGAGCCGGGTCATCGCGACGACGTGCCCGGGACGAACCGCACCCGCGCGTAGTTGTCGTCGCCGAAGTACTTCCGCGCCACCGCCTGGATCTGGGCGGCGGTGATCCCGCGGAGCCGCGAGAGATAGGCCAGCTCGTTGTCCAGGGTCCACGTCGTCTCCGCTTGCCCATACGTCTTCGCCAGTCCCTCGGCGGTCTCGATGTCGAAAGCGTAGCTGGACTCCGCGGTGATCAGCGCGCGCTGGCGCTCGGCCTCCGTCACGCCCTCCGCCCGCACTTTCCGGATCACGTCGAGGATCGCGGCTTCCGCCCGGTCGAGGTCGGCCGGCTCCAGGCGCGCCGTCACGGTGACGACCCCGGCCTTCTCGAAGGCGCCGTAGCCGGCCTCGATCGTCGCGACCAGCCGCAGCCGCTCCCGGACCGTCTGGTTCAGCCGGGAGCTCGGCGAGTCGCCAAGGATGGACGTGAGGAGGTCCACGGCGTAGACGTCCTCGTTGGCCAGCGGCGCGGTCTGCCACGCGAGGCCCAGGTACGCCTGCTTCTCGGCCCGGCGCACGTCGACACGTCGGGAGGGGCCGAAGGTGGGAACGGGCGGCGTCGCGCCGCGGGACGGCGCCGCCGGCTCGACGCGGCCGAAGGTCGCCTCCACGAGCCGCCGCACCAGCGTCGGCTCGGCCGCGCCGACGACGACCAGCACCATGCTCTTCGGCACGAAGTGCTTTCGGTAGAACCGCCGGAGCTGATCGCGGTCGAGCTTCTCGATGAACTCCCGCCGGCCGAGGAGTGGACGCCCGTACGGGTGCGGCGAGTACGCCACTTCGTAGAGCCGCCGGAGCAGGAACTTCTCGGGGTCATCCTCGATGAGGTTCATCTCCTCGAAGACCACCTTCTTCTCGCTCTCGATCTCCTCGGGCGGGAAGCTCGCATTGACCGCCAGATCGGCCAGCAGCTCGACGCCCGCGCGCAGGTGCGCGGTGGGGACGACGAAGTCGTAGTGGGTGGTGTCGTAGGAGGTGAACGCGTTGCTGGTGCCCCCGAAGCCCTCGATCAGCGTGTCGATCGACCCGGGAGGTCGGGTCGGTGTGCCCTTGAAGAGCATGTGCTCGATGTAGTGGGCGAGGCCGAGCTCGTCGGTCGCCTCGTCGCGACCGCCCATGCGCATCCACAGCTGGAGCGCGACGACCTCGCTGGCCCGCTGCTCCTGCACGATCAGCACGACGCCGTTCGGGAGCACCTCGCGCGTCGGCGTCGCCGCGGGCGAAGGTGCCATCGCGCCGGCCGTCGCGCAGCCGGCGAGCAGCAGGACGACACCGAGCCCGAGCCGGGCGCGTGCCACCGCCCTCACCCTAGGGGACACCGTTCAGCGCATAGTCGAAGATGTCGAAGTTTCTCAGGTCGTCGGCGCGGGCGAGCCGCCGCGCGTGGGCGTCATCGAGCGGGCGGTTGATGACGAACGGCACCGTCTCCTCCGAGACGCCGCCGTGCGATCGGAGCGGCTCCTCGAGCAGCGACAGATCGTGCTCCTCGGGCGACTTGCCGAGGACGGTGTGGACGTCGCCGATGACGATCAGGTCGCCGACCCGATCGCGCGGCAGCTCGAACCGCGCGCAGCCGGTCGCGTTGTCGTAGACCTCCGCGACGCCCGGGGTCGAGGCGAGTCGCGCCGCGACGGCGGACCCCCGCGCCGGGTCGTCGAGATACACCGTGGCGAACGAGCCGAGCGCGCCGTGGTGGACGACGTAGGGATCGGTGATCGGCAGAATCACGCGGGCGCGTCCGGGCCCCACGAGCCCGTCGACGATGGGACGCAGGTAGACGACCTTCGGCGTGCCGTCCGGATTGGATTTGGCGTTCATGCCGTGGTCGGCCGTGATGCCAAGCACGGCGCCGGCGCGGTCGAACGCGTCGAAGTAGCGATCGAGCATCGCGTAGAAGTCGATCGCGGCCGGGGTACCGGGCGCGTGCTTGTGCTGCACGTAGTCGGTCAGCGACAGGTAGAGCGCGTCGGGCCGTTCGCGACGGAGCAGCTCGAGCCCCGCGGCCAGCACGTACTCGGAGAGCTCCGCGCTGTAGACGGACGGCACCGCCATCGGCACGAGGTCGGTGGCGCGCGCAATGCCGTGCTCGGCCTTGGTCGTCTGGTCCGCCTTCTCGGAGGAGAAGCAGATGCCCTCCATCTCATGGCCGAGCAGGCGGCGGAGCTTGTCCTTCGCGGTGACCACCGCCGGCCGCGCACCGGCCCGCGACAGCGCCGCCAGCAGGGTCTGGCAGCGCAGGAACTTCGGATCGTTCATCATCACTTCTTGGCCGGTGGCGTGGTCGTAGAAGTAGTTGCCCGAGATCCCGTGAATCGCCGGCGGCACGCCGGTGACGATGGAGAGGTTGTTGGGGTTCGTGAAGCTCGGCACGACGGACCGCGCGAGCCGGTAGACGCCCTCCCGCCGGAAGCGCGCCACGGCGGGCGTCGCGCCCGCGGCGATGCCACGCTCGAAGTACTCCGGCTCGCACCCGTCGATGCAGACGACGACGACGGGACGGTCGGGCGCGCGGTAGACGCGACCGTTGACGGAGACCGCGGCGGCGGATCCCATGCGACTCATCGATACTACGGCGCGGCGTTCACGGGGAAAAGCGTTTTCGGTCTATGAGCCGAGCGGAGGTCGCGCTCGCCGCGACGGCGGCGGTGCGACGGCGGATTGCGCGCCGGCTCCAGTCCCCCGCCCGAATTCCGAGCAGCACGAGGAGCGCACCCGCGTACCAGTAGGGATCCGTCACGCCGACCTTCGCCAGCCAGAGATAGTGGAGCACGGCGCAGGCGCCGGCGATGTACACGAGACGGTGCAGGCGCGTCCACGTCCGCGCGCCGAGGCGCCGGATCATCCCGGTGGTGGAGGTCGCCGCGAGCGGGGTCAGCGAGAGGAGCGCCAGCATCCCCAGGGTGATGTAGGGGCGCTTGACGATGTCAGCCCACATCCGCGGCCAGTCGAAGAAGAAGTCCAGCACGATCCACACCGAGAAGTGCAGGCACACGTACGCGAAGGCGAAGAGTCCGAGCAGCCGCCGGAGCGTGATCGGCCACGAGAGCCCGAACACGATGCGGAGCGGCGTCATCGCGAGCGATGCCAGCAAGATCCGCAGCGTCCAGTCGCCGAGCGTGTTGGTGACGAAGCTGATCGGGTTGGCGCCGAGGTCGTCGGTCCACGCGCGGTAGCCGAGGAGCAGCAGCGGAGCCAGACACCCCGCCCACACCACCACCTTGAGCGTGATCCGTGTCCGGCGCGTCACCGACGGCCTAGTAGAACTTCTTCAGGTCCATCCCGGAGTAGAGCGATGCGACCTGGTCGGCGTAGCCATTGAACGGCAGGGTCGGGCGGCGGCGGAACTCGCCGATGCGCCGTTCGTCGGCCTGGCTCCAGCGCGGGTGGCTGACCGCCGGGTTGACGTTGGAGTAGAAGCCGTACTCCTGGGGCGCGGCCTTCTCCCAGGCGGTCTTCGGCTGCTCGGCGACCAGCCGGATGCGCACGATGGACTTGGCGCTCTTGAACCCGTACTTCCATGGAATCACGACGCGCACCGGCGCGCCGTTCTGGTTCGGCAGCACCTGGCCGTACATGCCCACCGCGAGCAGCGTCAGCGGATGCAGAGCCTCGTCCAGGCGAAGCCCCTCGACGTACGGCCAGTCGAGCGACGAGAAGCCGAAGAACCCGGGCTTCTGGGCCGGGAACTGATTGGGGTCGAGGAGCGCCGTGAACTCGACGAACTTCGCCTGACGGGTCGGCTCGACGCGCTTGAGCAGCGACGCCAGGGGGAAGCCGATCCACGGGATCACCATCGACCACGCTTCGACACACCGGAGCGAGTACACGCGCTCCTCGAGCGGGAACAGCTTGATCAACTCGTCGACGTCGAAGGTCTTCGGCTTGTGCACGTGGCCGTCGACCTGCACCGACCACGGGCGAGGCTTCAGCGTGTGCGCCAGGCGCGAGGGATCGTCCTTGTTGACGCCGAACTCGTAGAAGTTGTTGTAGGTCGTCGCGTGATCGATCTTGGTGGCCGGCTCGCTCAGGCTGAAGGCGGGATTGTGCTTCGCGGCGAGCGGCTCGCTTTTGGGCGCGGCGGCCTCGCCAGCGCCGGGCATCAGCGCGAGCGCGGCGGCGCCCGCCATCAGCTCGCGCCGGCTCAGGTAGAGCTCCGGATCGGTGATCTCCCTCGCGGTGAATCGCGGGGCTCGTCGGATCAGCATGCCGTCTCCTTCACCTAGAGGCTCGTCATCGAGAATCTCACACCCCCGTGAACTTGTAACCCTGACCGTGGACGGTGAGGATGTGCACGGGGTGATCGAGGTCCGCTTCGAACTTGTGCCGGAGCCGCAGGATGTGGGTGTCGACCGTTCGCGTCGTGGGAAATCGCTCGAACCCCCAGACCTCGTCCAGCAGCCGCTCCCGCGTGATCACCTCGCCCCGGTGCTCGACCAGGAAGACGAGCAGGTCGAATTCCTTACGCGTGAGGCGAACTTCGACGCCCGCCTTGAACACCTGCCGGCCGCGGAGCCGGATCCGGACGTCGCCGAATGAGAACTCCTCGAACTTCCGCCGGGGGCCCGGACGTCTCAAGATCGCTCGCACCCGCGCCAGCAGCTCCCGGAGCGAGAACGGCTTCGTCACGTAGTCGTCGGCGCCGAGCTCGAGGCCACGCACCCGGTCGACCTCTTCGCCGCGCGCCGTGAGCATCACGATCGGCACGTCGATGCCCTTGGCCCGCAGCGTCCGGCACACGTCCCACCCGCTCATGACCGGCATCATCACGTCGAGCAGGATGAGATCGGGCCCGTCGGAGAGGGCGCGGGCGACGGCGTCCTCACCGTTGGTCGCCGCCGTCGTCTGGTAGCCCTCGAAGCGCAGGTTGTCCGCCAGGCCGCGGACGATCTCGGGCTCGTCGTCGACGATCAGAATCCTAGGCATCGGGTTTCCGCCCGAGCGGCAGCCAGAGCGTGAAGCGGCTGCCCTCGCCCGGCGCGCTCTCCAGGGTGACGTCGCCGCCGTGGGCCTCGGCGACGTGCCGGACCAGTGCCAACCCCACTCCGCTGCCCCGGCGCCCCTGCGTGTCGCTCCGGCCCACGCGATAGAACTTCTCGAAGATCTTCGCGTGCTCCGCCTTCGGAATTCCGAGGCCGCGGTCGGACACGGTCAGGGCCAGGCGTCCGCCGACGGCCCGCGCGTCGACGGAGAGCACGCGCTCCGACCCCGAGTACTTGATCGCGTTGTCGACGAGGTTCGCCAGCGCCTGACCGATCGCCCCGGCGTCCAGCGGGAGTTCCCCCAGGTTCGGCGCGACGGACACGTCGACCTTGAACCCCTGCTGCGCGAGGGGGTGCGCGAACGCGTCGAGCGTGTCGCGGACCAGCGGCTCGATCGCGGTCGGCGCCATCTCGTACGTGCGACGACCACCCTCGATCCGCGAGAAGTCGAGCACGTTGTCGATCAGCCGCGAGAGCCGCTCGCTCTCGCGCGTGATCACGCCGTAGTACTGGCGGCGCTGCCTCTCGTCGGTCACGCGCCCCATCTCGAGCGTCTCCCCGAACATCCGGATCACGGAGAGCGGAGTCTTCAGATCGTGAGAGACGTTGGCGACGAAGTCCGATTTGAGCCGCGCCATTTCGGTCTGCCGGCGCGTGAGTCGCCAGCTCGCGACGATCCCGGCCACGATGAGCACGAGCAGGACGCCGAAGGCGACCGTGAAGAGCATGACCTGGCGGCGGACCGCCTGGCGGGGCGCCGCGCCGGGCGGCTGGTACACGGCCAGGCGCCACTCGGGCAGGGCGTCTCGGAAGCCGACCGCCAGCATGTGCTCGGCGTCCCCCAGAGGCGCGCGACTGTACACCGGCCGCCCGGCCGGGTCGAGCACCGCGACGATCGTCGGCGACTCGAGGGCTCTCAGCGCAGGGTCGAGGATGTCGCGCCGCAGCGTCTCGATGTCGCGCGAGAACGCGGCGAGCCGTATCTCGCCGCGCGCCGTGACGAGCCTGGCCAGACAGATCTGGCCGCCGGCGACGATCTGGTACTTCCCGCCCCGGTCGGCTCCGCCCTTGCCGGCCTCGGCGGCCAGCGGCCCGAACGTCCCCGCGTCGCCATCCCGCCACGCGCGCGGATAGACGCGCTCGCCGCGTCGATCGAAGAGGTAGAGGCGGCCGACCAGCGGCGACTCCGACAACAGCGCGTCCAGCGCGCGCTCCGGGCGCTCCTGGGCCGACAAAATCTGCTGGAGCCGGTCGAGGAAGGCGTCCTCGGTGTGCCGCAGCATCATCTCGACTTTCTCGGCCGCCATCGAGGCCATATCGCGCGCCTGCTCGCGGAAGAGCAGGTCTGACGACGCCTCCCACTGACGCAACGATACGTAGCCGAGCACCACGATGATCGTGACGGGCATCACGATGGCGACGAGCGCCAGCACCGAGAGCCGTGCGGAGGGAGAGCTGGCGCCGATCGCTATTCCCGCTCGGCGAGCAGCCGCCGGATCATCGCTTCGGTCTCCTCGTAGTCGCCCTCGCCGATGTGCCGGTAGCGGACGACCCCCTTCTTGTCCACCAGGAGCGTCGTCGGCCACGCCCGGATGCCCCAGCGCTTCCAGATTGTCATGTCGTTGTCCTGGACGACCGGGTAGCGCACGCCGAGCCGCTTCGCGGCCTCCACGACCCTATCGTAAGACTTCTCCCAGAAGAACTCCGGGCTGTGCACGCCGACGATGGTGAACCCGTCGTTCTCGTAGCGATCGTACCAACCCCGCAACTGCGGGATCACGTTCTGGCAGTTGATTCAGCCGTAGGTCCAGAACTCGACCAGCACGACGCGGCCGCGTAGCCCCGGCGTGGAGAGCGGTCCGCTGTTGATCCAGCGCTCGCCCGTCACCTCCGGCGCCGGAGCGCCGATTCGCAGGCTCTGGGCACCGGCGGCACCGGCCGCGAGGCCGGTCGCCATCAGCAGCGCCACGACCACGAGTCGCGCGCGACCGCGCATGGCTAGGGCCTCCTCTCCATCGCCCTTCCCTGGGCGAGCGCTTCGCCGGCGATCCCGGCGAGCCTGAAGGACACTCCCGCCACCGCGATCACGACCGCGCGCGCAGCGAGCTTCGGCATGCCGACCTCCTCGGGGAATCTTTGGCGCTTCTGGATGCATTCTGAGATCGGCCGCCCCGCCAGTCGTCACAACCGTGTCAAATCTTGAGACGGGACGTGCCCCCGGGAGGTGCGGCTACTTCACGGACGGCGGAACGCGCGCCCGATGAACTCCGGGAAGCGGGCCTCGAGCTCGGCGACGACCGAGTCGGCGACTTCCGCGGCGCTTCCGGACCGCTCCTGCCGCTGGCCGCGGTCCCACAGCTCGAGGTACGCGTCCTGGTCCTGGATGCCGAGCTGCATCGCGACCGAGTCGATGAGCTGCTGGAATCGATCGCTCAGCTGGCGCGTCACGGTCTCCGTCTCGTCGCGCGCCTCGACCATCGCCGGGACGTCCTTCCAGGCGATGACCTGGTAGGTGGCCACGCTCAGGTGCCGCCCATGAACTGGGCGAGCAGCGTGATGCGGTCCCCCGGACGCAGCGGCGAGTCGAGGCTGTGGTCGATGCCGAGCACGGCATCGTTCACGAGCACCTCGATGTGCTCGCCGAGCTCGTTGCCGTGCCACAGAGCCCCGTGCAGGTCCGGGAACTTCGCCGAGGCGCCGGCGAGAATGCTGCGAACCGTCGCGCCCGGCGTGAGCGGCTCCTCGAGAATGCGTCGGCCGGTCCCGTCGCCGCCGACGAACTTCGTGACCCAGGAGGCGACCTCCACCGGAATCGTCGCGACCGTGGGGGGAGCGGGGCTCATGTCGGACCCCGTCAGCAGCAGGCCGTCAGCAGACGGACGAGCTCCGACGCCATGTCGGAGCGCGCCGAGTAGTACACGAACCGCTCCTCCTTGCGGCTCTGGACCAGCCCGGCACGCCGGAGCAGGTCGAGGTGGTGTGAGAGCGTGGGCCCGGGGATCTCGAGCTCGGCCTGGATCTCGCCGGCCGGCACCTCGCGCCCGCGGCGGACCAGCAGGAAGAAGATCTCGAGGCGCGTGAGGTGGGCGAGCGCCTTGAACGCCTCGACGTGATCGTCGCGAGCCTGGAGCCGGGCGAGAGGAAGCGTCTTCACATTTGTAAATCTATCACTGGAGCGGGGTCCGTGAGGCCGGCTTGTACCGAGGGTGGCCAGAGAGGGGTGCAAGCCGGCTCCGGTCCGCAAGTCTGGGCCCTGTAGTCCGCAGACTACGGCAGGAGGCTCAGGCCTTCGGTTTACTTGGGGGCCTCAGGGTACCGGCTTGGTCTTGAGCCGGCGGACCAGCTCCTCGTACGAGCTCGTCCGAACGATCCGGTCGAACTGGGAGCGGTAGTTCGCGATGAGGCTCACGTTCTCGATGACGATATCGTAGATCAACCAGCGGTCACCCCGCAGGACCATCCGCGATTCGACGGGGACCTCGGTTCCGTTCTTGGTCAGGATGCGCGCCCGGACGATCGCCAGGTCGCCGTCCACCGACTCGCCGACGTATTTGACCTTCTCGCCGCCGTAGTCGTTGATCCGGGTGATGTAGGTGCGCTCCAGCAGGTCGGCGAAGAGCTGGATGAACTCGTCGCGTTCCGCGGGCGTGCGGGCTTGCCAGTGACGGGCGAGCACGCGCTTGGCGGTCTCGGTGGAGTCGAACGCCTCGAGCGCGACCTTCCGGACCGCGGCGCGGCGGTCCGTCGACGCCAGCGCCGGATCGTCGAGGACCTTGATCACCTTGTCGGTGTATTCCCGGAGTTGATCGGTCGGGCCGGCCCATGCCGGCGCCGCGATCAGCAGGAGGAGGCCGGCAACGATCGCCTTCGATGGCTCACGCATACGAGCCAAGTATACGACGTCCTTCCAGTCTCGCCGAAGTTCGGTGTGCGGGCGGCGACGACGGGGGGCGGTCACCGCGTCAGCACCGGCGCCGACATCTGCACGCGCGGGTCCCGATTGACGAGCCAGGTGCCCGAGAGCATCAGGATCGCCGCGATCAGGTATACCGCGTGGACGCCATAGGTCTGGATCACCAGCCCGCCCACCAGCGGCCCCACGATGCCGCGGACGCCGGCGAGCGTCGAGCCGATCGCGACGTAGTGCGCGGTGCGCTGGGGTCCGGCGACATCGATGACCGCCATCATCCACACGAGCTCGAGGCCCACCGCGAGGAGCGAATCGGTGACCGAGCTCGCCACCAGGACCCAGGGATTCCACGCGATGTAGTAGATGAGCGGCGTGGCGGAGCCGATGAGGTACATGATGCGCAGCGCCTCGAGGCTCGAACGGCGATCGACGAGCCATCCCCAGTAGACGCTGCCGGCGAGCGTCGCCACCGCGGCCACCGCGGCGAGCACGCCCACCTGCGCCGCGCCGACGTGCAGCACGTCGACGAGCAAGAGGGGATTCGCCGGGGTCTGGATCCAGCAGCCGAAGCCGAAGAGAAAGGAGGCGATCAGCAGCCGACGGAACGCGTGGTCATCGCACACGGCGCGCCACGCGTCGAGCAGTCCGGCCGGCGGCGCCGCGCCGTCGGAGTCCGGCTCGGGCACGTCGAGCCGGCGCTGGCGCAGGCTCGCGGCGATCCCGAGCACCGCGGCGACCGCGAAGATCCAGCGGTAATCCACGTGCTCGAACAGCTGGCCGGCCGCGAGGGCCAGCCCGATGCCCAGGACGGCGCCGATCATGCGCACGAGACCCAGGGCGCGCCCGCGCGAGTCCCGCGGATACACGCGCTCGACGACGGTCGCCTGCGCCGGCGCGGCGGCGGCGCCGAAGAAATCGCGCGCGATGACGAGGCCGACGAACGTCCACGCTGAGCTCACGAACGGGACCAGCAGGAACACGCCGCGCGCCACCACGCCCGGCCACACGAGGTACGGAAGCGGCGGGCGGCCGCGGAACGCCCGGGCCCAGAGGAGCGAGAGCAGCAGGCAGGCGCCACCCGCGGAGGACATGATCGCCAGCTGCAGCGGCGTGGCGCCAAGCTCGCGCCGCAGGATCAGGCCGATGAACGGGGCCGTGAGTCCGGCGAAGACCGTGAACAGCAGGGTCGCGGAGATGTCGATCTTGAGCGCCCGGCGAACCTCTGGGGAAAATCGGGATCCGATCATTCCGACATTATCTCGTAGGCATGCCCGGTGGCGTATGTTCGCCGGGAGACTACAATCGACGCCATGACCTCCACGTCGTCCGCCGTCGATCCGCACCCGCGAAAGCGCGTCAAGGTCCTCGACTCCGAGATCGCCTACGTTGACACCGGCGCTGGCGACCCGATCGTGTTCCTCCACGGGAACCCGACGTCCTCCTACCTCTGGCGCAACGTCATCCCCCACGTCGCCGGGCACGGACGCTGTCTGGCGCCCGATCTCGTCGGCATGGGCGACTCGGGCGCCTCGAGCGCTGGCTACCGGCTCGCCGACCACGTCAAATATCTCGACGCCTGGTTCGACGCGCTCGGGCTCCACCGGGACCTCGTCCTCGTCGTCCACGACTGGGGCTCGGCGCTCGGCTTCCACCGGGCGCGGCGATACCCGGGTCACGTGAGGGGGCTGGTCTACATGGAGGCGATCGTGAGGCCGGTCACCTGGCAGGAGTGGCCGGAGGCGGCGCGCAAGATCTTCCAGGCGATGCGCTCGCCGGCGGGCGAGGAAATGGTGTTGCAGAAAAACGTCTTCGTCGAGCGGATCCTTCCGGCGAGCGTCATACGCGGGCTCACGCCGGAAGAGATGGAGCGGTATCGGGCGCGCTACCGGGAGCCGGGCGAGTCTCGGCGACCGACCCTCACCTGGCCTCGCGAGATCCCGCTGCACGGCGAGCCCGCCGACGTCGCCCGGCTGGTCCAGGCCTACGCCGACTGGCTCGCCGCCAGCCCACTCCCGAAGCTCTTCATCAACGCCGATCCCGGGTCGATCCTCACCGGAGCTCAGCGCGACTTCTGCCGTGCCTGGCCCAATCAGCAGGAGGTCACGGTCAGGGGCAACCACTTCATCCAGGAAGATTCGCCCGACGAGATCGGCCGCGCGATCGCTTCGTTCGTCGGGCGCCTTCCGTGAGCCGCTAACTCTCCTTGGCCACCATCAGCTTCACGGTCACGCGACGCTTCTGGTCGTTGGGCGTCCCCTGCTCGGTGATCGGGCCCAGGCCGATCAGGTGGATCCGCGGCAGCTCGACGCCCTTCTCGACCAGGAAGCGACGAACCGCCTCGACGCGCCGCTGGCTCAGCCCCACGT
This sequence comes from Candidatus Rokuibacteriota bacterium, assembly GCA_003220435.1. Taxonomy (GTDB): domain Bacteria; phylum Methylomirabilota; class Methylomirabilia; order Rokubacteriales; family CSP1-6; genus AR31. The sequence goes on along the minus strand of QHSL01000059.1, from coordinate 8,547 downwards.
TGTAGGCGTACGTCCCGACCGGGTCGGCGTAGCCCTCGAGGTCGACCGTGAGGCGCACGTTCTCCTTCATCTCCTTGACCAACGACGTGAGCGCGGTCTGCGCGTTGTCGTTGAGGTCCCACTTGTCGAAGCCGAACAGGATCTGCTGGGTCTCGACCAGATCCCGGACGTTGCGGTTCGACCACAGCCGGGTCAGCCGGCTGTCGGTCTCGTCGGCCTTGGTGAAGGCGCCGTCAGCCCGCTCGCGCGCGCCGCGCGCTACCTGGCCGGTCTCGGCCAACCCGCCCTCCGCGGTCTTCAGGCGCGTATCCACGCCGTCGACACGCTGGGTCACCCGGGAGTCGACTCCAGTGATCTTCTGGTCGATCTCGACTTCCTTCTTGCTCACGTGCTCTGTGACCCAGCCCCTCGTGGCGACGCACCCACCAACCATCATCGCCACCGCCGGCAGCACCAGTCCCACCCTCAACGCAGAATGCATAGCGGCCTCCTCTCAATGCCCGCTTAGCGCCGGGCTCGGCGTCGCCGGATGCAACCGAGTCGCCAGACGTGAAGTGGTGCGATTTTTCTGACAAAACGCGCCGTCAGGCGGGCTGGCCGGTGTTCAGCTTCGGGACAGGAGGAGTCAGCCGGCTGACGGGACCGTCAGTTCAGCCGCCCGCGCAGGGAGTGGAGCGTGCGCCTGAGCTCGGCGTCGGACGGCGCCAGGCGTACCGCCACCTCGAATTCCCGGAGAGCGTCGAACCACCGGCCCTGCTTCACGTAGATCCGGCCAAGGTTCATGTATGGGAATTGCTTGGGTTCGTACCGCTTGGCGTTCTTGGCCTTCTCCAGCCAGGGGATCGCCTCGTCCATCCGGTCCTGCTGCATCAGATAACAGCCGATGTCGTTATAGGGATTCCCGAAGTCGGGATCGACCTGTATCGCCCGGAGGCACTCCTGCGTCGCCTCGTCGAGGCGGCCCTGAAAGCTATAGGTCCACCCGAGGAACGTGTGCGCCTCCGCCGTCGGGCATACCTCGATCGATTTCCGGTAGAGCTCGATCGCGCGCTCGAGCTCCCCTTGCATCTGGTGGCGGTAGGCCTCCTGCCAGATCTCGGTCGCCCGCCGGAACTGCTCGGGGTCCATCACCTAGACTGGCCAGCCTTCGCGCCGCAGGCCCATGTCCCAGAACATCCACTCGTAGCGACTGGTCGTGACGAAGTGGGCCCGCATCGCGTCTCGCTCCGCCGGGGTCAGCCGCGCCGCGACCCGGTCGGTGGCCGCGAGCACCGCCCTGACGACCCCGCCGAAGTCCTCGGAGGCGTAGGTGCCGATCCAGCGCTTGTAGAGGGGGTCGCCTGATCCCATCCGTTCGAGCTCCTTGCCGACCTCCCAGTAGATCCAGTAGCACGGCAGCAGCGCCGCCATCGCCTCGTGGAAGGGCGAGCCGTAGGCGACCGCCAGGAGATAGCTCGTGTAGGCGAGATTGGTCGGGGCCAGCGGCGTCGCCGCGACCTCCGCGGGGGTCAGCCCGAAATCCTTGAAGAAGGACTCGTGCAGCGCGCGCTCGACCTTCAGGGCGCCAGCGGCGTGCTCGTTGAACATGATGATCCAGTCGTCCTCGGGCGCGCGCGCGGCGGCCAACGACAGCGCTCGGGCGAACTCGCGCAGGTAGAGGGCGTCCTGCACCGCGTAGAACTTGAAGCTCTCGCGCGGGAGCGAGCCGTCGGTGAGCCCTCTCAGAAAAGGGTGGCGAAGGATCGCGGCGTAGATCGGTCCGATCGATCGCCAGAGCTCGTCGGTGAACGCCATCAGCGTCCCTTGAAGACGGGCTCGCGCTTCTCGACGAAGGCCTTCGCGGCTTCCCGGTGGTCCTCCGTCATCCCGCAGCGCGTGTGATGCCACGCCTCGAGGTCGAGCGAGTCCTTGAGCGTTCCGCTCTCGGCCGCGTTGAAATTTCGCTTCATATATCGATACGCGACCCGCGGGCCACGCGCCAGCCGCCCGGCCAGCGCCAGCGTCTCATCCTCGAGCCGCGCGTCGGGCACCACGCGATTGACGATGCCGAGCGCCAGCGCCTGCGGCGCGTCGACGATGTCGGCCGTGTAGTAGAGCTCGCGGGCCTTGGCGCTGCCGACGAGCTGGGTGAGGTACCAGCTGCCGCCGAAGTCCCCGGAGTAGCCGACGCGGGCGAACGCCGTGGCGAACCGCGCCGTGTCGCTGGCGACGCGCAGGTCGCACGCGAGCGCCAGCGAGAGCCCGGCGCCCGCGGCCGCGCCGCGGACCATCGCGATCGTCACCTTGGGCATCTCGTGCAGCCAGCGCGAGACCTCCATGCTCGAGCGGAGCGCCTGCGCCTTCTCCTCGAGCGTCGTCCCACCGAACTCGCGCCCTTCGGCCATCGCCTTCACGTCGCCGCCGGCGCAGAAGCCGCGGCCGGCGCCGGTGAGCACCACCACGCCCACGTCGCCGTCGTCGGCCAGACGCGGCAGCGCCTCGAGCATCGCGTCGAGCATCGGCCCCGACATGGCGTTCAGCCGGTCGGGCCGGTTGAGCGTGAGCACGGCGACTCCATCCTTGACGACTTCCAGCAGGTCCTGGGACATGGCGATCCTCCCGAGATGGCGGTGTCGCGATGGTACCATCGCGACGGGAAGGAGGCGCCGACGATGGAAGCCGTGAAGGACGCGAGCCACCTCTACGAAGTCGAGCGCCGCGCACGGCACGCCGAGCGGCCGGGGTTCAGGATCCAGGAGCTCCAGATCAGCCCCCGCCAGCAGGTGCCCTGGCACTACCACAACAACATCCAGGACACGTTCTACGTCCTGGAAGGCCGCCTGCGCCTGTTCCTCCGCGACCCAAAGGCGGAAGTACGCCTCGGCCCCGGCGAGACCTACACGGTCCGGGCACGCCGGCCGCATCTCGTCACGAACGGCGGCGACGCCTCGGCGGTGTTCCTAGTGCTCCAGGGTCTCGGCGAGTACGACTACGTCCCGCTCGTCTGAGCCCGCGCGCGCCGACCGTGAGGTGCCGATCGCGGCCTGCGACGCGTTCAACGCCCGCGACGTCGAGTCCGTCCTGGCGACGATGCACCCGGACGTCGTCCGGCCGAACGGCATGGAAGGCGGCCAGATCCACGGTCACCAGGGCGTCCGGGACTACTGGACGCGTCAGTGGGTCCTCATCGATCCGCACGTCGAGCCGCTGCGCTTCGAGACCGACGCGGCCGGGCGGATCAGGGTCGAGGTCCATCAAGTGGTCCGCGATCGCTCCGGGACCGTGATGGCCGACCGCGTGGTTCACCACGTCTACGACCTTCGCGACGGCCTGATCCGCGCCATGGAGATTCGCGAGCCGCCATCGAGGAGCTTAGAGAGATGACCACGCCGCCGCCCCGCGTCGAGCCGGTCGCGCCGCCCTATCCGCCGGAGCTGCAGGCCATCTTCGACAAGATCATGCCGCCCGGGGTGCCGCCGCTCTCATTGTTCACGACGCTGGCGCGCGTGCCGCGCGTCTACGAGCGCTTTCGCGCCGGCAGCCTGCTCGACCGCGGCCCGCTTTCGCTGCGCCACCGCGAGATCGTGATCGACCGCACCTGCGCGCGCTGCGGCTGCGCCTACGAGTGGGGCGTCCACGTGGCGTTCTTCGCCCAGCGCGTCGCGCTGACCCCCGAGCAGGTGCGCGCCACCGCGCGCGGCGATGGCGCGGATCCCGCGTGGAGCGCGGAGGAGCAGCTGCTGATCCGGCTCGTCGACCAACTACACGACTCGTCCTCGATCACCGACGAGCTGTGGAAGGAGCTGTCCGGCGCCTTCAGCCTCGAGCAGATTTTCGAGGCGATCGCGCTCGTGGGCTTCTACCACACGGTCTCGTTCTTCGCCAACGGCCTCAAGCTCGCACCCGAGCGCTTCGCCGCCTCCCTCCCCCCGCCCTGATCAAAACGCTTCGTCGATCGCCCGGAGCTCGTCCGGCGTCAGCTTGAAGTCGAGGGCGGCCGCGTTCTCGCGAACGTGCTCGGGCTGGCTCGCCTTGGGAATCGTGAAGAGCGGGGCCCGTCGGGTGAGAAAGTTCAGCGTCACCTGCCGCGTGGTACGCCCGTGGCGCTTGGCGATCTCGGCCACCGCGTCGCGGAGGAACCCGCCGCGGTTGAGCGGCGTGTAGCCGACGACGGCGACCCGCTCGCGCCCGCAGTGGGGCAGCAGCTCGCTCTCGATCCCGCGGTCGCGCAGATGGTAGAGCACCTGGTTGCAGGCCAGGCGCGTGCCGCCCAGCGCCGCCTGAGCCTCGCGCATCTGGGCGACGTCGAAGTTCGACACCCCGACGAACCGCGTGAGCCCGCGGGTGACCAGCGTCTGCATGGCGCGCATCGTGTCGGCGACCGGATGCTGGGACGACCACCAATGAATGAGAAAGACGTCCACGTGGTCGACTTCCAGCCGCTTGAGCGACTGCTCGCACGCCTTGATGGTGCCGGTCGCCGACGCGTTCGACGGCAGCACCTTCGTGACGAGAAAGAGGCTGTCGCGCGCGACCCCCTTGATCGCCTGGGCCACGACGCGCTCGGCCCCGCCGTCGGCGTACATCTCGGCGGTGTCGATGTGGGTCAGCCCGAGCTCGATGCCCAGGCGCAGCGAGGCGATCTCCCCCTTCTGGCTCGAGCGGCTCTCGCCCATGCGCCAGGTACCCTGGCCGATGACGGGCACCTGCACGCCGGTGGCTCCGAAGAGACGCTTGATCACGTGAGGGTCTCCATCCTATCGCCGACGGCAGCGGGCGTCGCCACCGTCCAGCGCGGATCACGCACGCGCGCGACGATGACCCCGAGCGCGATCACGCCGGCCACGGTGGCGACCCCGAACACCGCCGTGTAGCTGAGCGCGTCGGCCAGGAGCCCGGCGGCCAGCGGCGCGCTGAAAGCGATGGGCGCCATCAAGGTCGTCCCCAGACCGATGTAGGTCGGCTGCTCCGCCGGGACCGGCGCGAATTCCAGGAGGACGTTCAGCGTCGATACGTTCATCGCGGCGAGATGAACGCCCATCAGGACAAAGACGGCGCCGAAGATGCCGATGGTCGGAGCCGCGAGCGCGATGACATTGCCGGCGAGCGTCGCGAGGAGACCCGTGATGATCACCAGGCGGTGACCGTGCCGGTCGGCGAGCCAGCCGAGGACCACGTTCGCCCCCATCTGACCGAGGGTCATGAGCGTGGTGAAGACCCCGACTTGCGACGGTGGCGCCTCCCATGCGGCGAGCGCGTAGACGGTGTAGAAGCCGCCGCCGACCGAGCCGATGACCGCGAACGCCCGGGCGCCGAGATACCAGGACAGGTTCCGATCGCGGCCCAGCACCGCCGGGATTCGCGACAGATAGGCGCGCAGCGTCACGCGCTCGGCGGGCGCGATGGCCGCCGGCTCGCGCACCAATGCCAGTGCGACGTACGAGAGGGCCATACAGGCCGTGGCGAAGGCGAAACACACGCCGTAGCTCGCCGGCGCCGCGACCGCCGCCAGGATCGACGCGATCGCGAAGCTGCCGGCGAAGCCGCCGGCGCTGGCCACGAGGTTCGCGAACGCGAAGAAGCGCCCCCGCGCTGTCACAGGGATCACCCGGCCGATCAGATCCATCCACGCCGGCATGAGCACACCACCGACGCCCGTGGTCACCAGCAGCATCAGCAGCAGCAGGACCAGCGCCACGACCGGCGCGGGTCCGGCGACGAAGAACGCAGTCAGGGCCAGGATCGCGAACGGCACGCGCTCCCAAATCGTGTAGCGAAGGATGAACGGCAGCTTGCTCGGAAGCGCCTCGGTGTGGCCAGCCGCGAACAGCGAGGGCATGAACCAGCCCAGCGTCATCACGGCCGGAATCGCGCCGATGACGACGTTGGGCGCGCCCAGGTAGGCCGCGAACGCGGGCAGCAGCGTGGATTGCGAGGCGAGCGTCAGACCCACGACGAAGAGCGCGTAGTCGGCGCCGAGCGCCGCCACGTTGTGGCGCAGATGCGCGGTCACGCGGTCAGCCGAGCCGGATGTCGAGCCAGCCGTGGGGCGTGACGGTGACCCGCTCGCCCTCGCGGAGGAGCACGGTCGTGGTCGCCGACTCGAAGATGGCCGGCCCCTTGGCCTCGAGCCCGGCGGCGAGCCCGTCCAGCCGGTGCACTGGCACCTCGACCCAGTCGCCCAGCCAGACGCGCCGGCGCGCGGGCGGGGCGGCGGCGCGCCGTTCCACCGTTCCGGCGCCGGCCGGCAACACCGGCAGCGCGCCGATGACCGCGACACGCGCGTTGACGATGACGACCTCCTGGCCCGGCGCGTTGTACGCGTAGAGTTCCTCGTGACGACGGTGGAAGCGCGCGGCCGCCTGGTCCAGCAGATCCGGCGCCGCGGGGTCCACGCCCTCGAGGTCCACCGAGATCTCGAAGATCTGCTCGCCGTAACGCATGTCGAGCGCGCGCCGCACGGTGACGTCGCCCTCGAAGCGCGCGAGGTGCTTGCGGCCTTGGCGTTCGAGCGCCGCGAAGAGCTTGCGCAATCCCGCGGCGGTCATGCGCCCGACCTCGCTGACGTGCGAGCGCACCATCTCGTAGCGCAGGTCCGTCGCCAGCATGCCCCAGGCCGACAGCACTGCGGCGACGGAGGGCACGATCACACGCTGGATCTCGAGGAGGCGCGCGACCTCGGTGACGTGGAGCCCCGCGGCCCCGCCGAAGGCGACCAGCGCGAACCGGCGCGGGTCCACGCCGCGCCGGACCGAGACGATCTTGATCCCCTCGGCCATGTTCGTGTTGACGACCTTCGAGATGCCTTCGGCCGCGCGCAGCGGCGTCGTGCCGAGCCGGGCGGCCACCGCGTCGACGGCCGCGCCCGCCGCCGCGGCGTCGAGCGCGATGCGGCCGCCCAGGAAGTTCCCGGGATCCAGGAAGCCCAGCACCAGATTGGCGTCGGTCACGGTCGCGCGCGAGCCGCCCTTGCCGTAGCACGCCGGACCCGGCTCGGCCCCGGCGCTCTCGGGCCCGACGTGGAGGATCCCGCCCGCGTCCACCGACGCGACCGAGCCGCCGCCGGCGCCGAGCGTGTGGATGTCGATCGCCGGCAGCGCGACCTTCGCGGCCCCGACGGTCTTCTCGCCGGTGAGCTGGGGCTCGCCCGATCGCAGGAGCGCGATGTCCGTGGACGTCCCCCCCATGTCGAAGGTGATCAGGTTGCCCTCGCCGAGGAGGCGCGCGCTGTAGCGGCCGGCCGCGACGCCGCCCGCCGGCCCCGACAGCACCGCGCCGGCGGCGAGCCGCGCGGCTTCGCGGACGAGCGCCACGCCGCCGTGCGACTGCATGATCAGCACATCGCCGCGATAGCCGTGGCCCTTGAGGCGCGCCGCCAGGCTCGCCAGATACCGCGACAGCGTCGGCCCCACGTACGCGTTGACCACGGTCGTCCACACCCGCTCGTATTCCTTGATCTGCGGCAGGACCTCGGACGAGAGCGACACGTAGACGCCGGGCAGGCGCCGGGCCAGGGCGCGTCCCGTCAAAGATTCGTGCCGCGGGTTCCGGTACGAGTGCAGGTAGCAGACGGCCACCGCGTCCACGCGCGCCCTCTCGAGCGCGGTGACGGCGGCCTCGAGCGAGCGGGCGCCGAGCGGCGTGGCCACGGTGCCGTCGAAGCGCATGCGCTCGCGGACGCCCAGGCGGCGGGCGCGCGGCACGAGCGGCACCGGCGGCGCCATGCGGAGGTTGTAGCGATCGTCCTTCAGCCCCTCGCGCATCTCGATGACGTCGCGGTGCCCTTCGGTGGTCAGGAGCCCGACCCGCGCGCCCTTGCGCTCGAGCAGCGCGTTGGTCGCGACGGTCGTGCCGTGCACGATCGAATCGGTCTGGGCGAGGAGCCCGCGGAGGTCGGTCCCCAGCTCGGCCGCGAGGAGGCCCAGTCCGTCGACGAGGCCGTCGGAGGGATCCGCCGGAGTCGAGGCGGATTTGGCGATCGTGACCGTGCCGCGCTCGTCCGCCGCGACGAGATCGGTGAAGGTGCCGCCGACGTCGATCCCGATGCGGTAGCGGCGGCTCACCGCGCCATCAATAGAGCGTCCTCTGGAGCCCTTCCTCGCTCTCGCGCAAGTACTCCTCGAGAGTCTTACCCACCGGCTGGAGCTTCTCGTACAGGACACACGCCATCGTCGGAAGCGCGTCGCGATCAGGCCAGCTCGCCGGCTCCCAGAGCTTGGAGCGCCGGAAGGCCTTGGGACAGTGGAAGAAGACCTCCTCGGTCTCGACGGCGATCGCGAGCTGCGGCAGCTTGTCTCGCGCCGACAGCTTGGCCAGGATCTCCTCGTCGCGGACGATCCACGCGCGTCCGTTCACGCGCAGGGTCTCCTCGCGTCCAGGGATCAGGAAGATCAGCCCGACGTGAGGGTTCTCGAGGATGTTGCGCATGCCGTCGAGCCGCTTGTTGCCGGGCCGGTCGGGAATCACCAGCCGGCGCTCGTCGAGCACGTGGACGAAGCCGGGCGCGTCGCCCTTGGGCGAGACGTCGCAGCGGCCGGAGGCGCTCGCGGTCGCCAGCAGCAGGAACGG